>NZ_JANIKD010000023.1 GCF_024580955.1 Corynebacterium sp. 122RC1 | reverse complement strand
GGCCTGGGGCCTGGGGCACTGAGCCTTGGGCGTGCGGCAAACTTCAGCAAACATCCAGGTGAACATCGTCTGAATTTCGCTCCAGGTTGGTTCCCCGGATAGACAAGATTTGTTGGGCAAATACAATGTTTTGCATGCGCTCAGCTTTCCGTGAACACCTCGACTCTTTTGCACACGACCTCATTTTGATGTGCGATTCCACCGCAAAGGTGTTGAGCCATGCCTCCAAAGGGCTCACTGAAAATTCACTGGAAGACAGCGAGCAGGCGCTTTCGATGTCCGATGAACTCAACGAGCTTCGCGATCGCTGCACCGACCGCGCAGTTGAACTCCTCGCGCGCGAAGCCCCGGTGGCAAGGGATCTGCGCCAGATCGTCTCCTCCATTTACATCGTGGAGGACCTCGACCGCATGGCAACCCTGGCCATCCACATCGCCTCCACCGCGCGGCGCCGCCACCCCGAGCTGGTTGTGGAGGAACCCATCATGGGTTACTTCCGGGAAATGGGCCGCCTTTGCCAAGACATGACGGCTCAGATCCACGACCTGCTCATCGACCCCGACGCCGACGTAGCCCTCACCCTTAGCACCGACGACGACGCCGTGGACGATCTCCACGTCCACATCATGAGCCTGCTCACCAACCGTGAATGGCCCCACTCAGTGCGCCAAGCGGTGGACGTAGCATTGCTGAGCCGCTACTACGAGCGCTTCGCGGACCACACCGTGAACGTTGCCGGCCAAATCGTATATCTCACCTCCGGGCTGAAGCCGGCCCAGTACACCGACCAAAAGAGTGCCGAAGCCCAAAACCTGGACTTCCAGCGCCGTCTTGGTGAAATCGAACGTCAGTTGGGGCGCTAGGGATCGTTTCAGGTTGAGCCTGAAAGGCCCCACACACCGCACTTCATGCGAACAAAGCCATGAGCCTGCGGCGGCCCCACTGCCTGGCCTATCACTCTCCCCCACTCATGCCTTAAGCCCCGCCATGTGAGCGGGGCTTAAAACGATTGTGATTGATTATCCGAAGCGGCCGGAGATGTAATCCTCGGTTTCCTTCATATCCGGATTCTCAAAGATCTTCTTGGTTGGGCCAACCTCCACCAGGCGACCTGGCCTGCCGGTTGCTTCCAGTGAGTAGAAGGCGGTCTGATCAGACACACGCGCTGCCTGCTGCATGTTGTGAGTCACGATCACGATGGTGTAGTCCTCTTTCAACTCGTGAATGAGGTCCTCCACCGCCAGGGTGGAAATGGGGTCCAGTGCGGAGCAAGGCTCGTCCATGAGCAAAACCTCTGGCTCCACGGCGATGGCGCGGGCGATGCACAGACGCTGCTGCTGACCACCAGAGAGGCCGCCACCTGGCTTGTCCAGGCGGTCCTTCACTTCGTCCCAGAGGTTCGCGCCGCGCAGGGACTTCTCGGCTACTTCCTTGAGGCGCTTCTTGTCTTTCACGCCGGAAAGGCGCAGGCCCGCAACCACGTTTTCTTCAATGGACATGGTGGGGAATGGGTTTGCCTTCTGGAACACCATGCCGATGGTGTTGCGGACGGCTACTGGGTCAACCTTGGAACCGTAGATGTCTTCGCCATCAAGGAGGACGGTGCCTTCTACGCGGGCACCTGGGGTGACCTCGTGCATGCGGTTGAGGGAGCGCAGCACGGTGGATTTACCGCAGCCGGAAGGGCCGATGAATGCGGTGACTGAGCGTGGGCTCACAGTGAGGTTGACGTCTTGTACGGCGTGGAAATCACCGTAATAGATGTTGAGATCGCGAAGTTCAAGCTTGTTAGACATGTTGTGGGCTTCCTGGAATCTGTGCGGAGTTTGCTTAGGAGGACTTTGCGGAGAACTTGGTGGAGATGATTCGAGCACCCACGTTGAGCAGGGTAATCATGAGCACCAAGGTGAATGCTGCACCCCAGAGCTTGTCCAGTACTGCTGGTGCGGTGCCGGCCTTGTACATGTCCAGCATCATCAGTGGCAGGGAGGATTGTGGCCCGCCGAACGCGTCCCAGTTGATCACCTGAGTGGAGCCCACCAGGATCAGCACTGGCGCGGATTCACCCATCACGCGGGCGATCGCGAGCATCACGCCGGTCACGATGCCAGAGAGTGCGGTTGGGAGCACAATCTTTGCGATGGTCTTCCACTTTGGAACACCGAGCGCGTAGGAGGCCTCGCGGAGGTCCTGTGGCACCACGCGGAGCATTTCTTCCGTGTTCCTAATGATCACAGGGACCATGAGGATTACCAGGGCGAGTGCCACGGCGAAGCCAGAGCGGTCCATACCGAAGAGCACGATCCACATGGAGTACACGAACAGAGCGGCAACGATGGAAGGAACACCAGTAAGGATGTCAACCATGAAGGTGGTGATCTTACCCAGGCGGTTACCGTTGGAGTATTCCACCAGGTAGATTGCGGTGAAGATGCCAATTGGGATGGAGATCAGGGAGCAAATCAGGGTTTGTACTAGCGTGCCCACCATGGCGTGGAGCGCTCCGCCGCCTGGCATGGAATAGAGCACGCCCTTTTGGGAGGTTGTCCACCACTCAGGGGAGAGCACTGGGCCGAGGCCTCGGGCGATGAGGGTGTAGAGCACCCACACCAGGGGCACCATGGCGAGCGCCATCACGCCGTACACCAGGAAGGTTGCAACGGAGTTCGTGGCTTTACGCTTGCTGCTGATGCCTTGGAATGTTGGGCTGGAGGTTGTTGCAGGGGCAGTAATGTTCGTCATGTCTGTGGCCTACTTCTTCTTCACCACGATGGAACGTGCGATGGAGTTGACCACGAAGGTCAGTGCGAACAGGACCAGGCCCGCGGCGATGTATGCCCCGGCACGGAGGTCATCATTAAATTCTGGAGCTGCGTTTGCAATAGCGGTTGCAAAGGTGGTGCCGCCGTCAAAGATGGAGAAGCGGAACTCGGAGGAGGGGGAAACCACGAGGTAGAGCGCCATGGTCTCACCGAGCGCACGGCCGAGGCCGAGCATCGAGCCGGACACATAGCCTGGCATACCAAATGGGAGGACGGTCATGCGGACTACTTCCCAGCGGGTTGCGCCGAGGGCAAGCGCTGCTTCCACCTGGCCGCGTGGGGTCTGGATGAAGACCTCGCGGGCGGTTGCTGCAATCACAGGGAGGATCATTACCGCCAGCACCACGCCACCGGTAAACATGTTGCGGCCGGTAGCGAAGGCTGGGGAGTTTGAGTAGGTGGAGAAGAGGAAGAAATCTCCAGCTACGCGGTTGAGCCACTCATAGAAGCCCGAGAGGGCTGGGCCCAGCACCTGCCAGCCCCACAGGCCGTACACGATGGACGGCACTGCGGCGAGCATGTCCACCAGGAATCCCAGTGGGCGCACGAGGCGAGTAGGTGCGTAGTTTGAAAGGAAGATTGCGATGCCCAGGGCAACCGGCATTGCGATCACGAGCGCGATCACTGAGATCATCACCGTGGAGGCAAACAGGTTGGGGATACCGAACGCCATTGCGGAGGTATCCAGCAGGTTCCAGTTTGCGGAGTAGGTGAAGAAATTCTCGGTGTTGTTGCGCAGCGCTGGCACTGCGCGCCAGATGAGAAAGGCGCCGATGGCTGCGATGATGACGGTGATCATCACTGCGGAAATCTTGGCGACGTTGCTAAAGATTACGTCGCCAGGACGGCGCACGCCTGCGCCCTTTGCGTCACTGCCCGATGGGGTGTGCGACATGCTTTTCTCTTGGGTGGGTTCTAGAACCCCAGTTCCGGTTCCGGTTGGCCTGGACATCAGGTAAATTTTCCTTGCAGGTGGTGATTAGGAGATGGCCTCGACAGCAGCCTGGAGGCGCTCGAGGTGCTGGCCGGTCACTGGGATGTAGCCAAGCTCATTAAGCTGGTCGTTCTGGTTCTCCAGAGCAACGGTCAGGAAGTCCTTCACCTGGTTGCGAGTGTTCTCATCGTAACCAGCGGAGCAGACGATTTCGTAGGTGGTGAGCACCAGTGGGTATGCGCCTTCATTTTCAGAAGCGAAGAGTGCCTCGGTGTCCACAACCATGTTGTGACCCTCAGTCTTGAATGCAAGGTTGTCCAAGGCAACGCCCACGGATTCTGGGTTCAGCTCAACTGGGCCCGCACCGAAATCGATGTTGGCAACGCCCAGGCTCTGCTGCTTTGCAAAGCCAGACTCTACGTAGGTGATAGCACCCTCGATGCTTTTAACCTCAGAGGCCACACCGTTGGAGCCGTTTGCGCCGGAGCCAACAGTTGCTGGGAAGGCCTGGCCGGTGGTGTCCCAGTTCTCAGGGGTAGAAGCAACCAGGAACTTCTGGAAGTTGTCGGAAGTACCAGACTCATCAGAGCGGAAGATCACGGAGATTTGGGTCTCAGGCAGCTCTGCATCTGGGTTCTCAGCAGCGATCTCAGGTGCGTTCCATGCGGTGATGGAACCGTTGAAGATCTTTGCAACGGTTGCGGTGGAAAGGTTCAGGGTGTCCACACCTGGGAGGTTGTATGCAATAGCAACTGGACCGATCACCATTGGCAGGTGCCAAGCCTCATTGCCGCCACAGCGCTGTGCAGCTGGCTCAACCTGGTCATCAGCCAGTGGGGAGTCAGAACCTGCGAACACAGCCTGGCCGCCGATGAAGTTCTTACGGCCGGAGCCAGAACCGGAAGCGGTGTAAGCCAGGGAGGCGCCGGAAACAGCCTGCTGGTACTGAACGTTGAAGAAGTCCATTGCGTTCTGCTGAGAGGATGCACCCTCAGCAACCAGGGAACCGGTAGCACCGGTCAGGTTTGCGGCAACTTCGCTCGCACCGGTTGCGTCGGAGGAAGAGGAGCTCGTAGAGGTCTCGGAACAAGCAGCAAGTACGAGGGACGCTGCAACAGCAGAGGCGAGCAGAATTTTGCGTGACACTGGCGAAAACCTTTCAGTAATGAGTTTGGCGTCGAGTGCACACAGTATTGTTCGTTATTGAAACGCAATTATCCTGGAAACTAACAACAGGTGAACAGGTACTTGCCCCAGGTAAACGCGCTGGTCAGCCCTCAAACAATTGGGAAAAATTCCTGCTAAAGTGCCCAAAATTACACCTGCCACCACACCGCCACAACCTTGTACACGCCCCGCTAAAGGTTCCTGTTCACCTTCCGTACACCTAGCGCGCCTCCCTGCTACGCGCCGTACAAACAGTGACGCTGCGAAACGCTAAAGCCCAAGCGCTGATACGCAGCAACTGCCGGTGCATTATCCGCCTCAACATAAAGGATCACCGCGGTGTTCCCCTGCTCCGCTAGATGTTTGAGCCCAGCGGCAACCAAGGGCGTACCCAAACCTTTTCCGCGCCCGCTATCAGCCAGGCCAACCACGTACACCTCGCCCGGCGCGCCTTGGACCTCTTTGGTCCAGTGGAATCCCACAAGGTTCTGGGACTCGTCAAGCAGGAACAGCACGTCCTTGGCAGAAAACCACTCAGTGTCTATTGCGGTATCAAGCCGCTGCAGGTCCCAGCCGCCCTGCTCTGGGTGCCAGGAGAATGCCTGGTTGTTCGCCTCCAGCCACTGCTGCTTGAGCTCCGGGCGTTCGGCAAAGGTGCTGATGGAATAGCCCTGCGGTACCGCTGCCGCGGTGTCCACTGCCGCGAGTAGCGCCTCTTTTTGGATTTCCATCACCAAAAGCTCGCGCACCACTTCCCTGCCCATCTTTGCTGCGAGATGCTGCGCTGCGGGGAGGTTGCCGTGCGCCCACACTGGCGCCTCAAGCCCTGTGAGCAGGCGTGTTCCATGACCGTTGCCCCGCGCGCTCGGGGCGACCACGAGCTCGGCGCTGGCGGCATCGTACGTGCAAAACCCCACGAGCTCGCTACCTTGGTAGGCGCCGAGGAAGGGGTTGGTGGCGAGGTTTCGGAGGAATTGCTCGGAGATTGGGGCGAGGCCATCGTGTGATTGGGCCTGCTCAGCGATAGCGCGGGCGGCGGCGAGTTCGGCGGGCGTTGGGGGCGTGGTGGGAAGCATAGGTACAATACTAGGGTGCTTTCCAAAAAATCTGTGGTGGCTCTGGGTGCCGTTTCAGCCGTGCTGGGCTGCGGTTTCCTTGCCGATACCGCCCTAGCCACCCGCGCGGAGGCTCAACTCTCACGCACGATCGCCGCGGACGCCGAGCTCACACAAGTGCCCAGCGTCTTCATAGGAGGCGGTCCACTGTTCCTCCTCGGGGTGCTGAAGGGGGAGGTGCCCACGGTTGCAGCGAGCATTAACGACGCCACCAGCAACCGCTACGGACTGGTATCCACTCAGGTGGAATTCAAAGATGTAACTATGAGCGCGCAGGATATCCTCGCGGGCAACGTGGATGGGGCGAACGCCAAGCTTATGTCGTCCCTAGTTCGCCTGGACCCTGTCGCGGTGGGCGAGCTCCTGCACATCCCTGACCTAGACATTTCCAACCCGCACAACATCTCTCCCGCCGGCGTGCCCAGCAGCGAGGTGCAGCTTCGCGGCACTATCGACGGCCAGGAGGAGCCCGTGACCGTGCGCGCTGACCTGCGACTCAACGGCCCAACGTTTCGCATGACGCCAACACTCGTGCTGGACAACCCCACCACACTGAGTGAAGAGGCCATCTACCAGGCCTTCGACTTAAGCTTTGACACCAACACGCTGCCCCTTGGCAGCCAGGCCGACTACGTTGCCGTGAGCGGAGGGGTGATCCTGTTCAGCGCCACGAAGCGGGACGTGGTGGTGGAGATTTCTGAGTTCACTCAGTTCGACTAGCACTGCTAAATACGGATGGACAGGAAGCTCAACGCCACACGCAGAGTGGACATCGGGGTAGCCGGGATTGACTCAACCGGGGCGTAGACCTCGATGGCCTGTGGCACCGCCTTGAGGGTGACTTCTTCTAGTTGGCCGATGTATTCGCCATCTACCTGGAAGCCACGTTCCTCGTGGCAGCGCAGGTGGACCTGGTTGGCGTCGTCAAAGCGGAAGGTGAACTTTTCCAACCAGCGCAGCGTGCGTTTGGAGTGGCCAAAGCCCACCAGGTGGGCCATGCCTGCAACACCGCGCGGCCCGGAAATGGTACGCAAGCCATACAGACCCAGGCCTTGATCAAAGGAATTGCGGGGGTTTGTGATCACCGGCAAGGGCCCGAGGAACGTCCAGGGGTTGGTGTTGGAGGCGATGAGCAGCGGCAAGTCGGCCTCGTGGATCTCCTCCCCCGCCGAATTAGAGGCCCGCAACTCCAGGTGCGGAGGGTTGCGGTGCATCCGACGCCACGCGCGCAGCGCCACGCGCATGTAGCGCAGCGGGGTGGCGGCAAAGCCGCGGTTGCGCACGCGCTCAACGCCCTCGATGACGTCGGCATCAATACCGAAGCCGGCGTTCACCGCGAACCAAGAATCATCCCAGGTACCCAGCTCCACCAGGCGGGTGTGCTCGTTGGCCAGTGTATGGGCCAGGGCCTCAGCGGCGAGCTGCGGGTCTGCAGGGAAACCGAGGGCTCGGGCGAACACGTTAGCGCTGCCCGTGGGGATGACCGCCAGCCGGGGCGCGGTGTCAGGGGCAGTGGGTGCGTGGACGCTACCCAGCAGGCCGTTGACTACCTCATTCACGGTGCCGTCGCCGCCCACCGCGATCACTACGTCAAAATCATCACGGCTGAGGCCGGTGCACATTTCGGTGGCATGCCCCGGCGCGTGCGTGAACTGGGCACGCAGCTCCAAGCCCTCCACCTTGGACAGCACCGGGATCACCCGGCGGAACAGGGCCGGATCTTGCGTGGTGGAGTTCGGGTTAGCGATCAATAGTGCGCGCATTCGCCCCACTCTATACATCTTTCCTGTGCTCCTCCTGTATGCATGCAAGGTTCACGCCAGAAAGTGGGCATAATGGGTAACCATGAGTGAAGAACGTAACGACGTGAACCAGCCTGACACGAACGCTGAAAGCCCCGCCGTTTCCCTCAGCGGCTCCGACCAAGTGGCAAAGGCCGCGGAGCAGTGGAAGGAAAGCGCCCACCGCAACATCCCTGGCCTTGGTGACCTCCCTATCCCGGATGACACCGCGAACCTGCGCGAAGGCCCGAATCTGCACGACGGCCTGCTGGCCCTGCTCCCCCTCGTCGGTGTGTGGCGCGGCACCGGCCAAGCCGACACCCCAGAAGGTGGCCAATTCTCCTTTGGCCAGCAGCTCACCTTTGCCCATGATGGCGAAAACTACCTCACCTACGAGTCCCGCACGTGGCGCCTGGATGAAAATGGCAATTCCACCGGCCTTGAGGAGCGCGAAACCGGCTTCTGGCGGATCAACCTCAAGGATGAAATTGAGGTGGTTGCCGCGGGCGCTGCTGGCGTGGTGGAGATCTACTACGGGCAGCCGCTCAACGAGCGCGCCTGGGAGTTGGAGTCCGCTTCCACCATGGTCACCGCAACCGGCCCCACGGGATTCGGCCCAGGCAAGCGCCTGTATGGGCTCATGCCGAACAACAACCTCGGTTGGGTGGATGAGCGCGTGCGCGACGGCGAGCTCACCCCGAGGATGTCAGCCGAGCTGCAGCGCGTTATCGGCTAGCGGCCCTCGATCGCCTGGGCAATGAGCGCCTCAATTTCGGCGGCGTTGTCCGGGCGGCGCAGTTTCGTGTCATTAATGCGCCGCACACGCGCGGCCATGCGCACGGAGGACACCAACCACACGGAGTCCGCTTTCTCCGTGAGGTATTCCAGGTCCATGTTGGTTTTGAGTTTGCAGTTCCACCCTTGGGCCTGTGCCACTTCAAAGAGGGCCGCTTGGGTGGTGCCGGGCAGGATGTTGCCCTCGGGGGCGGGGGTGCGCAGTTTGTTGCCGCGCACGGTGACCACTGTTGAGGTGGCGCCTTCGAGGATGCGATTGCCCTCGGTAAAGATCACGTCATCAAACCCGTGGGCCTGTGCCCAGCGCAACGCGGCCATGTTCGCCGCGTAGTTAAGGGTTTTTGCGCCCACCACCAGCCACGGCGCACCCGCCGGACTCGACGAACCCTCCTCCGGGATGTCCAGGGTGTAGCCGCGCGGGGAGGTCATGACGCGCACGCCTTGCTCTCGCTGCGTGATGGTCTGTTCTGGCACGGCGCTCACGGTGAGCCAGGCGCTGGGAATTCCGGTGCTGGCGCGGCCGCGGGTGTAGGTCCACACGCACTTGGCGTCTTGATCCGTGCGGGCAAACCATTGGGCGGCCGCCTCCTGGGTGGCCCCGAGCCACTGGCTGGTATTGGGGGCGGGCAGGTCCAAAAGTTTCGCGGAGCTCTGGAAACGAGCGGCGTGCATGGAGGCGTTGCAGACGCGGCCGCCGCGGAGGAGCAGCGTTTCAAAAACGCCGTCGCCACGGGTGACTGCGGCGTCGTCAACGAACACCAGGGGCAATTGCGGGGAGTGTTGCCGCATTGAACCTCCGAAAGGTTCGATCACCACCACGATCGGATCTGGAGTACAACCCATGATGAATAGTATGCCCGATCACAGGCCAAAGCCGTGAGGCGGAACTGGCGCCAATTGGTGTGGGCTTGAACATGTTTTCTGTGCCCGAGCGAAAACGTCGGTAGTCGCACTAGCATCGGGGGAATGAACTACAGCTCTGCCCTGCTTTCCACTCCACAGGCCGCACCCTACATGGAGGGCGAGGTCCCCGAATTCGCCGGGGTTGCCTGGCATTATGGCGACCCACTGAGCGAGCAGCGAAACTTCGACCGCGGCGGCGGCATTGTAGACCGCTCCAACCGTGCCGTGCTCAAGGTAGCGGGCCCGGACGCGGCAACATTCCTGAACAACCTGCTCAGCCAGAAGCTTTCCGACGAGTCCCAGGCGGGCACGTGGGCGCTCGACCTTGACCCGCAAGGCAGGGTGTTGCACTACGCCGGCGTGATTGCTCATGAGGGGGCGTTCTTCCTGGACGTAAGCCCCAGGGGTGTGGACTCCCTGCAGAGTTACCTGGAGAAGATGGTGTTCTGGTCTAAGGTTGAGATCAGCCGCACCCACCTTGCCCTGCTCACCCTGGTATCAGCGGCACCCCTGCCTCAGATGGAGGATTTTGCTCTGCGCCGCGAGTACACCCTGGCTGGCTACCACTGCGTGGATGTGCTGGTGGAGGATCTGGAACAGGCGGCTGCCACGCTGCAGCGAGACCTTGGGGTGAAGCTCACCGGGTTGATGGCCTACACCGCCCTACGAGTGCGCGCCGTGGAGCCGGAGGTGGGCCTGGATTTGGATGAGAAGTCCATCCCCCACGAGTCCTGGCGGCTGCTGCACAACGCCGTACACCTGAACAAGGGTTGCTACCGGGGTCAGGAAACGGTGGCCAGGGTGGAAAACCTAGGTAGGTCCCCCAGGGTCCTGGCCCTGGCGCACCTGGACGGTTCCGCCCCCGAGCTGCCGCCGATTGGCACCGAGATTCTTGCGGGAGGACGCGGCGTTGGGCGCGTCGGCACCGTTGTGCATGACTTTGAGCTGGGGCCGATCGCGTTGGTTCTGCTCAAGCGCAGCGCGGTAGGGGCCGATACCGGAGTCGGGGCCGGAGCCGATTTGCGGGCTGGCAACGGGGACGTGGCACTGATGCTAGACCGGGATTCGCTGCCGCCGGAGACGGAACAGGCGGGGCGCAAGGCACAAGAGACGCTCCGTGGAAAATGACCCTCCGGGGGAAATGATCGCGCAGTGGGAGGAACGTTTCCCCAGCTAGGGGGGACGTTGCGACAAATCCGTGTGTTTGCGGCTATTGTGTCTAACAGGAATACATTTGTAAAGCTTATCGGAGCGTCCAAGTTCCCGGGACGCATCTCGCTACTCTCAAGGGGGTCATGCCATGGGTCGTGGACGCGCGAAGGCGAAGCAGACCAAGGTTGCACGTCAGTTGAAGTACAACACCCCAGACATGGATCTGGACTCGTTGCAGCGCGAGCTGTCTGGGAAGAACCCTCGCCCCCACCGCTCTGACGACGTACCAGCGGAATACGCGGAGTGGATTGAGGAAGAAGACTAACCTCAACGCCAAAGACCCCGCCCACTACACGGTGAGCGGGGTCTTTCGGGTGCATTAGGAGTTGGCCGGGTGAGCGCCGGTGAGCACTACCTTGGCCTCGCCTTCCTCGCTGGCACGGACGGTACCCAGCTCCCAGGAGTCAATGTGGCGGGCAGCCAGCATGGCGAGCACGCGGTCGCGGTCCTTCGGAGCCACCACGGCCACCATACCCACACCCATGTTGAAGGTCTTTTCCATCTCACTCTGCGGCACCTGGCCCACAGACTCGATGAGGCGGAAAATCGGTCCTGGCGCCCAGGTTGCGCGGGAAAGCTCCGCGGTGAGCCCTTCTGGGATCACTCGCTCCAAGTTGCCAGCCAAGCCGCCACCGGTGACGTGGCAGAACGTGTGAACCTCGCACTCACCCGCCAGCGCCAAGCAGTCCAGGGCGTAGATGCGGGTTGGCTCCAGCAGCTCCTCACCCAAGGTGCGGCCAAGCTCCTCAATGTGGCCATCCAGCGGCAAACCAGCCTTCTCCAGCAGCACATGGCGCGCCAGGGAGTAGCCGTTGGAGTGCAACCCGGAGGAGGCCATGGCGATCACCACGTCACCAGAGCGCACACGCTCAGGGCCAAGCACCTCATCAGCTTCCACCACGCCCACGGCGGTGGCGGAGACGTCGTAATGATCGGGCTCCATCACACCTGGGTGCTCCGCAGTCTCACCACCGAGCAGCGCACAACCTGCCTGTACGCAGCCCTCCGCGATGCCGGCGACGATCTGCGCAACATGTTCCGGCACAACCTTGCCGATAGCGATGTAGTCCTGCAGGAACAGCGGCTCAGCGCCGCACACCACCAGGTCATCCACACACATTGCCACGAGGTCGATGCCGATGGTGTCATGCTTGCCCATCGCCTGGGCTACGGCGAGTTTGGTTCCTACGCCGTCAGAACCCGCAGCCAGCAAAGGCTCACGGTACTTGCCCAGCGCGAACAGGCCTGCAAAGCCGCCAAGGCCGCCACGGACCTCAGGGCGGGTAGCTCGCTTGGCCAGGGGCGCGAACAGCTCCACGGCTTTGTCGCCGGCCTCAATGTCCACGCCTGCTGCGGCGTAAGAAACGCCTTCGTTGTGCTGCGTCATGGTTGGTCGGTGTTCCTTTACTAGTGTGTGCTTACAAAATTGCTGAATGGGAAACGTGCTGGCTCGGAGGAGCTGCTCCGGGGGCTGCTAGTCCACGCCGCCACAGGAGCTGCGCTTCATGGCGCTGACCAGCTCCGCGTTGCGGTTGCCCAAAGGCATGCCGATTGGGTATTCACCATCAAAGCATGCGGCACAGAGCTGCTCGCGTGGCTGCGCGGAGGCGGCGATCATCTCATCAATCGAGACGAACCCCAAGGAATCCGCGCCGAGCGCCGAGCACACCGAGGCCACGATCTCTTCCTCGTTGTCACCGGTCACTGCGTTGGCGATCAACTCCCCCGGGCTTGCAAAGTCAATGCCGTAGAAGCAAGGCCACTTCACCGGCGGGCTGGCAATGCGCACATGTACCTCCGCCGCGCCCGCCTCACGCAGCATGCGGATCAGGGCGCGCTGGGTGTTGCCACGCACGATTGAATCATCCACCACGATCAAGCGTTTGCCTGCAATGACCTCGCGCAGCGGGTTCAGTTTCAGCCGGATACCCAACTGGCGCAGGGTCTGCGAAGGCTGGATGAAGGTGCGGCCAACGTAAGCGTTCTTCACCAAACCCTGGCCGAAGGGGATACCCGACTCCTGGGCGTAGCCCACCGCCGCCGGGTTGCCAGACTCGGGCACGGGAATTACCAGGTCAGCATCAGCGGGGCACTCCCTGGCCAAGCGGCGCCCGATTTCCAGGCGGGACTCATTGACGTTGCGGCCGTGGATGTTGGAATCCGGGCGAGCAAGGTAGACGTACTCAAACACGCAGGTCTTGCGCTCACCCGTGGCAAAGCGCTCGGAGTGCACCCCGGCACCGTCAATCGCAATGAGCTCGCCGGGCTCCACCTCGCGCACAAACGACGCGCCCACGATGTCCAGGGCGCAAGTTTCGCTGGCGACCACCCAGCCCGCCTCCAGCCGGCCGAGCACCAGTGGGCGGATGCCCCAAGGATCACGGGCGGCGTAGAGCGTGTGGCCGTCGGTAATGGTGAGGCAGAAGGCGCCGCGGATGCGTGGCAGCAGCTCGCGGGCAGATTCCAGCACGCCGCGGCCCTCTCCGACGCCGCGGGAGAGCAGGGCCGTCATGACGTCGGAGTCTGAGGGCTCCGTTTCCGGGTCCACCAGGCCAGCTTCACCGGCCTCACCCATCAGCTCCAGGTAGTTCACCAGGTTGCCGTTGTGGCAGAGGGCGATGTCCGTGCCGTCCTGGGCCACGCGGAACATTGGCTGGGAGTTTTCCCAAGTCACCCCGCCGGCGGTGCTGTAGCGGGTGTGCCCGATGGCAACGTCGCCGCGCAGGGAATCCAGGGTTTGCTCATCGAATACTTGAGACACCAGGCCCAAGTCTTTGAACACCACCACTTGGTCACCGTCACCCACCGCGATTCCTGCGGCCTCTTGGCCGCGGTGCTGGAGGGCAAAGAGGCCAAAGTAGGTGAGCTTGGAGACGTCCTCGCTTGGAGCCCAGACGCCAAATACGCCGCACTCCTCCCTCGGGGATTGTTCGCCTTGGTCATCCAGAGGTGAGATGGGAAGCATGGAAGGCTCAGAAAGCTCTGAAGGCTCGGTATTGAACGGGTGGTCAGATTGAGTTTGTGCCACGCCACCATGATAGTGCGTGCGTCAAGTATCGCCTAACAGGTTGCAGACACTTGCCAGCAGGCGGCAGGTGTTCGGCGCCTAGTTGGCCGTGAA
Source organism: Corynebacterium sp. 122RC1 (assembly GCF_024580955.1). Taxonomy (GTDB): domain Bacteria; phylum Actinomycetota; class Actinomycetes; order Mycobacteriales; family Mycobacteriaceae; genus Corynebacterium; species Corynebacterium kozikiae. Next base: position 9,342 of record NZ_JANIKD010000023.1, on the reverse strand, counting down.
GCGGAGCAGCGGCAGCCAGTGCGCCACCTCCCCGGCGCGGGTTCCCGAGCCAAACTTAGGCTCGTATTCACGCAGGCCGGTGGCAAGTTGCAGCCAAGTATGCGGGTCCACCTCCACCACATTTGGGGGTGTCCCTCGGGTATGACGCGGACCCTCGATGCACTGTATTGCCCCAAATGGAGGCACGCGTACTTCCACGGAACGGCCCGGCGCAATCCGCGCAAGCACTTCCAGAGTTTCCCGCACCGCCGCTGCTACCTGGGCACGAGCGGGCGCCGGGGCGGCGTCGGCCCCCTCTATCCATCCCTGCAGCGCCCTGGTTGCCTGATAGTCATTGTGTTCCTGTGTGCGAGGAATTGGGTTCATAATGATTCAGAATCCTACACCTCACATTTGGGCGGTGGCGTTGGGCTAGTATTTCCTGCATGGCTTCCCCAAATTCATCGGTAACGCTGCGCTTTCTTGCCGCCCCCACGGACGTTTTGATGCAGGGAAACAGGGGCGTTGGCGGCGGGCGCGTGCTGGAGTGGATCGACAAAGCGGCCTACGCCTGCGCCGTGCAGTGGGCGCGGACCTACTGCGTGACCGCATACGTTGGCCACATTCACTTCACGCGGCCTATCCCATCAGGCCACATTGTGGAGGTTCGCTCCCGGATAGCCATGACCGGGCGTTCCAGCATGCACATCGTCAATGAGGTGCTTTCCGCCGATCCCCGCGAAGGCAAATTCACCCGCGCCTGCGACTGCCTGGTGATCTTTGTGGCCAAGGACCCAGAAAGCGGCAAAGCCATGGCCGTGCCCTCCTACGAGCCGGACACCCCCGAGGAAATCCGCATCCACAACGCCGCACTTTCCCGCATTGACCTGCGCAAAGCGATCGAGGCGGAGATGGAGCAGCAAACCTACGACGGCCCCTCCGACGCCCCACGGCTGATCACCCGCTTCCTGGCCAAGCCCACCGACGTGAACTGGGGCGGCAAAGTCCACGGCGGCACCGCGATGGAATGGATCGACGAAGCCGGCGCCGCCTGCACCATGGAGTGGTCCGGCGAGCACACCGTAGCCGTCTACGCCGGCGGCATCCGCTTCTACCAGCCAATCCAAATCGGCGACCTCATTGAGGTAGACGCCCGGCTCATGCGTACCGACGGCCGCGGCATGCAGATGTCCATCCACGTCCGCTCGGGCAATCCGAAGGGCGGGCGCAGTGAGCTGGAAACCGCGATCCACGCCACCGTGAGCTATGTTGCCGTGGATATTGACGGCAATCCCCTGCCCGCCCGGCAATTCATCCCCGTCACGGAGGAAGACAAGCGCCTTGCCGAACACGCGCAAATCCTGCGCGAACTCCGCGCCGAATACACCCCATTGCCGCTGATCCCGCAAGTGACGCAGCAGCGGATTGATTAGGGAGGTGTTATTAGGGAGGTGTTAGTGGCCGGCGACCACGATCCACACCGCAACCAGGTGGATGATCGCCGCGATCACAGTGGCTAAGTGGAACACCTCATGGAAACCCAAGATCTTGGCTCGTTTCCCTGGCCACTGGAGGCCGTAGAACAGTGCGCCCACCGTGTACACAATTCCGCCTGCGAACAGCAGCCACACCACCGCCGGCCCCGCGGTCACCCACAACTGCGGGATCAGTGGCACGATCAGCCACCCGAGCGCCAAATACACCACCACGTCCAGCCACCGAGGATGTTCAATCCACCACATGTTGAGCACCACCGCGCCGGCCGCCCCAACCCAAGAGGCGGTGAGGATCCACCAATTGCCGGGCAATGCAATGAGGCAGAGTGGCGTGTAGGTGGCGGCGATGAACACGGCGATCATGGAATGGTCCGCACGCCGCCACCAGTTGATCGCACTCAGTGACTTCCATGGGCCGCGGTGGTAGGCGGCGGACACCCCGAACAGCCCCACCACCCCGAGGGCGTACACCAACACCCCAATACCCTGCTGCCACGGCAGAACCATGAAGCCGTAGGTGGCCAGCACGGAACCACTCACTACGGAAAGCCACGCGGCAACCAAATGGAACCAGCCACGCATGGCGGGGCGCTGGCCGCGGTCATACACCCAGCGGCGCATCTCCTTGAGCGGGGATTCTGACAAATCCGTTGGGCGTGAGGTTGGGTGCTGCGCTTTGGGTTGAGCGGCGTGGTTGCCCGCCGTTTGTAGCGCGGCGGCGTGCTGTGTGTGTTGTTCAGCGGTCATTGGGGCCAACTTACTGTTTGCTTCTCCACGGTTTCTTACTACACCGTAACTTATGGTGTGGGTGGAGAGCTACCGCAGGTAATGGGCGGTACCGAACTTCAACGCAATTGGCAGGAAGTTTTCAGGTTTACTGCACAACCGCTGCCCCATTCGGGCTGTTGAACAATATCTAGCAAGGTCAGTGGCATAAATCTCAGTTTGAACAGGGGCCGGCGATCGCACAGGATGCATACAGAAAATTGAAAAGTGCAGGTCAGTGCCCTATGAAATTGTTTGCATAAACTTTGCGAAAACGTTCAACGCATGCCACACTGGTGGCATCGGTTGGTTCACACCGCCGTAGCAAACAAGTTCAGATTGGATCGTGCAAGGCTGCTTGCACATACCGCGCCAGTGGTTTGTTGAGGGACATTGCCACTGGCAGCGAGCAAGCAGGTTGACTCGTTTGAGGGCACCGTGGCCAAAGCGTTGAGGGGCGCTTTCCCGGTGTGCGAGGCAACTACCTTCTCACTTACGCGAATCGCGTACACGATCCGATCTGGACTTGTTTCGCTATTTACGCAGGCGTGCCTGAACAGCGCTTGTAAAAATTTCCGACGCCCACCGCTTTCAACACAAACGCAAAAAGCCGGTAGGGGCCATCTCAACGCTCCCTACCGGCCTTCAGAACCTATCCCCGCTACTTATCCCCGCTGGGCAATGTAGTTCACGGCGTTGGCAAAGATGTCTTGTACCTCGATGCCTGGGATGTTGCGCATGAGCCCCTCGCGGAAGCGCTCCGGGTGGCCCATCTTGCCTAGGATGCGACCGTCGGCAGAGATGATGCCCTCGATGGCGTAGGAGGAGCCGTTGGGGTTGGCCGGCGCGTCCATGGTGGGCTGGCCGGTGTGGTCCACGTACTGGAACGCCACCTGGCCCGCTGCGAAGAGCGCCTGGGCCTCCTGCTCACTCACTACAAAGCGGCCTTCGCCGTGGGAGACCGGCACCAATTGGCGCTGGCCTGGAGCAAAGGTGCTCAGCCATGGGGAGCGCTCCGGGGAGGTGGCTACACGGGTCTCCGCAATCCGGGAGACGTGGCGCAGTTGGCGGTTGTGGGTAAGCGTTGGGGAATCCTCACGCTGCAGCGCCGGGTCGCCGTATGGCAGGAAGCCGGACTTCACCAGCGCCTGGAAGCCGTTGCAGATGCCGAGCACAAGGCCGTCGCGGGCCGTGAAGTCCTTTACGGCTTGGGCTACCTCTGCGGAGCGCAAGAAGGCAGCGATGAACTTGGCGGAGCCATCCGGTTCGTCACCAAGGGAGAAGCCGCCGGAGAACGCCAGGATGTGGGTGTTCGGGTCCGCCAGCTTGGCGATGAACTGGCGGGTGTCCTCCTCCAGCATGGCCGGGGTGAGGTTGCGGATCACGTGGAACTCGGTGGTAGCACCAGCCGCCTCAAAGGCCTCCGCCATGTCATATTCGGAGTTCGTGCCAGGGAACACTGGAAGCAGCACGTGCACGCCGCCCCCACTCACTGCCCGCTGCGTAGCCGGATCCTTAGCCTGAGCGGCAGGAAGCTCGGTGGCAAAGGCCGGCAGATCCTCGCCTTGCGCGGTGTTCAGCGGGTAGACCTCACGGTAGCCGGACTCCAGCGCGTCCAGCGCCTGTGCCACGGTGAAGCTCTCCCCCGCGAGGTGCAGGGCAGCACTGGTGTTGGTGGCGCCAAGCAGTTGTGCGCCTGGCACCTCGGTACCTGGGGCAACGGCCAGCACAATGGAGCCAATCGGCGCCTGCGGCAGGTCTGCCACTTCCAGGCCAACCTCGTTGCCTAGGGCCATGTTCACCAGGGCGGAGCCGAGGCCGGACTCGGTCACCGCACTCGCAGCGGCCAGACTGCCCGCCACGGCCAGTTCACGCGCGGCGGCAAAGTTGGCGCGAAGCTGGGTGTAGTTCGGGTCACCGGCCTCCAGCGGGGTGTGAGCAAGCAGGTAGAGCTCGTATTCGCCGGCTGGGATCGCGGCGGAGACGGTGTGCGAGGCATCCATCGCGGCAACCGCAAAGGTCACCAGGGTCGGTGGCACATGCAGGTCCTCGCCGTAGGTGCCGGACATGGAGTCCTTGCCACCGATCGCGGCCACCTGCAGACCGTCCTGCGCCTCAAGGAGGCCGAGCAGCGCCTGAGTGACCTCACCCCAACGCTCGGGGTCCTGATCAAGGCGCTGGAAGTATTCCTGCACGCTGAGCCACGCGCCGCGGGCATCAGCACCAGCGGCGGCGAGCTTGGCCATGGCCTCCACCACTGAGTAGGAGCCCATGAGGAATGGGGATTCATCGGCCAGTCGCGGGGAGTAGCCCCAGGTCATGACCGACGCCGTGGAGGTGCCACCTGCCAGCGGCAGGGTCTGCACGGAGGCCTGTTCGTCGGTCTTTTGGGTGCGCCCGCCGTAGGGCATGAGAACGGTGGAGCGGCCCACGGTGGCGTCGAACTGCTCGATCATGCCTTCCTGGGAACCGGATGGCGCCTGCCGCAGAGCCTCCAGAATGGAGGAGGGTGTGGCTGGGGCGCTGGGCGCGTCGGAAGGAACCATTTCCACGGCCTGGGCGCGGTGGGCGCCGTTGGTGTCGATGAACTCGCGGGAGAGGTCGAAGACCAGCTCCTCGCCCATGAACATGCGCAGGCGGCCGGTGTCGGTAATCTCCGCCAGGGCCACTGCCTCGATGTTTTCTGCTGCGGCGGCCTCGATGAAAGTCTCGGCGTCCGCGGGGCGCACCACCACGGCCATGCGCTCCTGGGACTCGGAAATGGCGATCTCGCGGGCGTTGAGGCCGGCGTACTTCAGGGGGACGCGGTCCAGGTGGATGTCAATGGAATCGGCAAGCTCGCCTACCGCCACGGAAACGCCACCCGCACCGAAGTCATTGCAGCGCACAATCATCTGCGCCACCTCGGGCTTGCGGAATAGGCGCTGGATCTTGCGCTCGTTCACCGGGTTGCCCTTCTGGACCTCCGCGCCGGAGCGCGCCAGCGACTCCTCATCGTGAGCCTTGGAGGAACCAGTTGCGCCACCAACGCCGTCACGGCCCGTGCGCCCACCGAGGTAAATCACTACGTCACCGGGCTGCGGCTCCAGGCGCTTCACGTTCTCCACCGGGGCTGCGGCTACCACCGCGCCGAGCTCCATGCGTTTGGCCACATAGCCTGGGTGTACCAGCTCGCGGACACCCGTGGTGGCCAGGCCAATCTGGTTGCCGTAGGAGGAATATCCGTGCGCGGCGCGAGTGGAAATGTCTGCCTGCGGCAGCTTGCCTTCCAACGTCTGCGAACGCGGCGTGTTCACGTCACCAGCACCGGAAAGGCGCATCGCCTGATACACCCACGCGCGGCCAGACAGCGGGTCACGGATCGCGCCACCCAAACACGTGGACGCGCCACCGAAAGGCTCAATCTCCGTGGGGTGATTATGGGTCTCATTCTTGAACATGAGCAACCAGGGCTTCTCTGTGCCTTCCACGTCCACGTACACCGAGCAGGCGTTAATCTCCTCAGAGACTTCCTGATCATCCATCACACCGGTGCGGCGCAGCTCACGGCCCATGATTGTGCCCATATCCATGAGGGTGCGGGGCTTACCGACGCGGCCATTCGCCTCACGCAGCTCCTCATAGCGCGCGAGTGCACGATCCAGGAGGGGGCCAAAGGTGGGCTCGGAATTGGTGATGCTGGTCAGCTCAGTGTTGAAGGTGGTATGACGGCAGTGGTCCGACCAATAGGTATCCAAGGCGGAAAGCTCCACCTCGGTAGGGGTGCGGCCTTCCCCACGGAAGTACTCCTGAGTGACCTTCAAGTCTGCAAGGCTCATGGCCATGCCAACGTCCTTGAGCAGCTCCTGCAGGCCGGCGTCATCCAGCGTGAGGAAATCCGGGTACGTGCGCAGCGGCTCCACCTCACCCATCTCGGGCCGACGCAGCACCGCCATGTCCTTTTCCCCCGCCTCAACCGGGTTGATCAAAAACGCACGGATTGCCGCCAGCGCCTCAACCGAAGGTGCGGGCTCGAACACAAAAAGCTCACCAGAGAAAATTGCCGCCTGAGTAGCCGGCTCAAGCAAGCGCAGGGCCTGCTCGGCGGCGTCGGCGCGCTGATCATACTGGCCGGGCAGCGGCTCCACCGAGAGGTGGGGCTGAGTGAGCAGGTCAGCCAGTTCCTGCTCAGTGAGCACAGAATCAATGCGCTCCTCCGCTACAACAGAGGCTTTGAGCGCTGCGAGGTCTTGCTCAGTGGCGGAAAAGACGTCATAGATATTGACAATCTTGAGCCCTTCAAGGCTCACCCCACCGAGGTTGTTCAAGGTCTCGCGCAGCGCGGATTCCTCATTGCGGAATTGTGGCTTACGGCGAACTGCCAGACGTGCGTCCATGAAAGTGTTCAGGCCTTCCAAAATGCGTGAAAGATTTTCCCCAATAACACTAGCTGGCTTGCACGCCTTAATACATTCTCGGAGCCAGCCTAGACCGGCAAATACTCCTCCAGCAGGTTGATGATTGCCATGTCATCCGGCTGCGTTGCGGAATCAAAACGGCCAACCACCTCCCCTTCCGGGGACACCACAAACTTTTCAAAATTCCAGGTAATATCCGGGCCGCTGCCCTTCAGGGCTTGGAACAGCGCGCTCGCATGTGGGCCATTGACGTCCGCCTTGGCCAAAATGGGAAACTCCACGCCAAAGTTCCTGGTGCAAAACTGGGCAATTTCCTGATTACTGCCCGGTTCCTGGCCACCAAACTGGTTGCAGGGCTGGACGATCACAAAGAAACCGCGCTGGGCGTATTCCTCAAACAGCTCCTGCAGCGTTTCTAATTGTGGGGTGTAGCCACACTCGCTGGCGGTGTTCACCACCAAAAGGCAGTGGCCTGCCCAATTGGCCATGGTGGTAGTGGTGGCGTCGGGAAGCTCCACCTGCACATCAAAAATGTTCATCGTTGCTCCTCTACTGGACTTTGCCCGTTGCTTGGTTCACCAGCCATGCGTACTCGAACGCGGTTTGCTTCCAGCGGCCATAGCGACCAGACACGCCACCGTGCCCCGCGGCCATCTCCGTTTTCAGCAAGAACTGCCCGCCGGTAGCAGTGGCGCGCAGCTTGGCAATCCACTTGGCCGGCTCCACGTAGAGCACGCGGGTGTCGTTAAGTGAGGTCACCGCCAGGATGTTTGGATAGTCCTTGGCCTCCACGTTTTCATAGGGTGCGTAGCTCTTGATGTACTGGTACACCTCCGGGTCATGCAGCGGGTCACCCCATTCCTCCCACTCGCCCACCGTGAGCGGCAGCTCCGGCATCAGGATTGAGGTGAGGTTGTCCACAAACGGCACCACGGCCTCAATGGCCTTGAAACGGTCGCCCGCCATGTTGGCCACCGCACCCATGAGCAGGCCGCCTGCGGATCCGCCCTCAGCCACGAGCATTTCTTTAGCAGTGATGCCCTCGGCGAGCAGGTGGTCTGCCGCCGCAATGAAGTCCGTGAAGGTGTTTTTCTTTGCGAGCATCTTGCCGGAGTCATACCAACCACGGCCCATCTCGCCGCCACCGCGGACGTGAGCTACCGCCCAGATCATCCCGCGGTCAAGCAGGGAAAGGCGAGCCACGGAAAAGCCCGGGTCAATGGAGGCCTCATAGGAACCATAGCCGTACAGCAGCGTGGGGTTTGGCTTGGAAAGATCCAGGTCAGCCCGGTGGACTAGGGAAATGGGGACCTTGGTGCCGTCGGAAGCGCTTGCCCAGGCGCGGCTTGCCACGTAGTCCTCGCGGTTGTAGCCACCTGGGATCTCCTGCTCCTTGAGGAGCTCGCGCTCACCGGTGGCCAGCCAGTAGTCGTAGAGCTGGCTGGGGGTGGTGAAGGAGCTGTAGGAAAGGCGGATCACCGGCGCATCCCACTCCGGGTGGCCCAGTGAGCTGGAGGTGTAGAGCGGTTCGTCGAAGGCGATCGGGCTGAAGGTGGACCAACCCTCGCGCACGTCCATCACCGCGGTGCGCATGATCGCGCCCTCGCGGTAACCCAGAACCATGAAGTCACGAAACGTATCTACGCCCTCCACGCGGACGTCCTCGCGGTGCTGCACTAACTCGGGCATTGTGCGGAGGTCATAGGAATCCTGGCCCACCGGGGCGTAGCTCAGCGAGAAGTTCGGGCCCCACACATTGTGCGTAAACACCCAGTAATCCTCACCACCGACCACCGCATGATCAACCGAGTACTCCACACCCTGCTCACGCGGCATAATGCAGGTGAACGGCCCCTCCGGGTTGTCCATGGGAAGCACCCACATCTCCGAGGTTGTGCTGGAGGCTGCGGCGATCATCAAAAAGCGCTCGCTGCGTGTGCCGCCCACGCCCACGTTGAACTTCCCGTCTTCCTCGCGGAACACCAGGACATCCTCGCTGGGGTCCGTGCCCAAGCGGTGGCGCCACACGGACTCAGGGCGCCACGCGGAATCGGCGCGGACGTAGAACACGTACTCCTCCCCCGCCCAGGTGACGCCGTAGAACACATCCTCAATGATGTCCGGCAGCAGCTCGCCCGTCTCCAAGTCCTTGAAGTACAGGGTGAAGCGCTCATCACCCACCGTATCCACTGAGTAGGCCAAAAGGCGCCCGGAATCGGTCACCGCAGACGCGCCGAGGGCAAAAAACTCATGCCCCTTAGCCAGGGCGTTGTGGTCTAAGATGACCTGCTCCCCTTCCGGCGCACCGTGCTCAGGCAGGGTGGGCGCGCGCCAGAGGTCTGCACCCTCGGCCACCGGGATGCGGCAGGAAATGCCGTAATCCTGGCCCTCGATGGTGCGTCCGTAGTACCAATAGTTGCCGCTGCGCTGTGGGATGGAAAGATCCGTCTCCTTCACGCGAGACTTGATCTCCTGGAAGATGTTTTCACTCAGTTGCTCCAGCGGCGCCGTGACCTGGTGGGTATAGGCATTTTCTGCCTCCAGGTAGGCGATAGTATCCGTTGAATCCTTCTCTCGCAGCCACTCATAGGGATCGTGCACTTGATCACCGTGGTGCGTGCGAATGAAGGGAACTTGCTTAGCGACGGGCGGCAGGTGACTCATTCCAAGATCATAACCCGCCCTCGCCGCGGGAGGGGTGGGGT
>NZ_JANIKD010000022.1 GCF_024580955.1 Corynebacterium sp. 122RC1 | reverse complement strand
TCGAAAACTTCGAAGCCAAGCCCCAACTATCTCAGCACAAGCGTTCCTTGTGCCAAACCCTATTCCGCAACCCTATTCGGCGGAATCGCGCTCCGCGAGCTCCTTGTCGATCTGCAGGATGCCCGCGCCGGTGTCGGCGAGCTTGAGGCGGTCCAGGATGCCACCCACGGTTGCTTCCTCCTCGATCTGCTCAGCCAGGAAGTGGTCGAGGAGTGGGCGGGAGTCGTAGTCCTTCACGGAATCGGAGAGGGCAGCGAGGTCACGGATCAGGCCGGAGACCTTCTGCTCGTGCGCCAGGGAAGCCTCGAAGGCGTCGGTGGCATTGGCGATGTCCAGCTTTGGCGGGGTGATGTCGCCGATCTGTGGAACGTAGCCGCGGTCGCGCAGGTGCTCTGCGAAAGCCTCCGCGTGGGTGAGTTCTTCTTGGTGCTGGTTCTGGAACCAGTCACGCATGCCCACCAGGCCGAGGTCGTCCATGTGGTAGGAGAGCTGCAGGTAGACCATTGCGGCCTCGAGCTCTGCGGTGACTTGGTTGTTCATTGCTGCTGCGAGTTTTTCATTGATAGCCATGCCCCAAAGCGTACCGACGTCCACCGGATGTGTCACTGAAGCTTAGGCCACCTTAAATACGGTTTTTGGTTAAGGGAAGGCAATCATTGCAAAAACCTTTTGAAGCCTATTTGATTATGTGGGTAACGCTAATAGCGCTGCTCACTACCGCCTTTTTGTTGCTGCGCGAAGCCTCGTTTCCTGCGGGCGCTGCGTACGTCGCTAAGCCTCACCTTAGTGATTGGATGTGGCCTATTTCACTGATCTGTGACGTTAGTCAAGGAATGATATTGTTGCGCTCAGGTTGAAACAGAAGAAATCTAGATCGTGCCGCGTATCGAAATGTGGCGGGAACAGTGAGAGTGGAGGCGCACGGACGTGTCTTACGATTCATACATTGAGTCGCACCCCAAGCCGGTGAGTGCAATTAACTGGAATACCATCCCGGATGAGAAGGACCTCGAGGTGTGGGACCGCCTCACCGGTAACTTTTGGCTGCCGGAAAAGGTGCCCGTGTCCAATGACATCAAGAGCTGGTCCACCCTCAACGAGTTGGAAAAGCAGACCACCATGCGGGTGTTTACCGGCTTGACCATGCTGGACACCATCCAGGGCACCGTCGGTGCTACTTCGATGATTCCCGACGCCCGCACTCCACACGAAGAGGCTGTATATACCAACATCGCCTTCATGGAGAGTGTGCACGCTAAGAGCTACTCCAACATCTTCATGACCTTGGCCTCCACTAAGGAAATTAACGAGGCATTCCGCTGGTCCGAGGAAAACGAAAACCTCCAGCGCAAAGCCAAGATCGTGCTTTCCTACTATGAGGGTGACGATCCGGAAAAGCGTAAGGTTGCCTCCACGCTTTTGGAGTCTTTCCTCTTTTATTCTGGCTTCTATCTGCCCATGTACTGGTCGAGTCATGCGAAGCTCACCAACACTGCGGACATCATTCGCCTGATCATCAGGGACGAGGCTGTGCACGGCTACTACATCGGCTACAAGTACCAACAGGCGCAGCGTGAGGCCACCGAAGCCCGCCGCGAGGAGCTCAAGGAATACACCTTTGACCTGCTCTACGATCTCTACGACAACGAGATCCAGTACACCGAAGATCTCTACGATCCGCTCGGCTGGACCGAGGATGTGAAGCGCTTCCTGCGTTACAACGCAAACAAAGCCCTGAACAACCTTGGCTACGAAGGCCTCTTCCCGGCCGACGAGACCCGCGTGTCCCCGGCGATCCTCTCCGCTCTCTCGCCGAACGCGGACGAGAACCACGACTTCTTCTCCGGCTCCGGTTCCTCCTATGTGATCGGTAAGGCCGAGAACACCACTGACGACGACTGGGACTTCTAGGGCTCCTTTTAGGGTTCCTTGGCTGAAGTCAAGGGGCAGCATTGGCCGATGGTCTTGGCGCCGCTTTCTCTTCCTTTATCTTTGCTATCTCTGCGTTCGCGAGGTGGGGGAGAGGGGGCGGCGCTGTTGCGTATGGGGCTGCTGTGGCTTGACTGGCGGTGAGTTGAGTACGGATCCAGGAGCTGGAGGGGATCAACCTTTGGATTGATACCCCGCGGGGGTATGTGGGATGTGGCAAGGGTCACGATATTCGCAGCGTTCGGGGTGGCAAAAAATCCGGTTTTGCTGCATAAGCAACGGCCATCACGCTTAACGCGGGTAAAACCTTGGAAATTGCTGGCAGGAACCCGTAACCCCGCTGGAGATGCCAGCAAAAGCCGCTGGCTTTAGGCGGTATAAGGCCTTAAGATAAGGCGATGTAAATTAGGTCACTTCACTCAAGCGCAGGGAAAACTCCCTGAAACTATGTGGGTGACTCACAAGTCAGGAGGATCGTATGACCGCTGTGGCGCCACGGCTCGAGGGTTACGTCGAGCCAACACGGCCCGCACCATCCGGCAACGGCCGCAAGGGCGAGCTGGCATGGAAGATGCTTACCACCACCGACCATAAGCTTTTGGGCGTCATGTACTTGGTGATGTCCTTCATCTGGTTCTTTGTTGGTGGCTTGATGGCCCTGCTCATCCGCGCAGAGCTGTTCACCCCAGGCCTGCAAATGCTTTCCAACGAGCAGTTCAACCAACTGTTCACCATGCACGGCACCGTCATGCTGCTGGCCTTTGGTACGCCAATCGTGTGGGGCTTTGCTAACTACGTGCTGCCACTGCAGATCGGTGCACCAGACGTTGCCTTCCCACGTCTGAACGCCTTTGGTTTCTGGATCACCCAGATCGGCGTTGTTGCAATGCTCGCAGGCTTCCTCACCCCAGGTGGTGCAGCAGACTTCGGCTGGACCATGTACCTGCCACTGGCTGACTCCATCCACTCCCCAGGCATCGGCGCCGACATGTGGATCGTCGGCGTGGGCGCCACCGGTGTGGGCACCGTGGCTTCCGCAGTGAACATGATCACCACCATCCTCACCCTGCGCGCACCGGGCATGACCATGTTCCGTATGCCGATCTTCTGCTGGAACATCTTTGTTGCATCCGTGATCGTGCTCATGATCTTCCCACTGCTGCTCGCCGCAGCACTCGGTGTGCTCTACGACCGCAAGCTCGGCGGCCACATCTTCGATCCAGGCAACGGCGGCGCCATCCTCTGGCAGCACCTGTTCTGGTTCTTCGGCCACCCAGAGGTGTACGTCCTCGCACTGCCTTTCTTCGGCATCGTTTCCGAAATCATCCCAGTGTTCTCCCGCAAGCCAATGTTTGGCTACATCGGCCTGGTGTTCGCAACCCTCTCCATCGGTGCACTCTCCATGGCTGTGTGGGCACACCACATGTTCGTGACCGGCGCCATCCTGCTGCCATTCTTCTCCTTCATGACCTTCCTGATCTCCGTGCCAACCGGCGTGAAGTTCTTCAACTGGTTGGGCACCATGTGGCGCGGCCACATCTCCTGGGAGACCCCAATGGTGTGGGTCATGGGCTTCCTGGTGACCTTCCTCTTCGGTGGTCTCACCGGCATCATGCTGGCATCCCCACCACTGGACTTCCAGCTCGCTGAGTCCTACTTCCTGATTGCGCACTTCCACTACACCCTCTTCGGCACCGTGGTGTTCGCATCCTTCGCTGGTGTGTACTTCTGGTTCCCCAAGATCACCGGCCGCATGCTGGATGAGACCCTGGGCAAGATCCACTTCTGGCTCACCTTCATCGGCTTCCACGGCACCTTCCTGGTCCAGCACTACGTTGGTAACGAGGGCATGCCACGCCGCTACGCTGACTACCTCGAGTCCGACGGTTTCACCTTCCTCAACCAGGTTTCTACTGTCTTCTCCTTCCTGCTGGGCATGTCCGTCATCCCATTCGTGTGGAACGTGTTCAAGTCCTGGCGCTACGGCGAGATCGTTACCGTGGACGACCCATGGGGCTACGGCAACTCCCTGGAGTGGGCAACCTCCTGCCCACCACCACGCCACAACTTCGTGTCCATGCCACGTATCCGCTCCGAGCGCCCAGCGTTCGAGCTGCACTACCCACACATGGTGGAGCGTATGCGCCGCGAAGCACACGTTGGCCACCACCACGAGCCAGTGAACAAGAAGTAACGATTCTTCTACTGAACAATCCTCCAAGCCGCAGGTCCGCGCAGGGCCTGCGGCTCTTGTGGTTCCCAGACCTAGTGCGGTCCCAAGGCTCAAGCCCCAGGTCCAAGCCCCAAGGTCCCACCCGCCATGCGGTAAAAACACCCAACATGTGGGAAAATACAGCAATGGATTCATACTCAGTGCCGCTGCAACCAGGCCTTCGCCCAGCCGTAGTAACCGTCACAGGGAAAGACCGCGCCGGAGTGTCCGCCGCCGTGTTTCGCGTCCTCTCCGCAAACGGTGTGCAACTCCTTGACGTTGAGCAGTCCCGCTTCCGTGGCTTCCTGGCCCTCGCAGCCTATGTGGGGCTGAACGAGCAAGAGCTGGAAACCATCCGCACAGGCCTCAAAGACACCCTCAACCAATCCACCCTCGCCGGCCTCCAGGTATCCGTGGAGCTGCAAGATGCCGCAGAATACTCCCGGCCGCGCTCTACCCATGAAATGGTGGTGCTCGGCAGCCCTGTGGAGGCAACCGCGCTGTCCAGGATCGGCCAAACCCTGGCTGATTATGGCGCAAACATTGACACCATCCGCGGTATTTCTGACTACCCAGTGACCGGCCTGGAACTTAAGATCACCGTGCCGGACCCCAAGCCAGGCGGCGCACAGATGCTGCGTAAGGCACTAGCGGAACTCTCCGCCCAGGTGGGTGTGGACATCGCCATCGAGCGCGCAGGCCTTATGCGCCGCTCCAAGCGCCTCATCTGCTTTGACTGCGATTCAACCCTCATCACTGGTGAAGTCATCGAAATGCTCGCAGCACATGCTGGCCGCGAGGCAGAGGTGGCAGCGGTAACCGAGCGCGCAATGCGGGGCGAGCTGGACTTTGAGGAGTCCCTGCGCGAGCGAGTAAAGACCCTCGCGGGGCTGGATGCCTCCGTGATTCAAGAAGTGGCCAATGACATCGTGCTCACCCCCGGCGCCCGCACCACGATCCGCACCCTCAAGCGCTTGGGCTACAAAACCGCCGTGGTCTCCGGCGGCTTTATCCAGGTGCTCGAAGACCTCGCAGAAGAGCTTGAGCTGGACTATGTGCGCGCGAACACGCTGGAAATCGTAGATGGCAAGCTCACCGGCAACGTGATCGGCAAAGTGGTGGACCGCGCCGCCAAGGCCGAGTTCCTCCGCGAGTTCGCCGCAGACTCCGGCCTGGAAATGCACCAAACCGTTGCGGTGGGCGACGGCGCAAATGACATCGACATGATCTCCGCCGCCGGCCTCGGCATCGCGTTTAACGCTCGCCCGGCGCTGGTGGAGGTGGCGGATACTTCCGTGAGCTCGCCGTTCTTGGACGAGGTGCTGCACATGCTGGGCATCACGCGCGCGGAGATCGACGCGGCCGACGAAGAAGCAAACACCGTCCGCCGCGTCCCGCTGGCCTAGCCCCTTACCTCAACCCCTGACGCCCGTCCTCACACTCCCTCACACTGCCTCACTCAGTGGGCCGCAGGCGGGCGTGCAGCACGATGTCGTGGAATTCGCCGCCCAGGTATTCCGCGCCCCGGAGGATCCCTTCCTCGGTTGCACCGGCGTTTCGCGCGACGGCACGAGACGCCTTATTGTCTACCGCACAGCGCACTTCGAAGCGATGCGCACCGTGCCTGAATGCGTGAGCCATGACCACCTTGAGCGCGTCGGTAGTGAGCCCCTTGCCCCGTGCCCAGGGCGCGGCGAGGTAGCCCACATTAACCGTTCGGTTGTCCAGGCTTTCCAGGCGGAGTTCGATGTGGCCGCAGTAGACGTCGTCTTCATCCACGATTGCCCAGGCACGCTCGGCGGCTACGAACTCCTGCGCCATCTCCTCGGTGTAGATGTGGGGGATGGTGGTGAAACGTTGGGTGAGGGGGTCGGAGCAGGCTTGGATCATGTCGGGGATGTCGCGCGGCGCGAGCAGGCGCAGATTGCAGCGGGTCCCCTCAAGGTTGTCCATGGGCATTGGCCATTGCATTTCTTCCATTGCAGCTCCTCCACACTCGTTAGCAAACACCAAACACTTGCGGCCCAGGCGGCCACACTCAGCGCTGTGACACCAGCCGCTTGAGCGCATTTTTGACCACAGTACCGTCTTCCGTGCGCCAAAAGGGTGGAATCGAGCGCAGGAAGAAGCTGCCGTAGCGGGCGGTCACAATTCGGCTGTCCAGGATGGCTACCACGCCGCGATCATCCACGCTGCGCAGCAACCTGCCGGCACCTTGGGCGAGCAGCAGGGCTGCATGGGTAGCGGCTACTTCCATGAAGCCGTTGCGGCCCGCGGCATCAGCGGCCTCCTTGCGGGCTTGGAGCAGGGGGTCGTCCGGGCGGGGGAAGGGGATGCGGTCAATGAGCACCAAGGATAGTGATGGGCCGGGCACGTCTACGCCCTGCCACAGCGTGAGCGTGCCAAACAAGCAGGCGTTTTCCGCCTTGGCAAAGCGCTCGACGAGCACGCCGGTGGAGTCCTCGCCTTGAAGGAAGATGTCAAAGGGCACCAGGGGGCGCAGGGCTTCGGCGGCTTCCTCGGCGGCGCGTTTGGAGCTGAATAGCCCGAGTGTGCGCCCGCCGGCGGCCATGATAAGTTCGTGCATTTCGGTGCGCGTGGCGTCGGCAAGGCCGTCGCGCCCAGGGGCAGGCAGGCGCCGCGGCGTATAGAGAATGCCAGACTTTTGCGGGGTAAACGGCGTTCCCGCGTCCAGCGAATCCCAGGTTCCCTTGGGGATACCCCAGCTCGCGGCGATCGCCTCAAAATTGCCGCCGATGCTCAAGGTGGCAGAGGTGAGGATCACGGTGTTCTCGGAAAAGAGCTTGGCATTCAGCAGCCCGGCCACGGAAAGCGGCGCCACAAACAGCGTGGTTTCGGTGGCCCAGATAACATCCTGGGAATCCTCGGTCTCACTGACTTCGAGAACGCGAACGACGGCATCATGTTGGTCACTCAAGTGGTTGGAAAGAGCAATGCGCTCGGCGTATCGCTCCGGGTCATTCAGCGCCTCGCCTTCGGGCGTGCGCGCAATGTGTTCTTTGAGTTTCCACAGCTCGTCGCGAACCAGGACCAACTGGGCCTGGAGTTCTTGGTCGAGTTCGGTGATCCTGCCCTGGGGGAAGAACAACTCTTTGGCTACCGCCACCAGGGTTTCGTCGTTCGCTCCGAGTTTGCCGGCGCGGCGCGCAGAGAGCGTGAGGGCGGTGGGGCTGATTTCAGTGGTGGCTACGGCGGTGATGCGGCCGTCGAGTTCGTGTGCCTCGTCGATGATGACAACGTCGTGTTCCGGGAGGACGTTGATGTCACTGAGTGCGTCGATGGCCAGCATGGCATGGTTGGTGACCACCACGTCCACGTCTTTCGCCTGCTTCCGGGCGATCTCCGCAAAGCATTCGTCTCCATGAGGGCAGCGGGAGGCGCCCACGCACTCGCGAGCGCTCACCGAAACCTGGCGCCACGCGAGGTTGGGAACACCGGGTTCAAGCTGGTCACGGTCTCCGGTTTCCGTCTCGTTTGCCCAGTCGTACAGGCGCTGCACGTGGCGGCCGAGCCAGGAAACCTCGCTCCCGCCGCCTCCGCCAGCATCCCCGCCAAAATCCATTTCAGGCTCCGCCACGCCCTGTGAGACTTTGTGCATGCACAGGTAGTTGGAGCGGCCTTTCATGATGGCAAAGGTTGGCTTGCGCTCAAGGTGCGGCTCGAGGGCCTCGGCGAGCCGGGGGAGATCGCGCTCCACCAACTGCCGCTGCAGGGCAATGGTCGCAGTGGACACCACCACCGTGGTGCCGGTGGCCTGTGCGTGCGCGAACGCCGGCACCAGGTATGCCAGGGATTTGCCGGTGCCCGTGCCCGCCTGCACAGCGAGGTGTCGTCCTGATTGCATGCTGCGGGCCACGGCCTCGCTCATTGCAACCTGACCTTCGCGTGTGGCGCCGCCGAGTGCGGCCACGGCGGCGTCGAGAAGCGCGGTGTTATTGCTCATCGAATCCGACGAAGCGAGTGTGCAGCACGGGCTCATCCTTGCTCAGCGCGAGGCCTTCCCAAGGCAGCGTGACCAACTGGGAGGCCAGGTAGGCGCGGGATTCCTCCAGCGTCGGCTGGCCTTCTACAATCTTGCCGTCGCGCATCAGCGGTACCGTGAGCTCGTAGGAGTTCAGGCTGCCTACCTGCGGAATCTCATGGTGGAAGGGGAACACCAGCTCTTCCACGGCGGTGCCGGACTGGCGGTGGGTGCGCACGGCGCGTTTGGTGCCGCCCATCATGCCCTTGTTGCGGGAACGCTTGGCAACCGGGTGTCCGTCCACTTCCACCAGCTTGTAGACCATACCTGCGGTTGGCTGGCCGGAGCCGGTGACCACTGAGGTGCCCACGCCGAAGGAATCCACAGGGTTGGCCCGCAGGCCCGCGATGGCGTATTCATCCAGGTCAGAGCTCACGACGATGCGGGTGTTGTAGGCGCCGAGCTCGTCGAGTTCCTGGCGCACGCGGGTGGTCATCACGCCCAAGTCTCCGGAGTCGATGCGCACCGCACCTAGTTCGGGGCCGGCCACCTCGATTGCGGTTTGCACGCCCTTCGAAATGTCATAGGTATCCACCAGCAGCGTGGTGTCCGTGCCCAAAGTCTCCACCTGAGAGCGGAATGCCGCGGCCTCGTTGGGGGAGCCGTCCTCATTGACATGCAGCAGCGTCCACGCATGCGCGGCGGTGCCGGAGCTCGGAATGCCGTACCGGTGTGCGGCTTCAAGGTTGGAGGTGCCGACGAACCCAGCGAGGTAGGCGGCCCGGGCGGCAGTGACCGCGGCGCGCTCATGGGTGCGGCGTGAACCCATCTCGATGATTGGGCGGCCATCGGCGGCGGTGACCATGCGGGCTGCGGCCGTTGCCACCGCGGAATCCGCGTTCATGATGGAAAGGATTACCGTTTCCAGGATCACGCACTCAGCAAAAGTGCCGCGCACTGTCAGGATTGGGGAGTGGGGGAAGTACAGCTCGCCTTCGCGGTAGCCGTCGATCTGCCCGGAGAACTCGTACTTGCGCAGGAAATCCAGCGTGCCCTCGGAGAGGAAGTCTAGGGATTTGAGCTGGTCTTCGGTGAAGCGGTAGTTCTCAATTGCCTCCAAGACGCGGGCTGTACCTGCAACAACGCCGTACCTGCGTTCGCCGGGGAGCTTGCGGCCAAACACCTCAAAGGTGCATTGGCGTGACCATGTGCCGTCAGCGAGGGCGGCCTCAAGCATGGTCAGTTCATACATATCTGTTAGGAGCGCCGTTGAATTCACACTCATCAGCTTAAACGTATTGCGGGTAGGCTGTGTTGCATGAACGTGACCATGTCTTCACCAATGGCCACCCCAGAGCTGGATGAGCGGGTGGAACTCGGGGTTGAAACGAGTGAAAACTTGCCGTGGATGTGCATCGTGTGGGATGACCCCGTCAACCTCATGAGCTACGTCACCTACGTGTTCCAAACCATTTTGGGCTTTTCCAAAAAGCGTGCCACCGAACTCATGATGCAAGTCCACACCGAGGGCAAAGCCGTGGTGAGCAGCGGGGAAAAAGACAAAGTGGAAGCAGACGTGAAAAAGCTCCACAAGGCTGGACTGTGGGCAACCATGCAGCAAGCTGGATAACGATTCACACGAATTGAAATAAAGGGGAATACCTACTGTGCAAGCGTGGAAGCGCAAGAAGGGGCTCATGAGGGAGCCCCGCTACACCTGCGTGTTGGAGGAATACGAGCGCCAAGTGCTCGGCGAGCTCGCCGTTACCGTGGTAGAGGCGCTAATCCAGCGCGTGCAGTCTGCACCGAAGGATGAGCTCGCGGAGCTCACCGGCATGGTGTCCGGCCACAAGGAAGCGCCTGAGGATGAAGGGCTTGCCCGTTTGCTGCCGGATTTTGAGCGCGAAGGCGAGGAGGAGTTTGAGGGCGAGGCCTCAATGCTGCGTTCCTTGCATGAGCCGGACATTTGCCGCACCAAGATTGAGCAGCTCACCCTAGTGGTCAATGCCTTGCAAGACGGCGCGGAGATCGTGGTGCCGGAGCAGGAGGCCGGCGCGTGGCTGGGTGCATTGAATGATATTCGGCTGTACATCGCCGCGAGCGGTGGTGACGCCGACGTAGTTGAATGGCTGGCATTCAACCAAGAGTCCTTGTTGCACGCAATGGACATGGACTAGGCCATCTCGTAGGGGAGAGAAGTGAAGTACGCGATTGGATATGTGGTGCTCATTTGGGGTGTGCACCTGCTGAATGCGGGTGGTGCCCTGCTGTTTTTGGGTGTGCAACCCTGGGACGTCACCAGCCTGTGGCACATCTTTACCGCACCGCTGATCCACGGCAGCTACAGCCACATTATGGCGAATACACTGCCGGGTGCGCTGTTTTGTTTTCTGATTTCCCGCTCCGGGCCTCGCGCGTTTTGGGAGGTCACTGGCATTGTCACGGTGGTTGCCGGTCTGGGCACCTGGGTGTTCGGCGGCATTGGCACCAATCACGTGGGCGCCTCCGGGCTCATTTACGGCTGGCTGAGCTACCTGGTGATCCGCGGCATCTTCAACCGCTCACTGAGCCAAGTGGTTTTGGGCGTTGTCCTGGCGTTCTTCTACGGCGGCCTCATCTGGGGCGTGCTGCCCGGCGAGGCCGGTGTGTCCTGGCAGGCGCACCTGTTCGGGGCGATCGGCGGTATCATCGCCGGCGCGATCATCACTTCCGACGACCCACCGAAGCGCCAAAAGCTGCCTCCGCAGCAGTATCCACAACAATTTCCGCAGTATCCGCAGTACCCACAGCAGTATCCCCAGCAGGGTTTCAACCGCAATGAGTATCGGCGTTTTTGATTCCGGGGTGGGCGGGCTTACCGTGGCCCGCGCGCTCATTGACCAGCTCCCGGGGGAATCGATCACCTACATCGGCGACACCCTCAACGCCCCCTACGGCCCGCGCAGCACGGAAGAAGTGCGCCGGCTTTCCCTGAGACTTTCCGACGAACTCGTGTCCCGCGGCAGCAAAATGGTGGTGATAGCCTGCAATACCGCCACCGCCGCCATGTTGGAGGAAGCTCAACAGCGTTACGAGGTCCCCGTGGTGGGCGTGATTTCCCCCGCGGTCCGTCGCGCTCTGGCCAGCACCCGCAACGGCAAGGTGGGTGTGATTGGCACAGAAGGCACCATTGCCTCCGGCGCCTACCAGCAGGAGTTCGCCAAAGTGAACCCCGAGGTGGAGGTGTTCGCGCAGGCCTGCCCGAGCTTTGTGAGCTTTGTGGAGCGCGGTATTACTGCGGGGCGTCAAGTGCTGCAGGTGGCGGAGGGGTATGTGGAGCCGTTGCAGGCAGCGGGGGTGGATACCTTGGTGTTGGGCTGCACGCACTACCCCTTGCTTTCTGGAGTGATCCAGCTCGCCATGGGGGATCACGTGCAACTGGTGAGCTCCGCGGAGGAAACCGCAAAGGATGTGTTCAAACTGCTCAGCCAGCAAGATCTCCTTGCCCAAGAGGGGGAACCGGTGCAACACACGTTTGAGGCCACTGGGGACCCGGAACACTTCGCCGCACTTGCGCAACGATTCCTCGGGCCGCATGTGACGCACGTCGGTAATGCTCGCGGGGTGTAATGTTCCACAATCTGTTGCACATCCGGGTTTCATTCATGGCAGAGTTTTGGGCATGAAGGTCACAATCCTTGGAAGCTCCGGAAGCGTGGGCGCACCCAACAACCCTGCCTCCGGATACTTGGTGGAGATCCCAGGCGCGCCGAGCATCGTGCTTGACCTGGGGCCAGGCGCGTTGGCAAAGCTGCAGGAACTGCAGGACCCCACGGATGCACATGTGTTGTTTACACACCTGCACCCCGATCATTGTTTGGATTTTCCCTCGCTGCTAGTGTGGCGCCGGTTCCACCCCGAGGCACCTGCGAAGAGCCGCAACCTGTGCATTGGTCCGGCGGACACGGAGCGCCACCTGGGTGCAATGGATACCCCTGGGCAGCAAGAGTCACTGAGTGACACCTTTGCTTTCACCCCGTGGACGGCGCACCAGCCGGAACTGGTGGATCTCACCACCGTCACCCCGTTCCCAACGGTTCACCCGGTGGAAAGCTACGCCCTGCGCCTGGAGCATGAGGGAGCGGTGCTGGCCTATTCGGGTGATAGCGCGCCCACGGAGGAGCTGGTGGCCTGCGCCAGGGATGCGGATGTGTTCCTCTGTGAGGCCACCTGGGGTGCGAGCAGTGAGGGAAAAGTGGAAAACATGCACCTCTCCGGCGCTGAGGCAGGACAAATTGCCCAGCGTGCAGGGGTGAAGCGGCTGGTCCTGGTGCATATTCCGCCGTGGGGCGACCCCGAAGAAGCACTTGCTGCGGCACGCGCGGAGTTTGCCGGCGAGGTACTGCTGGGCACCTCAGGGATGCAGCTTGAGCTCTAGCAGCGGGTATCCTGTATCCCATGACTGCTTTCACCCGCGCCGATGGGCGCGCACAGGACCAACTGCGAACCGTCAAAATTACCCGCGGGTTTACCACCAACCCCGCGGGTTCTGTGCTCATTGAATACGGCAACACCCGCGTGATGTGCACCGCAAGCGCTGAGGTTGGCGTGCCGCGCTTCAAAAAAGACTCCGGGGAAGGATGGCTCACCGCGGAATATTCCATGCTGCCCGCCGCCACCCACGAGCGCATGCCGCGCGAGTCCATGAGGGGCAAGGTCAAGGGGCGCACCCACGAGATTTCCCGCCTAGTGGGCCGCAGCCTGCGCGCGGCGGTAGACCTCAGTCAGCTTGGGGAAAATACCATCAATATTGACTGCGACGTCCTCCAGGCCGACGGCGGCACCCGCACCGCAAGCATCACCGGCGCCTACGTGGCCCTCGCGGATGCAATTGCGCACCTCAAGGCGCAGGGGGTTGTGCCGGGCGAGCCACTGCTGCCTCCGGTTGCGGCTGTTTCGGTGGGACTTATCGACGGCAACGTCTGCCTTGATCTCCCGTATGAAGAAGACTCCCGCGCTGAGGTGGACATGAACGTGGTGATGACCGCCAACGGGCAGTTCGTAGAAATCCAGGGCACCGGCGAGCACAACACCTTTGGTCGCGACACCCTGAACACCATGCTGGATTACGCCGAGAAGGGCTGCCAGGAGCTCATCGCAGCCCAGCGGGCAGTGCTGGGGCAGGCATGAAAATCCTGATTGCCTCCAACAACCCGAAGAAGCTCAAGGAGCTGCAGGCTATCCTGCCGGCGGAAATTGTCCCTTTGGGTGACCACCCATCACCAAA
Source organism: Corynebacterium sp. 122RC1 (assembly GCF_024580955.1). Lineage (GTDB taxonomy): Bacteria > Actinomycetota > Actinomycetes > Mycobacteriales > Mycobacteriaceae > Corynebacterium > Corynebacterium kozikiae. Next base: position 19,251 of record NZ_JANIKD010000022.1, on the reverse strand, counting down.
GGAAGACGGCGCCACCTTCGCGGAAAATGCGCTGATCAAGGCCCGCGCGGGGGTTGCTGCTAGTGGTCTGGCGAGCATTGCCGACGACTCCGGGCTCTGCGTGGAGGCGCTGGGCGGCATGCCCGGCGTGCTCTCGGCAAGGTGGTCCGGTAACGGTGATGACGCCAACAACGCCCTGGTGCTCCACCAAATGGAAGATATGGCTAACCGCAACGCGGCCTTCGTCTCTGTCTGTGCGCTGGTCACGCCGGATGGCCAGGAGTTCGTGGTGGAGGGCCGTTGGGAAGGCGAGCTCTTGCGGGAACCGGTGGGCGAAAACGGCTTTGGCTACGACCCCATCTTCCGTCCCTTTGATGGAGACGGGCGCTCATCAGCACAACTTTCCCCTGAAGAAAAGAACGCCATCTCCCACCGCGCCAAGGCGCTTGCCCAGTTGGTACCGATCATCGAAACCCTGAACAGCGCGGAGTAGGGGAGAGGGAGCAGCCCCCGTTTGAAGGGACGCCGGTGGCGGACGAGCTCTTTGGGAAGCTCCCCAACCTGACGCGTTACTGGATCCGGATCGCCAACAAGCTGAGCAGGGGCTATTTGCGCTCGTCAGTGTGGTTGTTGAAGATGTGGAGGCCAACGGGGAGAAGGTGCCGGAGCCACTTGGGGGCCAAAAGTTCTCCGGGAGATTTAATGTTCGGATTTCGCCCACATTGCACCGCCGTCTTGTCATCGAGGCCGGGGTGGAAGGTATTTCACTGAATGCACTGGTGAGTCAAAAGCTCGCTGCTTCGTTGTAGTTGTTGATGATCCTGAGCACTCAGTGTGCTGAATTGTTGTTGCAAAGTCTTTGGCGGCCCAAGCTACCGCCGCAACCGGTCAGGGCGGTGTCTCGCCGTGTCGCATGTCATCCGCTGGCGACCAACGCGATAGGGGCGCACTGGTAGTACTGCTCTGGTACTACTGTGCTTAGCCGAATCCTAAGGTGTTGAGTCCGACCGCCTGCCTTAGTCCTGGACTTGAGCGCATCCACGGCAATCCCACGACAATTCCACGACATGCCACACCACAAATCACCCTAAATGGCCTTAAATCGCCTTACCTTGAAAAAGGAAAACCCCCGCCAACCTGCAAAAACACAGCTAGCGAGGGGTTGTAAGAGTGCGCCCGGAGAGACTTGAACTCTCACGTCATAAGACACTGGAACCTAAATCCAGCGCGTCTGCCAATTCCGCCACGGGCGCCTGTTGGAGCATCATACCTGCCGCACATGCTTGGGGCGAAATCATGTGGCGGCAAGCCGGGGTTCGGGCTTATTACAGGCAAAAGGCTATGGTGGGTGTGTGGAACAACGCAAGGAAACCCCACCCAACCAATCCGCCGGAGACGCCGGAGATGCCGGACACGTCGGAAACACCGGGCAAACCGAACCCACCCCAATAACCACAACAACCGTAACCACCACCCAGCCGCCTAAGCGCAAGTTGCGGGTGCGTGCGTGGCATGTGGTGTTCCTTGCAGTGCTAGTGGCGGCTACATTGGGGTTGGCTTGGTGGCAATGGACGCGCTTCCAATCTGGTTCGGGGACCTTCCAGAACTTAGGCTATGCACTGCAGTGGCCGTTCTTTGGGGCGTTCTTTGTGTACGCGTACCGGAAGTTTATGGAGTATGAGAATGCCACGCGGGAGGATAAGCCGGTGGTGGTTCCAAAACAGACGGCGTTGGATGAGTCCTTTCTTCCTAAGCGCACTACGCTAAGCGTGGAAGAATTCAATGAGCTCAACCGTCCTACGAGACACAACAACTAAGTACAACAACTAGGAATAAGGAGCAGGGATCGTGACCACCATCCACCCAGAACGTAAAAAGAGCGTGCGCCAGGCGCTGACGTGGTTCTCCATTGCCGCGTGGATCACCGGTGTATGGCTGCTCGTCCTGGTTGTTCGCATGATTTGCGAGTACCTCCTCGGCATGGATATTCCCACCTGGGCACACTACATTGGCCAGGTCCATGGCCTGTTCTACATGGTTTACTTGGTGACCACACTCAACCTTGGCGTGAAGGCGCGTTGGGAGCCGGTGAAGTGGGTGGTCACCGCGCTGGCAGGCACCATCCCATTCCTTTCCTTCTTCGTGGAGCACTGGCGCCGTAAGGAAGTCACCGCGGCATTCCAGCTCGACCAGTAGCCACGCTCCTTCACCAGCTAGGCCCTTAGAAGCCTTACAAAGTTATAGGCAATCGCCTTGCCGCTGCGCGCCACTTCCTGGTCTACTGCCTCCATCTCGCTGAGCATGCGGGGGCCGTCGCCGCCATCACCGGCGGTCCAGCGGGCCATCACGGTGGGGGAGACTTCGGGGTGGAACTGCACGCCCACAGCGCTGCCAATGCGAAACGCCTGGTTGGGGCACGTCGGTGAACTCGCTAAGAGGGTGGCGTTCGGGGGGAGGATCTCCACAACGTCGTGGTGGGACTCCGCCACGGTGAACTGTGCGTCTAGGCCTTGGAATAGGGGGTCTGAACTCCCGGATTCGTTGAGCGCCACTTCGTAGGCGCCTTCCTCACCTTGGGTGGGGTGGCCGGTGGTCACGGTGCCGCCAAAAGCGTGGCCCAGGATCTGGTGGCCCAGGCAAATGCCCAGTACGGGCACGTCGCTCGCCACGGCCTCACGCAGCAAATCGTAGAGTGCCGGCAGGAAGGGGGAGGCCTCAGCGTCGATGGCGTTGCCGCGCCCGCCCAGCACAATGATCGCCTCGCCGCACTCATCAAGTGTGGGCACTGGCCGGTGCTGCAGTGGGATCACGTGATAATCCTGGCCTGCTCGCGCGATCCACGTGGCAAAGCGTTCAAGCGGCACGCCGGTGTCCGGCTGAATCACGGTAATCATGGGGCAATGCTAGCGCGTCCCGCGTGCGCTTGCGCGTGCCGACGTCACCCCGACGTCACCCCGACGCCACCCCATCCCCACGCGCGCCGCCCGGCTGCCCATGAGGAGTAGAGTGACCTCGGACACCTGAAATGGCGGATGAGGTTTGTGCTCACAAAGCGCCGCGCACACGGGCGCAAAATATGACAAAACCCTCACCTTTTGTGGCATATTTGTATGTCGAAACAATTTCGCGTGCATCCGCATGCGTTGGAAAAACACTAGAGGAGTAACTCGCGGTGACTGATCACGCAAAAAGCACCAACCGCCTGGTGGGCAGCTTTGACCAGCAACCTTTCGCGCTCGCTTTCGCAGGCCAGGGCTTTGCCTGGCTGGATACCCTGCGCGCACATGTGGCACAAGGTGCCGGCCGCACGGTGGCTCCAATAGTGGAGGAAGCGCACAAGCTGCTCGCCCCCGTTGCTGATGAAATCGCAGGTTCGCGCCCCTTCGGCTTTGAGCCGCTCAAATGGGCTGACCTGGAAGCGGGCAAAGCTCCTGATACTGCCGCGGCAGCGGTGTCTGTGCCCGGTATTTTGGTGACCCAGCTCGCCACCTTGGATGTGCTCGAGGCCCAGGGGCTTGATGTGGAAGCCCCCGCGATCGGCCATTCCCAGGGCGTGCTCGGCGTGCATGCGCTCAAGGACCTCACTCGTGCCAGCGAGGTGCTGGCGATTGCGCAGCTCATCGGCGCGGCGATTACTCGCCAGGCGCGCGTTAGCGGCCTCGTGGCAAACGGTGAACACAAGCCAATGATTTCCATCGCTGGCATCACCCGCGAACAGCTCCAACACGCAATTAACGCCGCATACGAAACCCACCCAAGCGACGTCCCCCCAGTGATCGGCCTGCGCAACACCCGCGATACCTTCGTGCTGGTCGGGCGCCCCGAAGACAACGAGCGCGTCATCCGAATCCTTGAAGCCCAGGCTAAGAAGGATGCCAAGGCTGTGGAGACCAAGCAGCGCGGCGGCAGCGCATTCAATCCGCAGATCACCGCCTTGCCAATCCAGGTGGGCTTCCACCACCCGGCGCTGCAGCCGGCCGTGGAGCAGGTTGTTGCGTGGGCGCAGGCAGCAGGCCTCGACGCCGAGCTCGCTCGCTCCGCCGCCGCGGACGTGATGGTGAACCCCGTGGACTGGCCCGCGCAGGTAGCGAGCACCAACGCCCGTTGGATTCTGGACTTGGGTCCGGACACCGGGGTGGTGAAGCTCACTGAACAGGCACTTCGCGGTACCGGCGGTGCGAGCTTCAATGTGTGCAGCGCTGCCGGGCAGGCGAAGCTTTTCGACGCCGGCCAGGCGCCAGCCCTCCCGAAGGCCTACGCGGAGTTCGCGCCCAAGGTGGTCACGGTGGACGGTAAGCCACGATTGGTCACCAAGTTCACCGAACTCACCGGCCGCAGCCCCATGGTGCTCGCCGGTATGACCCCCACCACCGTGGACCCAGAGATCGTTGCCGCAGCGGCAAACGCTGGCCACTGGGCGGAAATGGCCGGTGGCGGCCAGGTCACCCCGGAGATTTTGGAGGCAAACATCCAAAAGCTCACGGACCTGCTCAACCCAGGTGTGAACGCGCAGTTCAACTCAATGTTCCTGGACCCGTACCTGTGGAAGATGCAGATCGGCGGCAAGCGCCTTGTGCCTAAGGCCAGGGAAAACGGTGCACCGATTGACGGCATCGTGATCACCGCCGGCATGCCTGAGCGCGATGAAGCCGTGGCTTTGGTCAAAGAGCTGCGTGCGAGCGGTTTCCCGTGGGTTGCCTTTAAGCCCGGTGCCGTAAAACAGATCAATGCGGTGCTCGCCGTGGCAAAGGAAGTCCCGGAGATCCCCGTGATCCTGCAGGTTGAGGGAGGTAAGGCTGGCGGCCACCACTCTTGGGAGGATCTCGATGAGCTGCTCATTGCCACCTACTCAGACATCCGTGCCCATGAGAACGTAGTCCTCGCGGTGGGCGGCGGTATTGGCACCCCAGAGCATGCCGCGGAATACATCACCGGCCAGTGGGCCGCTCGCTACGAGCTGCCAGCCATGCCGGTGGACGCCATCCTCATCGGCACCGCAGCAATGGCAACCAAGGAGGCCAAGACCTCCCCGGCGGTGAAACAACTGCTGGTGGAAACCAAGGGCTCGGCTGATTGGGTCCCTGCAGGTGGGCAGCAAAACGGGATGGCGTCGGGACGCTCCCAGTTGGGTGCAGACATCCATGAAATTGACAACTCCTTTGCCCGCGCCGGGCGCCTGCTCGACGAGGTTGCGGGTGATGCTGCCGCTGTTGCTGAGCGTAGGGATGAGATCATTGCCGCGATCGCGAAGACTGCGAAGCCGTACTTTGGAGACGTCGCCGCGATGACCTACCGCGAGTGGCTTGAGCGCTACCTGGAGATTTCCGGGCCGTACGAGGGCGAGTGGACGGACGCGAGCTGGCAGCGCCGTTTCACCGAGATGATTGAGCGCACCGAGGCCCGCCTGATCAGCCAAGATCATGGCGAGTTTGAGCCCACCGCCACCAGCGTGGAGGATCTGGAGCGATTCAACCTGGATCAGGTGCTGCACCCTGCCGACGTCGCGTGGTTCCTCAAGCTCTGCCGCACCCCTGGCAAGCCGGTGAACTTCGTGCCCGTGATTGATCAGGATGTGCGCCGTTGGTGGCGTTCGGATTCCCTGTGGCAGTCGCAAGACGCGCGTTACAGCGCTGATCAGGTGGGCATCATCCCCGGCATCGCCGCCGTGGCTGGCATCACCCGCGCTGATGAGCCCGTGGCTGAGCTGCTGGAACGCTTCAACCAGACCTCCATTGAGCGCGTGGCCGCCGCCTCTGATGAGGCCCCGCAGGAGTTGGAGCTCGATCCTGTTGCGCGCGTGATCAACGCCGCTGGCACCTACTGGGCTGGCCGCAACATCGCTTCACTCGCAGGTGCGATTGGCGCGCCCGAAGAGTGGACCGACGGGCGCCACCCTTCCGGGGCGACGGTGGAGCGTACCGACGCCACCCATGCGCTGCTCACCGTGCCGCTGTTCGGCTCCACGCCGGCAGGCACCGCCACCGAGCTGAAGATCCGCTTCACTGTGGGCGAAACCGCTGCAGTGCCGGAGGTCACCGAGGAAGATGCTGAGGCCGCAATGGCCGAGCTCACCCGCGTGGCAGCGGGCGGTGACCTGGGTGAAATGCGCGATGGCCAGGCACACTGGCGGACCACGATCACCGCCGCGGACATTGCTGACTACAACTCCGTGACCGCCGGCTACCTGCCGTCGGATTTGGCTACCCGAGGCACCGCGCCAGACGTTCTGGTGGGCAAAGCATGGCCTGCGATCTTCAACGCTGTGCGCCATGCCCAGGGCGGCAAGGTGGTGGAGGGCATGCTTTCCCTGGTCCACCTGGAGCACCACATCACCATGCTGCGCGAGCTGGAACTGCAGGGCGAGCACACCCTGGAGGTCACCGCGCGTGCCGAGGAGGTCACGGATACCACCATCGGGCGCATCGTGGTGATCCGCGCGGAAATCAGCATGGATGGCACCCCGCTGGCCAAGCTTTCCGAGCGCATGGCGATCCGTGGCCGCCGCGGCGACGCCGTGGCGCGCACCAACACCTCCGCGCTGCCCTCCGTGGTGGATGCACCGCATTCCCACCGAAACTTTGCCAAGGTCACCGCGCCGGAATCCATGCACAGCTTCGCGGTGGTGTCCGGTGACCGCAACCCAATCCACGTCTCCGATACCGCGGCAAAGCTCGCGGGCCTGCCGCATGGTGTGATTGTGCACGGCATGTGGACCTCCGCGATTGCGGAGCTCATCGCTGGTGCTGGTGCTGGAGCGGGAGCGGGCAGCAACGCCGGGCGCATTGTGGAATACACCGCCACGATGCTCGCCCCAGTGCTGCCGGGTGAGGAAATTGAGTTCTCGGTGGAGCGCACCGGGATTGACACCCGCCCTGGCCACGGCGAGGTCCGTGAGGTCACTGCCTCCGTGAATGGCCAGGTAGTGCTTACCGCCACCGCTGTGCTCGCGGCGCCGGAAACCTTCTATGCCTTCCCCGGCCAGGGCATTCAACACCCAGGCATGGGCATGCAGGCGCGTCAGCAGTCCGCCGCTGCCCGCGAGGTGTGGGATCGCGCTGATCGCCACACCCGCAACAAACTGGGCTTCTCCGTTCTGGAGATCGTGCAGAACAACCCCACTGAGGTTCGCGTTGCGGGCGAGACCTTCTCTCACCCCAACGGTGTGCTCTTCCTGACCCAGTTCACCCAGGTGGCAATGGCAACCTTGGGCGTGGCGCAGATCGCGCAGATGCGCGAGGCGCACGCACTGAACCAGCGCGCATACTTTGCCGGCCACTCAGTGGGTGAGTACAACGCCCTCGCTGCCTACGCAGAGGTGCTCTCCCTAGAAAACGTGGTGGAAATTGTCTACCAGCGCGGTTTGACCATGCACCGCCTGGTGGAGCGCGATGAGCAGGGCAATTCCAACTACGGTTTGGCTGCGTTGCGCCCCAACAAGATGGGCCTTGGCGCAGACAGCGTGTTTGACTACGTGCAGTCCGTGGCACAGGAGTCTGGCGAGTTCCTGGAGATCGTGAACTACAACCTCGCCGGTATGCAGTACGCGGTTGCCGGCACGGCTGCTGGTTTGAAGGCCCTTGAAGCCGATGCTGAGGCCAAGGCCCCTGGCCAGCGCGCCTACATCCGCATCCCGGGCATCGACGTTCCATTCCACTCCACACACCTGCTGGACGGCGTGGACGCCTTCCGCGAGCACTTGGACTCCCTCCTGCCAGCAGAGGTAGAACTGGACGTGCTGGTTGGCCGCTACATTCCGAACCTCGTGGCGCGCCCATTCGAGCTCACCCGAGAGTTCGCCGAGTCCATCGTTGAGGTGGTGGACGCCCCGATCATCCACAATATTCTGGCCAACTTTGAGCAAGAGCTTGCCAACCCAAGCCGCCTTGCCCGTACCTTGCTGGTGGAGCTGTTGGCCTGGCAGTTTGCCTCCCCGGTGCGCTGGATTGAGACGCAGGACCTGTTGTTGCAGATGAATGTGGAGCGCTTCGTGGAGGTGGGTGTGGGGCAGTCGCCAACCCTGGCCAACATGATGGCCCAGACGTTGGCGTTGTACCCGGGCCGTGAGCTGGAGATTCTCAACGTTGAACGCGATTCCCAGGTGGTCTTCGCCTTGGATGAGGTGGTACGCGAGGTTGAGCAGACTGAGGGAGAAGCTGAGGTTGAAGCTGGATCCGGGGCACCCGCAGAGCCAACCCCAACACCAGCAGCATCCCCAACGCCAGCAGTTCCCACCGCGCCTGCTGGTGAAACCCCTGCGGACATCACCTTCACCCCAGCCGATGCCACGGAGATGCTCATCGCCCTGTGGACCAAGGTCCGCCCGGACCAGATGGGTGCCACCGATTCCATCGAGACGCTGGTGGAGGGCGTTTCTTCCCGCCGCAACCAACTCTTGCTGGACCTCGGTGTGGAGTTCGGTTTGGGCGCCATCGACGGCGCCGCTGACGCAGAGCTCGGCGACCTCAAGAACACGGTCACCAAGATGGCCAAGGGCTATGCAGCATTTGGTCCGGTGCTTTCCGACGCCGCCAACGATGCACTCCGCAGGATCACAGGGCCCACCGGCAAGCGCCCGGGCTATGTGGCTGAGCGAGTCACCGGTACTTGGGGGCTTGGCCAAGGATGGGCAGACCACGCCGTGGCTGCCGTTGTGATGGGCACCCGCGAGGGAGCGTCGTTACGCGGAGGAGACCTGGCAACCCTGCCAATCCCTGGCTCCGCAGCAGAACTTGACCAGGTGATTGACCAGGCGGTGCAGGCAGTTGCCGCTGCCCGTGGTGTTACCGTGGGGCTGCCTACCGCCGGTGGTGGCGCCGGTGGTGTGGTGGATTCCGCAGCGCTTGGTGAGTTCGCGGAGCAGGTCACGGGCAAAGCAGGCGTGCTCGCTGCGACTGCCCGTACCATCCTGTCCACCCTGGGCCTGGACGCACCGGCGGCGCAGGATCTGGAGGATGACGCAGACCAAGCCCTGTTTGATCTGGTTGCTCGGGAGCTGGGCTCGGATTGGCCTCGCCAGGTGGCGCCGGTGTTCGACGCGAACAAGGCCGTGCTGTTGGACGACCGCTGGGCGTCTGCGCGTGAAGACGTCACCCGCGTTGCCATCGGTGAGCTTTCCGCTGATGAGGTAAACGTGACCGGCGCCGGCGAGGTTGTAGCTAAGCAAGCCGAATACTTTGGCCTTAATGCGCTGGCGGCGCAGGCACGTGCAACCAGCACAGAGTACGCGGGCGACGTTGCTGTGATTACCGGCGCCTCCCCGAACTCTATTGCCTCGGCAGTGGCCGGCAAGCTCCTGGCCGGAGGCGCAACTGTGGTGGTCACCACCTCCTCCACCGGCAGGCTGGAGTTCTACAAGAAGCTCTACCGTACCCATGCGCAGGGCGATGCCGCGCTGTGGGTGGTGCCCGCGAACCTGAGCTCCTTTGCGGATCTGGACGCGGTAATTGAATGGATTGGCACCGAGCAAACCGCAACGGTCAATGGCACCAAGAAGGTGCTCAAGCCCGCGCTTGTGCCAACGCTGCTGTTCCCCTTCGCGGCCCCTCGGGTTTCTGGCTCCCTCGCGGATGCAGGCCCGCAGGCAGAGATGCAGATGCGCCTGCTGTTGTGGTCCGTGGAGCGCCTCATCGCCGGCCTTTCCACCCTGGGCAAAGACACCCACGTTGGCGAGCGCCTCCACGTGGTGCTGCCGGGCTCGCCAAACCGTGGTCGCTTTGGCGGCGATGGCGCCTACGGCGAATCCAAGGCCGCCCTGGACGCGCTGGTCACCCGTTGGAACGCAGAAACCGCATGGCAGGGTGACACCTCCCTGGTCCACGTCCTCATCGGTTGGGTGCGCGGCACCGGCCTGATGGGTGGCAACGACCCACTCGTGGACGCCGTGGAAGCCGCAGGCGTGCGCACCTTCTCCACACAAGAGATGGCAGACATCCTCATCAGCCAGGTCAGCGAGCAGGTGCGTGCCGACGCCGCCCAGCGTCCCGTGGAAGTAGACGCCACAGGCGGGCTCGGGGAGTCAGACATCAATCTGCCGGAGCTTGCGCGCCAGCTTGAGGCGAAGCCGGCTGAGGCGCAGGAGGCACCGCGTACTATCGCGGCGCTGCCAAACCTGGCCGGTGCTCGTGCAGCAGCGGCACAGGCGCCAGACTTTGGCGGTCAAGTAAGTGAATCGCTTGAAGACATGGTGGTTGTGGTTGGTGCCGGCGAGCTCGGCCCATACGGTTCTGCCCGCACCCGCTTTGAAGCGGAGCTCAGCGGGGACCTCACCGCGGCAGGCGTGCTGGAACTCGCCTGGAGCATGGGCCTTGTCCACTGGGACAACGGCTGGTTCGACGCCGAAGAAAACGAAGTGGAAGAGGCAGACATCTTTGATCGCTTCCACGACGAAGTGCTAGCCCGCGTGGGCGTGCGCCGCTACCACGACGACTTTGGCATGGTGGACAACCTCGCACCAGAGCTCACCACCGTCTACCTGGACCAAGACCTGAGCTTCAGCGTTGCGGACAAGCAAACCGCCAAGACCTTTGTGGATTCTGAGCCGGAGACCACCACCGCTTACCTGGATGAGGAAACAGGGGAGTGGATCGTCACCCGCAAGGCCGGCTCTGCGGTGCGTGTGCCACGTCGCATGACCATGACTCGCTTCGTGGGCGGCCAAATCCCAGAGGGATTTGACCCAGCGGTGTACGGCATCCCAGCGGACATGATTGACAATCTGGACCGCGTGGCGCTGTGGAACATCGTCTGCACGGTGGAGGCATTCCTCACCGCAGGCTTCACCCCAGCAGAGCTGCTGCGCGAGCTGCACCCCGCCCGCGTCTCCTCCACTCAGGGCACCGGCCTGGGCGGCATGGAGTCCATGCGTTCCCTTTACATCGACGGCCTGTTGGCAGAGCCACGCCAGAACGACATCCTCCAGGAAGCCCTGCCAAACGTGATGGCAGCGCATGTGATGCAGTCCTACGTGGGTGGCTACGGCCAGATGATCCACCCAGTTGCAGCCTGCGCCACCGCCGCGGTGTCCGTGGAAGAGGGCGTGGACAAGATCAAGTTGGGCAAGTCTGACTTCGTGGTGGCCGGCGGCTACGACGACCTCTCCATTGAAGGCATCACGGGCTTTGGTGACATGGCCGCGACCGCCAACTCCTTTGACATGGAGGCCAAGGGCATCGAGCACCGCTATTTCTCCCGGGCAAACGACCGCCGCCGCGGCGGCTTCGTAGAATCTGCCGGTGGTGGCACCCTCCTGCTGGCCCGCGGCTCCCTGGCCGCAGCTCTCGGCCTGCCGGTTCTGGCGGTAGTGGGCTTCGCGGAAAGCTTTGCCGACGGCGCCCACCAGTCCATCCCCGCGCCGGGTCTTGGCGCGCTGGGGGCGGCACGAGGCGGGGTGGAGTCCCGCTTTGCAAAGCAACTGGCAAAGCTCGGCGTGAGTGCTGATGACATCGCGGTGGTGTCGAAGCACGACACCTCCACTACCGCCAATGACCCCAACGAGTCTGACCTGCACGAGCGCATTGCCACAGCAATTGGGCGCAGTCAGGGCAACCCCCTGTATGTGATCTCCCAGAAGACCGTGACCGGCCACGCCAAGGGCGGCGCAGCCGCCTTCCAGTTGGTGGGCCTCACCCAGGTGCTCCGCGGCGGTGTGATCCCACCGAACTACGCACTGGACTGTGTGGACCCCGTCCTGGCGGGCAACGAGCACCTGGTGTGGCTGCGCCAGCCGCTTAAGTTGCCGGTGGCGCCAAAGGCCGGCTTGGTGACGTCGTTGGGCTTTGGCCACGTCTCAGCCCTGATTGCCTTGGTGCACCCGCAGGCATTCGTGGAAGCGCTCGGTGCGCAGGCTGCGCAGTGGCAGGCCACCGCTGCCGCCCGTGAAGCCGCTGGTGAGCGCGCGATCCTGGAAGGCATGTACGGCACCCGCGAGCTGTACCAGCGCCCGGTGGAGCGCAACCTCGGCACGGCGAGCAACAAGGAGCTTGAAGCAGCGGTATTGCTGCACGAGAGCGCCCGCCTCGTTGACGGCGTGCTGGTGGTAGACCCCCGGTAGGCAATGCACGAGGAGCTCCCCATCGGTTGGCCTGAAGAATCAGGTTCTCACTGGTGGGGGGCTTTTGCGTGGTGTGTGCTGGCTGAGCGGTGGTGAGAGTGATAAGCCTGAGTATCCCTTATGAAAAGGTGATCGTTGTCTATAAGATTTCACAACCGTGTTGAAGCCGGAATCTGGCCTCCGGCACGTGTGTATTTTCATTCGTTTGACCCCGAGGAATTGGGGGTCCTGCTTGCCATCACAGGTGTCGAAGCATGGCACCTCCCAGTGCCCGTACGTGCGGGTGAGGGGGCTGCGGCATTGGTAGGCCTTAGGGGTCCCGCTTGGAAGCGAGTGGGCAAGGTGTACGGAAAGGTTGTGGGCTGCGCGGTGACGTCGGAACGCACTTGGAAGTGTTGCGCAGTGCACACAGCACCGCGAGCTGTGAATTTGAAGCATTCGGTGGCGCCTTGGGGTAGGTTGGGCGGACACTGGGGGTACGCACACTCAAACCGAACCAGAAAGGCAGCGTCACAATGGCGAAGAATTTTGCGGATCAGCTCGTGAGAACCCTCGAGGCGCAGGGGGTCAAGCGGATTTATGGCTTGGTGGGTGACAGCCTGAACCCCATCGTGGATGCGGTGCGGCGCTCCAGTATCGAGTGGGTGCACGTGCGCAATGAGGAGGCTGCGGCGTTTGCGGCGGAGGGGGAGTCACTGGTCACGGGGGAGCTCGCGGTGTGCGCGGGTTCGTGCGGCCCAGGCAACACGCACCTGGTGCAGGGGCTTTACGACGCCCACCGTAACGGCGCTAAAGTACTGGCAATCGCGAGCCATATTCCTTCCGTGCAGATTGGCTCATCGTTCTTCCAGGAAACCCATCCTGAGCAGCTTTTTGCTGAGTGCTCGGGTTACTGCGAGATGGTGAATTCCGCCGAGCAGGGCGAGCGGGTGCTGCACCACGCTATTCAGTCCACCGTCGGTGGCAAGGGTGTATCTGTGCTGGTTATTCCTGGTGATGTGTCGCAGCAGGACGCCGCTGAGGCCGTGTTCAGCGCCTCCAAGATCGCCGCCGGCCGGCCTGTGGTGTATCCCGATCCGCGTGAGGCCGCCAGCCTGGCCCAGGCCATCAATGAGGCGGAAACCGTGGCACTGTTCTGCGGCGCTGGCTGCAAGGATGCTCACGCAGAGGTGATGGCGCTCGCGGAGAAGGTTAAAGCGCCGGTTGGGCACGCGCTCGGTGGCAAGATGTATATCCAGCACAACAACCCCTTTGACGTGGGAATGTCTGGTCTCCTAGGCTACGGTGCCTGCCACGAAGCGCTCCACGAGGCGGACTTGGTGATCCTGCTGGGAACGGACTTCCCGTACAACTCCTTCCTGCCCACCAGAAACGTGGCGCAGGTAGACATCGATGCCTCGCACATTGGCCGGCGCACCAAGGTGTCCACCCCTGTGGTGGGTGACGTCGCCGCCACCATCGAAAACATCCTGCCCCACCTGGAGGAAAAGCAAGACCGCAGCTTCTTGGACAAGATGCTGAAGCTGCACCACAAAAAACTCAAGGACGTGGTGGAGGCCTACACCTCCAATGTGGAACAACACACGCCAATCCACCCCGAGTTCATTGCCAACATTATTGATGAGGAAGCCGCACCCAACGCCATTTTCACGGTGGACACCGGTATGTGCAACGTGTGGTCAGCACGCTACGTCACTCCAAACGGCGCCCGCGAGATGCTCGGTTCCTTCCGCCACGGCACCATGGCAAATGCGCTGCCAATGGCGATCGGGGCCCAGGCTGCGGACACCTCCCGGCAGGTGGTGAGCTTCTCCGGTGATGGCGGCCTGGCCATGCTGCTCGGGGAACTGCTCACCGTGAAGTTGCACGAGCTACCAACCAAGATCGTGGTGTTCAACAACTCTTCCCTTGGCATGGTGAAGCTGGAAATGATGGTGGAGGGCCTGCCTGAGTTCCAAACGGATCACCCGCAAGTGGACTTTGCGGCGATCGCAGCGGCGGTGGGAATCAAGCACGTGCGCATCACCGACCCCGCCCAGGCGCGCACCCAAATCCGTGAGGCGTTCGCTTGCGAAGGTCCGGTGCTCATCGACATTGTCACCGACCCGAACGCGCTTTCCATCCCGCCGCACATCACCATGGAAATGCTCACCGGCTTCAGCAAGGCCGCGGTGAAAACGGTGTTCGACGGCGGCGTGGGCCACATGCTCGACCTCGCCACCTCCAACCTCCGCAACATCCCCAAGCCGTAGCGGGCGCCACGAGCGGTTAAGCTGTGGGGCATGAATGGTGCCGCCAATACTGTTGGCATAGATCTGGTCCACATCCCCAGCTTCGCTGAGCAACTCGCACTCCCGGGCTCCCGCTTCCACACCGTGTTTAGCCCCCGCGAGCTGCGCCTTGCCGCGGACCACCCCCGCAAGGACGAGCACCTTGCGGGCCGCTGGGCCGCCAAGGAGGCCTTCATTAAAGCTTGGAGCGCCGCCAATTACGGCGAGCCTCCGGCACTTTCCGAGCAAGCACTCAACCTCGCCGAAATTGAGGTGGTGCCGGATCGCTGGGGCCGCCCCCACATCGAGCTGCGCGGCGAGGTTGCCAAACTCAGCGGGCACAGCGTGGCCCAGGTGAGCATTAGCCATGACGGCCCCTTCGCCACCGCAATTTGCATGCTTTCCGACGCCCCCAGCGCCCCATCCCCCTAGCGCTGCCAGGGGAGGAGCGGTTCTCAGGTGGTTATCCTGCGGCAACGGCAAACAGGTAGGCCACAAGCATCCGCTTGATTTCTTTCACCCTGGAGGAGAACAGCTCTTCGGCGGAATCGTGCGCCGCGTAATTCAGCAAGCTGGTGAGCGTGTGCGCCAACAGCCGAGCCAACTCGACGCGTTCCTCGGGCGTGGCTTGCGGGGCAAGCGGGGCCAGGGCAGTAGCGAGCAATTCCAGAACCGGCTGCTCGGTATGCGCGGCGGTCGCACGGGTTGCGGGTGTGGATTGGATAGCGTGCCACACGGCGCGTCGGGAAGGGTCCGCCCGCCACAGATCGGCGAGGTGGTCAATGAACTCATCCAAGATATCCGGCCACTGCAGGGCCGGGACCTGGGTGGCAAAGCGCTCTAATTCGGCGATGGTTGCCGCAGTATCTTGGCGGTCCAGCTCGCAGATCATCACATACTTGTTGGCAAAGAACTGGTACAGGGTACCGATGGGCACTTCCGCGCGCTTTGCCACCTCATCAAACGTGAACGACTCAAACCCGTGCTCTACCAACACGCTGCGGGCCGCCGCGAGCATGCGCTCAAAGCGTTCCCGTGAACGCTGTTGGGCCGGCCTACGCCGTGGCAGGAGAATCTCTTCTGCCAGCTCAGCCTGGAGGTCGGTTTTGGGCATGGGGTTGTGGTTTCTTTCGGGGAGGGTGTTAGGCGCGGAAGTCTTTGAGTACGCGGCCAACGTGGCCGGTGGCGCGCACGTTATACATGGCTTTTTCAATAACGCCCTTGTTCACAATGAAGGTGGAACGGATCACACCCTCCACGATCTTGCCGTAGTTCTTCTTCTCACCGAAAGCACCGTAGGCCTTCATGGTTTCCTTCTCCGGGTCGGAAAGGAGGTGGAAGTTGAGGCTGTGGTCGCTGCGGAACGCGGCCAGCTTGTCAGGGGTGTCCGGGGAGATGCCGATCACCGCGTCAAACTCCTCCACGTTATCGCGGAAGTCGCAGGCTTCTTTGGTGCAGCCGGGGGTGTTGGCGCGGGGGTAGAAGTACACGATAACCCGCTGGTCGGCGAAGTCGCTGAGGGAGACTTGTTCGCCTGCATCGTTGATCAACGTAAACGCTGGGGCTTTTTGGCCTGGTTCAAGACGCACATTTTCACTCATGTTCCACAGGATACCGGCATGAGGGGTTAAGGTAGAAAGGGTTAAGGTAGCAACAGCTTGAGCGAAGGTGCGCTGCACGCCAGTGTTCCTGCGCTGCCAGGCGAGTGGCACCGCTCGTTTTAGAACAAAGACTCAAGGAGATCTAGGCCCGTGGCACGCAATTTGGAAGATATTCAGCGCGAAATCGAACGCACCCGCCGTCAGCTTGCAAGCACGCTGGACGAGATCGCAGACCGCTCCAAGCCAGCCAACCTCGTTGAAGACGCAAAGGTGCAAGCCTCCGCTAAGCTGCAGGACCCACAAGCACAGAAGATCCTGGCTGGCGTGGCCGCTGCAGTAGTAGGTGTGATCGTGGTGGGCGTGCTGCGCTCCCGCAAACGCCGCACCGAGCTTGAGGAGATTAAGCGTCTGCTGGCTGCACGGTAGCACCAGCGGCGGCTAGCGCCGCAAACGCTTCAGCCTCGTCAGCAACGGGGGCACACAGGTCCGTGAGTACACGGACCTGAAACTTTTCTAGGCCATCAATCGCGGTGGCTTTCACGCAGAAGTCGGTGGCAATGCCCACCACGTCCAGCTCCGTCACACCGCGCTGCGTGAGCCATTCCTCCATGGACTCCCCAGCTTCGCTAGCCCCCTCAAAACCGGAGTAGGCGGCGGTGTACTGGCCCTTGTAAAACACCTCATCGGTTTCCACCTGCAAGTTTGGGTGAAACTCCGCGCCAGACGTGCCAGCTACGCAGTGAACGGGCCAGACCTCAAAGTGCTCACCTGGGTCAATGTGCCAGTCCTTGGTGGCCACCACATAGTCATAGCCGTGGTCGCCGCGGGCGTATTCGGTGATCGCCGCGGCTACGTCAGCGCCGCGTTCGGTGCCCAAGCTGCCACCGGGGCAGAAGTCATTTTGAACATCAACAATTACAAGTGCCTTCATGCCCACGGATTGTACTGCTGCTGGCGCCATTATGGCCGCTGTACCCCCGTTGGCGGCGGGCTGCGAGACTGGTGCGCTTGTAGAGGCTTGTGCGCGGAGGTCGATAGACAAAAGTCGATAGGACGCGATTTTCCCCCAAATCCGCCGTCCTATCGACCAACGCGCTGTCCTATCGACTTCAGGCTATCGACCAACGCCCAAATCCAAGCCCACCAACGCCATACAGCGCCCTAAGTCGCGCCCTAGGAAAGTTCCTTAATCGCGCGGATCACCAGGTCCCAGAACTTGCGGTGGTCCAGCTCTACAGCGGCCTGGGTGTGGCAGTCGGCGGGGGCTGGCGCACGAAGATCTGCGACAGTCATTCCGGTGGTCAAGGCGCCATGGAGTTCTACGTCAATAGGCATCTTTTGTGTGGTGAACACTGTGGGGTCGATGAGGTAGGCCACGGTGCAGGGGTCGTGAACTGGGGGATCGTCAAAGCCCTGGGCATCTTTGTAGGCCTGGCGGAAGTAGCCAAACAGCCCAACGGTGAACTCGGAAACAGTGGAGCCGATCTGCCGGATTTCCTCCTCCACCTCCGCGGTGGCAAGCGCCTGGTGGGTGAGATCCAGGCCAACCATGGTGACGGGCCAGGGCTCATTGAACACAATGTGCGCCGCCTCTGGATCAATTTTGATGTTGAATTCCGCCACGGCCGACCAGTTGCCCGTGTGGTAGCCACCGCCCATGAGGACCACCTCCTTTACCCGCTCCACGATGCGCGGCTCCTTGCGGGCAGCCAGCGCGATATTGGTGAGCGGGCCGGTGGGCACGAGCGTGACGGTGCCGGGCTCATGGCTCATCACGGTTTCGATGATGAAGTCCACCGCGTGCTTGTCTTCCACATCCACGGTGGGGGTGGGCAACTCAAAGTTATGGATTTCCATGCCAGTCTCGCCGTGGATGGATTCCGCCACCTCCACGGGGCGCACCAGGGGGCGGGTGCAACCGGCGTAAATGGGCGCCTGCTTGCCAACCACCGTGCACACCTGGCGAGCATTGTAGGTGACCTTCTCCAACGTCTGGTTGCCGCCCACGGTGGTGATGCCTAGCAAGTCGATCTCCGGGCTGCCGAGCGAGAGGATGATGGCTACGGCGTCGTCGTGGCCGGGGTCGCAGTCCAAAATGATTTTTGTGCTCATGAGGGGTTCCTTTCTGCCAATGAGTTAGTGAGCTGTGATGGTGGCGTCGGTAGTGTTATCCTGCAGCGACTCAGGCCTTGGGATCAGCAGCGACGCCGCGAACGCCAAGCCCAGGATGACTGCGCCGGCGGTGATGCCCATTGCATAGCCGCTGGCGTTGAGCACGGCGAACAGGATGGCAAAGCTCAGCCCCGCGCCGAGGTTGAAAGCGCCTGCGTTCATGCCCGGCAGGTAGCCCTGATTGTCTGCGGGGCTCAGAACGATGCCCAGGCCGTTGAGCATGATGTTTGCGGTGCCAGCGTAGGTCACACCGATGAACACGGACAGCGCCAGGAGCACGGCGGGGGTGGGGGAATCGACCAGGAAAATCGCTGCGAGCAGGCCCAAGAACGTTCCGACGAGACCAACTTGCAGAATACTGCGGTACCCAAACTTGGCCGCGAGCATGCCGGCGATCGGGCCGAACACCAAACCAGCCAGTGCGTACGGGGTGAGTGTCCACCAACTGATGGTGTCTGCACTCATGCCATTTTCTTGGCCCAGGTTGGGGGGACCTGACCCCCGTTAGGTAGACACCCAATCTCAGCTCAGTCGGGCTGGGGGAAAGGTAATCTACCACCATGTCAGCGAAACGCTATGACGAGCAGTTCAAAAGGGATGCGGTTGCCTTCTATGAGGACAATCTGGGTCTTTCCTTGCAGCAGGCTTCGAGCGATCTCGGTATTAATCGAGCCACATTGCACGGCTGGGTGAAGGCACTCGGTACCGGCAAGCGAGCCCGCACCAAGCGGTTAGCAAAGCAAGCCCAAGAGATTTCTGACGCACAACGCATACGCGAACTCGAAAAGGAAAACGCTAGGCTGCGTGAAGAGCGAGAGATCCTGCAGAAGGCTATGAAATATTTCGCGGCAGAGACAAACTGGTGATCCGCTTCCAGTTTGTTGAAGACCACCGCACCGAATACTCGGTCAAGCGGATGTGTAAGGTCCTTGATGTCAACAGGTCTTCCTACTACAAGTGGCACGATGGCACTAAACGCCGTGAGGATAGGGCCTGCGATGATGCCTTGCTAGGCGCCCGTATCAGCGTCGTCTTTTCAGACTTCAACGGATGCTACGGTGCGAAGAGAATCACCGCTGAACTGAACTCCCAGAAGGGGTTTGTTTCGGTGAATCATAAGCGTGTAGCCAGGGTTATGAAAAACATGAGCTTACGTGGCTACACCAAGCGTAGGAAAGTG
>NZ_JANIKD010000021.1 GCF_024580955.1 Corynebacterium sp. 122RC1 | reverse complement strand
CGGGTGGGCCCTGTCAGATTCGATGCGCACGCAGCTGCTGCCGCTGCAGGCGCTCAATCAAGCAATTGTCAGCGCCAAGGAAACAACTGGGCTTATTCACCACTCGGATCATGGCTCTCAGTACGTGAGCATCATCTACAACGAGCGTTTGGCTGAGTATGGGATTACTGCCTCTACCGGCACGGTGGGAGATTCCTATGACAATGCGCTGGCCGAAAACGTCAACGGCTCCTACAAAAATGAGCTTATTCACCCTCGCCGATGGAACGACGTTATCGAGGTAGAGAGCGCAACGTTTAAGTGGGTGACTTGGTGGAACGAGTCCCGGCTACACCAAAGCCTTGGCTACCGAACACCAGCCGAGGTTGAAGCAGCCTTTTGGGCATACAACCCACCCAAAGCCATAATGGAAACCAAGGCAAATGCCTAGGAACAAAACCCAGGGCAGCTCACACCCACTGCGTTGAAGGCAGTTGGGTGTGGTTGTTTGTGTTTGGGGCCAAGCATCAACTTGCCTGTGCCAGCGCCTGTGAGTAACGCCTTTGAGCAGCTTAATTAGTACTTAATATTTCTTTGTGTTTTTCCTGGGGAAAAGCTACTCTTGAAGTGGCTTTTCGGCCCTTGAGGCCGATTTTTGTGCTTTGAAAGGACAACCCCACTTGAAACTCTCCCTGAAGGCGTTGCTGGGATCAATAACAGCAGCACTCATTGCAGTTCCACTTGCCGTGGTGCCCTTGGCACACGCGGAACCGGTGGGATCGTTTACGTCGGTATCCCTGACTAAAGATCAGGACGGATACCAGCTCAACAACAACCCAGTGGACACAGTGGCCAACAACAACATCGTGGCGGTCAATGACCTGGTGGGCTTCCGCATTGAAGCAAACACCACCGCAGACGCGGTGAGTGATGCGGTCATTACGATGGAAAAACCAGCGTGTTTTGCCTGGGATACTTCAGTGGACACCTCCCTCAATTTCAACCTGGATTCCGGGGCGAGCACCGGTGTGCTGAGCAAACCTGATGCAAACACCCTTTCTGTGCTGTGGGACCAGAAGGCAAGTGGTGTTGTCCGCACCCAGGTCTTCAAAGCGCTCGCTACTCAAGCTTGCCCAGACGGCTTCACCTGGACTCCAAAGATTTCCGTGCAAGATGCATCTGGTGTGAGGGAATACGAGCTGGAAACGGTGACTGTGCGAAGCACCATCAGCTCCGATATTTCCATCTCAGTACGCAAGCAGCCCGTTCTGGATGCGGCATATGTATTTACCGCTGCCATGAAGAAACCTGCGTACGTGACTGAGTGGACTGTTCGCCTGCAGCCGGAGGCGCTCAGCAAAGTTGGTTACGCAGACCCGGCCGGCAACATCATGTTTGATGTTGAATTCACCGGCACTCCCGGGGCTCTCAAGAGCATCTTTGAATTTCCTCCGCGCGCCACTACAGGTTGCTGGTCCATCGTTTCTCCAAGCGCGTACAACAATTGGCAGCGCAACCCGGACACAACACCGCAGAAGACCACGGTGACCATGAAGGCGAACGCTGGCTGTAACCTCATGGGCCAGGCAAACACGATGGTGATTACCAGCATTACGCCGCAGGACCAAATCCCAGAGGGTGAGACCTATACCCTCACAGCCAAGGTCACTCCACGTGACTGGACCGACGCCCACGGCAGGCCGTTTACTGAGACGAACGTGCAGAACAACGCTGCCAGCGTGACCATGCAACGCCAAAAGCCGGTGTACGGCTATCAGCAGGGCATGGGTAACTTTGCACCTCTGACCGCAGACGCAACTTTGGAGGAGGCGTACCCGAACCGTAATACCGCCTCTCCAATTGTGGCGCGGCAAAATGAGGATACTTGGGTAAACGTGACCAACGGCAATATTGGCCTGGAGGCAGAATTCACTGGTGAGGCAATCTACATCTACCAGGAACCAACCCTGAATAACCTCACCGCGTATCAGTTCTGGGACCCCAAGAAGCAGATTCTGGACGTCGCCAATCTCAGCGGCGCTGTCATTGGCGAGGTCGCGCCGAGCGTGTCAGGCGCAGTGACGAATCCAGCGTTGCGTTCTCGCGCAATGCCCGAAGGCAGCTACACCACGCTTTGTACCACGGCATTCGATGGAACCAACATCAATACTGCCGAGTCCATGGAATGGGTTGACTGTAACTCCTTGGATCCAAACGCGATCAGTGGCATTCGCTTCCTGCGTGCAGGTACCTACACTGGTGCAAACTTTGGTCGGGATTACCCCAATAGCAATCTCCTGTTTAGCCAGGCGCCGTTCAAGGCAGTTGCTGGTCCGGGCACCGTTCTGACCACCCAAAGCCGCTGGATGGCGGATGAGTGGGAAGGCAAGAACCGCAATGCTTCCTCCAACGTCACCGTGGTGGGAAATGTGGTGCTGCTGGACAAGGAAATTACCGAAGGTCAGACCTCTGTTGCGCCTGAGGGCACGATCAACTACCGGCTGACCCCGCAGGTTGGCCAGGCGGCGGGTACGTTCCAGCCAAATCCGGTCACCAACTTGAAGCTGGTGGATACTCTCGACCCAGGCATCGTAAATGTTGATCTCTCTGGGCTCGATCCATTCTGGAATGCAGAAATTCTTCCAGCAGACTTGGGTCCGGATGGGCTGGCATACACCAGCGATGATGCCCGCGGAATGCAGTTGGTGTTCACCCCAGCAGGCGAGGTCACTACTGAGACTCGGCTGCCCGAAATCAACTACACCGCAACCATGGGTATTGTGTTGCCACCGCAGGGCAATCCGTACAATGCAACGGTCGAAGACTCTGCTGTGTTGAGCGCGGATCACACTGCAAAGGACGCAACCGACGGCACCTCCTTGTCCGCGAGCACGCCAGAAGCAGCCTTCTTCCGTAAGTTCCTCACCTCTGATCCTGTGATCGAGGTAAAGGATGAGCCAGTTTCATGGCGTGTGGAGTGGGTGAACTACAACAACTACAACCTGGGCCAAGCACAGTTCGTAGACGTATTCCCTTACACGGGTGACGGGCCTAAAGGCTCCGAGCGCTACAGCAATTTTGCTGGAAAGCTTGAGCTGGCAAAGATCGTTCTTAGCGGCTCCGCAAATGCTGCAGGTGTGAAGGTAGAGTTGACCACGGGTGCCTCTAACACCATCGGGGAATCGCCAGCTGAAAATGCAACGTGGACTGAGGTCTCCATTGATTCCCCAGAGTCCTGGCCTGCTAACGCCACGGCAATCCGCTTGACCCTTCCTTCCATTCCATCCAGCACTCAGGGCTACGGCTCGATGGACCTGGTGTTTAAGGCATCGGGACAACAAGCTGCGAACATCTTTGACAACAATGCGTCTGGTCGTGTGTACGATCCAAAGACTGGTGTAGTTGGCGGGGTACCTGGTGAAATTCCTCTGGGCACCCGAGATGCAGACCATGTGACCGTAGTCGCCAGCTCCATTGGCGGCGTTGCTTGGATTGACGCCAACAAGGACGGCATTCGCGATGCAGATGAACAACTGCTCAAGGACGTTCCGGTGAAGCTGCTCCAAGGGGATCAATTGGTTGCGGAAGATACCACTGATGCCGAAGGTGAGTACCTCTTTGACGCTCTGCACAGCTCGGACCCCGTGAAACTGGTGGACGGCACCGTTGGTGAGCAGGGCGCATATACGGTGCAGTTCGACGTCCGATGGCTCGAGCAACGGCGCTACAAAGTTACGGAGCAGATCGTAGGAACAGATACCACGATTGACTCTGACGCACATCAGAAGACAGGAGAGGTTGCTGCCCTGAGCCTGGGTGCTGCTACCGACGAACGCAATTTGGACATCGGCGTGGTGCTCGACCCACCTCCGCCTACCATTACTTCGGCGGAGCCAAGTGAACCTACGGAACCGACTGGTTCCACGGAACCGACCGGTTCCACTGAGCCGACCGGTTCCACTGAGCCGACCGGTTCCACTGAGCCAAGCCAAACGAGTACCACGAGCGAGACCAGCGAGACCAGCGAGACCAGCGAGCCAGTGCCGCCAACTCCTCCAACTCCGCCAACGAGCGCAACCAGCACGCCGTCTGTGCCGCCGCTGCCAGTTGTGCCGGGAGTTCCGGTAGTTCCGGTGCCAGTCCCGATTCCAGGTCCTGCACCGGATTCTGGACAATCCTCGGTTCCAGCATCTCCGAGCTCCACCGCCAGTGCGCACACCACTACGCCACCGGTATCACCTGCAAAGCGTGTTTTGGCGAACACCGGCGTGAGCCCTGAGTTGCTGTGGCTCGCACTGGCTGCCGGCGCACTCACCATTGTTGGTGCAACGCTGATCCTCCGGCGGGCGCAACGATAAAAGAACCGTGGCATAGCCAGCCTTCGCGCAGAGCCCTCATGGGAATTACCCATGAGGGCTTTGGTGTGTCACTGATGTGCGGCCCACAGCAAAATGAACGTGCTCTCCCGCGCTCGAGCGCACTGTCAAAGAGCCCTCAGTTCCAGGACCGCAATTGCCGACCACGGTGATGATGCGTGGGGTGGTGAGCGGTGGGCGTCGGCAATGCTTTGCTGCGTGTGTTGACCGGCATGAAAAAACCGGCCCCACCTGTTGGTGAAGCCGGATTTCGGTTTGCGGTGAGCGTTGTGATTAGTGAGAAACTGCCTTCTCCACGCCCACGCCGGTGAGGGAGCGAACTTCCATCTCAGCGGCCTTCTTTGGCAGGTTGTCTGGCTTGCCAATGAGGGTGCCGATGATGCCGAGCAGGAAGCCTGCTGGGATTGCGACGATCGCTGGGTTGGTCAATGGGAACCACGCGAAGTCAGCGTTCGGGAACATTGCGGTTGGAGCACCAGACACGGCTGGGGAGAACGTGATCAGCACCAGGGAGATGATGAGGCCGCCGTAGATGGAGCACAGCGCGCCGGTGGTGTTGAAGCGCTTCCAGTTCAGGGAGTAGATGATGGTTGGCAGGTTTGCCGCGCCAGCGATACCGAAGGCGAGCGCCACCAGGAACGCAATGTTCTGACCCATTGCGCCGATGCCCAAGACGATCGCCAGGACACCGATGACCACCACGGTGATGCGGGAAACGCGGACCTGCTCTTCTTCGGTGGCTTCGCCGTTGCGGATCACGGAGTTGTAGATGTCGTGAGCCACGGATGCGGAGGCGGTGATGGCGAGGCCAGCCACCACAGCGAGGATGGTTGCAAAGGCGATAGCGGAGATCACAGCCATGAAGATCGGGCCGCCAACTTCAGCGGAGAGCAGGAGCACTGCGGAGTTCACGCCACCCGGAGCTGCCTTGATGGTGTCAGGTCCGACGAGTGCAGCAGCGCCGTAGCCCATCACCACGGTGAGCAGGAAGAAGAGAGCAACGATTGCGATGGTCCAAGTCACGGAACGACGTGCCTCGCGTGCAGTTGGCACGGTGTAGAAGCGCATCAGAACGTGTGGCAGACCTGCGGTACCGAACACGAGGGCCATGCCCAGGGAAACGAAGTCGATCTTGGTGAGCGTCGTGGCGCCGTAGCGCATGCCTGGGCCGAGGATCTCCTCGCCCGATGGGTGGTTCGCCACCGCAGCTTCCAGCGTTGCGTTGAAGCCACCCTTGATAGCCCAGAACGTCAGCAGGGCGATGATCAGGGAGCCACCGACCAGCAGCACTGCCTTAATCATCTGAACGTAGGTGGTGCCCTTCATGCCGCCGAGCAGCACGTAAACGATCATCAGCACGCCCACCACGGCAACCACGATGTTCTGTGCAGCCTTGCCCTGAATACCGAGCAGCAGCGCCACCAGGCCACCTGCGCCAGCCATCTGGGCGATGAGGTAGAAAAGGGAAATCGTCAAAGTGGAAATAGCGGCAGCGGTGCGCACTGGGCGCTGCTGGAGGCGGAAGGAAAGTACGTCGGCCATTGTGAAGCGGCCGGTGTTCCGCAGTGGCTCAGCCACCAGCACGAGTGCAACCAGCAGGGCGATGAGGAAGCCCACGGAGTACAGGAAGCCGTCGTAACCGTAGAGCGCAATAGCGCCGGTCACGCCGAGGAACGCGGCAGCAGAGAGGTAGTCACCCGCAATTGCGAGGCCGTTTTGCCAACCGTTGAAGGAAGCGCCACCGGTGTAGAAGTCGGAGCCCTTCTGGGAGGTCTGGCGGGTTGCGCGAACCACGATGGTGAGCGTACCGACAATGAACAGCAGGAAGATTGCAATGTTCAGGATCGGGTTACCCGTATTCACCTGCTCTTGTGCGAGCACAGAAAAATTAGAGTTCATCAGTGCTGCCCTTTCTTAAGCCGCGGATGTGGAGGTTGGGGAGCTAGGGTGCTCCATCTTGTTGCGGATCGCCTCTGTAGCCGGATCAATCTTGTTGTCTGCAAAGCGGACGTACGCCCAGGTGATCAGACCAGCGGTGGCGAACTGGGCCAGGCCCAGCAGCATGCCAACATTGATAGCCCCGTACACGCGGGTCTCCACAAAGTCCGTAGCAAAGGTAGCGACGACGATGTAGAAGAGGTACCACGCCAAGAAGGCGACGGTGACCGGGAAAGCAAAGCGACGGAACGTGCTGCGCAGTTGCCCAAACTCCTGGCTCTCGCTCATCGCGAGGAACTCATCAGGAGTTGGCACATGCTTGGCCACTTGTTGCTCAGACATGAATGCCCTTTCTAGGAATCTTGAACCGGCAGCCCTTGGGAAAGTCCCTAATAGCGTCTTTTTTGCTGTGACGTTTGGGAAACGTTTGGGGATGCGCAGTGCAATGAAGATCACTACTCAAAATGTGATGTGGGTTATTACACACTAGATTGGCGCAAAATACCTAAGGATCCAGCTTGGAGGGGGAAAATAGTTTGCAAAGTGATCTTTGCAAAGCTGCAAACATTGGGTTTTGTGGGATTGGGTGCAAGCAGCAGAGGGGTGGAGGTGTGGTAGGTTTTGGCTGCTCTGGGGCAATTTTTGGTGGGCCTGTTGGCGGGGTGTGGTAGCCGCGAAAAGGATCAATCGCGTGGAGTGGTACTGATCGGGCATGAATCCACAGTGCCCCTTTTTGGGGGTGCTTTGGGTTCCGGGGCTTGAGGCGTGGCTCTTGAGAGTCCGTCAAACTCGCCCCAAGCGTGCAAAAAGCCGCGAGGCAAAAGCCCCGCGGCTCAACTAATTGCTCCTTCGCCCTGAACGGCTGAAGAGCTGTTAGCTGCTGAAAACGGTGTTGATGAAGCCCTGGTTCGCGGCAAAGAAGGCGTTGATGTTGTTGCGCAGCGAGTGGTAGAGGGCGTCTACCTCTGGTGGGATGCCAATACCCAGGGCTGCGGCGCGCTCCTTCAGGGAGTTGTAGAAGGCGTCGATTGGAAGCTGTGGCTGTGCAACTGGTGCAGCGTAAGCCGCTGCTGGTGCAGGTGCCGGTGCGGGAGCTGCTGCTGGCGCTGCCGCCACGTTGCGTGGGGTAGGGGCGGAGTTCAAGCCCAAACGAGCGGAGCAGGAAGGCCATGCGCCCCAGCCTTGGCCAGCCAGGACCTTTTCTGCAATGGCGATCTGCTGCTCGCGGGTTGCCAGGTTTGCGGTTGGTGCGAACTGCTGGCCACCGTATGCGTTCCAGGTGGAAGCGGAGAACTGCAGGCCGCCGTAGTAACCGTTGCCGGTGTTGATAGCCCAGTTGCCGCCGGCCTCGCACTGAGCCAGGCGGTCCCAGTCGGAGTCAGGTGCAGCGGAGGCCTGTGGGGCCATGATGGTTGCGGCGGTGCCGATGGCCACGGTGGATACGGCGAACTTGGTAAAGCCGGAAGTGGTCTTACGTGAGTGACGTCCCATGGAAAAAGATCCTCTCGTCATTGCCGCCGAAAATTGCGAACCGTGGTTGGTTCACGCTCCTGTCTGCTTGAATTGTGTAGTTGTTTCCGGCGCCGCGAAGGCGTGGTGTTCCAGAAACTCAAACGGTCAAGTTGTGCAGATGTATGTGCCAGAAGCTTTGAGCCCAGACAGGAGTGTGGCGAAGGCTCGAACTTGTGCAGGCACGCTGCCTAGCAACCAACCGTAGCGGTTTATAACGAATGTGTCACGTTTTTTCTTCGTTTTGGACACATCAGATGTCACACATGTATCACTGCGACCCTGTGACCACGCCTTTTGGGTGTAGGAAAATTTTCAAAAAGTTTCCACCCCGACTGCCCGCCGCATGCAAACGGCCGTGGAACCACGGTACTTCACAGACATTCCCACCATTCCCACGGCGCGGGAATGGAAAACAGACGAGATACGCTTAAGATAAAGTGTTTCCCTTATAAGTAGGGAAAGTGCTGGCCGATGCGGATGCCCAAGGTGCCCACAATCAAACGGCACCTAGTTGCATTCTCGGTCGCATACTTGGCTGCATACCAAATGCCGCACTATATAAGGAATCAGAATCGTGGAACCATCCAAACGGCGTCCCTAAAGCGTTCACACAGCGCAGATCAACCCAAAGGGGCGTGCTGCCGAGGGTGGGCCGCCAAACCAACGAGTGCGAGTGGAAGAAAGGAAGAAGCTGTGCCAATTGGAAAAGTGAAGTGGTACGACGCCGAGCGCGGATTCGGGTTTGTGAGCAATCCAGGCCAAGAAGACGTGTTCGTGGGCAAGTCTGTCCTGCCGCAAGGGGTTGAGGAACTCACCCCTGGTCAGCGGATTGACTTTGACTTCGCCGCCGGGCGCAAAGGCCCGCAGGCGTTGCGGGTGACGGTCCTGGATGAGCCGAGGCGCAAGCCCAGCCACCAGTTCAGCACCGAGCAACTCCACTCGATGATTTCTGACCTCGTCACCGTGCTCGAGCAGCAGGTGCAACCGCAACTACTTAAGGGCAGGTACCCGGACCGCAAGGAAAGCCGGAAGGTCGCAGAAATTCTTCGAGCGGTAGCCCGCGAGCTGGACGTCTAGCAGCAAGGCAGCAAGGCGACAAAGCAGCAAGCAGCAAGCAGCAAGCAGCAAGTACAAGAAAAGCCACAGTCCTCATCCGAGGCTGTGGCTTTCGTGTTTCCTTCGCCGCAATACCGCTACACCGCAATACCGCAACACAGGAGCCATACGGCGTTATTGTGCAGCGATTGACCAGGTCACGCTGTAGGGAGTTTCCTCTCCGGCTTCATTGGTGCCAATTTGCACGCTGGTCACCTCTACAACCACCAGGCGGGGGCGGGTGGGGTCCTCGGCGGTGGTGGGGTCCACTGAGCCGGGGACGGTGACCTCGGTTGCTTGGTTGCTGGTGTAGTAGGCCTCACTGTTTGCCGCGGGGTCGTCGTAGATTTTCAGCAGTGCCCAGTCATGGTCATAGATTTCCTTGGGCAGTGTGAGCGTCATGGTGCCGTCGGCAGGCACTGGGACCACCGGCACTTCATTTTCCGCGCATTCCACCCCGGGTTCGCACACGGAGTAGGGAGTCACCTCTACCTGTTCGGAGCCGTTGGAAACGCTGATTGCAACCTCGGCAGGTTGTGGACCGGGGCGGTTGTTCCACCAGTTTTGGAACAGCACGCTTGCGGTGATTACCACCACCACCGCGATGACCAGGGCCACGATCTGAATGAGGTTCTTGCGCCTTTGTGCACGACTCGCCATGAGGCCACATCCTACCCTTGCACGCTCACGCTACTCAAAGCTCACCACATACAGGTCCGGCCATCGTTTGCCGGTGAGATAAAAACGGTTCTCCTCGCCGGGGATCGCGGCGATGCCATTGAGCACATGATTGGAGTCCGGGGTGGCGTTGTTGGGCACGGTGGAGGCGTCGATCACGGCGTTCACCTGCCCTGATGCGGCGTCAATGCGCAGAATGTCCGTGCTCAGGAACACGTTTGCATACACCTGCCGCCCTTGCGGCGTGTCCACACACTCCAGCTCATTGAGCTTTGACGCTGGTGCACCCGCCAAGGTCACAGGCATCGTGCCCACGGCCGCAAAGGTTGCAGGGTCGTGCAGCGTCAAGGTAGAGGTGCCGTCTGAGCGAAGCAGCACGTCATCAAAGGCACACAGTCCCCAGCCTTCACCTTGCACAGGGACGCGCCCCACCTCGGCTAACGTAGTGGCGTCGCGCTTGATGGCCTCCCCGTTGCGCCAGGTGAGTTGCCATACGGTGTCGCCGCTGCGGGCAATGCCCTCACCGAATGCAGTGGGCTCCAACGGGTGAACGTCGGATTGCTGCCCCGTTGCAGGATCCAGCCGGAAGATCCGCGATTCCCCCTCCCAACCCGTGCCCACCAGCAGCGACGTCCCATCGCCCTGCGCATCCACCTCGAGACCCTGAGTGAAGGCAGTGGGGTCGAAGTCCAAGGTTTCATGGATGGTCACGCCCAGGCGCTCAATGTCAGCAGGTGCCGACGCCGCCAGCGAAGCATCCCCCTGCGCGCCAGCCGCGGGCTCCGGCTCCACGGTGGGGGAGGGACTGGAGCAAGATACAAGGAGGGCGGAGGTCAGCAGCAGGGAAGCGGTACGGGTAGCTGGTTGGGGAGTTGGCAGCGCGTTCATGCTTGGCATTCTGGCATAATATCTGGGGTGAGTTCAGGCCCTAATAATCCACCCGCGAGCAATCCACCCGCGAAGAGCGACGCCGAAACACCCCCGAAGGCTCGCTCGCGCCGGAGGAAGCGCGGCGCCTGGAAGCGTCGGGAAGCGGCCAAGCAGCGCCCTAACCCGGCGGCATCTTTACTCACCTCAAAACGTGCAATTCACACAGCCCGCACCGCACTGGAAGCCTTGGGGGAGGGAGAGGTCGGGGAGCACATCGGCCTAGGACACATGGCCAAAAACACGGTGACGCACTGCTTCGAAGCCAGCGTGGATGGGTACGTGGGTTGGCAGTGGCACGCCGTGCTGGCCTGCGCGCCGGGGTCCACGGAAATCACCGTGTCCGAGGTGGCGCTCATGCCTGGCGGCCAAGCGCTGCAAGCCCCTGAGTGGGTGCCCTACTACCAGCGCATTCGTCCCGGCGACCTGGGTCCCGGTGACCACCTGCCACCCGCTTCTGACGACGTCCGCCTGGACGGCGAAACCCTCAGTGAAGAAGGCGCAAAGCAGGCCGCCCAGCGCTGGAGTTGCGGGGACTTGGGGCCGCATTCGGAATACGCCCAAGCAGCGGAGCAACCCTGCGCAAGCTGTGCTTTTTACGTAGCCCTGGCCATGCCCTTGGACGGTTTTGGCGCCTGCACCAACGAATATGCCTTCGATGCGCAAGTGGTTGCGGCAGATTTTGGCTGCGGCGCGCACTCCCAAACCAAGCCCGCTGAGCTACTGGGAGCGCCTGAGCAGCAGCCCTTTGATGATGAAGCTCCAGTAGATTTTGTGCTGTAGCGGTGCAGAAATGGTGCTGCCGCGGTGTGGCAGTGGTGTGGCAGTGGTGTGGCAGTGGGATTCGCCCGTTTGGTGCCGCAATGTGATTTTGCGCATGGGTGCCCGTAGCGTTTGAGGATTGCGCGCCAAAGGTGGAAATATCTATCGCTGTGCACGGTATCTCACGCCGTGCAGGCTGAAAGTCCCTATTTCACTTTTTGGAGCGCGCATGCCTTCACAGGCTCACACACAGTCCAAGGCTGCTTCGCAGTCTTTCTTGGACCGTTATTTCCGTATTTCTGAGCGAGGATCCACTGTGGGCACGGAGATGCGTGCCGGCGTGGTGACCTTCTTCGCCATGGCCTACATCATCATCTTGAACCCGCTGATCATCGGCACGGTTGAAGACATCAACGGCAAAACCCTAGGCATCCCACAGGTGGCGGCCGCAACCGCACTGGCCGCTGGCGTGATGACCATCGCCTTCGGTGTGATCGCCAAGTACCCCTTTGGTATTGCAACCGGTCTGGGCATCAACACCCTGGTTGCGGTGACCATGGTCAGCACTGAGGGTCTGACCTGGGAAGAGGCCATGGGTCTTGTGGTGCTTGACGGCATCATCATCGTCCTTTTGGCCGTCTCCGGCTTCCGTACCCTGGTGTTCCGCGCAATTCCGCCGGCAATGGTTTCCGCGATGAGCGTGGGCATCGGTATGTTCATCGCCTTGATCGGCCTGGTGGACGCCGGCTTTGTCCGCCGTATCCCAGACGCTGCGATGACCACGGTCCCGGTGGGATTGGGCAACGGGGGCTCGATTTCCTCCTGGCCAACCTTCGTGTTCGTCCTCGGCCTGCTTATCTGTGGCTTCATGGTGGTGCGCAACGTGCGCGGCGGCCTGTTCTTAGGCATCGTCTTGACCACCGTCATTGCCATGATTGTGGAGGCACTGACCGGCGCGGGCTCGTCGGCAGATAACCCCACCGGCGGCTGGAGCCTTGCCGTGCCCACCCTGCCTGAGAGCTTCGGCGGTATGCCAGACCTCTCCATCGTGGGCGACATCTCCCTGTTCGGCTCCTTCGCCCGCGTAGGCGCGCTCGCGGCCACCCTGTTGCTGTTCACCCTGGTCCTGGCTAACTTCTTCGACGCCATGGGCACTATGACCGCCCTGGGTAAGCAGGCCGCGCTGGTGGACGAGCAAGGCGTGCTGCCAGACCTGAAGAAGGCACTGGTTGTAGAAGGCTTCGGTGCGATCGTTGGCGGCGGCGCTTCGGCTTCCTCCAACACTGTCTACATTGACTCCGCGGCAGGCATTGCCGACGGCGCACGCACCGGCCTGGCCAACGTAGTTACTGGCGTTCTGTTCTTGGCCGCAATGTTCCTCACCCCGCTGTACTCCGTGGTGCCAATTGAGGCCGCAGCGCCTGTCCTGGTGGTAGTGGGTGCCCTGATGATCGGGCAGATCCGAGAAATCGACTTCTCCAAGTTCGAAATCGCCCTCCCAGCCTTCCTGACCATCGTGATTATGCCGTTTACTTACTCCATTGCCAACGGTGTGGGCGTGGGCTTCATCGCCTTCACCCTGCTCGCGGTGTTCGCTGGTAAGGCAAAGCAGATTCACTGGATCATGTGGCTGGTATCCGCGCTGTTCGTGGTGTACTTCGCTGCAGAGCCAATCCTTAACGCTGTTGGCTAAGGTGACTGGCTCGCGTTCTTCTGGGCGCTTGAGCTTGCGTTAATTACAAAAAACTGCTCCCCACGGTCTGGAACCTGTTTACTCAGTTCCATCCATGGGGAGCAGTTTTGTTGCTGGTGTGGGGTGCGGTTGGTGGGGTGCGGTTGGTGGGGGTGGGGCGATGCACGTGAACAAATGCAGCCCTTCCGTACAACGCGCCCTCTCAGAAAATCTCTCAGCTAGTGTGCTTGTGGCTGAGCCCCCTGCTCGATGTGCTCGCCGGCAGCCTTCACCGGCTTGACCAGCGCAACAAGGACGGTGGCTGCAACGCAAATGCCGGTGGCGGTCCCCAGTGCGGCACTCGTACCATCGCTGGTGGCCACGGCAAGCTGTGCTTCACTGGCGCCGGATGCTTTGCTCAGGAAGTTCTGCAACACTGCCACGAGCACGGCGATGCCAGCCGCGCCGCCAAGTTGCTGCAGGGTGCTGAAGGTTGCCGAGCCGTGGCTGGAGAGTTCCCTCGGGAGCACGGACAACGCGCCGGTCATCATCGGGGTGAACACCAGCGCCGCACCCAATGCGAGCACACCAAACAGTGCACCGAACACCACTGCTGGTTGGGCGAGGTCGGCGTGGGATGCCCAGGCCATTCCCCCGGCGGCGGCGATTGCCAACGCGCCACCGGGCAGCGCCAGTGGGCGCACACCGTGGCGGTCAAACAAGCGGCCCACAAATGGGGAGGAGACTGCCTGGACCACGCCTGCCGGCATGGCAACCAGGCCGGCGGTCAGCGAGCTCAGTCCAAGAGAGTTCTGCAGGTAGATGGGCAGTACCGTGACGATGCCCAGGAAGGCGCCGAACAGCAGCATGAGCACGGCAACGCTCAACGCAAAGTTGGGTTGGGTAAACACGCGGACGTCGAGCAGCGCCTGGTTGTGCTTGACCAGGGCGAGCTGACGCAGGGTGAACAGCACTAGGGCAACTACGCCAATGCCACCGGCAAGGAGGGCAAGCCCGCCGTGGCCGGTCACGATTGCGTCGATGGAGCTCAGTGCGTACACCACGCCACCAAAACCCAATGCAGCCAGGGGGATGGAGAGGATGTCCAGGCGCTTGGTGCTGCCCAGACCCACGTTCACCATGTACTTTGCGCCCACCAAAACCATGACGATGCTGATCGGCAGCATGGACCAGAAGATGGTGTGCCAAGTGGACACGTTGAGGATTGCACCGCTGATGGTTGGGCCCATTGCTGGGGCTAGGGCAATCACCACCGGGATCAAGCCCATCACTGAACCCAACTTCTGTGGTGGCACTACGAGCATCACGGTGGTCATGAGCAGTGGCATCACCAACGCGGTGCCCGCAGCCTGGAGCACACGGCCCAGCAGGAGCACGGCGAAGCTCGGGGCGATAGCCGCAACGAGTGTGCCTGCAATGAAGAGGGCAAACGCCGCAAAGAAGATCGCGCGGGTGGAGAACCGCTCAATGAGGTAGCCGGTAGTGGGGATCACCACCGCAAGCACCAAAATGAATCCGGTGGTGAGCCACTGTGCGGTGGCGGCGGTGACGTTGAAGTCATCCATGATGAACGGCAGCGCGATACTCAACGTCGTCTCGTTGAGCAGCATCACTGTTGCTGCCAAAACAAGCAATACGAGCACGATCTTGCTCTCGCGCGTAAATTCCTGCGCAGGGGTATGCATGCGGGGTCTATCTCACTTTCTCAAGGAAACCTTCTTCACAGCTTTGGTGCCAATTGCCAACTGCCATCTGCCATGAAAACTGAGGCGCCGGCTATCTTGTAGATACGTCAATAAACTGTGAAGGTCAGAAGATACAGATTAGGCTATGGACTCATGATCTCCCACATCGAGCAGGCCGACGCCCCAGAACTTGCGGATTTCCGTGACCTCAAACACTCTGACACCCGCCCGGACCTGCCGGGCGGCAAGGGCCTTATCATCGCGGAGGGCCCGCTGGTGGTGCGGCGCCTGTTGGAGTCGCGGTGCCAGGTGCGCTCGGTGGTGGGTTTCCCCCAGAAACTGGAAAATTTCTTAGCGCAACCTGGGGTTCCCGAGCTGTTGGAGGGCGTTGCGGTGCACACGGTGGATCGCCCGACCCTCGCGGAGGCAGCGGGTTACGACATGCACCGGGGCCTCCTGGCCTCTGCAAACCGCCCGGAGCCAATGAGTGTGGCGCAGGCAATTGAGTCCGCCCGCACCGTGGCCATTCTGGAAGGAGTGGGGGACCATGAAAACATCGGCTCGATGTTCCGTAACGCCGCGGGAATGGGTGTGGACGCCATTCTGTTCGGCAACGGCTGCGCAGACCCGCTGTATCGGCGAGTGGTGCGGGTGTCCATGGGGCATGTGTTGCGCACGCCTTTCGCCCATTTTGGTGGCAAGCGCACCACTTGGCAGCGCGAGCTCGCCCAGCTCCAGGAGGCGGGTTTTCACTTAGTCTCCCTCACCCCGAACCCAGAAGTGCCGCTGCTCAAGGATGCTTTGGTGGACGCCGAGGGGCGGGCGTATGAGAAGGTTGCGCTGCTCATCGGTGCGGAGGGCCCGGGGCTGACGGAGCATGCTATGCGGGCCACGGACATCCGCGCGCAGATTCCCATGGCGCCCGGCACGGATTCCCTGAACCTGGCCACCGCCGCTGCGATCGCTTTCTACGAGCGCAACCGCAGTCTCTAGCCCTTCTTGCGGAACTTTCCGAGGATTCGTGCCGCCCTGCCTGCGTTCCGACGCAGCGCAGCGCCCCACCAAGCAGCGCCGCCTCGCGCGGAGCTGGCTGTGCGTCGAAACGCCCTGCCTGCGCGTTCGGCGTAGACCTTGAGTTCTTCGCTCAGCGGCTCTTCTTCCTCTTCGGCGAGTTCGTAGTCGTCGTAGTCGCGGAAACCCAATTTTGCGCTCGCGGCGGCGCTGGCCTCCTGGATGCGGCGGGAGGGCTGATCCGAGCGGGCTTGGGGGTGCTTGGCAAGTTTCGGCTCGGGGCGGCCGTCGGTGGCAAAGGCGGCTACCTGTACGTCGGTGGTCTCCGGGTCGAATCCTAGCCAGGCGCGCTGGGCCTCAACCATGAGTTCGAGTGGCCAAAATGGCAGGTCAATGCCCCCGGAGGGCTCAGCGCGCTCGCCTTTCCAGTACGGTGCCTCGAAAGGCTCGGGCAAGCCCTTGTCCTCGTACACGCGGCCGCGCTTGGCGCTGAACGAGCGGCGCAGGGTGTTGCCGTTGAAGTGGGCGAATCCGCCTAGGCCAACATCACGATTCTCAGTAAACACGTAGACGTCTGCCGCTGGCACCAAGGTGCGCAGCTTGGGGTCGATGGTGCTTGGTGTGGTGATGTCTTCCAGCGCAGTCTGCACAACAACCAGACCGGGCATGCCGGAAATGTAGAACTCCTCGGCGGACACTTTCGCGGAGCGGTTCAGGGCGAACTGCCCAATCGGTGTGATGGGCAGGCGGGGATCCATTTGTGCCAACAGCTTGCGCCCGAACCCGCGGTCCGCCTTGGGGTGGGTGCGTACCACCGCTTCGGGATTGGCGGTGGTGACAAACCAAATGGTCACCACGCCGTCGTGGCGTGGCGCGGCGAAAGGGTCCAAAGGGATGCCGTTGTCCACCGATGCCTCCTATGCCTTGCTCTTGCAGGAAGTTAGGGAAGTTAGTTCTTGGGGCGCTTCGTGTTGGCGCGGACCCCCAGCAGCACGTCCTCCCAATGAGGGGTGACGGCGCGGCGACGTCGTTTCGACGCCCCCCGCTCCTGCTCAGATTGCGGCTGTGCAACCTCCTGGACCAAGAAGTCCTCGCCCGCAATTTCTTGGGAGTCTGAATCGTGAGCTTCGCTCTTGGCTTCAGTTCCGGCGGGCTCAGCAGTTCCGGAAGACTCAGCGTTCGCTGAGGTAGGCAGGGAGGTGGTGCTTTGATCGGAGATCACCATGAGGTCGTCGCGGGTGCGCTCCATGTCTGACTCCGCGGTGCCGAAACCCAATGTGCCGGCATCGCCCTGCGGGTCAATGAGTGGATGCACCGAGAGCTTGCGGACGGGGCGCGCGAAATCTGGGTCAATCAGATCAGCGGCAATTCCGTTGCGAGCCACCGCCGTTGGCTGGTTTGCGCCGCTGCGGTGATAGGACCACTCCGCAGTGTTCTCACTGAGCCCTGCGCGCCAGGAAACACGCACCACCCACTGGCCCGAAGGGTCGCGGTAGGCATCCCACTCCGTGCTGGTCAAATCAATCCCGCGCGCGGCAAATGCCGTGGCCAGGACCTCCCAGAGGGTCAGTGGGGCGGGGCCGTCTTCACGCACAGGCTTTGCCTGCTTGGCCATCTCCGCCAAGCGCGAACGTTCCAAAAGCACCGGGTGGGCGTAAGGCTCAATGCGTGCCTCCGTCACCCCATTTTCCTCGGCGAGCTCCGCAACCGACGCACCACCGCGAATTCGCTCCTGAATCTCCCGTGGGCGCATTGCCAGCGGCGCGCTCAACCGCGGATCCATCTCCTTCGCTGGGGTGGGTTCGGCGGCGCGTGGCTTGGTCTGAGGCTGATCAGCGGAAGTTTCCGCAGCAGAGGAGCTGTTCAAGCTCACGACGTCACCCTGTGGCTCGGTGGCGCTATTGGGATCCGTGGCCGTGGAGGTGGCGTCGGAAGGCTCGTTGCCTGTCTGCTCTGCCTCTTTAGTTTCGGGTTGCTCGCCGTGGAGCAAGATGTGGCGCAAGGTGTCATCAACAGCGAGGAAGAACTGCTCTTCAGTGCCTGCAGCGTCTTCGGGAGCTCCGTTGGCCCCATCAGCCACCGCGCTCGCTTCGCTGGCGGAATTGGAAGTGACCGTGCGAAACACCAGCGACGCCCGGTTGGACTCCTCTGGAATCAGCATCAACTCACGCATTCTGCGGCTACTCCTTTGATAGGGGTTGGGGCAAGGTTGTGGGGAACCGATGGCGGGCTTTGTGGTGTGCTCCGCGTTTTCGTGGTGTTTCCTTACGAAGCGCACACGAGTTCCTCACAAATTTTGAACTTCCCCCACTGTAGCGAATATTGGTGGTGAAACAGCGCAGCCAACGCAGCAAATGCTGTGGAGAAGTGGCCTTTTGCCAGGTTTTCCGGGCCGCGCCCCGCTCAGTTGTGGCCTGTGTTTCTGCTGTGGCTTAAGGGGTTGTGGAGGAGCGGGTGGGGGTTCGCGTTGGAGTTATTGGGCCGCATGCAAAACACCCGCCCCTGGGTGCGAATTGCGATGCAGGGGGGCGGGTGCTGTTTGGTGCGTCGGCTGGATGGGGCCTACTTGGTGACGTAGCCGCCGTCGAGCAGGTAATCGATAGCCTTGGTGAGGGTGGCAACATCGGTGGAATCGATGGCTGGGAACATGCCGATGCGCAGTTGGTTGCGGCCCAGCTTGCGGTATGGCTCTACGTCCAGGATGCCGTTGGCGCGCAGGGCCTTGGCCAGCGCGGCTGCGTCCACGGAATCCTCGAAGTCGATCGTGCCCACAACCAGGGAGCGCTTTGCTGGGTCAGCCACGAAAGGCGTTGCCTCTGCGCGAGCTTCTGCCCAGTTGTAGAGCACCTCGGCGTTGGCGGTGGAACGCTCCACCATGCCCTTCAGTCCGCCGTTGGCGTTCATCCACTGCACCTGGTTTTCCAGCATGATCAGGGTGCCCACAGCAGGGGTGTTGTAGGTCTGGTTCTTCCGGGAGTTATCTACGGCCGTCTTGAGATCCAGGAAGGCTGGGATGAAGCGATCGCTCGCGGCAATCTTCTCAATGCGCTCGATCGCGGCGGGGCTCATGGCTGCGAGCCATAGGCCGCCGTCGGAGGCAAAGCACTTCTGTGGGGAGAAGTAGTAGACGTCAGCCTGGTCCATTTCCACAGGCAGGCCGCCTGCACCGGAGGTGGCGTCAATCACCACGAGCGAGCCTTCCGAACCGGCAGGGCGAACCACTGGCACCATCGCGCCGGTGGACGTCTCATTGTGTGCCCAGGCGATCACGTCTACGTCGTCGATCGCGGTGGGTTCCGGGGCGTCACCGGCAGCGGCCTCAATCACCACTGGCTCATCCAGCCACGGCGCCAGCTTGGAGGCCTTTGCAAACTTGGAAGAAAACTCGCCGAAGGAAAGGTGTCCAGAGCGCTTCTCAATCAACCCGAAGGTTGCTGCATCCCAAAACGCCGTTGCGCCACCGAGGGAAAGCACAATCTCGTAGCCTTCAGGAAGGTTGAACAGTTCGCTGAGGCCTTCGCGGATTGAGCCAACCACATTCTTTACCGCTGGCTGGCGGTGGGAAGTGCCCAGCAGGTTCAGCGCGCCGTCCGCAACAGCTTGTGCCTGCTCAGGGCGAACCTTGGAGGGGCCACAGCCGAACCGAGGATCAACTGGGATGAGGTTGGAAGGAAGCGTAGGGAAATCGCTCATGAAACACACTTTCTGTGCTGCTGATGGGAAACCAAAAGGTCAAAAAGGAATCTTAGCGCCACAGGGCCCGCCAGGCGAGCATGGGGAGCTTGCCGACGCGCGCCAAGGGGGCGGGAGTTGGGGGAGTCTTGGCGGCGTCGGGAAGCCTGAACTTGGCAAGCGAAACTTCGCAGCACCTTCCCTGACCGCCCAAATGGGGGTGCCTTCGGTGCTGGAACGGGGGAAAACACCAAGCATAATCGGGGGTAATTTCTGTAGTGTCATGTGAGTCACAGACTTTGCTACACTGTGCACCATCCCACGCTGCGTGGGCACGAATAGGTCAAGAAAACGGCAGCACAGCGCCCCGCACTTCAATTTCGGTGGGGTTGTGGCGGGCGGCGTAGGTGGCGCCCGCTGGCCGAGCGAGGGCGGTGTAAACCCCAAAAGGGACCGCCCTGTGCGAAGCAGTTGGCCTAAAATCTTGTACGAAATACTTGGGTGCGCTCCTTTTCTGCGGGTGGTAACTTCACGCCGTAATAGGGCGCACCGTACAAAAGAACTGAAAGGTAACGCTGTGGCTTCAGAGAACAAGGACAAGGCCGTTCTTCACTACTCCGGTGGTGAATATGAGATGGACATCATCAAGGCCACCGAAGGTAATGACGGCATCGTGCTGGACAAGCTGCTCTCTGAGACTGGCTTGGTTACCTTTGACCCCGGATACGTGAGCACCGGCTCCACTGAATCCAAGATCACCTACATCGACGGCGACGAGGGTATCCTGCGCCACCGTGGTTACGACATCGCTGATCTGGCAGAAAATGCCACCTTCAACGAGGTTTCCTACCTGCTGATCAAGGGCAAGCTGCCAAACCAGGAAGAGCTTGAGAAGTTTAACGACGAAATCCGCCACCACACCCTCCTGGATGAGGACTTTAAGGCGCAGTTCAGCATCTTCCCGCGCAACGCCCACCCAATGAGCGTGCTCGCCTCCTCTGTGAACATCCTCTCCACCTACTACCAGGATCAGCTCGATCCTCTGGATGAGGAGCAACTGGACAAGGCCACCGTGCGCCTTCTGGCCAAGGTGCCAATGCTTGCCGCATACGCCTACCGCGCTTCCAAGGGTGCGCCATACATGTACCCAGATAACAACCTGAACGCACGCGAGAACTTCCTGCGCATGATGTTCGGCTACCCAACCGAGGAATATCAGGTGGATCCTGTGGTCTCCAAGGCGCTGGACAAGCTGCTCATCCTCCACGCAGACCACGAGCAGAACTGCTCCACCTCCACCGTGCGCATGATCGGCTCCGCACAGGCAAACATGTTCGTTGCGATCGCCGGCGGCATCAACGCACTCTCCGGCCCGCTGCACGGCGGCGCCAACCAGGCAGTGCTTGAGATGCTTGAGGAGATCGACGCCAACGGCGGCGACGCCACCGACTTCATGAACCGCGTGAAGAACAAGGAAAAGGGCGTTCGCCTCATGGGCTTCGGCCACCGCGTGTACAAGAACTACGACCCACGCGCGGCCATCGTGAAGGAGACCGCACACGAGATCCTGGAGCACCTGGGCGGCGATCCACTGCTCGACCTCGCCATGAAGCTCGAGGAGATCGCGCTGAACGACGACTACTTCGTCCAGCGCAAGCTCTACCCGAACGTGGACTTCTACACCGGCCTGATCTACCGTGCGATGGGCTTCCCAACCGACTTCTTCACCGTGCTGTTTGCCATCGGCCGCCTCCCAGGCTGGATCGCACAGTACCGTGAGCAGCTCGCCACCACCACCAAGATCAACCGTCCACGCCAGGTTTACACCGGCGAGACCTTGCGCAAGGTAACCCCACGTAGCGAGCGCTAACACAGCCAGCAATGCAGCCGAGTACAGGTGTGAGCACTAAGATGGAACACCGTACTCGGCTTCTTGCATGTACGCCCCTCATTTCGGGCCATGCCCCGCAGTATTTACAATAAGTAGGTGCAGCACGTGGCCGCGCCTGCGGATTGCTTACGGGCAATCGGCCACACCGGCCACCGCACGCTCACCCGCAACACCTGTTGCACAGTGAGCGGACCGAACTTCCACGAAGAAGGAGCAAAACCTCCCATGGAAAAACCACAAATTGAAATCCCACAGGGCCCGGCACCTGAAGACATCCTCATCCACGACATTGTGGTAGGCGATGGCCCAGAGGCCCAGCCAGGTGGACAGGTTGAGGTTCACTACGTTGGTGTTGACTTTGAAACTGGCCAGGAATTTGATTCTTCCTGGGACCGCGGCCAGAGCATCCAGTTCCCGCTGGCAGGCCTCATTGCTGGCTGGCAAGAAGGCATCCCAGGCATGAAGGTTGGCGGCCGCCGCCAGCTTGTCATCCCACCAGAGGCCGCTTACGGCCCAGCCGGCGGCGGTCACCCACTCGCCGGCCGCACCCTGGTGTTCGTAATTGACCTGCTGGGTGTGGAGTAACGCCTACACCTAAGGTGCTGTGACCTCTCACTGCTCCCCGCGAGGTTGGACTGATGAATCAGATCCTGGCTCGTGGGGAGCAGTTTTTGCTCTTCGGGGCGCTGCCTCCTCAGACCCAACTTAAGCAACCTCCCAGAAACCCCACTATCCTCAGCGTTCGATGGCGCTGGCCAGATCCTCGTAATGGCGCATCCTCTGTTCGCGCCCAACGCGCAACGGGGCGTTCTCCAGTTCCCAAAGCGCGTGGGCAATATGCGCGAGCACGGCATCCGCGAAGCGCTGTTCGTAGGCAACTTCACCGACGCTGTCATCGCAATCACGCGGTGGCTCGGGGATAATCGCGTCCACGATCCCAGCTTCTTGCAAAGCCCTGGCAGATACCTTTTGTTCTTCCATCATTTCCGGTGCGTGAGAGGTGTCGTGGAACATGATGGCCGAGGCGCCTTCAGGTGGCAGGGGGCTCAGCCAGGCGTTGCTGGTTGCCAGTACCTTGTCTGCGGGCAACATGGCCAGCGCGCCGCCGCCGCAGCCTTCACCCAAGAGTACGGATACGGTAGGTACGTCCACGCTCACGAGTTCCTGCAGGGTACGCGCGATCGAACCGGCAAGTCCTTGTTGCTCCGCGTGGGCGGAGAGCTCCGCCCCTGGGGTATCGATGATGGAAACCAGCGGCAGGCTCAGCTCGTGCGCCAGTTGGATTCCGCGGCGTGCAAAACGCAGCGCTTCTGGCCCGAGGAAGCTTTCCCCATGCGGGGGCTGCTGGTGGCGATCCTGCGCGATGAGCACCACGGGCCGCCCCGCGATCCGGGCGATGGCTACGGTGACCGCGGCGGACGTGCGCCCGTCACCAGTGCCGCTTAACGCGATGAGCTGCTGCTCGACCCTTTGCACCAAATCGCGCGTGCCGGGGCGGTCTTCGCGGCGAGTTTCCGTGATTGCCTCCCAGGCGGAGCTTGGCTCCACCGCGTTGCTCATCTGCGGCAGCTCAGGCTCGATGAATTCTTTAGGGCTGAGCACTACGTCCACAATCTTGGTCACGGCTGCGCGGAGCTGCTTGGGGGAAATGACGCCGTCGATGACGCCACATTCCGCGAGGTGCTCGCCGGATTGCACGCCTTCGGGGATTGGTGTGCCCGTGGTGAGCTCCACAACGCGCGGGCCGAGGAATCCCAGGAGCGCGCCGGGCTCAGCGTAGGTGAAGTGCCCGGCGGAACCCCAGGAAGCC
The DNA here is from genome assembly GCF_024580955.1 of Corynebacterium sp. 122RC1. Taxonomy (GTDB): domain Bacteria; phylum Actinomycetota; class Actinomycetes; order Mycobacteriales; family Mycobacteriaceae; genus Corynebacterium; species Corynebacterium kozikiae. Next base: position 11,927 of record NZ_JANIKD010000021.1, on the reverse strand, counting down.
ATCACGCCGCCGGTGGTGGGGTTGCGCAGGTACACCAGGAACGGGAGGTTGGCGTCTTTATGGCGGTACACGGCAGTGGTAATGGACACCATGAGTGCAAAAGCGGGGGTACCTTCCTGCATTCTGGTGCCGCCGGAGGAAGGGGAGATAAGCAGCGGGAGTTGTTCAGCGGTGGCGCGGTGGATCGCGGCGATGATGCGCCTTGCCGTAGCTGCACCAATGGAGCCGCCCAGGAATCCGAATTCGCTGAGCACAAAGGCCACGCGGTGCCCGGTGACGGTGCCTTCGCCGGTGATAACGGCCTCGTCAACACCGGTTTTTTCGCGCGCCTTGGCCAGGGAGGCGCGGTAGGACTCACTGATGGCGCCGTATTCGGGGGCTTCGTCCCAGCTCACAAATGTGCCGGGGTCTAGTACTTTCTCAATGAGCTCGTGGGCACTGGTGTGAGTCTTCTGTTGGGTCATGTGTGCAACCTTAATTCACCTATTTGGAACCCACCCCAAGTTTTTGGGGTGGAATTGGTGCGCGTTCCCCCATTGGGGTGTTCAATAGGGGGTATGACTCAACCAACCCACCTAGCCCCAACGATCACATTAAACGACGGCCAAGCCATGCCCATCCTGGGTTTTGGCACTTGGAAGCTCCAGGGAGATGAGGCCTACCGCGCGGTGCGCAGCGCAATTGAGGTGGGCTACCGCCACATCGATACCGCCGCGATTTACGGCAATGAAGCAGAGGTGGGCCGGGCGATCAACGACGCCGTCGCAGCAGGCGACGTCACCCGCCAAGAACTCTTTGTGAACTCTAAAGTATGGAATGACATGCAGGGTGCACAGCAGGTGCAGAAAGCATTCCAGGACTCTTTGCGTGCGCTAGACCAAGAGTTTCTGGATTGCTACATGGTGCACTGGCCTTGGCCGCAACGGGGCCTGTACCGGGAGTCCTATGCCGCCCTGGCCAACGTGCAGGGCTTCGGCCAGGTGCGCAGCATCGCGGTAGCCAACTTCAACGAGGCGCAGTTGAAGGAAATCATTGCAGAAACCGGCATCGCCCCGGTGCTCAACCAGGTGGAGCTGCACCCGGGCTTCTCCCAGCAGGAGCTCCATGCCTTCCACGAGCAGGTGGGCGTGGTCACCGAGGCGTGGTCCCCACTGGGCCGCGGCGGTGCCCTGAACTATCAGGCGCTCCAGGCGCCGGCGCAAAAGTACGGAAAGACCGCAGCCCAGGTGGCGCTGCGATGGATGGTGCAGCAGGGCATGTCCACGGTGCCGAAGAGCGCGAACCCAACCCGCCAGGCCGAAAACCTCAACATCTTTGACTTTGAGCTCACCGCCGAGGAAATCGCAGCCATCACCGCACTGGACAGCGCGCCGGGTGCAGGGCGCATGTATGCAGATCCGGCAACATTCCCAGGTGAACTGGAGGAATAACATGAGCGAGCAAGCAATCAACGTAGAGCAACATGGTGCAGTGCTGGTGCTCACCTTGGCGCAGCCAGAAAAGCGCAACGCGCTCTCCGCGGCGATGTGCCAGGAAATTGGCAGGGTGATCACGGAGGCAGCAAGCGGTGCCGACGCAGCCAGGGCCGTGCTCATCAAGGCCGAAGGGCCGGCGTTCTGCGCAGGTGCGGACCTTGGTGGCGGGGTGTACGGGGATGATTTCCACACATCTTTGCACGCCATGCTCCACGCTATCCTGGATTCGCCTTTGCCGGTGATCGCCAGCGTGCAAGGGCCCGCAGTGGGTGCCGGCACGCAATTGTCCTTGGCCTGTGATCTCCGCGTGGTGGGGGAGCGCGCCTGGTTTGGCGTACCCGCTGCGCAGCTTGGCTTTGCACTCGATGCGTGGACGCTCAATCGCTCCAAAGACCTGCTCGGTGGGGCAGTAGCGCGCAATGTTCTGCTTGGAATGCAAAGGGTTTCTGCCGATCAGGCGCTTGCATTGGGCTTTGCCGCTACCGCAGGAGATGACGCCGCTGCACTTGAATACGCCCAGCAAGTGGCTGCTCAAGCCCCGCTGGCCCTCAAGCAGCTCAAGAGTGTGCTCAACGCTCATGACGGCTCTTACCAATTGGATGAGAAAGGCCAGGCACTTTACGCCCAATGCTGGGCCAGTGAGGATGCCAAGGAAGCGCGCCAGGCCCGCGCAGAGAAGCGCCAGCCGGTGTTTCAGGGCAAATAGGCAAGGCCGTGCGGCCAGGGCGCTGTGAGCTCAACGGCCTGATTCCGGGAGTGGTTCGGAGTCAGGCCTCTTTTATGTGGGGGCGTTGGTACGAAGGCCTATTTTGGGCACGTGATTCAAGCGTTCCCTATACAGTCTTATATATAGGAATGATTCCACTTTGGCTCTTTACGCCTCCTGGGCGCAGATTGCAAGGTTTGTGAAGGCTTAAAAAGTTGTGGATCTACCCTTTGCAATCTTTGCAAGTCGGTAAAGTGGGGTTCCGTTGGGGGTGGAAATAATTGAATATTTGGCCAGCTCACCGTTATGCGGGGGTGATTTGTGTTCACCTGGTGTTCGTTTTGGGGGAAATTCACTTTTTTCAATTTTGTGAGGCGGGTAACTTCTCATGGCAGTAACTACGGCACGTGCCTTATAGGAACACCCAGCTCCCCTCAATGCGAGAGGGCACGAGCCACATAGATTACTCACCAGTTTTCGTTCATCCCTTTCCTTCGTGGCGAACATCTTTTTCAAGGAGGGCACTCATATGAATGCACCAGCCACTCCGCGCGAACGCCGCCAACCTACGGCGCAAGAGTTCCGCGAGATGCAAACTTCTCCTCAGTTCGTAGAGCTGAAGAAGACCTACCGCAACTTCACCTTCCCAATGAGTATCGCGTTCTTTGTGTGGTACTTGGTCTACGTGTTTACGGCTACCTACGCCCCAGACTTCATGGCTCAGCCAGTATTCGGCTCCGTGAACGTGGGCGTCGTCTTCGGTTTGGCTCAGTTCCTCACCACCTTCGTGATCACTTGGATTTACATCAAGTACGCAAACAAGAACATTGAGCCGCGCGCGGCCGCGATCCGTGAGCAAATGGAAGGTTAAGGAGCGAGAACATGCAAAACGTAATCCTTGCTCAAGAGAGCAGCGCCGGTAACCCGGTACTCAACATGATCGTGTTCGGCGTGTTCATCGTGGCCACCATGGCCGTGGTGATGCGCGCGGGTAAGACCACCAAGGAAGCATCAGACTTCTACACCGGTGGTGCTTCCTTCACTGGCCGTCAGAACGGCTTGGCAATCGCGGGTGACTACCTCTCCGCAGCATCCTTCCTTGGTATTGTGGGCGCCATTGCTCTCAATGGTTACGACGGCTTCCTGTACTCCATCGGCTTCTTCGTGGCATGGCTTGTGGCCTTGCTGCTGGTCGCAGAGCCGCTGCGTAACGTCGGCCGCTTCACCATGGCAGACGTGCTTTCCTTCCGCCTCAAGCAGAAGCCAGTGCGCGTTGCTGCGGCTTTCGGCACCCTGTTTGTGTCTCTGTTCTACCTGATCGCGCAAATGGCCGGCGCTGGCTCTCTTGTGTCCGTACTGCTTGACCTGCATGATCGCACCGCGCAGTCCATCGTGGTGGCAATCGTGGGCGTCATCATGATTCTCTACGTGCTGATCGGTGGCATGAAGGGCACCACCTACGTCCAGATGATCAAGGCTGTGCTCCTGGTGGGTGGCGTGACCATCATGACTCTGCTGGTGTTCGTCATGGTTCGCGGCGGCCTGTCTGACCTCTTTGATCAAGCAGTGGAAATGCACGCAAACTCCGAGTACCTGGCGCAGAAGGGCTATGAGGCCACCCAGATTCTGGAGCCCGGACTGCAGTACGGCGCGAGCGCAACCTCCAAGCTGGACTTCATCTCCCTGGGTATCTCCCTGGTGCTGGGTACCGCTGGTCTGCCACACGTGCTCATGCGCTTCTACACCGTTCCTACCGCGACTGAGGCTCGTCGTTCTGTGACCTGGGCAATCGTGCTCATTGGTGCCTTCTACCTGATGACCCTGGTGCTTGGCTTCGGTGCCGCCGCACTGGTAGGCCCGGACCGCATCATGGCTGCGCCTGGTACTGCAAACGCCGCGGCGCCACTGCTCGCACTGGCACTGGCAGGTCCAGTGTTCATGGCCGCGATCTCCGCAGTTGCCTTTGCAACCGTGCTTGCAGTGGTTGCTGGTCTTGCTATCACCGCTTCCGCTTCCGTGGCGCACGACATCTACGATGCCGTGATCCGCGACGGCCAGGCATCCGAGGAAGAGCAGGTTCGCGTCTCTCGTATCACCGTGATCGTGATCGGTGCGCTGTCCATCATCCTGGGCATCCTCGCGATGGAGCAAAACGTTGCCTTCCTGGTTTCCCTGGCATTCGCCATCGCAGCATCCGCAAACCTGCCAACCATCCTGTACTCGCTCTACTGGAAGCGCTTCAACACTGCAGGCGCTGTGGCCTCCATGTACGCAGGCCTGGGTGCAGCGCTCATCCTGATCATTTTCTCCCCAGCAGTTTCCGGCACGCCTACCTCCATGCTGCCAAACGTGGACTTTGCCTTCTTCCCACTGAAGAGCCCAGGCATTGTCTCCATCCCGCTGGCGTTCCTCGCAGGTGCAGTGTTCACCTTCCTTGGCAAGCCAGACAACCTGGATGACCTGCAGGCAGAGATGGAAGTTCGCTCCCTCACGGGTGTGGGCGTAGAGGCCGCAGTGGATCACTAAGTCCTCTTGGACCTCATCCAACTCCAGAACCGTTTCAGACGGTCAACTAAATACTGACCGCAGCCACGGACATTTCCGTACAGTGAGTGACCCTCACTCAGCAGGAAATGCAACGAGCTGAAACTGGTGAGCCCGGTGTTGAATGTTCAGCGTTGAATATTCAACACCGGGCGCTAGTATTAGTAGCCATGATAAAAAGCCCTGCGCGCGGGGAAGATCAGCGTCAAGGCGGTAGCAAGCTCAGGTGGCGTTACCTGCCGATCCTTGCCTCGCTCGTATCACTGGGTGCAATCGGCGCCATCCCGTTCGTCGCCGGACAGCCCGAACAACAACCCGAACAGCAACCCGCAACGGACTTGCCTTCCGCAACCCCTGCGGCGGTGACGACGTCTCCAAGCAACACCCCCTTCGCGCAGGCGCCGGCGCTGAAGAAGCGCACTATCGACGCTGAGGCGGCACAAGCCACCTACCTGAACTTGGCAACGGGGGAGCACCGCGGCACCTATTCCGAGCGTTTCGCCCGCCCCGCGCTGAGTCTCTCAAAGCTGTACATCGCGGACTATGTGTTGAAAAAGGGTACCAAGGCGCAGAGGGAGCAGGCGTTGGTGATGCTCAAAAACTCCGATGACGCCATTGCGGAAACCCTTTTCAACGCCTACCCGAATTCGATTACGGAAACCGCCAAAACCTACGGGCTGGCCTCTACGTTCTCTGAAGGGCGCTGGGGTTACTCTTATACTTCCTCGTTTGATGCGGTGAAGTACCTGGCCACCGTTATTGAGAAGGAGCCGTCCTCGCCCATTTTGGAGGCGCTTTCACAGGCGTACCCGAAGGCCGCCGACGGCACGCGCCAGAATTTTGGCACAGCCGTCATGGAGGGTGTGCAGGGTACCAAGTGGGGCTGGTCGGACGACAAAACCCTGCACTCTTCCGTGAGCTTTGGGCAAAACGACGGCCAGTGGTTCGTGGTGGCCGCCGCAGTAAGCGGTAGCGCCGCGGAGCTTACGGAGTTTGTGCAGGCGCAGCTCTAAGCCTATGCGCCTGCGGATGTTGCGCTTCTATAGGAAGCGGTTAGCCAGGTTTACCGCAGCCTGAATCTGCTTGTCACTGATGCTCGGCAGGCTGGAGCCCGCGCCGCCTGGAATAGTTGGGAGGCTGGAGCCCGCCGGCATTCCGGGAAGAGGAAGGTTCGGGATGCTTGGTGCTGCTGGCACTGGCGCTGCCGCTGCCGGTGCCGCGGGGGAGGATGCCACCTGGCCTGGGGTCCACTGGCCCCAATCCTGCGCGTAGACGTTGTTGACGTCCACTTCTACACCGGCGATGGTGGCCTTGTAGCCAGCCTTTTGGTGGATGGTGGTGCGAGGGTGGATCTTGCCGTTGGAGCCCCAGTCGTGCTGCCAGAAGAAGGAGCCCAGGCCGTCCTTGATGGCCCAGTCGATCACATTGTAGTTGCCGTAAATGCCAAGGATCAGGCCGGCGCTCTCCAGGCGCTGCTTGAATCGCTGCAGGTAGGGGCGGATCTGATTGGCGTATTGGTTCCAGGTGGGGTTGTCGTCAATCGCCACATAAATCGGGCGGTTGTTCGGGCCGCCGGCAGCGCGGTGGATGCGAATGGCTTCAGGCGCGTGGCGATCAGCACCAGCCGCCCCCTGCAGCCAGTCAGCGGTCTCAGCGCGGCCAAACTGATACACGGAAGCAATCTTCAAACCGGCACCCGACTGCGCGCGCGTCTCCGCCAAGGTCACAGGCTTGCCGAGCATCCAAGACTCCGCGCCCGGCCGCCGTTCAGAAACGTAGCGTACCGAACCGAGGTGGCCCGCTGCCTTAATCGCACCCGCATTCGGCACGCCCGCGGCATAGTCCACCACGGTTCCCAGAATTGGGCCGAGGGCATGTGCAGCCAGGGGCTTTCCGACGGCCAGCGCCGCCACTGAGGCAGCGCCAACCTGCAGCAGACGGCGGCGGGTGAATGTGGTCATGAATGCTCCTCAAAGCTTGTGAATTGGCGGCAGGGAAAAACTCCGCCGCAGATCGACGTAATCACAGGAGTTTATTTCTGCAACAGGTACAACTTGTGTCACATTATTCCCACCTTCGGTGTGGGAGGCAAGTGCGCGAGCAGAACTTGCCGCCTGCAGCGCGCAAGAAAAACGCACCCAGGGGTGGGACCTGGGCGCGTCGGAAAGCGTGAAACAGTGCTGCTTAGCCTGCCTTTTGCGCGAGGGCTGCCTGAACCAAGCCAACGAACAGCGGGTGGGCGCGGAATGGGCGGGAGCGGAACTCGGGGTGGGCCTGGGTGGCCACAAAGAATGGGCTGGCGGGGGCTTCCACAAACTCCACTAGGCGACCGTCGGGGCTGGTGCCGCTGATGATCAAACCACCTTTCTGGATGGCCTCGGTGAAGTCCTGGTTTACCTCGTAGCGGTGGCGGTGGCGCTCCACCACCTGCTCGCTGCTGTAAACCTCCGCGGTTTTGGAACCCGGAGCGAGGGCGGCGGGGAAGTCGCCAAGACGTAAGGTGCCGCCGGTAGACTCTAGCCCGTCCTGGCCCTCCATCAGGTAGATCACGTTCTGGTCCTGGTCAGGCGTGAATTCTGAGCTATTCGCGTGCTCCAACCCGCCGCGCCGGGCAGCGGCAATCACCGCGGCCTGCATGCCCAAGCACAGGCCTAGATAAGGCTTCTGGTGATCCAGCGCGAAGGTGGCTGCAGCGATCTTGCCCTCTACGCCGCGTGCGCCAAAACCGCCGGGCACGAGCACGCCATCCGCCTTGGCCAGGGGGCTCGTTGCGCTGGTGTCCAAGTGCTCGGCGTCCAGCCACTCGATGTTGAGCTTGGTATTTTCCTGCCAGGCCGCGGCCTTGAGGGCCTCCACTACGGAGAGGTAGGCATCCTCATTCTCCAAGTACTTGGCCACCACAGCGATGGAGATTTCTGTACTTGGGGTGGAAAGCTGGCGCTGCACCAGGTCCTCCCACTTGTCCATTGCGGGGGCGTTGGTGTGGCCAGTGAACTCGTCGAGAAGGCCCTTGAGCGGGCTTTGGGCCACTCGGGTGGGGATGCGGAACACGCTGTCCACGTTTGGCATGAGCAGCACCGCTTCCGGCGCCACGCCGCCGAACAGGGCGATCTTGCTGGCTACTGATTCCGGCGCTGGGTTCTCACTGCGCACAATCACCGCGTCCGGCACGATGCCAAAACCGCGGAGGTCACTGAGCGCATTTTGCGCTGGCTTGGTTTTGAATTCCTTGCTGGTCTCAATGAATGGCACATACACCACGTGCACAAACATGCAATGCTTGCGGCCCACCTTGCCGGAAAACTCACGGATGGCTTCGATGAAGCTCAGGCCTTCGTAATCTCCCACGGTGCCGCCGATTTCCACAATGTGGACGTCATTTCCCTGACCTGCCGCAACGATGGCGTCCTGGATGGCGCCGGTGAGGTGGGGGACAAGCTGCACCGTCTTGCCGCCAAAGCCGCCTGCGCGTTCCTTTTGCAGTAGCTCCAGCATGAGCCGGCCAGAAAGGGTGGCGTTGGCCTGGGTGAGTTCGATGTCCAAGAAGCGCTCGTAGTGGCCAAGGTCCAGGTCCGTCTCGGCGCCATCTTTGGTAACAAAGCACTCGCCGTGCTCACGGGGATTGAGCAGGCCCGCGTCCACGTTGAGGTATGGGTCGCACTTCTGGATGGAAACGCTCAAGCCCTGCGCCTGCAGCACCGCGCCGATGCTCGCTGCCGTGATCCCCTTGCCTACACCGGAAAGGACGCCGCCGGTGACAAAAATGTACTTGGTATCCATACTCTCAGGGATCGCCTTTCTCTTACAGCGGGCCGCACTCTCCAACCCGGAGCAGCGCCAGCTCGAATCAACCTTTGGGATTATACGCCCTGAGCACGGGTTTCGGCATATGTGGAGGTGAGGCTAGGAAAATTGGTTGGTTGATAGGTAATTAGGTTCGGTTGGGTGGGGCGGGGCGTGGTGTTGAGCTTTTGGCGGGCGGGGGATGCCCCTAAACCGGTGTGATGAATGAGACCGAATTTCAGAGCACATTGGCCTCCCAGCGGTGGAACAACAGGCAGACAATCGTTGGTAGGAAAAAAAGGGCACCCTCCCTGCATTGCTTTGGCCTTTGCTTATGGCGAATACCGAGCACTGTTGCGTTGATGAGCACACGCATTGCACCGTGTTTTTCAGGTTTTTCTGAACGCGGAATTGGTAGGAAGGGCCCTTCTATTGAGCCATCGCCCACAAGGAATTGGCGATGAGAAATGAGGGTGTGCGATGCACACCAAGATGTATAAAACTTTCGCGAAAATATTTGGGATTTTGTGCCTCGTGGTGGGAATTGGGGCGCTTTCAGGGGGCCTGTTTGCAGGCAACTTCATTGAAAAACAGCTCAGCGCTCAAGGGATTACCATGCCCACCGAAGAAGCGCTCACCGCTCAATTAGAAAAGGGCCGCCTCACGCAAGAGGATGTGGACGCGCTTATGCCGTATCAGGGCCAAACGATGACGAACGGCTGGCAAGCGCACGCATTTTCTGACCACTACATCGCCGCCCACATTAAAGCCACCGCGGCACAGCTAGGCTACCCCGATGCGACCTATGCCACCGTCGGTAGCGAGTTTGAAAAAGTGCGGAGCGCGCTCGTGGAAGATCTTCAGGCCCGAAATAGCGAGGCCGACGCCACCACCTTGGAAAACATGGCCGACGCGGAAATTGCAAACCCGCTCACCGAATACCCAAATGCTCAGAAAGCCGCTGAATTGAAGTCCCTGCGCTATGACACGTTCCTTGACGGCAGCACGCTTCGAGGCATGTTGCTCAATGCCTACGGTTGGGGCATCGTTGGCACCATTGCTCTGTGGGCTGGTATTGCCCTGATTGTTGCTGGTGCGCTGCTTGCAGTGTGGGGTTTTGTGCCTGCAAAGAAGTAGCGCCAAGCATTGGACTGACATTCAATTCATTTGATTCTTCACCCCGGGTTTGGAGAAGAACTCGGGGTGAGACCATTTTCACTGTCATTTTTCGGAGCCAGGTGAAAATGCTTTTGCTGTTAGCCAAGGTGTAAATTCTTCCCCATGTCTGAACACCCACATGCTCATGAAGAAGCTGCAGCCACCGCAGCATTGAAAGCCAAGCAGGATAGGGCGGCATTTATTGCTGCCCTGGGATTTCCCATCTTGGTGATCATCGGCGGCATTATCGGATACACCGCACCAGATGCAGTGACTTCCATCAGTAGCTGGGTGACCCCGCTGCTCGGCGTGATCATGTTCGGTATGGGCCTCACGCTGAAGCCAATCGACTTTGCCCTCGTGGCTAAGCGCCCGCTTCCAGTGCTGATCGGCGTGGTGGCGCAATATGTGATCATGCCGCTGACCGCCGTACTCGTGGTGTGGCTGATGCGCCTTCCTGCGGAGATCGCTGCCGGCGTGATCCTCGTGGGCTGCTCCCCAGGTGGTACAAGCTCCAATGTGGTGAGCTACCTCTGCCGTGGTGATGTTGCACTCTCCGTGACCATGACCTCCATCTCCACGCTTCTTGCGCCAATTCTGACTCCGTTGCTCACCCTGTGGCTCGCTGGCCAGTACATGGAGGTTTCTGCCAGCGCGATGGCGCTTTCCATTGTGAAGGTGGTGTTGGTGCCCGTGATTGCCGGTCTGCTGGTGGGCATGGTGTTGCCGAAGCTGGTCCAGGCGGTGCAGCCGGTACTGCCGTGGATTTCCGTTCTCGCGATTTCCACCATCGTGGCGATCGTCGTCGGCGGCAGCCGCGACAACATTGCCGCAGCGGGTGCGCTTGTGCTGGGCGCCGTGATTCTCCACAACTGCATTGGTTACGCGCTCGGCTATTTGACCGGCAAGTTCACCGGGCAATCGGTGCCTGTGCGCCGCACCCTGGCCGTTGAGGTGGGAATGCAGAACTCTGGTTTGGCAACCTCTCTTGCCACTGCGTACCTGAATCCCTTGGCAGCGCTGCCGGGTGCTGTGTTCTCCGTGTGGCACAACCTCTCCGGCGCGGTGCTCGCAGCCCTGTGCCGCGCGGCCGATAACCGCCAACTCGCGCGCGATGAGCACGAGGTGAAAGTGGGGTAGAGCCCGTTTAGTTGCGCCGATGCAATGCGTGTTGTCATGCGTTTGCATCGGCTTTTCTTTTGCGTTGCGTTTGTAGGAAGGCAAACTGTTGGTCTGACTTATTGACGGCGGGCAGGCGCTTGATGGGGGGCAAAAAGGTGGGCAGAAAGGAGGTAGGCGCCAAGTTTCTGGTGTGAACGGATTCAGACCGTCTCGTTTTGGTGAGGGATTGCTCGGTGCGGGCCTGCATCAAGCTTTTGTAAGCGCCCAGTGCGCGCTGGCGGGATTTTGTAAGTCTACGATCTGCTCGCATGCACCGAAACCCGGCAGTAAGGAACCTCATGAGGGTTTTGGTGATTCTTGAATTGGTCAGGCCGCAAGAGTTCGCTTATTGCGAGACTCCCTGGCGGTGTTGGCGACACCTGCCCTGAAGAAGCACTGGATGTTGGTTGGCGGAATTGAGAGACAGGGGATCCGCCAAAGGTCTTGACTGTGCGTGGTAAATCAAAGAAGTCTGATAGGGACTTGGTGAAGTACAAAAATAGGGCGATGCCTGGCGGGGCACGAGTTTTTATGATCAATAGTTGGTTGACAAAAAATGAACGTAGAGCTGCGATTGGCCTTCTTCCATTGCCCGACCCAGAAGCTAACGTAAGGTCTGGGTAGATTGAAGTCTGGGAGAAGTAGTGCTGAGCTGCCCTGGGTTTTGTTCCTAGGCATTTGCCTTGGTTTCCATTATGGCTTTGGGTGGGTTGTATGCCCAAAAGGCTGCTTCAACCTCGGCTGGTGTTCGGTAGCCAAGGCTTTGGTGTAGCCGGGACTCGTTCCACCAAGTCACCCACTTAAACGTTGCGCTCTCTACCTCGATAACGTCGTTCCATCGGCGAGGGTGAATAAGCTCATTTTTGTAGGAGCCGTTGACGTTTTCGGCCAGCGCATTGTCATAGGAATCTCCCACCGTGCCGGTAGAGGCAGTAATCCCATACTCAGCCAAACGCTCGTTGTAGATGATGCTCACGTACTGGGAGCCATGATCCGAGTGGTGAATAAGCCCAGTTGTTTCCTTGGCGCTGACAATTGCTTGATTGAGCGCCTGCAGCGGCAGCAGCTGCGTGCGCATCGAATCTGACAGGGCCCACCCG
>NZ_JANIKD010000020.1 GCF_024580955.1 Corynebacterium sp. 122RC1 | reverse complement strand
GCGCTTGGTGTTGGTGTTGGGGGTGCTTGCGCCTCATCGCGATGGTCGATAGCACGCGTAGGTCGATAGCTAAAGGTCGATACCACCCGGTTTTCCCCAAAATCGGCCGCCCTTTCGACCAACGCCGCGTCCTATCTACCTTGAGCTATCGACCTTTAGCGATCTACCAAACGCCCCCCCGAACACCCGAACACCCGAACACAACCAACGCCAACCCCTACTTCATCCGGCCCTCCGCGTGGAGGGCCTCCACGGTGGACACCAATTTCCCAAGGGCCGGGTTGGTGTTTTCAGAGTGCCAGATGAGCTGGAGGTCAAGGAAGCGTTCAGGGTCATCGATCTCCAGGTAGTGCACGTTTTTTTCCTGCACGTTGCGGCGCACCGAATCCAGTGTCATGGCAACACCCATACCCGCTCCCACGAGCACCAGGAGGGTCCAAGAGTCCGGGGAGGTGGTGCGCACCTTGGGAATGAAGCCGCCCCGGCGCGCCAGCAGGTTGAAGCGGTTGAGCAGCGCGGAAGTGGATCCTCCGGGGAGGACAATCCAGTTTTCCTCGGCGAGCTGGTTCATTTTCACCTTGGTTGCGCCCGCCCTGGCAAGTGGGTGGTGTAGCGGTACTGCGAGCACCAGTTCCTCCCTGGAGATGGTCATGGAGGAGATCTCGGCGGGGAGGAAGTCCCAGCGCCCAATCACGGCGTCGATCTCGCCTTTTTGTACTTTCTGCAATCCCAGTGGAGAAAGTTGGGAGGAGTAAAGTTCCAGGTCAATACCTGGGTGCTTGGACTGCACCTCGCGCGCAAGTTGGCCCACGCTTTGGTGGACCGATGCGCCCGCGAAGCCAAGCTTCACCGTGCCCAGGTTTCCCGTGGCGGCGTCACGGACGGTGCGCACGGCGGCGTCGGAAACTTCCACGAGCTTGCGAGCAGGCTCTACCAGAGCCTTTCCTGCGGCGGTGAGTTCCACGTGGCGGGTGGAGCGTTCGAAGAGTTGTACTTTGAGCTGGCGTTCAAGCTGCTTGATGATGCGGCTTAGCGGGGGTTGCGCGATGTTGAGGCGGTCCGCTGCCCGGCCAAAGTGCAGTTCCTCGGAGAGCACCAGGAACGCTCGTGCTTGTTCGACTTCCAGCATGTTTCCACCTATTCCCGTTCAGTATTGCAGTCCATATGAGCTGCAGTTTCGCTCAAATTATTATTGCTTCTAGCGCAATAATACTCAGTAAATTAAGTATTGGACGTTATTTATGAATCGTGATTATATGAACTGCATCACTATTCGTCAAGGAAGGTGAAGCGTCAATGAACCTTGTTAATCACGCCGATAACCGCCCACTGGCAGGACTTGTTGTTGCAGATTTCTCCCGCGTCCTCGCTGGGCCATACTGCACAATGCTCCTAGCGGATCTTGGGGCCACGGTCATCAAAGTTGAGTCCCACGCTGGCGATGACACCCGTCAGTGGATGCCACCCGCTCGAGACGGCGTGAGCACTTACTACATGTCAGTGAATCGCAATAAGCAGGCGATCGCCCTGGACCTCTCCAAGGAAGAGGACCTCGAATTTGCCTACGCGATCATCGATCGCGCTGACATCTTTATTGAAAACTTCAAACCCAACGGCCTGAAGAAGTTCGGGTTGGACAAATCCCAGACCCTCGACCGCTGGCCTAGCCTCATCCACGCCTCCATCACCGGCTTTGGCACCGAGGGCGGCGCACACCTGCCGGGCTACGACCTCCTCGTACAGGCGCTTTCCGGATTCATGCATGTCACAGGCGATCCCGACGGCCCCCCGACGCGCGCGGGCGTGGCAATTTTCGACGTCGTCGCGGGGCTGCACACCACCGTCGGCATCCTTGCTGCGGTTGCTGAGCGGGCACGTTCCGGCAAGGGCCAGCATGTGGACATCGACCTGCTCTCCTCCACTCAAGCGGCGCTGGTCAACCAAACCACCGGCAACGTGGCCTGCGATAACGAACCGCAGCGCCTGGGCAATGACCACCCGAGCCTCTTCCCCTACGGTCCTTTCCAAGCAGCCGATGGCGAGATCATCATTTGTTGCGGCAACAATGGCCAGTTCCGCCGCCTCATGGAGCAGCTTGGCCAGCCAGAGGTTGCAGATGACCCACGCTTCACCGAAATGGCTCTGCGCAACGCCAACCGCGAGGAGCTGCGGGTGCTCATTGAAACCGCCCTACGCACGCAGACCATTGACACCTGGTTCGAGCGCCTGAGCAGTGTGAAGGTGCCTTGCGCTCCAATCAAAACCATCGGTGAGGGGATTCGCTACTCTGAGCAGCTTGGACTGAACCCTATCTCCATGGCGGGTGAAGGCGAGCAGGCGGTGCCCACCGTGTCCAGCCCGATTCGCCTGAGCCGCACCCCGGTGCGCTACGACATCGCGCCGCCAAACATCAATCAAGACATCGACGCTGTTCGGGCCTGGGTGGAAAGCACCAGCGCACGCGACGTTTCCGATCAAGCCATGCAAAAGGTGGGCGGCTAACATGCGGGCTCCAGAAAATGCAGTCAGTGTGCAGGTGGGTTTGCGTTGGTCCGACCAAGACCCGAACCGCCACCTCAACAACGCCAACGTAGTGACCATCTTGGAAGAAGGCCGCGTGCGGGCATCTGACCTGCTGGTTGGCCACCAGCCCAGCAAAACCCAACCGCGGGTTGTGCGCTCCATGCACGTTTCCTACGACCACGAGGTGCTCTACGCCCCAGAGGTAGAGGTGAAGGTGTGGATCTCGCACATCGGCAATACGTCGTTTGAAGTGGCCCACGAGCTCATCCAAAACGGAACGTCGTGTGTGTACGGCACCTCAAGGATTGTGAGCCTTGATCCAGAGACCCGCCGCCCCACCCCGCTGACCCCGACGGAACGCGAACGAATGAACAAATACCTCCACACCACCGAACAACCTTAAGGAACCAACATGTCTGCTCAACACCAAAGCACCGATTACCAGGACTTCATCCCCAACTCTGACTTCTTTGGCCTAGACCAGGACTTGAGCCCGGAGGACATTGCGCTGCGTGACCGCGTGCGCGAATTCGGCGAGAACACCATCCTGCCAATCATCAACGACTACTGGGAGCGCGCCGAGTTCCCCGAGGAGATTCTACCGGGCCTGGCTGAACTGGGGATCATCGGCACCTTCATCCAGGGCTA
This sequence comes from Corynebacterium sp. 122RC1, assembly GCF_024580955.1. Lineage (GTDB taxonomy): Bacteria > Actinomycetota > Actinomycetes > Mycobacteriales > Mycobacteriaceae > Corynebacterium > Corynebacterium kozikiae. Next base: position 34,998 of record NZ_JANIKD010000020.1, on the reverse strand, counting down.
CGGCTGCCCCGGCATGTCCCGCTTGCAGGCAGGCCTGGTGGCACGAGAAATGAGCCGCATCGACGGTTCCATTAACACCTTCCTAGGCGTCCACTCCAACCTCTGCATGGGCTCCATCTACATTCTGGGCAGCGAGGAGCAGCGCCAACGCTGGTTGCCGCACATGGCCAAGCTGGAAAAAACGGGCGCGTTTGCCCTCACCGAGCCGAATCACGGCTCGGACTCCGTCTCCCTGGAAACCTCTGCCCGCAGGGAAGGCGACCACTGGGTGCTCAACGGCCACAAGCGGTGGATCGGCAACGGCCACGCGGGCGACGTGATCGTGGTGTACGCCCGCGACGAAGAAGACGGCCAGGTCAAGGCCTTCGTGGTGGAAAAGCAGGAGGACGGCACCTACCCAACCGGCTACAACCCCACCCCAATCACCGGCAAGATCGGCAAGCGCGCCATCCTGCAGGGAGACATCATCATTGAAAACCTCCACGTCCCCGCGGAAAACCGCCTGGAGAACTGCAACTCCTTCAAGGATGTGAACAAGGTGCTGGCCGCCACCCGCGGCGGCGCGTCCTGGGAAGCGGTGGGCCACGCGATCGCAGGCTTCGAACTGGCCTGCAAGTACGCGCTCAACCGCGTGCAGTTTGGCGCACCGATTGCCAGCTACCAGCTTGTGCAGGAGAAGTTGGCGACGATGCTTTCCGACGTCACCCAGCTCCAGCTCCTCACCCGTCGCATGGCGGAGCTGCAGGAAAACGGCACCTTCACCGGCGCACAGTCCTCCATGGTGAAGATGACCACCTCCCGCAAGGCGCTGGCGATCTGCCGTGAAGCTCGGGACATGATGGGCGGCAACGGCCTGCTGCTGGAAAACCATGTTGCACGCCACCTGACGGACATGGAAGTAGTGTCCACCTACGAGGGCACGGATTCCATCCAGGCGCTGATCGTTGGCCGCGAGATCACCGGCATTTCCGCATTCACCCACGTTAAGAGGTAATACAGATGAACACTCAAGCCCCAGATCAAGCACCAGAAGCTCCAGTAGCGTACATCGTTGCAGCACGCCGCACCCCAACCGGCAAGTACGGCGGAGCGCTTTCCTCCATCCGCCCGGATGATCTGGCCGCAACCGTGATCAAGGCGGTCATGGATGATTCCGGTGTCCCGTCGGAGGCAGTGGATGAGGTTATTTTTGGCAACGCCAACGGCGCGGGTGAGGAAAACCGCAACGTGGCCCGCATGGCCTGGCTGCTCAACGACTACCCAAACACCGTGCCTGGTATGACCATCAACCGCCTGTGTGCCTCGGGCATGAGCTCCATTGCCACCGCCGCCACCTTGGTGAAAGCCGGTGAGGCAGACATCGTGGTTGCCGGTGGCGTGGAGTCCATGTCCCGTGCACCGTGGGTGATGGAAAAGCCCAGCACCGCCTTTTCCAAGCCAGGCGAGATTTTTGATACCTCCATTGGCTGGCGCTTTGTGAACAAGAAGTTCAAGGAGCAAGAAAAGACCACCTTCTCCATGCCGGAAACCGCCGAAGAGGTGGCCCGTGTCAAAAACGTGTCCCGCGAAGACTGCGACGCCTTTGCCCTGCGCTCGCACCAGCTTGCCCATGAGGCAACGAAGGCCGGGAAGTTCGAGAAGGAAATCGTGCCCATCTCCGTTCCGCAGCGCAAGGGCGATCCAGTAGTGGTGACTGAAGACGAAGGCATCCGCCCCAACACCACCACAGAAGCGCTGGCGAAACTGCGTGCGGTGGTGGGCGGTGGCAGCGTCGTTACTGCTGGCAATGCCTCCTCGCTGAACGACGGCGCCTCTGCCGTACTCATCTGCTCTGCTGCGGCGGTGGAGAAGTACGGCCTGAAGCCGCTGGCCAAGGTGGTCGGTGCTGCGGCGGCGGGCTTGGCCCCAGAGATCATGGGTCTGGGCCCCGTGCCGGCAACGCAGAAATTGTTCGCACGGATCGGCTGGTCCAATGAGGATTTGGACGCGGTGGAGCTCAATGAGGCCTTTGCCAGCCAGTCCCTGGCGAGCGTGCGCGACCTCGGGCTCGACCCTGAAATCGTGAACGCGTGGGGCGGCGCCATCGCGCTGGGCCACCCGCTGGGTTCCTCCGGGTGCCGCATCACCGTCACGCTGCTCAGCCGCCTGCTGGAAAAGGCTGCGGAAACCGGCAAGCCAGCAAAGGGCCTGGCCAGCATGTGCATCGGTGTGGGCCAGGGGCAATCCATCGCCATTGAGACGGTCTAGCCGCTGAGCTAACCGGTGGGCAGTTACCCCTCAAGGATCGCCTCGATGATCCGCGCAACGCCAAAGTCGTCGTTGGTGGTGGTCACAGCATCGGCCGCTGCCTTGACCTCGGCTTTGGCGTTTCCCATTGCGTAGCCGGTGCCGGCCCAGGTGAGCATCTCAATGTCATTCGGCATGTCCCCAAACGCCACCACCTCATCGGCGCGCACGCCCACGATGCCGGCGAGTTCCGCCACCGCCGCCTGCTTGGTCACCCCCGGCGCGGACACCTCCAGCAACCCATAGTCCATGGAGAACGTGACGTGCGCGAGCTTCGCGGGAATCACCGGTGCTACCAGGTCATAGAGCTGCTGCGCGGTGTATGCATCATTGCGCAACAACAGCTTGATGGCTGGCTCGGAAAGAATCTCCGCTTCCTCGCCTTCCCCGTGCGCGGTGCTTTCCCAGGCATGCTCGTAGCTGGGGCTCACTAAGAACAGTTCCTCGCTGCGGTCAAAGGCAGAGGTGCCGGCGCGCTCCACAGCGGTTCCGACGCCCCCAGGTACCACACTGCGCGCGGCTTCCGCGATAGCGGAGAGGCGTTCCGGCGAAAGCGTTCGGCTGCTTAAGATTCGGTCCACACTGGAGTCATACAACACCGCACCGTTGGAGCATACGCACACAGGCCGGTGCGGGAGTTGTTCGAGTACGGGGAAGATCCACCGAGGTGGGCGGCCGGTGGCCAGGGCAAAATAGCCGCCTTGCTCGGTGTATTGGATCAGTGCGTTGCGTAGGCGCGGGGTGACTCGCTCGCGGGAGTCCAGCAACGTGCCGTCGACGTCACTCACCACGAGTCCAGGCATTTCACCGTTCATGGGTCACCTTAGTTTGCGCAGGAGTTTCCGCAACGGATTGGGCTTCTTGCTCCCCTGTGCTGCCTTGGCTGCCTGAGCTGCCTTGGCTGCTTCTCTTTGCGCACGCAACTCCGCGTCGATCTTGAGCGCCTCCTCGGGTGTTGGAGCGGTTCCGCCCATGGACGCAGGGAGCCAGTCCTCCCCGCCGGCAAAGGGACCGTAAGCGCGTTCGTAGCCTTGGCGGACGTCGTTCAGCAATTCCTGCATCGCGCTGCGCAGCCGTGCCGTGACCTCTTCCACCGAGCCTTCGGTGCTGATCGGTGTGCCCAGCTTGATCCATACGGGGATTCCGGAACGCCCGAGGTTGCGTTTGGTGCCTTTGCTGAGGATGCGTTGGGAACCCCAAATGGCTACGGGGAGCAGGGGGGCGCCGGCTTGCTGTGCAATGCGCACCGCGCCGGTTTTGAGTTCTTTGATTTCAAAGCTGCGGGAAATGGTGCCCTCGGGGAAGATGCCCACGAGTTTGCCCGCGCGGAGGTCGCGGACTGCGGCGTCCATTGCGGCGGCGCCGGCGGAGCGGTCTACCGGGATATGCCCCATAGCCTTCAAGATCAGACGCAAAGCTGGTACTTTAAACAGCTCCTGCTTAGCCATGAAACGCACGAGGCGGTGGCCGCGAAGGTTTGCCAACGTGCCTGAGAGGATGAAATCAAAGTAGCCGGTGTGATTGATGGCAAGGAGCGCGGGGCCGTTCTCGGGGATGTTTTCCTCGCCCTCCACGGTGATTTGGAGGTTTTGAGCGCGCATCATCAACTTGAGCGCGGGCACCACGATCCGCCCGTAGAACAGCTCTTTACCTTCGGCGTGGATGGGCAAGTGAACCCAGGTGGGGCGCACGCGGAAAATGCCGCGGCGAATCCAGTCGCCGACGTGCCCGGTGCCATCGGAGCTGGAACCGGCACCGAAACTGGCACCATTGTTGAGCTCATTGTCACGGGAGTTCCCGGAACCATTTTCGCTGTTCATCACCGCACCACCACCCTTGCCGTTGTTGAATTTCTTGTTGTTTTTGCCGGCGCTGTTTTGCCGGCGCTAATTTGCCGGCTCTATTTCGCCGGGATTATTTGACCGGCTCCAGCACCTCTTTGCCCACGAATGGGCGCAGTGCCTCGGGCACTACTACGGAGCCGTCCGCTTGCTGGTTGTTCTCCAAGATAGCCACCAGCCAGCGCGTGGTTGCCAAGGTGCCGTTGAGCGTTGCCGCCACCTGGGCTTTGCCCTGCTCATCGCGGTAGCGGGTCTGCAAGCGGCGCGCCTGGAAGGTGGTGCAGTTGGAGGTGGAGGTGAGCTCGCGATAGGTCTGCTGGGTAGGCACCCACGCCTCGGTGTCGAACTTGCGCGCGGCGGAGGAGCCGAGGTCGCCACCAGCAACGTCGATGATGCGGTACGGAACCTCAACAGCGGATAGCATCTCACGCTCCATGTTGAGCAGCGCCTGGTGCTGCGCGGCTGCTTCCTCCGGCTTGCAGTAAACAAACATTTCCAGCTTGTCGAACTGATGCACGCGCAGGATGCCGCGGGTGTCCTTGCCGTAGGAACCGGCCTCACGGCGGAAGCAGCTCGACCAACCCGCGTACTTCACAGGGCCCTTGCTGAGGTCAATGATTTCATCCTGATGGTAGCCAGCCAGTGCCACCTCAGAGGTGCCAACCAGGTAGAGGTCGTCGCGCTCAAGGTAGTAGATCTCTTCTGCGTGTGCACCCAAGAAGCCGGTGCCAGCCATGACCTCTGGACGCACCAATACCGGTGGGATCATCAGTTGGAAACCGTTCGCCCGTGCCTTCTGGGCGGCGAGGGTCAGCATGCCGAGCTGCAACATGGCACCGTCGCCAGTGAGATAGTAGAACCTTGCACCGGAAACCTTGGTGCCACGCTTCATGTCGATCAACCCAAGGGATTCACCGAGGTCAAGGTGGTCTTTAGGCTCAAAGTCGAACTCCCGCGGGGTGCCCACGTGCTCGAGCACAACGTAGTCATCCTCGCCGCCAGCCGGGGCGCCCTCCACCACGTTGCCCAGGCGCATCTGAAGGTCATAGACGGCCTGCTCTGCAGCCTTTTGTGCCTCATCAGCTTCCTTCACCTTGACCTTGAGCTCGTTGGAGCCTTCCAGCAGGGCGGGGCGCTCCTCCGGCGAGGCCTGGCCAATCTTCTTGCCAAAGGCCTTCTGCTCACTGCGCAGGGCATCAGCGGTACCGATGGCCTCGCGGCGAGCCTCATCAGCAGCGATGAGCTGGTCTACCAAGGCTGGGTCTTCGCCGCGGGTGCGCTGGGATTCACGCACAACTTCTGGGTTTTCACGGAGGAATTTGAGGTCAATCACAAAACCCAACATTACCTGCTGAACGGCCAGCGGGGTATTCGTTTGGCGTCCATATCCTCGCCCCAAAAGCACACACTGGTTATGACCACAGGCGTAGCATGGGTGGTATGGCACCGGCTCCCAAGGAGTTGCCCGCCAGGGCCCTGACTGACGGGACCACCACTCCCAAACATCAGCAACTCAGGGAAATCCTCTACGATTGGTGCACCCAATCGCTCTCCCCTGGGGATATGCTCCCCGGCGAGCGCGTCCTCGAAGAGCACTTTGGGGTCAGCAGGATCACGGTCCGCCGCGCAATCGGTGACCTGGTGGCCTCCGGCAAGCTCGCGCGCCGCCGCGGCAAAGGCACATTCGTGGCTCACCCGGAAATCATGGGCGCTCACGACGCCGCCAGCTTCCAGTCATTCACCGCGGAAATGCGGGCTCAAGGCCTCACGCCTTCCAGCACGGTCCTGGAAGCCACATTGGCGGTGCCACCACCGGAGGTGGCGGCGTTCTTCGGGGTCAGCGAACACACCAAGCAGGTGTATGTAAAGCGCCTGCGCCTTGGCTCCGGCACCCGCTTTGCCCTGGATGCTGCGTGGTTCAATGCCGCGCTTGCGCAAGGGCTGCTGGACCACCCACTGGAAGGCTCCATCTATGAGCTCCTGGCACAGGAGTACCACCTACCCATCACCAGCGCGCAGCAAGTGATCACGGCGGTGGTTGCCAGCGCACAAGATGCCGCGCAGTTGGAGGTGCCGCCGCGGGCGGCGCTGCTGAAGGTGGCGCGCACCAGCTTGAGCGGCACCAGCCCCGTGGAATGGTGTGTGTCCTTGTTCCGAACGGACGTGTACGCCATGCGCACCAACTTCAGGGCCGCCTAGTTGCCACCTAGTTGCCGCCTGATGTTGGGAGCTTTTTACTGCTTAGGCCTGAACTTTTGGCATGATGGAGAGCATTATGAGTAATTCTTGGCGCTCCGCGCTCGCAGTTCGTTCCATGGCCATCGGTGCCATCGCAGCCTCCGTTGGCTTTGGTGCGTACTCTTGGGCTGCCTCCAGCGAGGAACCAAGTGCCGCCTCCCCCAGCACGAACCAGCCGGAAACCACGCTCACCGCCGGGAGTTTCACCACCGCAGACCAGGGTGCGTGTCTTACTTGGGACACCGTGGACGGGTTGCCGTCGAACTTCCAGCAAACGGACTGCGCGATGCCGCACCGCTTTGAGGTGGCCTCCCGCGAGGATTTGGGCGCGTACCCGACGTCGGAATTTGATGACCAAGCACCGATGCCAAACCGCACCCGCCAAGCCCAGTTGCGGGAGGACCTCTGCCTGAGTCCCGCCCTGGCGTACCTCGGCGGCACGCTCGACCCGCTGGGTAAGTATTCCGTGGCCTCCATCCTCCCGCCACAGGAGGCTTGGGATGCCGGCGATCGCACCATGCTTTGCGGTATCCAAGCAACAAATGAATCCGGTGAGCCACAGATCACGGAAGGTCGCGCCGCAGAGCAGGATCAGGCGCGTGTGTTTGCCCAGGGTGATTGTGTTGCCGTGGACAATTTGAGCGTGACCCGCACCGTGGACTGCGCTGAACCTCACCAGCTTGAGATCACCCAAACCGTGGACTTGGAACCACTGTTTGACCACGTGCCCACCATCGAGGAACAAGACAACGCGCTTCGCTTGACCTGCTTGCAGGCAGCCCGGGACTACTTGGGTGGCGATGACCCCTACTACTACTCCACCCTGCAGACCTTCTGGACCACCGTTCCGGAAAGCTCCTGGACCGGCGGTTCCCACTCAGTGAACTGCGCGCTGGTGTTTGTGAACCCAGACGCCACCTTTGGCACCCTGGCCGGCAGCGCCCGCGGCACCTTCACCATCAACGACGCCCCACCGGCCCCCATGCCTCCGCGTGATCCGATTGTGAATCCAGAGGAACTCAGCGGCTTCCAGGGAGCCTAAGTGTTTTGGGTTTCTGAAGCGCGCTTTGAAAAGCTGGTTGATGAGGCGCTGGCGCAGATCCCGGACTCCATCACCCAGCATGTGCGCAACCTCGCCATCCTGATTGAGGAATACAACGAGGAATCCCCGCACATCCTGGGGCTATACCGGGGCGTGGCGCTCACCGAGCGCACTTTTGATCACACCGGTTTCCTGCCGGACACCATCACCATCTACCGCGGCGCGCTCCAGGACTACTGCAACAGCGAGGAAGAGCTGGTGGAGCAGGTGCGCATCACGGTGATGCATGAGATCGGCCACTACTTTGGCCTTGATGAAGAAGACCTCCATCGCCTGGGGTACGGATAAGCGGCCTGAGCGCAGCGGCCCCAGCTCAAGCCTGAACTGGCCCCACCCATTGTTCGCAGCGCCAATTGCCAATGTGCCCCTCGGGATGCAACACAATGGTGGTTCCGTTGCCCACATAGGTGTGTTCTGCAATGTGCTGGGGCACCGTAGAGGCAAAGCGCCCCATAATGCGCATGGCGGCCCCGTGGCTGACCAGCAAGACGTCGCCGTCGGTTTGCCGAGCTACCTCCGCGGCGCGCTCCAGGGCAGGAGTGGTGCGGGCGATTACCTCGAGGGCCGTTTCGCCGCCGGGCATGCTGGCCTCGAAGTTACCGCGCATCCACTGCGCCAAGGCTTCGCGGTAGAGCACGTGGGCTTGGGGGTCGCTGCTGCCTTCAAAATCGCCGCCAAAAAACTCGTGGATGCCCTCCACCTCTTCCACCTCGCCGTGGAAACCATAGGAGTTGGCCACCAGCCGCGCGGTTTGCCCGGCGCGCAACGCCACTGAGTGCATGATCGCGGTGAGGCGGAAGCCCTCCTGAGCCAATCGGGCGCCGGCGGCGTCGGCCTGCACCCTGCCCTGGATGCTCAGGCTTGCCCCTGGCGGGCGGGTGTCAAAGATGCGGGCGGCGTTGGCGTAGGTTCGCCCGTGGCGCATGATGATGATTCGGCTCATGAGTTCCCTTTCCTCGCTGCATCCAGCCACTTGTTGGCGGCGATGATGTTGGCGTCGGACCCCGCTGGCGCCTCCATTGCGTCGCGCGCGGGCCAGGACCCAAGGAAGGTGAGCTGCTCGCAGCGCAGGTAGAGGGCGCGCAGGGCCTCACCCACGTTATGGTCTGTGATGTGCCCGCGGATATCGGCGTAGAAGCGGTAGGTGCCCAGGCCATTCTCAAGGGGGCGGGATTCAATGCGGGTGAGGTCCACATCCCGCAAAGAGAACTCAGTAAGCGCACCGACGAGGGCGCCAGGCACGTTGCGCAAGCTAAACAGCACGCTGGTGCGATCCGCCCCGGTGGGCGGCGTTGGTGGCCCCACCGGCCCCACCAGCACAAAGCGGGTGCGGGCGCCGGAAACGTCAGCAACATTGTGCGCAATACTTTCCAAACCGTAGAGTGCGGCGGCCCGCTCTGGGGCGGCGGCCACATCCACTTCACCCGCCGCTACCTGTGCCGCGGCCGCAGCATTAGAAGAAGCCGCCCGGAACTCAAGGTGCGGTGCGTGTTCCTCAATCCAGGTCTTGACCTGCTGATACGCCACAGGGTGGGTGGCAAAAGTTTTTGCGCCCTCCAACTTCACGCCGGGCTTGACCATGATGGAAAAGGCGATGGAAAGATCCAGCTCATCGTAGATCTGCACGCCCGCATCAGCGCCCGTGTTCGTGCTGGTTCCCGTGCTGGTTCCGGTTCCCAAGGCATCGAAGGTGGGCGTCACCGCGCCATCCACGGAGTTTTCAATGGCCACGCAGGCGTAGGCGGCCTGCCCGGCGCGCACGGCGTCGATCGCTTCCCGGGGGCTGCGGCACGCAAGGCCCTCGTAATGTTCCCCAAAGTGACCCCGCTGGGCAAAGCCTAAAAATGCGGCCTCGGTGAAGGTTCCCGCAGGCCCCAGGTATGCGATCGTGTTCGTGGCATTCATAGTGGTTACTGTAGCCTGTTGAAACATGGGAGCCTGGGAAACTTGGGAAACATGGGCCTAAACGAGCCACAGGAAACAGCGCAGGAATCGGCGCGGGAAACAGCGCACGCAAGCGTTGAAGCGCGCATCGATCAGCTCGCGCGGCGAATCCATGCAATGCCGGCCAGCGAGCACGGTTTTGCTCACTTTGACGCCGAGGCCGCGCTGCGCCAAGCTGCGGAACAGGCTAAGAAACAGGCCAATACACGCGGCAGGCTGTCCGGCTGGCTGATCCCGGCAAAGGACCTTTCGCATGTGGCGGGCATGCCCACCTCCTTTGGTTCGGTTCATCGCGTGGAGTGGCCGGAGGAAACGGACCCTTTCATCGCGGCGTTTCAGCGCCTCGGCGCGATTGTCCCCGGCAAAACTCTTGCCTCTGAACTGGGGCTTTCCGCATACACTGAGCCGGTGGGACTTCCCGCGCCCACAAATCCACGCTTTCCCGGCGCAACCCCAGGCGGTTCTTCCGGTGGTGCCGCGGTGGCGGTGGCCAGGGGTTTGGTGCGCGCAGCTCACGGCTCCGACGGCGGCGGCTCTATCCGCGTTCCCGCTGCCGCTGTGGGCATCGTCGGCTACAAACCACCGCACAACACGCACCAGGCAAACCCGGTTGCTCAGGGCTTCCTTTCGGCAACGCTTGCCGACGCCGCCACGCTCGCCAACATACGGGCGCCGAGGCGCGGCGTTGCGGTTCGAGTGGGGGTGCTGATGGATCCGGTGCACGCCCAGGTGACGCCGGCCGAGCACATGCTGGTGGGCGTCGATACTGCTGCCGCTCGGCTTGCTACAGCGGGTCACGCGGTGAAAGCAGTGCCCGTGCCCTATGGGCCGGAGGTGTTCGAGGCGTTCCACACGCTGTTTGCATGGCGTTCCCGCACGGTGGAAGGCCATGGTTCGCCGCTGGTGGAGTGGCTGAGGGAAACCGGCTGGAAGGTTTCCGAGAACCAGGCACAGGCCGCAGCCCAGACGTTTGCGCAGGTAAAGACGCGGTTATTGGCGGCATGGGACGTGGACGTGGTACTCAGCCCCACCTTGGCATTTGATCCGCCAAAGATCGGCTATTTTTCCTCCATGCCACCAGAGGAAGACTTTTACGCCCAAACCCGTTGGACGCCCTGGGCAACCATGGCCAACATGTCCGGGTTGGGGGCGTTGACTGTGCCGGACGCCAATAAGGTGGGCCTGCACCTACTGAATTTGCGCCTCACCCCAGCGCAGCTCTTCGCGGTGGCGCAGGTTTTGGAGGGATCATGAGGGCGGCGCAGGTGCGCAAGCTACTGGCCATCGAAGTGGCGATCGTGCTGGTGCTCAGCTTTGGCACCTCTGGGCTACGTTCCTTGCTGCGGCTTATCAGTGCGCTTTTAGACCCCACGCCGCTGAATGAACAAAGCACCACATTGCACGCGCAACAGGTGGCGGTGCCGTGGCTGGATCTCGGGCTGCAGGTGCTCGGTGCGGCAACGTTGTTTTCCTGGGGTTGTTTAGCGCTGTACCTTCTGTGGCCCCACCACAAGTTGGCCATGCTGCAAGCCCGAGACTGGGGCTGGGGCGCGCTTCTGGCCGCGGTAATCGGGTTACCGGGGCTCGCCTTTTACCTCAGCGCACTGCATTTGGGTTTGAGCAAAGAAGTTGTACCCACCACTTTGGAGCACCTGTGGTGGGAAGTGCCGGTGCTACTGCTGTATTCAGCGGCCAACGCGTTTGCCGAGGAAATCGTGGTGGTCTTTTACTTCATCACCCGCTTGCGCGAGCTGCGGTGCGGGGTGTGGCCCGCAATCATCCTCGCGGCCCTCCTCCGCGGCAGTTACCATCTCTACCAGGGCGTTTCCGCCGGTGTGGGCAATGTGGTGATGGGGTTGCTCTTTGGCTGGGTGTTTGTGCGATACGGCAAGGTGTGGCCGCTGGTAGTGGCTCATTTTCTTATCGACGCCGTCGCGTTCGTAGGCTACAGCGCCGCCGCCGGGACTGCTGTGGGTGCGTGGCTGGGGATTTAGAGTGGCGCGTTTGCTGGTTTCTGGCGAGGTCTTGCGGGATCAGTAACGCGCATAGCTCTGGCTAAGATGTGCATATGAGCTCAGACAATTCCGAGTACGTCCTTGGCCGTGACGGAAAGCCCCTGCTTGACCGCTATGGGCGCCCCGTGCGCCGCCGCGGCCAGCAACCACCGCAGCGCCGGCCCCGTATGGACTCAGGAAAGGGCCCAGGAATGGGCTCGGGAATGGGCGCAGGAACGAATGTTGCGCCCACTCGTTTCGAATCCTTCCCAGCGCAGCAATCTGAGTGGCAGGCGCAGCAACCGGTGCCACCCGCGCAGCAGGCGCAGCGGCCGCAGCAGTATTTCCCAGCTCAGCACCCACAGCAGCCGCAGCAATATGCGCCGCAGCAACCTCAATACCAACCCCAATACCAACCGCAGCAGTACCAGCCCCAATACCAGCCGCAGTATCAGCGGCAGTTTCAGCCCCAGCCGGTTGGAGGTGGAGGTGGTGCGCGGCCGGTGCGGCGGCGTCGGAAAGCTCCTGGATGCCTGCGCAGCGTGAAGTGGATCCTTGCCACGCTGCTTGTGCTGGTGATTGCTGGCGGGCTGTGGCTGGATACTCGCCTGAGCCGGATTGAGGCCATGCCCACGCAGCAAATTGGCAATACGGCAGGGACGAACTGGCTGCTGGTGGGCTCGGATTCCCGAAGCGGGCTGAGTGAGGAGGATGTGGCTCGGCTGGGTACGGGTGGCGACATCGGCTCGATGCGCACAGACACCATCATGTTGCTCCACATCCCGAATACGGGGCAGGCAAAGTTGGTGTCGCTGCCGCGTGATTCCTATGTGGAAATTCCGGGTTACGGGATGGACAAGATCAACGCATCCTTCACCTATGGTGGCGCCCCGCTCCTCGTGAGCACGGTGGAAGGGGCAACTGGGCTACGCATTGACCACTACGCGGAAATCGGCATGGGTGGGCTGGCCAACGTGGTGGACGCCGTAGGCGGTATCCAGGTGTGCCCTGCGGAACCGATTGAGGACCCACTGGCACAACTGAGCATCACCGCAGGCTGCCAAACCGTGGACGGGCCCACCGCCTTGGGTTATGTGCGCACCCGAGCAACTGCGATGGGTGACATCGACCGCGTGCAGCGCCAACGCGAGTTCTTTGCCTCCCTGGTCAATGAATTGACCTCCCCCACCACCTGGGCAAATCCGCTGCGCATGTTGCCTACGCTCAATGCCGTCACCGGGAGCTTCACCGTGGATAATGGCGACCACATCTGGCACCTCGCCCGCGTGGCCCTCGCTATGCGTTCCGGTGTGCAAACCGAAACCGTGCCCTACGCAGGCTTTGCCTCCACCGAAGTAGGCGACGTTGTGCTCTGGGACGAGCAAGGTGCCGAAGCACTCTTTGGCGCAATGCGCTAGCAGGGAATGGTTCACAAATAGCAAAAGCCGTAATCGCGCCAGTGGTGGAGGGGCCTCCCCCACCAGGTGCGATTACGGCTCACTGCTGCGCTGCGCGTGTTTTATACAAGCGCGAGTTCTATACAAGCGCGTGTTCTCTGCAAGCGATAGCGAGTCTAGCGGATTGTGACCTGCCTGGACTTGATGTTTTCGAGCTGCTTGCGCTCCTCCGCGTTCAGATCGGCAGTGTTCTCCAGCTCAGCGGCGATCTTGGCGTCCAGCGCCTCCAGGTCTTCCTTGTAGCTTGCGGGCTCGCGCTCCGGCTCAAGGTCCCATACGGGAACCATGAGGTCGTTGGTGCGGAATACACCGGCGAACTTGGTTTCATCACCCAGCTTGAGTTCCCCGCGCGCCGCGATCCTTGCGAGTGCTGGCAGCAGCACGTCCTCGGCCTCGCTGCGCACCCAACGGATGTGCGCCTTGCCACCGGGGTTGACCCACCAGGTGGTGCCGGGTACATCGGCCTCCACGCGCTCGGAGGGCACCAGGGAGTCGTTAGCCATCTGCAGGATCTGCGCAACCTGCGGGTTACTGCTTGCCCCGGCTGGGAACCACCACGCGAAGTCGTGGTGCTCCACAACCTCGAACTCACCCTTCGGGTCGAGGATTTCGGTGAGCGGCGGCTGCGTGCCGTCGGCAATGCCCGTTTCCAACGTCTGGCCCGGCTTGGCGTTGCGCGCCCAGTTCAGCGCAAACGCCAGGTCACGGCCCGGATTGTTGGAACGGTTGCGGGTCTGCAGCGCCACAAACGCATCATCACTGGTGCCTTCACCGTATTCACGCACCAACGCAGCAGCGCCGCCTGGCAGCACGGTACATAGGTAAACATCGCGCGGGGAGTCCACAACGGAAACCTTCACGGTAGCGGAAGGCACGAATTCCTGCACCGCCACCAGGGTGGTTTCAAAAGGGTACTCGGCGTATGGACGCGGGTCCTTCTCAAATGCAGCGCGTTCCTGCGCACGAGCAGCGAGCTTTGCCTGGCGGCGGCTCATGCCCTCAGGCAGGTTGTCCTTCTTGCGGTTCTTTTTAGCCATTCCACCAATTTACCCGTTTCCCCGGCGGCTACCCCAGCCGGGCAATCCAAGTGGCCGGGGTGGCGGTTCAACATCAGCCAAAGAGCTTGAGCGCAATGTCTGGGAAGTCCGTGGCCATCATGGAAACACCCTGTTCCTTGGCCCAGAGCATGTCTTCTTCCTTATTCACCGTCCACATGTACGCGCCCTTCTTGCCGCTGGTAATCAGCGACGGCGTAAGGCGACCACGCATCACGGACAGGCCCTTGGCGGTGGGGGTGGAGAAGCCGAAGTCACGTGGGTTGTAGCGCAGCTCCCATTCCCGACGCAGGTAGATGCGGTCAAGATGCGGCGCCAATGCCGCCATGCGGCGGATAGCGGCGTGGGAAAATGAGATGATGTGAATCCGCGGATCTTCCAACAAGCCACGGTAGCGCAGGCGCAGCGCCACCTGCTCCTCAAGGATGGGACCAGTGACCACTGGGTGCTTGGTTTCAATGTAGAGGTGCTTGTCCGGGTAATCCTCCATGATGTCCAGCAACTCATCAAGGGTGAGCACCCGCTGCACCTCGTCTTGTGTGCCAATGTTGAGGCGCTTGAGTTGGGAAACGGTTGCCCTGGAAACGCGCATCGGGTCACCTGCAGTGCGCAGCATTGTGGCGTCGTGGTTGCACACCACCTGGCCGTCTGCGGAGAGGCGAACATCGCACTCCACACCGTGGATGGGCATTTCAAGGGCACTCCGGAACGCGATTTCGGACATCTCTGGGTAGTGGCCCCGAAATCCTCGGTGCGCAATGATGTGCATGGTTTCAATCCCTCTGACACTTGGCTGACAAACCGCTGCCTATTGTAAACCGACCGCAAGAAAACCGCTTCCCGCGGATACTTGCCTGCACCCGCCTCCGGGTGAGCAAAGAACAACACCCCAGCACGCAGAGGTTCACAGCGCGGCTGGGGTAATGCGGGCCCAATAGCCCTGGTGAGGTAGGCCAGTTCAGGCTTACTTCGCTGGGAAGAACTCCTCCTGCACGGCGCGCAGGGTGTTGGCGGAGTGCGTGAAGCGCTCCATCTCGTGGTCGGTGAGCTCCAGCTCCACAACGCGGTTGATGCCGCGGCGGTTGATGATCGCTGGGGTGCCAATGTAGATGTCTTCCTGGCCGTATTCGCCCTGCAACAGCGCGGAAACAGGCAGCGCCACCTCTTGGTTGTGGATCACAGCGCGGGTGATGCGGGCCAAGCCCATGCCGATGCCGTAGGAGGTGGAACCCTTAGCCTCGATGATGTTGTAGGCGGCGTCGCGGGTTTCCTCAAACACCTTCTCCAGCTCGGCCTCCAGGCCTGGGTTCTTCTCAAGCTGCTTGCGCATGGACACACCAGCCACGGTGGCAGAGGAAAGCACTGGGAGTTCGGTGTCGCCGTGCTCGCCGATGATGTAGGCGTGGATGGAGCTTGGGGCAACGTCGTAACGCTCGCCCAGCATGTAGCGGAAACGTGCGGAGTCCAGCACGGTGCCGGAACCAATGACGCGGTGCCAATCCAAACCGGAGTACTTCCACACGGCATAGGTGAGCACGTCCACTGGGTTGGAAGCGATGAGGAAGATGCCGTCAAAGTTGTTGGCCATTACCTGGTCCACGATGGACTTCATGATGTGCATGTTCTTATCCACCAACTGCAGGCGGGTTTCACCAGGCTTCTGGGCAGCGCCAGCGCAAATCACCACCATTGCTGCGTCTTCGCAATCAGCGTAGGTGCCCTTGGTGACGCGGGTGCGCGACTGTGCCCACACCACACCATGGTTCAGATCCTTGACGTTACCCTCGAGCTTCTTCTCGTCGATGTCAATAATCGCCAGGTGATCCACGGTGCCCTGATTCACCAAAGCAAAAGCGTAAGCAACACCAACATCGCCGGCGCCGATCAGCACAACCTTGTTTCCAACGATCTTCTTCATGAAGCGACCCTCTCTCCGCAGAAAATGATTCACCCCCAACTATGCCCGATTAATTGGTTTCATGCCCGTTTTGAGGGATTTTTCACAGATTTTCCCACGGTCTTCGCCACAGTCTTCCCCACGGACTCCGCCTACCGACGCCACCGCCTCAGCCCCACCCGCACTTCAAAATAATCAACCCCCAAGAAGCACACTCTGAACTGCTCCTCGGGGGTTGATGTTTCGCATAGGCACTACTGGCCGTTGTGGCGCCCGCTTTCCCGGCGCAGCACCAGCACGCCGGCTGCAACCAATGCGAAAGCGGCAGCGCTAATACCCATCATGCCGGCTACACCGGTTTGCGCGAGCTCTTGCGCACCGGCGCTGCGGCCTGAGCCTGAGCCTGAGGAGCCTGAGCGGCTGGCGCGGATGGCTGCGGAGCGTCCGGAGAAACCGGCTGATCAGGGGTAAACGGATTTGGCACTGGGATGGGCAGCGGAATGATTGGGATCTCTACCTCTTCGGCTACTGGCACCTCGGCGGAGTCAGCTACAGCGAGCTTCAACTTTTTCCCGATTGGATTGCCCTTGGAATCGGTTTCACCGGTATCGGTTGGCACGGCATCGTCTGCGGTGGCGGTGGCGGTGTTGTGGATGAGTGAATCCGCCGCCAGCGCATCCTTAACGTCCTGCGCGGTGACGGTGTGGGACGCCGTGCAGGTGAGCGTTTCAGAGCGGTCCAGAATGTTGAGCACCTCTTCGTTGTTGCATTGCAAGCTGCCCTTATCGAACATCGGGTCGGTGACCTGAATGTTTTCCAGCACGTCATCGGTGTTCACGGTGATGGTGTAGTTGATGATTTCACCAGCATCGGCCTTGCCATTGCCGTTGCGATCCACCAACTGGGCGGCCTTGTTGATGCGCATGTTGGTCTCTCCAAGACCAGCAGCCACAATCACTGGATCACCGGAGCCGGCCTCATTGAAAGGAGTGAGGCGGAAGTAGTAGGTCTTGTTGCGCATAGCATCAGGCACGGCAACATAAATTTCCTCCGCACCCGCCGCAGCGGCCTGGCTGTACTGAGTCCACGTTTTGCCGTCATCGTAGGAAATCTCCACCACAACGTCCTTGAGATCCGTCTGGTGTTTCTCGGGCGTTGGGTCTACCCAGCGAATCTGTGCGATGGACTCCACTTGGTCTTCCATCACAGGTTTGCCCTGCTCATCAAAGATGAGCGAACCGTTCGCGTCAGTGGCTTGGGTGGTGTTCACCCGGTTGAACATGGTTGCCTTAGCGTCGGTCACTGAGCCTGGGGTTTTGCCGTAAATCTGCACGCGGGAGATCACGCGTGGGTCGCGATCCGTGCCATCCCACTGCTGCGTGGTGGCGTACACCAAACCGCGAGAGTCCATCACCACGCCGCGTGGGGACTGCTTACCAATACTGCCGTTCCACAGGTTACCCAGGTTGTCTACGTCGAGCTGGAGTACATCTTCCGGCACGCCGGTGGTTGCATTGAAGAACCAGATTCTGCCGCCGTTATCGGTGTAATCCACGGCGTCTGCGTCGGTAACGCCCTTGAATGCGTCACGGGACTGGCCGTTTTGGTCCCACGCGATGATGAGGTTGCGCTCCTCGTCAAAGGTCACGCCAAAGGCGTGGCCGCGCTCGCGCCATGCGGCGTCATCACCCATTGGTGCGGCGGTGGCGGTGATGGTGCCATCTTCGTTGCGTGTGAAATCCGTTGGGATCACGATGTCCTGCAAGCGATTTCCCTGCTGGTCAAACACGCGGATGGACCGCTGGTATTGGTGCATTGCAACGTAGATGTTGCCGGTGTTTTGGTCAATGGACATGCCCCATGGTGCCTGCGCGGTAGGAATGGAACGCTTGAACTCGCCCGTTGCCTTGTCATACACATTGATCTTCTGGTTGTAGGAGGTCACAAACAGTTCATTGCCGTATGCATCAATGCCGTAGGGCTCGGTAAGTGCTCCAGCTCCGGTGGGCTTGTAGGATTGGATCACGTTGCCATCGGCATCAAATTGGGTGTAGCCGTTGCGGCTGGAATCCACAATCCACACGTTGCCGGAGGTGGAATCCACGTACACGCCGCGCGGGGTTTGGAAGGTCATGCCGGTGGGGCTTTCAAACACGTCGCCATCACCAACGGGCGCACCAACGCCGTCGCTCGCGGAGTCTTCGGTAGCGTTGAAGAAGCCATTGCCGGCGTACTGGCCCGCCTTGGGATTTACTGCGTCATAGCCGAACACTGCAGGGGTGCCGCCAAGGCAAATGTCGAACCCAAAAATGGTGCGGCATTTTGCGTTAGAGGTGGCGTAGATTTCCCCAGTCGCATCATTGATACCCAGGCCGTAGTACATGTACGGCCGGCCATCGGGAACCGTGCTTTGCTGCAGGTCACCCACGTAGCCCCACTTGCCGGAGCCAATGGCCTTGCCGGAGGTGCCGCGGTTGAACTCATTGCCCGCAGCGCCGAACTCGCCGGGGTCAGCAGGGGTGTCGGAGGCAGCGGGAACGTCATACCCGCGCAGCGCTACGGCATCAGCATCGCGGTCCACCGTGTCCGTATCCTTCGAGATGGGCACAGCCTCATCCTCCGAGATGGGCACAGCCTTCTCAGCATCCTCATCTTCCTGCGTCCTCGGAGCAACCACAGTAGTGGTCGCGGTGCTGGTCGGGTAGTCCAAGAGGTTGCGCTCGGTCTCGCCTTGAACTCGCTCATGCTGCGCGGCCAAATGATCCGTTGGGATCTCCGTAGTTGGGGCAACGTTTTCTGGGCCCGCGGTGGCGCTCAGCGTTTCGGTTGCGTCTTGGGCAAAAGAATGGACGGGTAGCGCAACGGTGACCAGCGCGGTGCAAGCCACGGTGGAAAAGATACGGCGGCGCAGGCGGTGGTGCTCCTGGGACTGAGACTTCACAAGCAGTTCCTTAAAAACTGAGATTTTCCTTAGCGAAGCACCAAACCTACACCGCAGGCCTGCTACGCACAAACCGCGCCGCTAGGCTGTACTTCATGTCAGCTCCCGGCCCCGCAGCCATCCTTTTTGACCTGGATGACACCCTCATTGACTCCGCCCACGCCGCCCACGCTGGGGCAATCGCCTGGCATCAGGAGATCGGCGCCCCGGGCACTCCAGACCCTGAACGCTGGCGTTCCATCGAAATCGCCTGGTACAAGCGCTTCGAGCGCAGAGAGACCACCTATCTGGGCCAGCGCATCGGCCGCGTCCGGGAGTACCTCAACGCCCCCGACCTCCCAGAAGAAGAAGCCCTGGAGCTGCTACAGCGCTTCTATCCGCACTACTTGGCTGCAACAACTGCGTTTCCCGACGCCCCCAGCGCCCTAGAGCGCGCCCGCCGCACGGGAGCTACGGTGGGTATTTTCACAAACGGTGGCTTTGAGATGCAATTCAGCAAAATGGAGCACGCAGGCATTGCCCACCCCTGGCTCAAAGTATTCGCAGCGGTGGAGCTGGGCCACCCGAAACCCCAGCCGCAGGCCTACGCCAAGGTGGCCCAGCTCCTTGGCACCAGCAACATCACCATGGTGGGTGACAACCTAGAAAACGACGTCCTCGCGCCGCTCCAAGCCGGGTGGCAGGCGGTGTACCTGCAGCGCCCCGGCGCGCCGCAAGCACCTGCGGGCGTTGTGGGCGTCGGCACCCTTGATGAACTCTTCTAGAGCTCGCAGGCAACACCCGTGGAATGATGCGGGCAGTACCCCAGCGGATTTTTGTCCAGGTACTGCTGATGTTCGTCTTCTGCGCGGTAGTAGGCGCCGGCCGGGGTCTCGGCCAGCGGAAGGACCTCGGTGGTGATGCCGCTGTAGCCCGCCGCGCGCAGGGCCGGCTCGTAGGCCTGCACGATCTCCTGGGCGCGCTGGGCTTGGGCCACGGTGGCGGTGTAGATCGCGGAGCGGTATTGCGTACCGACGTCATTGCCTTGGCGGAAACCCTGAGTAGGATCATGCGCCTCAAGGGCTTTCACCACGATTTCATCGAAGCTGATTTGGGTGGGGTCATACACAACCTCCACGATCTCCGTGTGGTTGGTGCGCCCCGTGCACACTTCCCGGTAGGTGGGGTTCGGCGTCACACCTCCAGCAAAACCAACTGAGGTGGACTCCACGCCGGGGGTTTCCCAAAACATCTTTTCTGCACCCCAATAGCAGCCTAGCCCCACATACACCACCTCTTGACCTTGCTTCCAAGGCCCCGTAATGGGGGTGCCCAGCACCGTGTGCGGCTTCGGCTCAGCGAGCACCGGCATGCTCCCACCTTTCAGGGCCTGCTCAGGGTCTACCAGGTGGGGCTGAATTGGCGGGAAAAGAAAACCCATGATGCTCCTTATATTCTGCGGCAAATTGTGCGGCGAGGCGTTTCAGGCTTTTCCTACAGCGCTGCACCTTCCTGCAGTATTCCATGATGCCTTCCGGTGACACCTCCGCTGGACGTCAAAAGCCTTCCCCAATATTTTTGTTGCGAAATTCCAGCATTGACCTATCATGGTTGACATGCCCCCAATGTGGCGGCCGCAGCACACTCGCTGGGGTGGCCACACTGCTCGGGACAGCGAAAATTAGCACAACGAACATCCGGAAGGATTGATCATCATGGCACAGAAGTACACCCTGCCAGAGCTTGACTACGCATACGACGCTCTCGAGCCCCACATCAGCGCCGAGATTATGGAGCTGCACCACTCCAAGCACCACCAGAACTACGTCAACGGTGCAAACACCGCACTGGAGAAGCTTGAGGCTGCTCGCAAGGATGGCTCCATCGCCGCTGTAGTTACCGCCCTGTCCAAGGACCTGGCCTTCAACTTGGGTGGCCACACCAACCACTCCCTGTTCTGGAAGAACCTCTCCCCTAACGGTGGCGGCGAGCCAACCGGCGCTCTTGCTGAGGCAATCAACGCTGAGTTCGGTTCCTTCGATGCTTTCAAGGCTCACTTCAACGCAGCAGCCCTGGGCCTGCAGGGTTCCGGCTGGGCAGTGCTCGGTTACGACAAGGTAGGCGAGCGCCTGGTCATCGAGCAGATGACCGACCAGCAGGGCAACCTCTCCATCGACCTCGAGCCACTCCTGCTGCTCGACATGTGGGAGCACGCTTTCTACCTGCAGTACAAGAACGTGAAGGCTGACTACGTTGAGGCAGTCTGGAACGTCTTCAACTGGGACGAGGTTGCAAAGCGTTACGAGGCTGCAACCAAGTAAGAAACCTAAAAGGCGCGCATCAGCGCTGGCATCACCCCGCTTCGGCGGGGTTTTGCCTTTTTGGGCCCTTGGGCGCAAGGCGCCATGGCGAATGATGCCCGTCTTCGGTGGCATTTCTCACGACCGAGGCCACTGGCTTTAGCTTGTGCGCCCGCGTGGGTAGATTGCGTTGCATGAGCACCAGTCCCCTGCCCCACCCCACTGTGTCACCGGCCCTCCATACCCCGACGGAACACGGCCCCAACGGCACAGACGGCCCGAGCCAGCACTCCCAATCCAGCAAACGCCTGCGTGCAAACGCGTGGCATCGCAAAGCTGGCCGGCCGGTGCAGATCTGGTTGGCGCTCATTGTGGTGGTCGGTCTGTTCCACTGGGCAATTCCGCAGTACCGCTGGCTGCTCATTCACCTGTTCACCTTGGGTGCGGTCACGAACTCTATCCAGTTGTGGTCGCAGCATTTCACAGAGAATTTTCTGCATACCCGCCTGCCAGAGGAGAGCCGTGCGTGGCAGGTGCGGCGCATTTGGATTCTGAATGCGGGTATCGCAATTACGCTCGTCGGAAAGCTTGCCAACCTGTGGCCGGTGACTGCCACTGGCGCCACGGTGGTTGGCGGCTCGCTGCTGTTCCACGCCTGCTACCTGGGCTGGCAGTTTCGGGCCAGCTCGCGTGGCCAACGCTACCGCCACCTGGTAAGCACCTACATTATCGCCGCAGCGTGCCTGCCAATAGGCGCGGTGTTCGGGGCAATGATGGCCGCCGAGGCCTGGGACAAAGAAAAACTTCTGCTCGCACACCTGGTGGTGAACCTACTGGGCTTCGTGGGGCTTACGGCCTTCGCCTCCCTCATGGTGCTCTTCCCCACCCTCTGGCGCACCCAAGCCGGTCCGGAACACATCCGTTCTGCGCTGGGGCTCATGACACTCGGCGTTACTGTTGCAACGGGAGCAGCGCTTGCCGACGTCCCCAAGGCGGCAGCCGCGGGCCTCATCCTGTACGCGGCGGGTTGGCTCGTGGCGGGGCGTTCCTGGCTGCACTGCGTGCGCACGGTGCTGCACGACCCACGCGACCGCATTTCCTACAGCGCTGTGGGCGTCGGACTCGCTCCCCTATGGCTGCTGTACGGTCTGGGGGCCTGCGCGGTGAGTGCGCTCCAGGCGCAGCGGGTGGTAGACATTGCATTGCCCACTTTGCCGCTGCTCGTGGGGTTCGCTGCGCAACTACTGATCAGCGTGCTGAGTTTCCTGCTGCCTTCGAACATCGGCGGGGGTCCCGCGGCTACGCGCACCGGTTTGGCTGTGATGGGGCGTGCAGGTTTGCTGCGGGCAACGCTGCTCAATGTGGGTTTGGCGCTGTGGTTGCTGGCGGATCAGTCGTGGTTGCGGGTGGCGCTTTCCCTGCTGGTGTTCGCTTCATTGGCGGTGTTCCTGCTGCTGGTGCCGCAGGCGGTGCGCGCGCAGCTCGGGGTGATTCGCAAGAAACGCGAACCGATTGCCCTGCCGGATTCCCCACGCTACAACCAGGTGAGCCTAGGCGTGGCCACACTGGCGCTGGTGGTGGCGTGCTTCGGTGGGCTTGCCGCGCCCGTTGCTCCTTTGCCGGCGTCGGGATCCAGCGGCGGGCCAGTGACTGAAGTGACGGTAGAGATGACGGGGATGCACTTTGCGCCTGACGTCATCACAGTGCCAGCGGGCAATGAGCTATCCATCACGCTGGTCAACAACGACGATCAACCCCACGACCTCCGCCTGGACAACGGTGCGCAATCCGGGCGCCTACTGCCCGGTGAAACCATCACCTTCTCCGCCGGGGCGATCAACGCGGCAATCGAAGGCTGGTGCACCATCGCCGGGCACCGACAGCAGGGGATGACGCTGCAAGTCGTGCCTGAATAGGAAGCAGCGATTCGACCCTCCAAGCTCCTAACCGAGCTTCGGCGCACCCGGCGCGCCCGCGGCCAGCCATTTCCGCACGGCGGCGGTGGCTTGGCAGTCGTCGCCGTTGTAGCTGAGTAGGGTATCCCGTGCGGCTTGCGGATCGGCGCCCTCCACCTGCCCGATGGCTTCAAGGTAGAGCGCCACTGAGGCCTCGCCGTCCACGTTGTCTTGCGCCCAGTGGTAGCCGGCTTGCGGCGCCACCACTTTCAACCCGATACCCTCCGGGCCCACGAGCTGCGCCTTTACTGAAGCAAAGACGTCGATCCACTGCGGGGAGCTGATGAACTCGGTGACTTCCTCCACACTGGGCACGTCGGGGTATTTGCCGTGGAAGCGCCGGGCGGAGAACTTCAGCCAGTGGTTTTCGCCGTGCGCGGAATAGCAGAACACGCCCAGCGATTTGCCCGCCTGTGCGGCAGCGCGGCGTTGCTCCACCAACCAGGCCCAAAAGTTGGCAAAGTTGCGCGCCTCCTCGGCTTGGCCGAGCCCACCCCAGGTGACAAAGGGGCGGTAGCTGCGGCCGTCGAACGTGCCCCAGAGGTAGGCACCCTGGTCAAGGTATGCCTCCACGTCCACGTCAATTTCCACATCGAACCGTGGAAACTGCACCTCATCAGCTGTTTTGAGCACGGGGATTCCGGCGCGCCACGCGGCGGCCAAGAGCGATGGCGGGCCCAGGCGTGCGTCGATAAGCCCCTGCACCGTCTCAATGCCCTGCTCCCGGAACGCTTGGCCGCGGTCGCCGGGGAGGAAGAGACTGAGGTCGTCACGGGCCTGGAGTTCCTGCTGGCAGTGCCGCCAGAACCGGCAGCCTACGCATTCTTTGATGCGGCGCGCTTGGGTGGCGGCAGGGATGCGCAGTGCTGCGTCGAGGCCGGGTTGCAGCAGGTCAGTGTTCAGAATGTAGGCCTGTGCGCGGTTCTGCCCGATCAGCGCCCCACGCCGCGACCCAAGCCCCAGCTCCTCCAGCGCCCGCGCCGCCGCGGCAAGCGTAAAGGAATCAATCGAGTGGTGTTTCAGCCGCGCCCCCACCGTATAACCCGCGCCGAGCCCCAGCCGCGACGTATCCACCACCCGCACCTGCCTGCGCGTATCCGTTGCCGGCCGCGCCACCCGGTGATTGCTCACCAGCAGCGGCATATAGGTGCCGTCAGCCCTGCGGATCAAGGCGTCGAGCGCCACCAGCACGCTGCCTTCGCTGCCTGGGTCGCCTATCGACGCGCGCAGCACCGCAGATGTCACAATGTTCGCCCGCGCCGCCAGGGCTTCAAGGGTGGCGAACTCCCGCTCATCCTCGGTGTCGCTGCCCGCCAAGTCAATGCGCAAGAAATTCCTGCGATCACCCTTGGCGGGGGCGGTTGGCAGGGTTGCTAGCACCTCCTCACGGGCGGTGGCCAGGCGTAATTTGCGCAGCGCAGACTGCTCGGTGGGCGAGGTGTCAGGGAAACGGCTCTGCTGCACCCGCCGGTATTGGCACCCCACCAGGTCCGCCGGCTGGATGACTGCTGGCGTGAAGGGGTCAATGCTTGCTGCTGAAATGGGCTGCTGCTCCAAAAGTCTTTTGCTGTGCGAGGATTGTTGAAGTTGAGCTCCACGCTCGTGCGTGGGTCTGCGTTCCAAGCCTAACGCCTTGAGGGACTGCAACCCCAGTTCCCAAGGTTCGTGTGACAGGCGGACTATGTATGGCGGGCGGTAAATGTTGCGACTGACTAGTAGGCTTTAGGGGAATTGGTTCATACAACCGGAACTGGATGAGGAACAGATGGGTATTTTCAAGGCAATCCGCAACGCCCGCATCGATGCAAAGGCAAAGATTAAGGCCGCTGAGGCCCAAGCCCGCCAAGAGGTGAAAGAGGCGCACAAGTTGGAATTGCGCCGCACAAAACTGCTCACTAAGGCAGAGAAACGCGTGTCAAAGGAAGAAGCCAAGGGCCTTAAGCGCAAGCGCAAGCACGATGAAAAGATGGCCAAAGAGCTCACCCAACAAATGCGCGCAGGCAAATTTAATAAAGACACCGTCATGCGTTACTCCGGTGCCGCCCGCGCAATTGCCCCGCTGGCATTGCCACTGGCTTTCCGCGGCCTCATGGCGATCCGCGAATACCTCAACGGGCGCCGGGCAAACGCTTTGGGCGTTTCCCGCGCGGACCTCGGCCGTTTTGCCGGCCACGGCGCAGAACAAAAGGCCCGCATTGAGGCAATGCGTTCCTCCTTGAAGGTCACCAACCTGCCCCAGGGCTTCAAAGAGGACGCGAAAGACCGCCTTGAGGAGCTGGAGGATTCCGCAAACAACGCTGAATACATGACTCCGGAATTGCGTACCCGCGCACTTCGGGCAATCAGCGCCGATTTGGATCAGATTGCAAAGCAAATCCAGCAAAAGCGCCAAAAGCAAATCTAAATCCACTTTTGCAGGCACCTGCTGATACTGGTGCGCAAGCAATTTTGGAGCACTTTTATTGATTGCTTGGTGAAAGCGCTTTCCAGAGACTACTATTTAGGCCGTACGCTGATAATCAATGAGCGTACGGCCTAAATTCATCTTTGTTCAATCGTTGAACAGCACTTATTTTCCCCAGAAAACTAAGGAAGGACCACTGATGGCGCGCCGCGAAATCACCCAGTATTTTGATGACCTGGATAACACCCCATTGACCGAGGAAGAAGTGCACATTGTGAACTTCACCGTCAATGGCGTGGAATACGTAATGGACCTTTCCGCAAAGAACGCCGAGAAGTTCCATGAGGTGCTGGAGCCCTACCTTTCCTCAGCACGCAAGCTCAGCACCGGCCGCCGCCCAGCCTTTTCTCCTAAGTACGACCCAAAGGCGGTTCGCGTGTGGGCCAAGGGCATGGGCTACGAGGTTTCCACCCGCGGCAAGATCCCGCAGCACATCATTGATGAGTACCTCCAGGCCGGCGCCTAACCCTTAAGGCCAAAAGCCGAAAGCCTACAGCACACCCTGCTCCCGGGCCGCCGCCACCGCCGAGGTGCGCGACCGCACACCCATTTTGTCGTAGATATGCACAAGGTGGCTTTTCACGGTGGCCTCGGAAAGCAGCAGGATGTGCCCAATTTCCTTGTTGGAACTTCCAGCCGCCACCAACTTCAGCACCTCCAACTCCCTTGGGGTGAGCGAGGTTCGGGGAGTACGCACGCGAGTCATGAGACGCGTGGCTACCGTGGGGGAAAGGGTGGAATCACCTTCAGCGGCGGAACGCACCGCAGCCAACAACTCCTCCGGGGGTGCGTCTTTGAGCAGGTAGCCAAGCGCGCCTGCCTCAATGGCGCCGAGGATGTCTGCGTCGGTGTCGTAGTTGGTCACCACCAGCACATGCGGGGGTTGCGCAATGGTGCGCTTGATCTCCGCGGTGGCGTCCGCCCCGGTGCGCAGCTTGGTGCCCTCAACGCCTGCTCCGAAGCGAAGATCCATGAGGATCACATCGATCCCACCCGCCTGAGCTGCAGCGATGGCATCTTCAGCGGTGGCTACTTCACCCACAACCTCAATGTCTGTGGTGCTTTCCAACACCGCACGCAGCCCGAGGCGCACGATCTCGTGGTCGTCGGCAAGCAGCACCCGAATCATCGCTTCGCTCCATCCTCCCCACCCTAAAGTTGGGGGTCAGTTCCACATAACGGGCTAAAGTCTACCCCTTTTGATTGATGGGCAGTGCCAGCGAAACCGCCGTTCCCTCCCCCGGCGCGCTTTCCACCTCCAGCACACCACCTTGCTCGCGGGCGCGCTGGCGCATCGCTGCCAACCCGATGTGCCCCAGCCCCGCGTGCTCACTGGATACGGCGGCGGGATCAAAGCCCTGGCCGTCATCCACCACGTCCAGGCGCACCTCGTCCTCCTCATACGTCAGCGTCACCTGGCAGCGGGTGGCGTGGGCATGTTTTGCCACGTTCCCCAGCGCACCCTGCGCGATCCGCAGCAACGACGCCTCCGTGCGCATCGGCAACTGGCGCTCCTCCCCCTCCACAAGGATGCATACTTCCGGGCCCACCACCTGGTTCGCTGCGCGGTGCAGCGCCCCCTCCAGGGACGTTTTCGAAAGCGCCGCCGGCTGCAACGCCGCGATCATGGCTCGGGCTTCACTCAAGTTGTCCGCCGCGGTCTGGCGAGCCAATTCCATGCGTTTCAAAGGAAGCAGGCGCTCCTCTTCGGACATGGAGGAATTGAGGATGTCCTGCTCAGCCACCCGCAGCAGCATTTGGATGCTGGAAAGGCCCTGGGCGAGCGTGTCATGGATTTCATGGGCAATGCGTTGGCGTTCTTCCGCTACACCCGCAGCGCGTTCGGTTGCGGCCAACTGGTTACGGGTGCTCATCAGCTCCTCAATCAGCGCTTCACGCTCCCTCGCGCCGCGCCAGGAAGCCACGAACGCCAAATGCATGCCGATCACCACGAGCGCACTCACCACAGGCCCCACCACCGCGCCAAAGGTGATCTCCGGCCAGCGGCTCATCACCGCCATGAACGTCAGCGCCACGATGGCCACCACGCCGCGGATGTCCGGGATCACGCGCAGCACCATAAAGTACATGGGCAGCACTAGGTACACCGCCACCGGAATCACCGGCAGCATGAGCACCCACACCGCGGTGAGCAGCGCAATCCACAGCAGACGCAGCCACGGCTCGGAGACATCCTGGCGCGTATCCCGACGCAGCATGCCTGTGGCGTACACCATTGCAAAAGCAGCGGTGAGACCCACCGCGATGAATGCCTGGTTCTGCTGCCCCGTCTGCACCAGCGCCACCACGAGCAGTACCGACGTCAACGTGTTCACCGCCATCGCCAGTTTGTTTGCCCCTGGCGCGGTGGAGTAAATGTTGCTTTCTTCCCGGTTGAGCTCTGGGAGGCGGAACCACCCACGCTTACTTTCTGCAGCCGCGTTGGTGTTTTCCATTTCAGACTCTAGGCTGAATTCCATGACTCGTACCTTACTGCTTCCCGTGCTCACCACCGCCGCCCTGGCGCTTAGCGCTTGCGGAAATCAACCGAGTGGAACGGAAACGAGTGCGCAGGCAACCGAGGCGGTGGCGTCGGCCTCTGAAGCCGCGGTGCTTGACCAGGGCCTGCCTATTGACGCCCTCCCGGAGGTCCCCGGTGGACGCGAGTCCTGGGAAGAGTGCCCGTACCTGGATACGCAATGGGTGGCAGACACCAACGGCCAGCGCATGACCGGCGTAGGCATTGACACCCGCTTTGACACCCCCGCCTGTGTGTTCTGGTCCTACCCCGAGGAGCCGCAGGCCACGGTGATTGTGCGTCATATGCCGGATCAGGAGTCGGCGATTCGCGTGGTGAACTGGGCCGCCCCGATCGCGGAGACTGAGCCGGTAAACCCACCCGCGGATGATCCAGACGGCTGGATGGGCGGGCGCATCGGCAACGAGTTCGGCTCCAAATATGCCGTACAGAAGGGCAACATCGCCGTGGTGGTGTTCAGTAACCAGAATCAGTCTGTGAAGGCGGAAAGCATCGCGCTGGAGGCTATCAACCGCCTCGGATTGTAACTGCTATACCGGGGCGGGGCTGCCTAGACTGCTACGTCGTTGTAGGGCATCATGGTGGACACCCAGGGGAACACCACTTCCATGAGCAGGAAGAATACCCCCACGAGCACCGCCAGGGTGATGAGCAACTTCACGATGAAAGGCCCAGGCAGGCTGCGCCAGAAAAGTCCGTACATGTTGTTTATGCCTCCTGGAGTACGGCTGGGCGGGAGTCGTCACCAACCTTGGGGATGGAATCGGTGAGCATACCGTGGACGATCATGCGCTCCGCGTTTGAGAACTGCGGGTGGCAGGTGGTCAGCGTGATCATCTTTTCCATGCCTGGGTCCGCGGTGATGATGTCCGTGCCGGGAACCGCGCTGATGGTGTTGATATCACCAGGAGTGGTGATGTAGCGGCCGTTCACGCCGGCGTATTCGCCGCTGATCATGCGCTCGGTCTGCTCCGGGGTGAAGCAGTCCAGGGCCTCGGTGCGGCGAGCTTCACCTTGGGCGTCGATCGGCAGCACCCGGTACACCTCCCACGCGGTTTGGGTTTCGATCACGATGGCGTCACAGGTCTGCAGGTTGCCAAGGTCATTGAACGGTGCGCCCTTGCCCACGCGGTGCCCGGCGATGGCAAAGTTGCCAGCCTCACCCGGCATCTGCGTATCCACGTAGCGCCCTGGGCCGCGGTTCAAATCCTCATCAGAGGTGCCCTCCACTACGGCGAACTGGAAATCAGAGCCAAAGGTGGGGATGTAGAGGCGCGCAAACGCATCACCGAGCGCCGGGGTAATCTGCCCGCGCGGGTTCACGCGCTGGTTCTGCCACTGCTCCTCCATTTGCGCGTCCGCAGCCGCGTTGGCCTTGCCGGAAGCAATGTTGGTCCAATAGGACTCATAGAACGCGAACAGGAACAGCACCACACCCACGGTGAGCAACAACTCGCCGATGACCTGGGAGATGGATACCTTGGAACGGCGTGGCTGTGGGTTCTGCGTGTGTCCCCCAGGCGCGCTGATGGTTGAAGTACTCATAGTGAAAAGCGCTTGTCCTCACAGTTTCTTGAAAGCATGCGCCTTGCAGTCTAGCCTTTTGTGCTCACAAAGCGGTAGCCCCAGCAAGCTGTGGGTAGTATTAAGCCGTTCAAGCCGTGCCTGTGGCCCTGCGAGCGCCGGGCAACGCTGAGTGGTGCGGCGCGTGGCGGCGTCGGCAGTGCCAGACAGTGCCCGAGAAGCAACACCAGAAGCCCCCACTACCCGCAGTGAGCGGCAGAGCAAGGAGAGCGTTCACGCCCATGTTGGAATGGTTCATCTACCCGGTATCAGGCATCATGCGCCTGTGGCATTGGCTGTTCACCAGCACTTTTGGGTTGGCCGAGGACACCGCGTGGATCGCATCCATCTTCGCGCTCGTTGTGACGGTGCGCAGCCTGATCGCGCCATTCTTCTGGATGCAAAGCAAGTCCGCGCGGCTCGGGGTGCTCATGCGCCCGCACCAGTACCGAATCCGTCAGGAATATGGCGAGAAAACGGACCGCGAATCCATTGAAAAGCAGCGCCAGCTCAACAAAGAATTAGCAAAAGAGTATAACTACAATGCTTTAGCCGGATGTGTGCCAGCTCTCATTCAGGTGCCCGTGTTCCTGGGGCTTTACCAGGTGTTGCTGCGCATGGCGCGCCCCACCGAGGGCCTGGACACAGCGCAGCACGCTCCGATTGGCCTACTGACCTCGGATAATGTTCGTTCCTTCCTGGAGGTTCGGATCAACGACGTCCCCCTGCCGGCGTACATCGCCATGTCTGACGAAGCCCTCAACCGCCTGGGTACCACTCAAGAGGCTGTGCAGAACTTCATCACCCCGTGGCTGCTCGCTGCCTGCGGGTTCACCATGATCAACATGCTGATTTCCGTGATCCGAAACCGCTACACCACGGACCACGACATCGAGTTCAACGTCAAGATGAACAACATCCTCGCGGCCTTCGTGGTGATCGCCCCCCTCATGCTCCTTATGATCGGTATCACCGGCCCAATCCCCGTGGCCATCATCCTTTACTGGTTCGCCAACAACACCTGGACCTTCCTCCAAACGGCGCTTGTATACACCATCATCACTCTGCGCTATCCCTTTGACCAGGAGCACAAAGACTTCCAAGCTTCCCGACGCGCCCAGCGCCAGCAGCGGCGCAGCGAACTCCGCGCGTACAAGCGGTCCCTGCGCAGCCATCGGATCCGCAGCATCACCCAGCCAAGCAAGGCTGCGGAGCATCGCCAGGCGCTCAAGGATTTGAAACAAGAACGCATTGATGCCGCGGCCGCCGAGAAGGCGCGGAAGAAGGAGATCCGTAAACAGCGCAGCGCCATTGAGTCAGAGCTCACCAAAGAGCGCATGAATGAGCGCATGGAGCGGATCCGCGCGAAGCGAGCGGCGAAGCGTGGTGCAGTTAATGAAACGGTGGCTGAGAACTTGGGGTCAGGAGACGATGAGGCACGCGGCAGCGAGACGTCGAACTAGATGGAGTAATCCGCTGGCGGAGCAGACAACAACTGCAATGCGAGGTCCCGAGCGGTGCGCAGCGAATCCAAATTGCGGTTGAGGCGCCCGCCGGCCAGACCACCGTCAAGGAAAATCATGAGCTGCTGTGCCTGGGTCACCCCAGGGTAGCCATTCTTTTCCTCCAGCAGGTCAGTGAGGGTTTGCAGCACCCAGCGGCGGTGTTCGTGGACCACTGCAACGATTTCCCGCTCGGTCTCCGTTTCCGGGCGCGGGTATTCATTCGCCGCGTTTTGGAAGTGCGAACCACGGAAGTCCGCGTTGGGCTGCTCCTCAATGCACTGGTCAAAGAAGGCGAGGATCTTCCATTCCGGGTCCTTCATGCCCTCACAGCGCGCGTAGTAGTCTGCGCGCGCTTGCTCGTCTAGGGCCTCAAGATATGCGATGACCAGCTTGTCCTTGGAACCGAACAGGGAGTACAGGCTGGCTTTGGCAACGTCCGCCTCACGGAGAATCCTGTCAATGCCGATCACGCGGATACCCTCAGTGGTAAACAGCGTGGTGGCGCTTTGCAGGAGCCGCTCACGTGGACTCGGGCGGTTTCGGCGGCGCGAAGCACTCTTCTTAGCACCAGATGCCGCTGTGGAGGTTGCCACCTACGCTTCTCCTTGCCTTTGACGTGTTGAAGACCTGTGCATGCCCCAATAAGGCACTGCGTTCCACTATAAACGAACAGATCGGTCTATTCAATCGGTATTTTGCGGTTTGATTGGCCGATGGGGCTTTCCAGCCAGGAGAACCTTGCGTTGTTGAGGTGCCCCAGTGCGCAAAAAAGCCCCAGCCCATACGGGCTGAGGCTTTGCGTGCTGCGAAGCGCCTACTTGCGTCCGCGCACCATATTCACGATGGTCAGCAGGATCACTGCACCAATCAAGCACGTAACAAAGCTGAAGATCCAGCCGCCACCGGCAACGTCGAAGCCGATGAGGGTGAGCAGCCAGCCGCCGATGAAGCCGCCAACAACACCTACGATGATGTTCAGCAGAACGCCCTGTTCTGCGTCAGTGCCCTTAATCTTGGAGGCAATCCAGCCTGCCAGGCCGCCAATGATAATCCAACCGATAAAACCGAGGGATGGCATAACAACTCCTTAAAAATTTGTTTTCAATTTCACGTTGAAATGAATTATCAACAATTCGTAAGTTTCTTTTAGGTCCTGAACATCTGAGCGAGCGATAAACAATCTATTATCGATTCAGAGCGGACACAGTTTGACTCAAGAAATTATTGTTAAGTTTCCCAACTTCCCCCACCCTACGTGAACCGCAACGTTGCTGCACCTCTCAAGCTGCAGTTATAGGAACTTGTGTACTTGTCCACTATCAGAAAACCCGCCCTCACCAGTAGGTAAAGGCGGGCTGTAACAATTATGTAACACTTGCATTTACGCGCATATTACACGCCTGTTCTGCACCCAATCAACGGCATTTAGGCGCCTTCATTTGGGCGCACAACCACCAGCGGGCATGGTGCCTGCTGGAGCAGTGCACGGGAGGTGGAGCCGAGCAGCATGCCGCGGAACCCGCCTCGTCCATGAGAGCCGACCACGAGCAGTTGGGCGTCGGTAGCGTTCTCCACGAGGGCACGGATCGGCCGGTCACGGGCAATCACCATTTCCACCTCCACGCCTGGGTATTTGTTGAGCATAGGCTCGATGCGCTCATGCAGAAGCGCGGTCTGCTCGCGTTCGATCTCTTCCCAGTCCTGCTGCGCTGCGGCCAAACCGGCGAGGGAAGCCTGCACCTGCATATCCATCCACGTGTGCACAGCCACCAGCTTCGCCCCACGAGCTTGCGCCTCCTGGAATGCGAAGTCCGTGGCGCGCTGGGAGACGTCGGAACCATCTACGCCTACCACCACGGGGCCGTACTTGTTGGCCTCAGTGACCTGGTTGTCTTCGCGTACCACAACCACCGGGCAGTGCGCGTGGCTGACTACGGCCGCAGAGACGGAGCCCATCACCATGCCGGAAAGGCCGCCCAGGCCGCGGGAGCCCATCACGATCATGGTGACGGTTTCAGACATTTCAAGGAGCATGTCGATCGGGCTCCCCTCAGCAACGGTGTAGCCCACCTTGAGGTCTGGGGCTACCTCGAACGCAATGTTGCGTGCGGCCTCGATGATCTCCATGGATTCTGCCTGGAGCTCCTCGAACAGCTCTTGCGGCGGCACCATTCCCTCTGCGTAGAGGAACTGCGGCATGGTGTAGCTAGAAGCTAGGCGCAGGGGGATCCCTCGCTTGTTTGCGGTGTTTGCAGCCCAGCGCACGGCGTTCTTGGAGGCGTCGGACCCATCAACTGCTACGACGACGATATTTTCAACGGACATGACTCACCCTTCATTGCCCTTTCTCAGCCCTTTGCGACGTTGGGGCGGGCCTTTGAACCCCTTGACCGCCTGCGCGGTGCGAACTATCTTCATCCTAACGCCACGCAACTGGTCATGACCAGTGTTTGCCAGAGGACAAGCCCCCGCAATAGGGAATCCGCTGCGCAGTATGAGCAGGTTACGAGTGGCGAGGGCGCTGCCCTAGATGTGTGCTGCGGGGGCGTTTGCGGGGTACAGTACCATGAAAATGGCCTGCAGTACGCGCGCAATCACTGCGCCAATACCCTGCGAAAAGAAGTCAACAACCGGCTGAAGGAGTGCATTTAAATCCATGGCAGATAGGCTAGTACAGTTTCCCCTCGGGCGCAGCCCTCTGCCAATCAAAGACGGCCTCAACCCCAGCCGCGCGCGAGTCCCCGCCGAGTTCGTGGGCGCCACCGCCTGGGACTTCGCATGGCACCTCATCAAGACGCAAAGAAGGCGTGCCGACGGCGACAACGAGGCAGGGCTCGAGGCTCGCTTCGCAGCTCAGGAGGTCATCATCGGGCCGAAGTTCGCGGTGGCGACACCAACAACGGTGCTGCAAGAGCACGATGACCTCTGGTTCTACCGTATCCCCTTCCCCGAAAAGCCCCTTCCCTATCAGTGCGAAATCATTTTTGAAGACGCCAACCTGCTTGTTGTGGACAAACCCCCGTTTATGGCCACGATGCCTAGGGGTATGCACATCGTGAATACTGCGACCGTGCAACTGCGCCGTTCAACCGGACTCGACGATTTGGCCCCGGCCCACCGGCTGGACCGACTAACCTCTGGGGTGTTGGTGTTCACCAAGCACAAGGCCGTGCGGGGCGCGTACCAAGAGTTGTTTGCTCGCCGCGAAGCGCAGAAAACGTATGAGGCTATTGCAGCTTTTGATGCTTCGGTGACTGCGGGCACTCGCTGGGCTTCCCGTATGGATAAAACCCCTGGACAAGTGCAGGCGTTGATTGTTGATGGGGAGCCTAATGCGTTTACGGTTGTTGCCGGCGTTTCGCGTTTGGAACCCGCGCGTGAACGGGAGTTGCAGGAGCTGCATGGAGTGGACGGCTCTCTAGGGTGTTATGTGTTGAAGCCTGAGACGGGCAAGACGCATCAGTTGCGGTTGCATATGCTGCAAGCCGGTGTGCCTATTTTGGGTGATCCGGCATATCCTACGGTTTTACCTTTGGAGGCGGAGGATTATGCTCGGCCGATGCATTTGACGGCGAAGGTGCTGGAGTTTGTTGATCCACTCAGCGGTGTGCCGCGGAGGTTTGAGGCTCTGCGGAGCTGGTGAATTGTGTGAAGATGCAAATGATGCGGGGTGCCTGTTGGGGCGCCCCGCATCATCTTTTGTGTTTTTTTAGTTTTAGGTCGGCGGTGACTTACTCTCCCACACCCTCCCGGGTGCAGTACCATCAGCGCTGTCGGGCTTAGCTTCCGGGTTCGGAATGGGACCGGGCGTGGCCCCGACGCTATAACCACCGACACATCATTTTGTTGTTGTGTTGCTGTAGTTGTTGTTTTGTTTGTGGGGTGTTGTGTCAGATACTGCATAGTGGACGCGGGCGTATCAACAATTCTTCTCTGTG
>NZ_JANIKD010000002.1 GCF_024580955.1 Corynebacterium sp. 122RC1 | reverse complement strand
AGATTCTCCGCCAGAATACGATCCTCAACCAAGCGGACCACACGGTCCTTCGCATCCTGATCAAACTTCTTTGGCATGTTCCAGATTTTCCCATCTACTCAAACGGAACAAAACCCGGGACACTTCACTCCGAAGAACACACCGGGGATAACAACTGATCGTGGACATCACAGAAAGTGGACGGCAATGACGTCTGTGATGTCCAGTTTGTCCTACGAAAGAGTGAAACGAATGAGTGACCAAAAAGGGTACGCCGCATTCAACGTCCGGCATCTGCGGCGCATCGACTGTGGCGGAAGCACACGCGGAGATAGGTCGCGCATCCTCAACGAGTGCATGCGCAAGTTGGATGCAAAGAACTTGAAGTTCCAGGCGCAGCGGAACCCCAACATCGTCGTACAAGACTCACATCTGAACGTGCCATTCGTTAATGACGGCACCGGGAAGATGCGACGCGCAAAGTCTGTAGACGATGTCCTCGCCTACCAAGACTCTCGCATGGATGGTGTGCGCGTACTCAAGAAGAGCTATGAAACTTCGATGTTCGTCATCCATCTACCGAAGAGCATGTGCATAGAAATTCCCGACTACTACACGTCAGTTGTGGACGGCGAGGAAGTGAAACGTCCACGCATGGTGGCTCGGGACTACAACGAGGCAAAGAAGTATCTTCAGCAGGCGATGTACTGGGTCGCCGATAATGTCCTGCCAGGCGGCCGCCTCGCGCTTGCAGGTGGCGATATGAATTTCGACGAAAGCACTCCACATATCCAATTTCACGCAGACACGTTCAGCCCGGACCCGAAACGCCCCGGCAAGCTAAGGTGTGCACCGGGCATCGCCTACAACACACACCCGGAAGTTCGCTACCAAGACGGCCCGAAGAAAGGCCAGCAGATCGCAGGTCAGATCAAGATGTCGTTAGCACAACAAGGTCTTCGCGAGCATATGCACAGTTTGGGCTATCCCGTAGAGCTAGGGGTCAGCGAGCGTCACGACGAGTCGTTGAACCTTGACCGCTTTCAAAGGCTCGAAGACCAGGAACGTCTTCTGGAGCAGCGCGAAAAGCGGGTCGCTGAGGCTGAGACAATCCTGCAAGAAGACCGCGAGTTTGCCACACGTCAAGGCTACGGAGACGGACACCACCAGGGTCGGAAAGAAGGCTTTGACCAAGGACTCGCTGATACTCAAGCTGACCGTGATGCTGCAGCCGCCGACCGTCAGGCTGCTGCCGAGGAGCTGCGACGGGCACGTGAGACTGTGCAGAGGCAAGTTGAATCTGCACGCCGTAAGGCCCGTGAACAGGCCGAGGAGGACGCTAAGGCCATCAAGGCCGCTGCTGAGGCTGAGGCTTCACAGAAGCTGGTAGAGGTCCAGAAGAAGCTCGCTGAGGCGAACAATACATTGGCCAAGGCTGCGCAGGAGCTTGAAGAGGCTGAGCTAGAAAAATCAGCCGCAGCATCCGACCGTGCCGCCGCTGCAACGGAGCTGGGTAAGGCTAAGGACGCACGTGAACAGGCAGGGCGCGACCAGGAGGCTGCACACGCCGACCGTCAAGCTGCTGCCCAGGATCGCACTGCTGCGAAACAGTACCGTGACAAGGCTGCACAGGAGCTTAGCGAGGCACGAGCACGCGCCAACGATGAGGTCAAGGCTATCCGCGACGCTGCAGCCGCTGACCGTGCCAAGGCTGCACAAGAGCTGGCTGGAGTGCAGGATCGGGCTGCGAGGATCATCGACGCCGCTAATACTGTTGCCCAGACAGCGCTGGATAAGGTGATCAAGCAAGCCAAGACGCTGGGCAAACAAGCGCGTGAACATATGATGATTGTGGACTCAGACTTCCTTGACGCGTTGCTCCAGAGGCCAGAGATACGGGCTGAATATGACCTGCATGTGAAGCAAGCCTTTGACAACCCGCTTCTTGGAGGCAACCCGGTGGCTAATTCGCGCACTGTCGCCGAAGAGCGCGCCTTCCTGGAGCGGCAAGAGCGCCGTAGCCAGGAGTCGCTGGATCGTACTGAGCAGCGTAGGAAGGAAGGACAGCAGAAGGAAGACTAGGTGAAACGCTGTAGCGTACGACGCAGCGTAGGCTCCAGGAAACACCTGTCAGCTGTACGCTCCGTTGTACGCTACAGCGTCGATGGGGCAGCGTTCTCTCTAACGTTCGCTGGGGTGTACGCTGGAGTGTATGTCTGCACAAAGTACGCCCGAGCGTACGCTGCAGCGTATGAAAGGCTTCTGTACGCTCCGGCGTACTGCTGGCCGTACACCCCAGAGAACGACCCTGGAGGATGCACTGCACCGTACGCTACAAGTTACGCCCAGGTGTACACTACAGCATACCGTGACGCAAGTCACAAAAAAGCTCGTTTATATAATATATATCTGAGCCTGCGAAAAAAGAACGGTCCCACCGCCCCATGAAGGGACGACAGGACCGTAAAGGTCAAGTTAGAACGGCGCGGTCTCGGTGTTAGGCAGCTGCTTCCAGCCCAGCGCGGTCACGGGTAATCTTCACGCCCTCGTGCAAGGACCTAATAACCATGTCGAAAAGCCCATCTAGCCTTGCCCGCATCAGCAGCTGCACCAGCGAGTACTCAGGACACGCCTGCTCAGCGGCTTGGATGACCAAGCTGGCATGACTGCGGCGCCCTAGAACCAGCAGTACGCAGGCCAGTAGGCTCAGCACCCCAGCACGCAGCTGGTTGTCTTCTAGCTGCGGCACCAGGTCTTCTAACACCGTGACGGCTTGTTCCGGCTGGTCGATGAGTTCGCCCAGCACGAGGTCGCGGGTGCCAACACCGTCAAGCAGCGCTGCGACGACAAGCCCCTGCGGGTCAGCGTTACGGCCCAGTCGCAGCGCTTCACGTAGCGCCAGGACGAGGTGCTGCTGCGACGGTGCCGCTGCCAGCAGGTCTTCAGCTAGCACATAAGTTCCCGCACCGTCCTCACGACGGTCCTCGTCGAAGGTCAGTGCGCGTAGCAGCTCATCACGACTGACAGCGATGACCCCGCCGTTAGTGAGTGTAGCCTGAGTGGACGCGGCCTGGTGGATAGGTGCAACTGTGCCCTCCAGGAACTCTGAGGTGTAGGCGTGACGGCGTTCAGCAGTCCATACTGCTTTGTACGGCTCGTCCTCAGCGATGCAGGTCAAGTGCCAGATGACTTCGAGGTTCTGGATACCAGCGTCTGCGACAGCCTGCATGAAGGCAT
The DNA here is from genome assembly GCF_024580955.1 of Corynebacterium sp. 122RC1. Classification (GTDB taxonomy): domain Bacteria; phylum Actinomycetota; class Actinomycetes; order Mycobacteriales; family Mycobacteriaceae; genus Corynebacterium; species Corynebacterium kozikiae. Next base: position 193,334 of record NZ_JANIKD010000002.1, on the reverse strand, counting down.
GGTCGAGGCTGTCAGCGACGATGATGGCAAAGACCACATCAGGTGAAGTCTGCGCGGTATGCGCGGCAATTTCAGCCAGGGACTTTGTGTCACCGCAGTCCATGCGCATGACCACGCCGAGGCGCAGTGCACCACTTTCGGCGTGGGAGAGGGTACAGAAAACGACGGAATTTTCCGGGTAGAAACCCAAGGTGGCCGGAATTTCGGCAAGGAGGACAGCAGGAGTGGAAGCGGTAGTAGCGGCGGGAACGGACATGACAGGACACCCTTTCTTGGTGCTCGATGCGAATAATGTGCAATCCCGTGTTCTAACGACACTCTGGGTCGTTAAATACTCTCTGTCCTGCCAACCGGGCCGTCCTCGCCGGCCCGGTGCGTTAAGTTCCGGCTTCCTCTCTATGCCTTCTCACCGCACGCGAGATGGTTGACCGTGAAACACCGAAGGCGTTGGCCACTGATGTAACAGAGTCTCCAGAATCGATCAGCTTCACGACCTTCTCGACCTGCTCTGAGGTCAGTTTCGGCCTGCGCCCACCAACCCTGCCGTGCGCACGGGCGTGCGCCACACCCTCACGTGTGCGCTGGACCAAGAGATCACGCTCCCATTCAGCGAGGGCCGCCATCACGTTGATAATGACCTTGTCTGCAGGTCGGCCAGTGTCTAGCGCTGGCTCCAGGACACGGACGTTGATGCCGCGCTCGGCGAGGTCGGCGATGGTGGTGACCGTCTCGACGAGACTGCGGCCAAGGCGGTCCAGCCGGGTCACAACGAGAGTGTCGTCCGGGCGGGCGAAGTCGAGTGCTTGGTCGAGGCCGGGCCGCTGCCACTTGGTGCCGGAGATAGTGTCACTGTAGATACGGTTCGGGTCACAACCGACTGCCACAAGGGCATCCCGTTGAGTGTCGAGACTTTGTTCCTGTCTAGCGGTGGACACGCGAGCATAGCCAATAAGCATGGTTACTCACCCTCAATACGTGTATGGGAACCTTTTGACTCAGGGATTCGGTCACCGTAAGGCAGGGATCGAATGTAGTTCTCCATAAACTCCCAGTCGGGGATGAAGCCCTCTGGGTGGTAGGTCTTGGCAGGGTCGATAACCGGACAGCCATTTTCATCACGCTGGACGGGCAGCTCAAAACCGTAGATGGTCCTGATGTATTTGTTCAGTTCTCTGCCAAAAGGGGAGTACTTGAACCGAGACTCGAACTCGATCATGGTTGCAAGAAACAATCGAGCGTAGGGAGACACCTGCTCAGTGTCGAACTGAAGAACAGAAACGTTTTGAGCGGTGTAGAAGGGTTGTGCTTGATAGAACGTGGAGCCAAGACTTCCTCCAAGCGCAACAGTGAGGCTCCCAGCAGGATAAGGATCGATGTCTTCGACACAATCAACTACTCCCACAACACCGTTGTTCTCAGCAGACCTACCCACGAAATTGACAGTAGGGTTGTCGGCCGACATGGCAGAGAGGTCCATCTTGCTCCCCATATCAATGGAGCACAGATCCTTCAGAAGGAAAAAGACCCAGGACCGTGTGTTTAAGGAGGCCTTCGAGGTGGTGTTCGCGGTCGAAATTGGCTTGGAGTTGAGATTTCGGATGAATCGCTCCATGTACTGCCAGTCGGGGATGTAGCCCTCGTTATGGAAGCGTTTTGAGGGATCAATGACTGGTTTACCAAGCCCGTCCCTTTTGACGGGGAGATCGAAACCATAAACCGTTCGTAGATACTTATTCAACTCCCGACCAAACGGGAAGTATTTGAACCTAGCCTCAAAATGGATCATCGAAGCTAGAAACAAACGGGCAAGAGGCGATACTTCGTTTTCGTCGAAGCTCAGTACAGATACGTTTTGAGAGGTGTAGAACGGATCAGTTTGAAGAAAGGTAGATCCGAGACTCCCGCCCAGGGCAACAGTGAGACTCCCGGCAGGATAGGGAGCAACACCGTCGATTAGGTCGACCTTTCCCATCACGCCATTGTTTTCTGCTGAACGACCGACGAAGTTGACGGATGGGTTTTCCGTTGACATGGCGGAAAAATCCATCTTACTCCCCATGTCAATGGAGCAAATGCGATTAAGCAGGAAGAACTCCCAGTTTGAGGTGTCGAGCATCACTGATTTGCACCACCTTTATTGTTGTTCTCCACAACAACACCTTCCCTGACGAGGTATGCAAGATAATTGTTGACAGTTTTCTGGAAATCATTGGCGGTTAGTATCGAGTAGTCGGTTTCCATGTAGGCCTCGACCAGCCACTCATCTGCATGGGTAACTTCCTGCATGGCTGACATACCAGCTTCGACGGTCTTGTTACGGAAGAGCTTCAGCCATTTATCTTCGACAGCCTTCCACTTACTCGCATTGTTCTTGTCGAACTGCTCGATGCGGCCGAGTTTCTTCTTTTTCTTGTGCGCGTCATCTTTGAAGTAGCCGAAGAAGGTTGCCTTATTCGGTTCACCCGTCTCAGGATCATAATGTGGCTGACCAAGAGTAAACACCATCATGCACGCGGAGACAGATGCGCCTGGGTAAAAGATCTCGTTGGGCAGGGTAAATACAGCCTCAAGCGTGTTGTTGATCAGTAGACGCTGCTTGGCGTCTTTGAGAATCTTGGTCGCACCGATGGCCGCAGCGACCGGAAGGATAACTGCCATCTTGACTGTCTTGGCCGCCTGGTTTTTCTGCATACGCTCAGCGTTGGCTTCAACAACACAATCGGAGATGAACTGGACGAACACCATACCCTTGGTCGGGTCTTCTTTACCGGTCTTCGCCTTGCCCCAATTTGTCTTGTACCTGTCAGGGATGCCGATGGGCTTGGCGTTGAATGGCGGGTTCATCAGAATGATGTCGGGGTCAGCCTGGTGAAAGAACTTCTTGGAGTCAAAGAGGCTACCGAACTCAATGTTTGAGTTACCGTCGCCGTGAATGAGCATGTTGGTCGTAGCGAGGCCGTAGGCCTGTTCTTCGATCTCAACACCGTAGATGTGCTCACGCTTGATCTTGTCTTGTTGTGCGTCCTTCTGCCCTTGCGTGCCACTCATGTTCGTACAGTCAGCGAGCGCTTTGACCATGCCCTGCACAAGAAAGGAGCCAGAACCGCAGGCGCCGTCAAAGATTCGAGAGTTGCGGTTGACACCCGTGACGCGGCAGGCGAACTCAGTAATGTGATCGGGCGTGAAAGCCTGGTTCTTGTCAGCCTTGCCGGTGTACTTGTTGAAGGCGATGAAGAAGAGATTGAGGAGGTCCTGGCCCTCAGAGCTGTCCTCGTCAATGTAGGCGTAGATGCCGGAGACAATGGCAATGAGGATGTCGAGCCAGTCATCAAGCGCCAGCTTCTTGACCTTTTGATCTCCAACAACGTTAGTCCGAAGTAGCTTGATTTTCTTCTCTTTGTTGTTGGAACCATCGAGAAGATCGTTGAGAGTCGTTTCAATGCCCGTACGAATCTGAGGCGCATCGAAAGTAGCCCAGTAGTTGCGCAGCTGAGCGGTGGTCTCTTCATTGATGTCAGAGATACCGAGCTTGGAGATCACGCTCTTCACATAGAGGAGCGTCGTACCCACAAACTGACTCCGCAGCTTCTCGTCGATGTCCTTCTTGTGAAGAAGCTCGTTGAGCGCGTAGGTGTTCTTGAGCACCTTCTCACGGTTGTTCTGCCGGTTCGTCTCAAACAGCGTCGTGTAGTACGCCATCGTGTCCATCGCTGTCTCGCCGGGAAGCTCGTGGTCGTCGTCGACCACTTCTTTCCACACGCGCAAGTCCTCGTTTGTGGTGTTGGCGAGGATGGCAATGATTTTGTTCCCAGGGAACAGAGCCTTCTCTTCATCGACATATTCACGTAGCTGGTCGATGTCGGCGTCGTTGTAGCGTTGCTTAGTCTCAATCAGAACAGCGGTGTTGCTATCCTGATCGAAGAACCGAAGGTCGATCTTGAAGTGCTCGAAGTCGCGCCCGAGCGCAGTCCGCAGCTTCTCGCGAGAACCGGCAGCATGAACGTAGCTAAACTCACCGCCCTCAATGTTGGTGGTCAAGTATTTAGCTCCAACAGTGTTGGTCATTGTTGCTCGCGACACGGGCAAGTTCCTTCTGTTCAAATTCGGTCGGTTGTGCACACCCGTGGGACACAGGGGTTGGGAAGCCCAAATGTGCAGGTGCGAGTGTGTCACAAACGTTAATCAAAATGATGTATGTATCATAACTGACAGATTGACGTTTGTGAACACCTTCGGGCTAGTTCTTCCATGTGATTTTGACCCGGTTCGGATCGAACTTCTTGGCACCCTGCTTGCCGGGGAGGATATGAATCTCCATGAGCAGCTTCGTGAGACGTCGCTTGTCCTCGATGGAGGCACTCTCCCACCAGTCGGCGAAGATGACATCTCCCCCGCCCAACTCGACGGCCAACGGGTCGGCGCCAAGGGTTTCAGTGATTGACTGGAGTTCATCATCAATTCTGGTTAGCTGAGCAGCAATCTTCTTTTCAACACGAGCGAATGTTGACGTGTCAAGCTCGCCATCGATGACGGACTCTTCCAGAGCCTCGCGGCGAGCCAGCAAGGCGGTGCGATCCTGGAATAGGGACTGCATCCGCTCACTGAGCGCGTCATCTTCTGGAGTTAAAGCACTACGCAGTACTTCAAGCGCATCAGGCTTAGACATCCGAGCGATGATGACCTGTGAGACGAGATCATCGACTTCTTCAGAACCAATAGCAGTGTGCCGCTTCCCGATCTTCTCACGTTTACAAGAGTAAAAACGTTGCTTCGAGCCATCCTTGCGGGTACGGATGCGTGAATACATAGGGTCGCCACAGGTACAGATGAGGACGGAAGCTAAATACCGTGTGGGAGCTGTACCCACGTGATTGCGCCGCCGCGATGGATCACGCAAGACTGCGTCGATCTTTTCGCCTAGCTCCTCGTCGATAATGGCAGGCCATTGACCTGGACCAATAACTTCGCGGTCTTTGTTCGCCCTGTAGCCAGTATCAGGGTTTGTGGGAGTGAAAGTACTCAAGCCACGCATGCGCGGGTTCAAAAGAATGTCACGTAGCGTCGCGGGATTCATCGGATTACCGCGCGTAGTGAGGATGCCTCGCTTGTCGAAAACTTCACGAACAGCCTCGCGCAACGTCTTGCCGGAGACAACCATGTCCGCCGCGTCAAGCACGGCCTGGGCTTCCTCAGGAACGATAGTCTCGGCGTCGGCTTCGTAACCCATCATCCGGTGACCGCCGGTCTTCGGTCTACCAGTGCGTGCGCGATCCACATAGGCAGCCCGAACACGGGCGGCGCGGTCAATGGATTCCTGCTCAGCGATTAGACCCAGGATGATAATGGTCAAGCGACTCGCCGGGTCCTCGGGGTCGATGCCGTAACCCCTAGTGGCCTTGATGCGAACATGGTGCTTTTCGCAGAGTTCGAAAAGCGTCAGCGTGTCGCGCGTCCGCCTCGTCAATCTATCGAGCGCGTACACATAAACAATGTCGATCTCACGGGCCTCAATGGCGTGTAGCAACTTGTCATATTCGGGCCGGAACTCGCCGGAGAAGGCGCTGACATTGTTATCCACGAATGTTGCGACGACGGTCGCCTCATCAGCCTCGGCTAGGAGGGTGCAGAGGTGGACCTGGCGCTTAACACCGGCTTCTTCCTTCTTATCAAGAGAGATGCGGGCATAGACGGCAGCTCGGAGCGGTTGTTTGTCCTCCATGCACCCTATAGTAGCCACAATCCACAGTGAGAATTGCCACTACCAGTTGCACCCACGCACAACCCGTGCGGCCCCTGCCCACCATGAGCAGATTCTTTGATGTCCACCACCAACGGGGCACCGTGGTTGCTCAACCCAATGGGCACGCTGAGCCGCCGCTTCCCCCGCGGTACCCACTGACGCGCGAGTTCCTTGGCCGTAATCTCCCCAATGCCCAACAGTTTGCGCAGGTCGTTGGTACTGCGGCCGTGACTCGAGGGGCGTTTGAACCCTGTCATCGAGCGAGCCAACAGCTCCGCCTGCACCTCCGAAAGCCGGTCAGGCACCCCGAGCACTTCTACCCCATCTTCCGTTTCCACCTCCAACTTGGGCCCGCAACGCAACACCAACCCCTCCAGCTCCGCGCGCTTGGCCAGATCTGCATTTTGCACCGCGCCGGCCACCACAATGCACGCCCACCCCTGGTTTAGTAGCGCCGGGTCCACGTCCACCTCACCATCAATGAGCAGGATCTTTGCCTGCGCGTGCTCAATGTTTCGGGTGTGCGGCAGCCACTTGGTCCACCCCCATTGCGCCCCAGCGCCGGTGAGGCCAACAGCGTGCAAACCCACCGCCTCCGGCCCATGGTGCACCGCGATCTGAGCGATCACCGCCCTCGCCGCATCCCGGGCCTGCTCACCCAAAAACTGCACCACCGGAAACGCGGAAAGCTGCACCACAATCGGCATATCACCCACCGTGTTCACGGCGCGTACAAGTTGGCGCAACGCCACCGCACACACGGGATCAAGGTCTTCTGGCGCGCCGGGGTCGCCCACCTGGATTCCCGGCTCAAGGGCGGTGTTGCCCAAGCCGACGCGCACCGCGAGCATGTCCGGGTCCTCCCCACCGCGCTCCCACATGCGCCTTGTCCCCACCCTGGCGCGCAGGTCCTGCGGCGCGGGGTGATAGTGCAGCTCGTGCTCACGCTGCGCCCTTGCGTTGGCGAGCGCCTGCTCCCGCAGCGCAGCAAGGTGGCGCAGGTAGGTGCGGCGGGTCTCGTTGGTATCCTCCCCCGGGGGCGGAGAAAACATCATGATCGCACTGAGGCCCATCATCAGCGGAAACATCAGCATCATCGGGTTGAGCTGCGCCCCGGAAAGCACCATGAGCGCCACCATTCCAAGGATGGCAACAACCATGATCACCGGCAAAAAGGCACGCAGCAGGCTCATCGGCTGCGGTTTGTGTGCTTCCGGAATCTTGTGCGGCTCCAACGCCCCCTGGGGACGCGGCGGTGCTGGCTCTCGGTCGCCGATCCCCACCGGTGGCACTTCCTGCGCCTCGCCAAAGGCATGCGGGTAGGAGGCGAGCACGGGCCACCCCCTGGGCACCCCTCTCCCGACCCTTTCGTGCGGTTCTCTGCGCACATGCTTGCCCTCAAGGCGCATTTCTGCAGGCAGGATAGACATTTCCCCCTCGTTTCTGCCACGCCCCACCATGTGGATTTGGGTGAGCGGGCGAGTAATTTTCCCCTGTTGGTTCTGTGATTTGTCTAGCCACCCTTGCTTGCGCTTGTTCCCCTGGCGCTCCCCCAAGGGTGGACACGGTGGCAATTCTAAGCCAGAATGTGCGCTAAAGGTAGGGCGCACACATGCGCAAGGGGGCAACCTCAGGGGGAACAAACCTCGAATTGGGGCAAGTTTTCCCTGGTGGGGCACAGATTTTTGGGGGAAGGATAATGTCTGCACCAGTAGCTTCTGGGATTGATCAAGGGGTGGATTATCGCCTGCATGTTCGCCTTGATTTGCCAAGGGCGCGCACGCGGCGCAGCGTGGACGTATCCATCCCGGCAACAGCTTGCTTCGACGAAGCCATCAGTGAACTCCTCGGCCTCCTCGAAGCACCGCAGGTAGACCGCCCCTGGCAATTCGCCAGCCCCTCCGGGACGGTCCTGCCCAACCACGTACCGCTTTCCGAGCTGGGCCTCTCCCAGGGCATGGTCCTCTACCTGCGCCCTCAGCGCCCGGTGTCCCCGCCCGTGGTCCGCGACGCCGCCGAGGCCCTCGCCCACGAAGCCGAACAGGCACCCATGATGCGCTTCGCTGTAGATACGGCCAGCTTGGCGGGGCTTTTGGGCATGCTCATCGCGGCACGGGGGTTACCTCTACCCATTGCCGACGCCTACTGGGCGGCAGCATCCCTGACCATTGCAGGGGCGATGACGTGGGCACGGCGCACGGCATTGCTCGCGGTGGCGGCAACATTGTTCGCGGGAGCAACGATGTGCCTCGCAATGCTCGGCCCCAGCACCCGCATTGAAGACCTCCCCTCAGCCTTGCTGGAGCAGCTTGGCAGCGGCCGCTCGGCCGCTGCGGTGGCTGCCGCGCTCGGCGCGGCGGCGGCCACGGTGATCGCTGCGGCCTTGCTCCGCGTTCCCGCGTTGGCGATTGCGGCGCTGGCAGCGTCGTTAGGAATTCTCACATTCAGCCTGCTCGTGGGCCTGCTTTACCCCTACGCGGAGAGTGATCCTGCGGGCGTGATGGTGCCGCTTGCCGCGGGAGCGCTGTTTTGTGGGCTGGTGCTGATGAGTGTGGCGCCGGCGGTTGCTACACGTGTCTCGGGGCTGCGCGTGCCCAGGCTGCCGAGCGCCGGGGATACGTTGGAACATTCGGACCCCGGGACGCCCCAAGACGTGCTGGAGACGCAGGCGAAGCAGGCTCATGAGCTGCACGGCGGCATCCTACTGGGAATCGTGTGCACCTGTTTACCTGCACTTTTTGTGCTCGCGCAGGGGCGCGGGTGGAGCGTGACGCTGTTGTGCCTTGCCACCGCGCTGGCGTGCGTGATGCATGCGGCGAGGCATCGCAGCCCGTTGTGTGGCTGGTGCATTTGGTTGCTCGGGCTCGGCGGACTGCTTGCGGCGGCCACTAACGTGCAGGGCGTGCATTGGGCGATGAGTGCCGTGGTGGTGCTTGGCGGGCTGGTCGCGGTGACCGGGCCGCTGTGGCAGCACCTGCTGGACGACCTCGCGCCAACCACCGTGGTGTGGTGGGAACGCGCCGAAGCGCTCTGCGTGGCGATGACGTTCCCGCTCGCAGCCACCGTAGTGGGCATTGTTGACCTCATCAGGGGACTGTGACCGTGGCGCGGGTAGGGGGCGCTGCCGCGGTGGCGGGCCGGGTGCTGTGCGCTGCGATGGTGGCGGCGGGAATGGGAGTTGGCTGGCCGGTGGAAGCCTGGGCGCAGGAACGCCGCTGCGCCCAGCCAGTGGAGGCGAACGAACATGCCATCGCGCAGCAACTCGACATCGCGGATGAATACGCCGCGGCCCATCGCTTTGCCACAGGGGCTGGTGTGCGGGTTGCGGTGATCGACACCGGTGTAGCTGCCCACCCCGACCTCGGGGAGGTCATCGACGGGGGCGACTTCGTGCCCACCGCGAGCCAAGGCGCCTTCGACGATTGCGACGCCCACGGCACCATCGTCGCTGGGGTGATCGCCGCGCGGGGTGGCGGTGCAGGTGGGCCGCGCGGTGTTGCGCCGGACGCGCACATCATCGCCATCAAACACACTAGCGCCGTTGCCGAGCAAGACCCGCAGGGCAACCTCGGCAGCCTCGCCCAAGCGATCCAATCGGCCCTGGCCCACGACGCCCACGTCATCAACATCTCCGTCGTCTCCTGCGTTCCCGCCGGAATTGAAGTTGACCTCAGCCCACTTGAGGAAGCACTCGCACAGGCCGAAGCCCGCGGCACCGTAGTCATCGCCGCGGCAGGCAACACCTCGCCAAGTTGCCAGGACGGCAACCAAGTCTTCCCCGCACACCTGCCCACCGTGGTGGGCGTACGGGCACTGGCAAACCCGTACCAAATCGCCGACTACGCCCTCAGCTCACCACACCCCACACTCGCCGCCCGCGACGAAGTCCCAGCTGCCCTCCACCCTCATGGACAATCACACGCCATGGGGCTCGCGCAGCAAGACGCAATCGCGCCGTTTGTGGGCACGAGTTTCGCAGCGCCCGTCGTCAGCGGAACCGCCGCACTCCTCAAACAACGCCACCCACACGCCAGCGCCGCAGAAATCCGGCAAGCGCTTTTCGACGCCGTAGACCCGGCCACTGGGGCGGTTGACCCCACGCGCTCCATCACAACCCCCCTCATGGACAAATGTGCTACCTGTGTTCATGAGGGGGAGGTTGTGAAGGCTGCGGGCCCCGCTGCCCCACTGCCCAGCCTCGGACTGTGGGCCGTAGCGATGGCCTTGGTGGTAGTGGCAATCGCGGCCGCCGCAAAACAATTTCAGCGGCGTTGAGCGTGCGATCAACGCGTGACTGACCGAGAAAGGCCGATCTGGCAAAGGTTGACTTTGAGCGCGCTCAAAGTCTTAGTGTCGTCGGTATGGAAGAAAAGGCACTGATCGAAGCGTTACGGCTCGCAGTCGATCCCCCAAGTGGTGTGGACGTTGCGGCGCTGCAAGACTTAGTCCGCGATGACCAGACCACCGCATGGGACATCAGCACAACTGCACGCCACCTTGGGGTAAGCCCGCACACGCTGCGCTATTACGAACACATCGGGCTGCTCACCGTCCAAAGGGATTGTTCTGGGCATAGAAGGTACGACGCGGCGTCGGTACGCCGGCTCGTGTTCATCACCCGTATGCGCATCTCTGGCATGCCGATTGCAGTTCTGCAGCGCTACATCCATTTGGCCGACGCCGGGCCCGATACCGTACCTGAACGGCTCGCCTTGCTCCTGGATCACCGCAATTCTCTGCGTCTTCAAATCGCCCAGCTGCAACTGTCTCTTGCCGCCACCGAATACAAAATTTCCGTCTACACCGAAGGACCCACCCCATGACCACGGCCCAGAATGACATCAACTCCTCTGAGAACATCGCTCGCCGCAAGCACGGCCAAGACGTTCTCTCCCGCATTGACGGACACCTTGGTGAGGCGGTTATCGACTCGCTCGCCGACATCAGCCCCGCACTCGGCCACCACATCGCTGCATTCGCGTTCGGCGACATCTATGACCGGCCTGGCCTCGATCCCCGCAGTCGGCAGTTAGTGACCTTAGGGGCCTTGACTGCCCTGGGAGGCTGCGAACCGCAGATCAAGGTACATATCAACGCAGCTCTGAACGTTGGTCTTACCCGAGAAGAGATCACCGAAAGCTTCCTCCATGCGGCTGTTTACTGCGGCTTTCCCCGAGCACTCAATGCCACTTTTGCGGCCCAAGAAGTGTTTCAGAACCTCGATCAGGAACAGAACACCTAGTAGATCAATATGCCTACGGCACGGCCTGCATGACCTGGGCCATTACGGGGTCTAATACCGGGGCCACGCCCGCTTTCCACATGCCGAAAGCGATGCCGCCCATCGCGATCCACACCATGACCCAGGTCGCACCGATGAGGGAGTAGCGAGTTTTCCGCGGTTGCACTCGGTACCAGGTGAAGAAGCGGTCATATTGACGCACACCCCACGCCAAAACCCTGCTCGCCCAGCGCAGCTCCAGCGACAAGATGGCCACTCCCACAAACACGGTGAGCCAACCAGGGCCCGGCAGCGGCACGGTAATCAGACCAATGGCGAAGACGAGCCAGCCGAGGGTCAGCACCAACGGGCGCACCAGAAATCCGAAGCGGTGTTTCTTGGCGTTGTGGTGGCGGCGCTGGAAGTTGTCAATGTGGCCAGCGATTTTTTCGCGCATGGAACTCAATCGGTGCTCGCCTCCCTTTCCATGCGCCAACTGCAGCTTCCAAACCCGCGCGCAGCGATGCGCGCAACTGCCGCAAGTCTACACCGCAAGGAGTAGGCGAGCCTAGCGAACAAGAGTGGCTAGGCTGCAGATTTGTCCATGAGGGGGTGCAGGGCTTCGGCGGTGCTCAGCTCCGTGCCTTCCGGCAGCAGGGCAAGCATCGGCCACGGAATGTGGTGCACTTGCTCGATGCCCAAGGCGGAGAGCATGTTAAGGTCCACGCGGTGACGTTGCCCATGTTCGCTAACCACATGAACCCCGTTTCCGGTGGCCACCGCAACGGCTTGCCCAACGGCCGCAAAATGTGTGGCCACCTGCCCACCGTGCAGCGCTACGGCGCCTTGGTCGAGGGGACGCCTGGCGACGTCGGCAATGCTCACCCGCACCTTTGAGCCGCCGGACGTCGGCAGCGCTCCAAGGTCCTGCGCGGGCGGGCCTTCGGGCTCGGCGAGGACACACACTCCCGTTGTTGGTGCCCATGAGGGGGCTTCAGTGGGGAGGGGGAGCTCGTCGGTGCCGACGGGGGTCGCTGCGAGTTCGGCGGCTGTGACGAATCGCTGTTCCAGGCCCACCGCGCGCAGGAGGTCTGCTTGAAAGGTGCTGATCTGGGTGGCGCCAGTGTCGGTAAACCAGAAGGGGCCGGCGTCGGTGTTCCAGAGTTGCCCGTATTGCGGGATGTGCAGCGCGGGTTCCTCCGGGATCGTGGCGAGGATTTCTTCCGGCGGGCTCCAGCGCTGGCTCGCGATTGGGATTTGGAGGGCGCGGCGAAGGATGCGGCCGTGGTCGGTGTCGGCGGCCGGGAGGAGGAAGCGCCCATGCGCGGTGACCAGGTAGTCGCCGGAAGCGACGGTAGCGTAAATGGCTTGTTGCGGGCCGAGGTCCGTGAGAAACTCGGCGAAGTCCTCCCCCGTTCGGTCGATCTGGCGCTGCGCGAGCAACACCGGCGCCTGCGGATCCGTGCGCGGGCGTGGCTGCTGGTCGGTACACACCGCCCAACCCAAAGCGGCATCGCTGGGGGCCAGGATGTTCGGCGCATCGACGATACCCACCGGCTGCGCCACCTGATAGCGCTGCAGCACCTTGTGTGATGCCTTCGCGGGCTGTGCCGGCTGCCCCACGATCAGTCGCGCGGAAGTGAGGTTTGGCACCGGAAACAGGGTTTGCTCCTGGCGCACATACAGCTGGCCATGCTCGGAGGCGAGTACCAAAGCATCACCTGGATCGCGCTGCGGCTGCAGCAATGCCAAGGCGCCCGCACCCAAGCACAGCAACACCGTTGCAGCCAACCCAAACACTGTGGCGCGCATGCGGGCGGCGATGGGGTCGTGAATCATGCGGATATCGCCGACCAAAAGCCCCAATTCCACCCGGCGCATCAAAAACTTATGCCCAGAGACCTGCGCCTTTGTGGTAGGCCGTACTCTGCCCATAGGTATCCCCAATCCCCCGATCACCAATGACATTCGCTTGCAAGTGGTCAGAATCCCTGCCCGAATCCTGCCCGCAAACTAATGAAACACCGTGCGCACAAAAATTTTGTGCCCACCATACTTAGACTGCAATTCGGCCCCGATGGTTCCATGGAGGGCTAGATTATTTTTCAATCTGCCCGGGCGGTGCACGAACCTAGCTGGAAAGATCCTGGTGAGTGCGCATGGCGCGGGTTTCCAAGCTGCGAGCTGCGAGTAGCTCATCACTGGGGTAGTCCACCTGAACCAGGGACAATCCGCAAGCAGGGGCTACGGGCACCTTGGAGCTCCTCGACTTTTCTTGCAGCAGATTTGCTGCAAAGGCTGCGTCGCGCTTGCCTTCGCCCACCACCAGGCACGCCCCAACCAGGGAGCGGACCATGGACCAACAGAAGGCATCTGCCACTACGGTGGCCTCAAATGTCAGTGGTTCGAGGGCGGTAGAGACGTCGCGCCACTGGAACACCTGCAGGTCGCGGATCGTTGTGGCGCCTTCGCGGTACTTACAGAATGCGGCGAAGTCGTTGAGCCCCACCAGTTGGTCCGCAAACAATTGCATCGCGGTAAGGTCCACGCGTTTTGCCCATGAGGCGGTGTCTCGTGCTCGGGTGGGCAGCGCACCCCGCGGATGCGTGCTCACGCGGTACACATAGTGTCTGCGCAGGGCGGAAAAGCGGGCATCGAAACCCTCAGGGGCAGCCGCAGCTTGGGTAACGCGGACATCCGTTGGCAAGAGTCTGGCCAGCCGACGGACCAGGTTTCCAGGGTCACCGGCGATACTGCGCTGGGCGAGAGCCCCCTCAGAGACGTCGAAGTGTGCCACTTGGCCCGCGGCATGCACGCCGGCGTCGGTACGCCCTGCCACAGTAAGCTCGATTGGCTCCCGCAGGATCAACGTGAGGGCGTCTTCCAGAACCATCTGGACAGTGCGGAGGTCCGAGCCGCCCTGGCGGGCCCAACCGTGGAAGTCGGTGCCGTCGTACGCCAAGTCCAAGCGCACTCTCATGAGGGGGCTTTCGGCGTTGAGCTGATCTCCCAATTGCGACCCTTTCCTCCCGCGCGCGATGCTGAACGCTACGACACTACCACGCAGGAGGCCACCGAGAACTCCCCCAATACTGGTCAGCTACTTCTTGGAGGAGAAATTCACCAGCTTATACAGCGGGCAGAAGCCCACCACGGCGGTGACCGCCAAAATCGCGGCGACAACGTAAAGCACGACCTGCCAGACCGTTGCCAAGCCGGTAAAAGCTGCGATACCAGCAAGTACGACGGCGAGGATGCCACGGATGGAGCGGTCGGCGGTTGATTCGTTTGGGCGCATAATATTCCCTCATGAGCAAAGACGGATTCTTATACCCCCTATGGTATACACCTCATGGGCAATGGAAAAGCTCATGAGGGGGAAAACACAAAAGGCGCCAGGGCTTTCGCCCTAGCGCCTGGATGTGCGCAATTACTTCTCGTCGGAAGTTTCAGTAGCTTCAGCAGCTTCGGTAGCTTCAGCCTCAGCTTCGGGAGCCTCGGTCTCTTCAGCCTTTGCAGCCTCTGCTTCTTCCGCCTTCTTGGAAGCTGCAGCGCGGGTTGCGCGGGTTGCTTCGGTGGAAACGGTCTCCTCCAGCACCAGGGAAATCTGGGACACTGGGGCGTTGTCACCCTTGCGGTTTTCGAGCTTCACGATGCGGGTGTAGCCACCCTCGCGGCCCTCGAACTTTGGTGCGAGCTCGTTGAACAGGTAGGTCACAACTTCCTTGTTCGGGATGAGCTTGAGCACGTTGCGGCGGTCGGCAACGGTGCCGGCCTTTGCCTTGGTGATGATCTTTTCCACATATGGGCGCAGCAGCTTAGCCTTTGCGTCCGTGGTCTTGATGGCGCCGTGCTGGATCAGCGAAGCTGCGAGGTTGGACAGAATGTGCTTCTGGTGGCTCGCGGAACCGCCGAGGCGGGCGCCCTTCTTAGGGGTAGGCATTGTTTACTCCTCGTGTACGGATTGTGTTGAGCGCGTGGGTTCGCAGCACTGGGCCGGGAACCCTGATGGGGTTTTACTCGGAATCTTCCAGATCCATGTCGATGTAGTCGCCGGTTGCGGCGTCGTAGCCTTCGAGCTGAGTTGGATCGAAATCTTCAGGTGCATCCTTGAGGGTGAGGCCAAGGCCGGCGAGCTTGATCTTCACCTCGTTGATCGACTTCTGGCCGAAGTTGCGGATATCCAGCAGGTCCGACTCGGTGCACTCAGCGAGCTCACCAACGGTGTGGATTTCCTGACGCTTCAGGCAGTTGTAGGAACGAACGGAGAAGTTCAGGTCCTCGATTGGCATGCCGTATGCAGCGATGTACTCGGTCTCCTGCGGGGAGGGGCCGATCTCGATGCCTTCGGCTGCCACATTGAGCTCACGGGCCAGGCCGAAGAGCTCTACGAGGGTCTTGCCGGCGGAAGCAAGCGCATCGCGAGGAGCGATGGAGTTCTTGGTTTCCACGTCGATGATCAGCTTGTCAAAGTCGGTGCGCTGCTCCACACGGGTTGCCTCAACCTTGTAGCTGACCTTGAGCACTGGGGAGTAGATCTGGTCCACTGGGATGCGGCCGATCTCACCAGTGCCGGAGTTCAAAGTAGCGGGCACATAGCCGCGGCCACGCTCAACAACGAGCTCGATCTCCACACGGCCGGTGTCATTGAGCGTTGCAATGACCATATCCGGGTTGTGGATTTCTACGTCTGCAGGTGCTTCGATGTCGCCGGCCGTCACCACGCCTGCGCCTTCCTTGCGCAGGTACATGACCACGGGCTCGTCGGACTCAGAGGAAAGCACCAGGCCCTTGATGTTCAGCAGGATGTCAGAGACGTCCTCCTTGACACCGTTGATCGTGGTGAACTCGTGGAGCACACCGTCGATCTTGACGCTGGTCACCGCTGCACCTGGGATGGAAGACAGCAGGGTGCGACGCAGCGAGTTACCAAGGGTGTAGCCAAAGCCTGGCTCCAGTGGCTCGATGATGAACTTCGAGCGTGCGGAGTCGATGACTTCCTCGGTAAGAGTTGGGCGCTGAGAAATGAGCATGGATTGATTCTCCTCAATTGACGACCACTATTTGACGTCTATAAGACCTGCCCCACCTGGCGGTGGGTAAAGCCTTTACAAAAGAATGACACTTGGTTGTTGGAAGTATTCCCACACCACCTGGGCAAACGTCGAGGTAGTGCGTGAAGTAAGGGATTACTTCGAGTAAAGCTCGACGATGAGCTGCTCCTGCAGCGGAACGTCGATCTGAGCGCGCTCGGGCAACTGGTGCACGAGGATGCGCAGGGTTGCCGGTACAACCTGCAGCCATGCAGGCACAACGGCGTCGACAAGGTTCTCCTGAGCCTCTTCGAACCACACCATCTTCTGGGACTTCTCACGAACGTCGATGATGTCGTACTGGGAGACCTGGAAAGAAGGCACGTCGACCTTCTTGCCGTTCACGGTGAAGTGACCGTGGGAAACGAGCTGGCGTGCCTGGCGGCGGGTGCGAGCCAGACCAGCGCGGTACACAACGTTGTCCAGGCGGGACTCCAGGAGGATAACCAGGTTGTCACCGGTCTTGCCTGGGAGGCGGTTTGCCTCTGCGTAGTAACGGCGGAACTGCTTCTCCAGCACGCCGTAGGTGAAACGAGCCTTCTGCTTCTCCTGAAGCTGGAGGAGGTACTCAGACTCCTTGATGCGAGCGCGACCAGCCTGACCTGGTGGGTAAGGACGACGCTCGAACGCCATGTCTCCGCCGACGAGGTCGACGCGCAGGCGGCGGGACTTACGGGTTGCTGGGCCGGTGTAACGAGCCATAGTAAGTGACCTTTCCTTTCCTTATTAAACGCGACGACGCTTTGGTGGGCGGCAGCCGTTGAATGGCTGAGGGGTGACGTCGGAAATCGAAGTGACGTCCAGGCCTGCGGCCTGCAGGGAGCGGATTGCGGTCTCGCGGCCGGAACCTGGGCCCTTCACGAAGACGTCAACCTTCTTCATGCCGTGCTCCATTGCCTTGCGGGCTGCGTTCTCAGCAGCGAGCTGAGCCGCGAATGGAGTGGACTTACGGGAACCCTTGAAGCCAACGTGGCCGGAGGATGCCCATGCAATCACAGCACCCTGTGGGTCCGTGATGGACACAATGGTGTTGTTGAAGGTGGACTTGATGTATGCGTGGCCTGCGGCCACATTCTTCTTTACGACGCGGCGGCCAGTGCGGCGCGCGCCAGTGCGTGCTTTAGGAGGCATGAATTACTTCTTCTTTCCGGCGATCGTCTTCTTAGGACCCTTACGCGTACGAGCGTTGGTCTTGGTGCGCTGGCCACGAACGGGCAGTCCGCGACGGTGGCGCAGACCCTGGTAGCAACCGATCTCAATCTTGCGGCGGATGTCAGCCTGGACCTGACGGCGAAGGTCACCCTCCACCTTCCAGGTTGCTTCGATGACGTCACGCAGAGCAGAGAGCTGCTCGTCGCTGAGGTTGTCGGTGCGCAGGTCTGGGGAGATGCCGGTCTCCTCGAGAAGCTGTGCAGCACGGGCTGGGCCGATGCCGTAAATGTAGGTGAGTGCAACCTCCATACGCTTATTGCGTGGGAGGTCCACACCAGCTAGACGTGCCATGTGGCAGTACCTTTCCGGTTGATACGGTGGTTTTCTCCATGCTCGCCCTCACCCAAACCACCACGTTGCCCGGTCGGAGCCGGACGGTGGGGTGGGAACGTGAGGCTTTGGCCACCGCCGCCAAAGGTGTAGAGGGCGCTCAAAAGCGCCCGTGGAACATGAAGGCTGAAAGAGATTACTTGTAGCGGTACACAATGCGGCCGCGGGTGAGGTCATAGGGAGAAAGCTCCACGACCACGCGGTCCTCAGGCAGGATACGGATGTAGTGCTGGCGCATCTTGCCACTGATGTGTGCAAGCACCTTGTGTCCATTGTCGAGTTCGACGCGGAACATTGCGTTCGGCAAAGGCTCGATAATCTTGCCCTCTACCTCGATTGCGCCTTCCTTAGCCATATCCTCTGCATTTCCCCAGCTCAAAGCTGGTTTGTTGTACTGCTGATCAGATGGTGCCGGAGATTGAACCAACACCATCGGCCAACATTACACCTCACCTGCAGAAATGGCAAGGCCGCGGGCAAACGTCCATGAGGGGAAGTTTGGCCCGCGGCACAAGCTCAAGGCGCAAGGCTCAGGGCGGAAGGCCTCAGGCCCTACCGACGGCACCCAGTAACCCTGCAGCCTCAAGCACGCGAGAACTCAATAGCTCTCCATAGCTCTAGTACACGTACACCATGTCTCCAACTTGGAGGTCGTTGAAGAAGGTCACCGCATCCTGGTGGCGCAGGTGGATGCAGCCATGGGAAAGCAGGTTGATGTCACCCTCATGGAATGCCACGCCGGTGTTGGTGAAGTACGTGGAGTATGGCATTGGTGCCATGTTGAAGATGTAGGACACCTCATCCTTGACCTTGCGCTGCACCCAGTGAGTGCCCTTTGGCGTCTCCCAACCTGGGGCGCCGGCAGACATTGGCACAGCACCATAGGTCACCTGACCGCCGCGCTGCAGCCATGCACGGCCGCCTGCGAGGTCCACACAGGCACGGGCCTGTACTGGGCAGGAACCACGGTCGAAGTTCTGGGGTGCTGGAGCAGCCACCGGCGCCGGAGCCGGCGCTGGCGCTGGAGCCGGAGCCGGAGCGGTACGCTGCGCAATCAGCCCAGGGAAAAACGCATTCACTGCAGCATCGACGGCGTTGCGCAGGCCTAGGCCGGCGTCGCCTGGCAAAACGGCGTTGATCTGCGCGTGCAGGGACTGGCGGAGGTTCCATGCGCCGTCGCGGGTCTGACGGTCAAGCTGAGCGAGCTGCTGGTCCACAGACGAACCGATGGAAGAGCTCAGGTTTGCGGAGCCAAAGTCCTGCGCTTGGGCTTGGCCTGGGGTGGCAACCATGAGGGCTGCGGCTGCGGCGAAGGTGGCAAGGGCTGCACCAGCGCGGCCAGCACCAACACCAGCACCGCGCCTGTTGAGGGCGTGTTTTCCAGTCATAGCGAAAACCATAGCTTGTTCACAGCAAATTGGCAGCTTGCCACAGCCAAAAAGACAACGAATTCCCAAAACTACAGTTCACGCGGGGTAAGAATCCTCGGTCCCCCTGCGGTTGCCGCAACGGTGTGCTCCCAGTGAGCCGCCATGCTGCCGTCGGCGGTGACTACCGTCCAGTCGTCGTCAAGCACGAAACTGTCCACGCTCCCCAGGGTGAGCATGGGTTCGATCGCCAGCACACTGCCCTCTTGGATCACCGGGCCGCGGCCGGGCTTGCCCTCGTTCTCCAGGTAGGGGTCCTCGTGCATGCTGCGGCCAATACCGTGCCCGCCATAACCATCCACGATCCCCAGCTTCACGCCAAACTTCGCCTCGGCCTTGCGAGTGGCCAGCTCCAAGGCGTGAGAGACGTCGGTGAGGCGGTTGCCCGGAACCATCGCTTTCATTCCCTCATGGAGCACCCACTCGGTGGCTTTGTTCAGCGCCTCCACCTCGGGCGCAAGTTCGCCCACGCCGAAGCTCAAGGCGGAATCCCCTACCCAGCCGTCCAGGGTGGCGCCGCAGTCGATGGATACGATGTCACCGGGCGCGAGCACCGTCTCCTTGTTGGGGATTCCATGCACGATCACGTCGTTCACAGAAGAACAAATAGAAGCGGGGAACCCCTGGTACCCCAGGAAAGTGGGGATGGCGCCGGCATCGCGAATCACGGACTCTGCAACGTCGTTGAGCTCCAGGGTGCTCACCCCAGGTGCCGCGGCGTTGCGCACGGCCAGCAAAGCACGCCCGACGACGCACCCAGCGGCCTCCATTGCATCCAGTTCCCCAGCCGTCTTGGCGTTAATTTTCTTGGGCTTGCGGAATCCCATGAGAAAACTTCCTCTACTTCTTGTCTTTCTGTGCACCTCTAGTGCATCGTGTTTTATTCTTGGCCACCATCTTTAGGGCACCACATGCCTGGCCCCCACAACGCAAATCGCACCGGCACAAACCGGTGCGATAGCTTCTGGCAATAACCCTACTTAGCGGCCGAGCGCCTCAAGGGTGCGGGCGTTGATTTCCTCAACGGTGCCCTCTGCGGTGATGCTCACAATCTGGTCACCGTAGTGCTCGATCAGGGGCGCGGTTTCGTCGCGGTACACCTGAAGGCGAGTGCGGATGGTGGCTTCGTTGTCGTCGGCGCGGCCGCGGGCGAGCATGCGCTCCACCACCACATCCTCGGACACCTGGTAGTTCACTACAGCGTCGAGCTTAGTGCCGAACTCCTCAAGAAAACCCTCAAGAATCTCTGCCTGTTCGACGGTGCGTGGGAAGCCGTCCAGGAGGAAGCCGTCCTTTGCGTCTGCTTCTTCCAAACGGGCCTTGACCATCCGGGCGGTGACGTCGGTAGGCACCAGCTTGCCGGCGTCCATGTACTCCTTGGCCTCCTTGCCCAGCGCCGTGCCTTCGCCAATGTTGGCGCGGAACAGGTCACCGGTGGAGATGTGTGGCACACCGAGCTTTTCGGTCAGGATAGCCGCCTGGGTGCCTTTGCCTGCGCCCGGAGGGCCGAGGAGTACGAGTCTCATTTCAGAAGTCCTTCATAGTTGCTTTGGAGAAGCTGGCTTTCAATTTGTTTCACGGTGGTCAGTGCCACCGAGACCATAATCAGAATAGCCGTACCACCGAACGGGGTTGCCCCCGCCGCACTGGAACCTACCCCCAAATCAAGCGCAATGTTGGGCAGAACTGCGATGATTCCCAAGTACAGGGCACCCACGAACAGGAGGCGGTTCATCACATAACCCAAGTACTCCGCGGTTGGGCGGCCCGGACGGATGCCAGGGATGAAGCCGCCGTACTTCTTCATGTTTTCCGCTTGCTCGTTGGGGTCGTACTGCACGGAAACGTAGAAGTAGGAGAAGAAGATAATGAGCACGAAGTACAGCAGGATGTACTGCCAGGAGCTCGGCGCCATGAGGTACTGAATCACGTTGCGCTGCCACCAGTTGTCCGGCACCTCCAGGGAGTTGGAGGTGATGATCTGGGTGATCAGGATTGGCATGTAGATCAGGGAGGACGCAAAGATCACGGGGATCACGCCAGCCTGGTTCACCTTCAGCGGCAGGTAGGTAGAGGAGCCACCGTACTGGCGGCGGCCCACCATGCGCTTTGCGTACTGCACCGGGATGCGGCGCTGGCCCTGCTCAACGAACACCACACCGACCACCAGGATGATCACGGCGATCAGCACGGCAGCAAACACCACGCCGCCGGAGGAGGAGAGGATGTTCATACCATCGGACGGCAGGCGGGTAGCAATGCCGGCGAAGATCAGCAGAGACATACCGTTGCCCACGCCGCGCTCGGTGATGATCTCGCCGAGCCACATCACCAGGATCGCGCCGGAGGTCATCACCATCACCAGCAGCACAAGGTCCCACAGAGAACGGTCCTCCACCAGCACCGGTATGCCAGTGCCCAGGAGCTGCTCGCGGTCAGCCAGCGCCACGATGCCCGCGGACTGCAGCAGCGCAAGACCCAAGGTGAGGTAGCGCGTGTACTGGTCCATCTTGGCCTGGCCGGACTGGCCTTCCTTCTTCAATTCCTCAAACTTGGGGATCACCACGGTGAGCAATTGCACAATGATGGACGCCGTAATGTACGGCATCACGCCGATGGCGAAGATGGAAAGCTGCAGCAGCGCTCCGCCGGAGAACAGGTTGATCAGCGAGTAAACGCTGGACGAGTCCGAGGTGAGTTCGCGAATTCGCCCAGAGATGGATGCGTAATCCACTCCCGGGGAAGGAATCTGCGCACCGACTCGGTACAAAATGATCAGCGCGAGGGAGATGAGGATCTTCTTGCGCAGATCAACGTCCTTAAATGCCTGCACGATTGCGGACACTGGGCCTCCTGGCTCCCCCACCCAAAGCACGCGGAGGAAAGGTGTAGTTCTTAGGATTTTATTACCCACATGCGGCCATACGGAACCGCGTGCAGGATAGACCCTAGTACTTTAGCACCTCGCCCGGACCTCCGCACACCTCACCGTGAGTTGCAGCACCGCGCAAGGGGAACAGGTCCGCCTCAGGAACGTGAAGCGTTCCGACGTCCCCCTGTCCGCCTTAATCCGTGGAGCCTTGGGCGCGTCGGAACTGCAGATCCCAACCATGATGCCGGTGAAGATGACAGAGCTCACATTTGCCCCATGATTGTGAACCAACTAAGATTGGCGGCGCTACGTCTTTATACAGTCTTTACAACGGATCGTCCGGCACGTACCTGCCGGTAAAGATACTGAAAGGGGCCTTCGATGGCCAAGGTCGTTTTTGACCACGCAACCCGCATCTACCCAGGTGCTGAGAAGCCTTCCGTAGACCAGTTCAACCTGGAGATTGCTGACGGCGAGTTCCTCGTCCTCGTTGGCCCCTCCGGTTGCGGTAAGTCCACCACCCTGCGCATGCTCGCGGGACTGGAGGAAGTGAACTCCGGAAGCATCCACATTGGTGACCGCGACGTCACCGACATGCCACCCAAAGACCGCGACATCGCAATGGTCTTCCAGAACTACGCCCTGTACCCACACATGACCGTGCGGGAAAACATGGGCTTTGCCCTCAAGATCGACGGCCGCCCCAAAGACGAGATCAACCGCCGCGTGGAGGAAGCTGCGCGCACTCTTGACCTCACCGAATACCTGGACCGCAAGCCAAAGGCACTGTCCGGTGGTCAGCGTCAGCGCGTTGCCATGGGCCGCGCGATCGTGCGCAAGCCAGAGGTCTTCCTCATGGACGAGCCACTTTCCAACCTGGACGCGAAACTCCGTGTGCAGACCCGCACCCAGATCGCCGCGCTGCAGCGCGAACTCGGCGTGACCACCTTGTACGTGACCCACGACCAAACCGAGGCCCTCACTATGGGCGACCGCATCGCCGTGCTCAAGGCCGGCGTACTGCAGCAGGTGGGCACCCCGCGTGAGCTCTACGATCACCCAGCCAACGAGTTCGTTGCCGGCTTCATCGGCTCCCCAGCCATGAACCTGGGCACCTTCCAGGTCCAGGGCGAGCACGCCACCCTCGGAGCCGCCTCCGTGCCGCTTTCCCGCGCCACCATCGAGGCCCTCACGCCGGCCGACAACGGCCAGATCGTGATCGGCTTCCGCCCCGAGGCCCTGGAGGTCGTCTCCGAGCACGAGCCAGACACCATTCCAGTGCGCCTCACCTTGGTGGAGGAACTCGGTTCTGACGCCTTCATGTACGGCACCCTGGAAGGCGGCGGGGAGCTCAGCTCCGGTACCGACGCAAACCCGGACGACACCCCAACTGGTCAGATCATCGTGCGCACCGCGCCGCACTCTGCGCCACCAATTGGCTCCGTAGTCCACGTGCGAATCCGCCCAGGTGCGCAGCACAACTTCTCCAAGGCCACCGGAGCGCGCCTGCCTGAATAAGGCTTGCGCCTCAAAGAGAGCAGTGGATTACTAGGCGGCACCTCGTTGGGGTGCCGCTTTCGCTTTTCCACATCTCCCACTTCTCCCACATCTCTGTGAGCTTCCCTGTTTTCCTCACTTCCCGCCGTTGAAAGGTCCACCATGCCCGCCAGCAACCCATCGATGAGTATTGCCAACTCCACGTTTGCGTACTCGCTGCTCCAGCTCCCCTGGCATTTGCCCCTGGTGGACTGGCCGCAGGACCTCATCGCGGCGCTGCCGCGCGGTATTTCCCGCCACGAGGTGCGTTTTGTGCGCATCAACGGGCATGTGATCGCCATCAAGGAGATCGGCCAGAAGGTGGCCCACCACGAATTCCGGATGCTCCAGCAGCTCGGCCGGCTGGGTGCGCCCTGCGTGAAGCCGATCGCGGTGATCACGGGCCGCGAGGATGAACACGGCGAGGAACTCACCGCGGCACTCGTCACCGAACACCTGGAATACTCATTGCCCTACCGTGCAGTGTTCTCCCAAGCCATGCGCCCAGAAACCGCAAGCAGGTTGATCGACTCCCTCGCCGTGCTGCTCGTGCGCATGCACCTGCTCAACTTCTTCTGGGGTGACGTCTCCCTTTCCAACACACTGTTTCGCCGCGACGCCGACTCCTTCTCCGGCTACCTCGTGGACGCCGAAACCGGTGAACTCCAGCCCGAGCTCTCCGAGCAGCGCCGCCTCTACGACGTAGAAATCGCCCGCGTAAACATCATCGGCGAGCTCATGGACCTCCAGGCAGGCGGCCTCATGGAGCCTGAAGTGGACACCATCGCCGTGGGCAATCACATCGTGGAAAAATACGAACTCCTGTGGCGCGAGCTCACCGCAGAAGAGGCAGTGGACCCCGCCGAGCCATGGCGGGTTCAGCAGCGCATCGAGCGCCTCAACTCCCTGGGGTTCGACGTCGGCGAGCTCAAAATTGCCGGCGACGAACACTCCCTACGCATCCGCCCCCGCGTGGTGGACGCCGGCCACCACAACCGAGCCCTCATGCGACTCACCGGCATGGACTTGGAGGAGCGCCAGGCCCGCCGCATCCTCAACCTCATCGCCTCCTACGCCGCAATGCGCTCAGTGGAGGTGGACCCCCAGGTGGCGCACAACTGGCTCGCCGAAATCTACGAACCCGTGCTCGCCCTCCTGCCCACCGACGCCTCCCAGAAACTCTCCCCCGCCCAAACCTTCCACGAGATCGTGGAGCACCAGTGGTACCTCTCCGAAGCTGCCGGCGCCGAAGTCCCCCTCATGGACGCCGCCCGCCACTACATTGACACAATCATGCCGCAGCGGCGCAATGAGGCGGTGTTGCTCGATGATGATGACGCCGAAACCGAAGCCGACCCCTCATGAGCAGAAAATTCATCCCCTGCCCCGCCGCGATTGTTCATGAGGGGGAGGTGTCGGTGCGCCCGCGCCGGCTCACGGGCGAAGAACCCCTCACCATCCGCGTCGACCAGCGCGAGGTGGCCAACCTCTGGCGCATCCCCGGCCAGGACATCGCCCTAGCCAGGGGCTTCCTGGCGGCCAGCGGCATCACCGCCGAGGTGCTGGAGGCCTGCTATTGCAGCGGCGCTGTGGCCGGAGTGAATCCCTACAACCTGCTGGATCTCACGCTGGGCGCGCCCCGCGAACCCCTCTCCCCCTCATGGACACCGCTTGAGGTGTCGCAGCTTGACGACGCCTGGCAGCAGTTCAGCAAGGCAGCAGGCTCAGCCAAGGCCCCATACTGCGCGGCGGGAATCGACCTTGAGCGTGCGGTTGCCGCTGTGGGGTGCGTGAGCATGAGCAATGCCCTGGACAAGGCCGCCGGCCTGCGCGAGCTCGCCCCGGCGCCGATCATCGCGCTGAACGCTCCGGTGGACCGTGAGCTCATGAGGAGGATTGTGGCGCACGGGGCACCCAAAGTAGTGCTCTCCCCTGCCCCACCCACCGCGGCGGCGGCGCAGCTCGCGGCGGATCACGCGGTGGGCATCGCCACCTCCCCATCCTCCGCCCCAGCCCCCTGGACCGTTTACGGTGACACCAACGCCGTGATCCCCAACGCCACCGGATAGGCCCAGAGCCAGATTTGTTTGGGCAGGGCCCACGAGGCGTCGTCGAGGGGCTTTCGATAGTGCAGCAGCACCACGCCAAGGCCCGGCATGAGCAGCATCATCGCGCCTAGCCCGCCGGCGGTGAGCATGGCGGCGTTCTCGTTGGTCCACAGCGTAGCGAACACCAGGAAAAACACCAGGATCAGCACCCCTAAGGAGAGGAAGCCAAAGCGGGTGCCAACGTTCATGAGGATCGCCCAGATTATCGTTGCCAGGAATACGGTGCCGACGATCACCGCGCGGGCCATCCGAGAACTGTTGCGGGTGCTGCGCAGGATCGCCCAGAGGAGCATCGCCAGGAGGAATCCCCATACGGGCGACTGCGCCTCCAGGGCAAACCACTTCCCTTGGTTCACTTGGTCATAGAACGGCTCGCTGAGAATCGCCAACCCGAGCAGCGTTCCGGTGACACGCCACGGGTTCACGCCGCGGCGCAGAACCAACACCAGCACCCAGGTGAACACCGGTAAAGCTGCCCATGAGGCGAGCTCCAGGATCACCGCGGCAGTGAGCTGGGCGTTGCCCATCGTGGAGAAATCTTGCCCAGGTGGTGCGATTAGCGTAGAGGCCATTCCCGCGGCGGTGAGCACGGCGGCTATCACCAGCAAGGTACTAACGCTCAGTCCCTTGAGGGGCGGGTTCGGGTGTTTCGCAGTCATAGTGTGTTCCAGGCTATCCCAAGTGAGGGTGAATCGAGAACGCCCGCGCTCCCCGTATGGATAAGGAGACGCGGGCGCGGGATTTGTGGAGCTTAGCCCTTCACGGAACCGGACATAGAATCCTGGTAGTAGCGCTGCATCACGATGAACAGCAGGGCGATTGGGATGGAGACGCACACGGCGCCGGCAGCGAAGCGTGCGAACCAGTCATAGATGTATTCCTTCTCCAGCATCTTCCACAGGCCCAGGGCCACCGTGTAGTTTTCCTGGGTCCGGGCGATTGCCTTTGCCAGCACGAAGTCCAGCCAAGGGATCAGGAAGCCCACGATTGCCTGGTAGACGATCATTGGCTTACAGATCGGCAGGATGATCAGGCGGAACACCTGCCAACGGGTGCAGCCGTCCAACAACGCAGCCTCATCAAGGGAGATGGGGATGGTGTCCATGAAGCCCTTCATCACGTAGAAACCCATGCCGGTGCCGGCCGAGTACACGATGATCAGCGCCAGGTTTGTGGTCCAGCCCTGGGTGAGACCAAGTGCCTTGAGGATGAAGTAGATTGCCACCACAGCCATGATCGAGGGGAACATGCCCAGGATCAGCGCAATGTTCATGTAGACCTTGCGGAAACGGAAGCGCAGGCGGCTGAGCGAGTAGGAGACGATCAGCACGAAGATCACCGAGATCACGCAGGTGAAGCAGGCGATGATGAAGGTGTTGAGGAACATCTTCGGGAAGTTCAACACGGCGCGTTCGGTGAATAGCGCAATGTAGTTGTCGAACGTCCACTCAGTGGGGAAGAACGTGGAGGTGTATGGCGCGGTGTTCTTGTTGAAGCTCTCCGCGAACACCCACACGATTGGCACCACCCAAAGGATGGCGAGTACAGCCAGGAAGATGTGGACCACCGCGTTGGTGATCGCGTTGGCGCGGCGCTGGCTGTGCACCTTTTGCTTTTGAGCCATCACTGGAATCCTTCCTCATTGCGGTACGAGCCCGAACGGCGGTAGGTCACCAGCGCCACGCTGGCGAGCACGATGAACGTCAAGATACCGATCACGGCACCGACGTTGTAGTCACCGCGGTCCACAGTGAGCTTGTAGAGCCAGGTAATCAGCAAGTCAGTCTTACCCGCGGAGGCGCCAACAGGTGTTGGGTCACCGCCAGAGAGCAGGTAGATAACGTTGAAGTTGTTCACGTTCGCGGTGAACGTGGTGATCAGGTACGGGGTCATCACAAACAGCATGTACGGCAGCGTGATGTTGCGGTAGATCTGCCACCAGGAAGCACCATCAAGGCGGGCGGCCTCGTACAATTCCGCTGGGATATTCTGGAGAATACCGGTGACCTGCATGATGGTGTACGGAATACCAATCCACAGGTTGATGAGGATCACGGTCACGCGCGCCCAGGTAGCGTCGGTAAAGAATGGCAGCCCGGAGTCGATCCAGCCCCAGTCCAGCAGCATGCGGTTGATGATGCCTTCTGGCTGCAGCATGGAACGCATGACCAGGAGCGTCACGAACTGTGGCACAGCAACGGACAGAGAGAAGATTGCGCGCCAGAAGCCTTTTCCGCGGGTACCGTTGCGGTTGATGAGCATTGCCAAGAACATTCCGGCGAAGTAGTTCAGGAATGTGGCAAAGAATGCCCAGACCAGGGTCCAGATCAGCACCTCAACGAAGAGATTGAGGTTCACAGTGCCGCCGCTGTTGGAGAGCACGGTGACAAAGTTGTCCAGGCCAACCCAGTCGAACTTGGTCACGTGGCCGGAATCGTAGCTGGTGAACGCCATGGCGATCATAAAGATCAGTGGCAGCACCGTGAACGCCAGGATGCCGACGGTGGGCAGGGTCATGAGCAACGTGGGCGCGTCTTCGTCGGTCAGCGCATGGAGATCTTCCTTGAGGGTGCGTGCGCGCCCCTGCTCCTGCTGGAACACCTGTGCTTTGTAGGCGCTGCGCAGAGCGATGGTAGCAAACCACAGGAAGACGATGATGAGGAAAACGGTTGCCACGCCTTCCAGGAGGAGCACTACTGAGGGTTCGGAGTTTTCATAGACCCAGAAGCCATCTACCTGCACGCGCTTCTGCTCACCGGTGCCGAGGCCCGGCAGCTCAGCGAGTGCGCTGAACCCAGTGGTGAACAGGTACGCCAGGAAGGCGATTTCAATGGCGAGGAAGGCGATTCCCTTTACTACCTGCTTGCGGGCGAGGTTGCCGAGGCCGAACACCAGAAGGGAGGCCTTGGTGAGAGCGTCGCCGTGTTTCCAAGCAGTCCCAGTTGCGTAGGGGCTCGGTGGGTCTTCTCGTTTGCGGGTGTGCTTTGGTTTCGCGGGCTTGGGTTGCGCCCCAGCCGTTGCGAGGACTCCTTGGGTCATGAGTCCGATGTCCTTTCAACTATTGCCAACCGCCTACGCGGCTGGCCGTGTAGGCCATACAAAGGGCCCAGCAAGGTGCTGGGCCCGATGGTTGAAAGCATTAGCGTAATGCTATGGATTCGAAGCGCAGCTTACTGCAACTGGGAGACAAAAGCCTCGGTCTGAGCAGCGGCGTTCTCTGGAGTGACGTCGCGGTTGGCAATAGCCTTACCGAAGTTCTCTGCAGGATCCCAGAAGTCAGACATGGACTTCACGGTTGGCTGCAGGATGGAGTTGGAGTCCACGGTGGTCAGCAGGGCGGTTGCAACGGGGTTCTCAGAGATGGTGGCGTCGGTAGCGAGGGTCTGATCGGATGGGATCACACCGTTCTTCTCGTAGTGCACCTTCTGGGAGTCAGCGCTTGCGAGGAAGGCTGCGAACTCTGCGGCTGCGCGGGTGTCAGCGGAGTTCGGGTTGTAGGCCACGGCCTTGGAGCCGGAGAAGGCCTTCATCTGGATCTGCTCGCCGCCGAGGGTAAAGGTTGGCAGGGTGGCAACGCCGTAGTTCTCGCCGAGGATCTCCTCGATCTTTGCTGCATCCCAGGAGCCGGAGAACACTACGTCCACGGAGCCATTCTGCAGGCCGCCAACGCCGGAGCCGTCAACATCGTTGATGAAGTTCGGGTTCGCTGACAGCTCTGCGAGGTACTGGGTGACCTCTGCAGCGCGGTCGCCGAGATCGATGCCGGCTGCCTCATCCAGGCCGTCCTCACCGAAGAAGGTTGCGCCAGCGCCAGCGTAGAAGGCTGGGAAGTACCAGGAGTTGGACAGTGGGAAGGAAACGCGTGCCTTCTCCAGCATGGTGTCCAGGTTGGTCACGTCCTCAGCAGTGAGTGCGGAGGTGTCGTAGTACATGAACCAGGTGTTTGGCTCAATTGGCAGGCCGTAAGCTGCGCCATCCTGGCCAGTCACGGAAGCAGCCATGGTGTCTGCTGCCTGCTCGGAGAGCTGAGCTGCGCCGGAGTCGGAGAGCTGGCCGATTGCGCCTGCCTCGAGCAGGGCACCGAGCTGGTCGTTTGCAAAGACGTAAACGTCTGCTGCTGCGGATGGGTCCTGATTCACGGTGGTGCCGGCGTCTGCTGCGGAAACCACTGCGTTTTCCCAGGTGATGTTGTACTCAGGGTGAGCCTCAGCGAACTGAGCCTGCATGGTCTGCAGCCATGCGTCATCGTTGGTCTGATCTTCCTGAGAGGACCACACGGTGAGGGTCACGTTGGTGGTGTCGCCAGAGGATGCGCCCTCGGAGGAGCTAGAAGATGAGGAATCGGAGGAGCAAGCAACGAGGCCCAGGGAGGCTGCTGCGAGGACCGCGATGGTCTTCTGAATGTGGTTGAAAGCCACGATAAATCACCTATCTCTACTTTGTGTTCAGTGACAAGAACGGCTCACAGCCCTAGTCCGATCCCAACTGCTACGTCCACCCAGATACAACGATTCGCGTTTTCCAACATATCGGGCAGATCGGACATTTTGGTTCAGTGAGTTTTCCGCTTACACCGCCACAATACCCATCATGAGTTCAGTTACAAAAACGCTTAGCAATGCCGTAAATCACATTTGTTTGTCTTGTATTCATTTCCGCATATGAGCAGTTGTTTTTCTTTGTAGTGGGAATTGCCACATGAACAGAATGAAATCAAAGCATGTAGCGTGAACGCATGTCCTCTTCTGGTTTTGATTCCGATTTCAGCAGCTTCAACCCCACTCCCCAACCAGACAAGCAACCACAAACACAGTGGTGGCGCGACGCAGTGATCTATCAGATCTACCCCCGTTCCTTCGCGGGAAGTACAGGCCCGAACGGCACTTTGGCCGGTATCACTGCCCGCCTTGAGCACGTCGCTAAGCTCGGCGCAGACGCAGTCTGGCTCTCCCCCTTCTACACTTCACCCCAAAAAGACGGCGGCTACGATGTGCAGGACTATCGCAACATCGACCCCATGTATGGCACGCTTGCCGACGCCGACAGACTCATCGAACACGCGCATGCACTCGGGCTAAAGATCATAGTGGACTTGGTGCCCAATCATACCTCTGACCAGCACCCTTGGTTCCAGGCTGCACTCGCCGCTGGTCCAGGATCCCCTGAGCGCGAGCGCTACTGGTTCCGCGACACCCCGAACGACTGGCAGTCCATCTTTGGCCAAGGCGCGTGGACCCAGGTGTGCCAACGCCCCGACGCCCCCGGCTCCTCATGGGAACACGACACCTCCTGGTACCTCCACCTCTTTGACAGCACCCAACCAGACCTCAATTGGTCCAACGAGGATGTCCATGAGGAGTTCGCGCAGATCTTGCGCTTCTGGCTGGATCGCGGCGTGGACGGTTTCCGCGTGGACGTGGCACACGGCATGGCTAAGGACCCGGAACTGCCGGACTGGCAATTTCACTTCGCCATGGTGGAGGGCGGCGACCGCTCCGAGGAAAGCAACGTTGTGATCCCAGATCCCCCAATGTGGGACCGCGAGGAAGTCCACGAGATCCACCGCGAATGGCGGGCCATCCTTAACGAATACTCCCCGGCTCGCATTCTGGTGGCCGAAGCCTGGGTGGACCCCGACCGCGGCCTGGCAAAGTACGTGCGGCCAGATGAGATGCACCAGGCGTTCAACTTCGACTTCCTGGTGGCCAAATGGACCCCCGAGGTCCTCGCGCCGGTGATCACCCGTTCACTGAAGGAATTGGCCACGGTGGGCGCGCTGCCAACGTGGGTGATGAGCAATCACGACGTCGTCAGGGCCGCTTCCCGGCTGGGTTTGGCTGCACTGGACAGGCCGAACGGCATCAGGCCCACGGATCCGCAGCCGGATGCGGAGCTGGGTGCGAAGCGGGCTCTCGCCGCCCACGCCCTCATGGAAGCACTGCCTGGTTCGGTATACATCTACCAGGGAGAGGAGCTTAACCTGCCGGAGCACACGCAACTGCCTGACTCCGTGCGCCAGGACCCGGCGTACTTCCGCACCCTGCCCACAGACCACCCGGAGCCGGGGCGCGATGGCTGCCGCATTCCGCTTCCCTGGGTGCACAACGCCCCCGCCTTTGGTTTCAGCGATACCGGCGAAACCTGGCTGCCGCAGCCGGAGGAATACGGGGATTTTGCTGTTGATGTGCAGGAAGCCAACCCGGATTCCGCGCTGCACTTCTTTAGGAAGATGATTCGCCTGCGCAAGCAGCTTGGCTTGGGTCAGGGAGCCGCGGAAAACATCAGGGTGGAAAACGGCACCCTGCGCCTGCGGAACATGGGCGTGGAGGTGGTGACAACCTTTGACCATCCCTACCCTGCCCCGGAGGGTGCTGTGCTGCTTTCCACTCAGGAGCTGGTTGATGGGGTGATTCCGCCGAATACCACCGCGTGGATTGCCTCATGAGATAGCAAAAATCCACCCACGGTGTGCACATGATGCACCGTGGGTGGATGTTTTTTGCGAGGTGTTACTTCGCGGTGACAGTGCCGCCGGCTGCCTCGATCTTCTCGACTGCAGACTTGGAGAACTTGTCAGCGGTGACGTTCAGCTTGACGCCGAGCTCACCGTTACCCAGGACCTTCACTGGCTGCTTTGCACGCACGAGGCCTGCTGCAACGATGTCGGCCACGGTGACGTCGCCACCGTTCGGGAATGCCTTTTCCAGGTCAGCAACGTTGACAACCTGGAAGTAGACCTTGTTGTTGTTCTTGAAGCCCTTGAGCTTTGGCAGACGCATGTGCAGTGGCATTTGGCCACCCTCGAAAGCAGCGGAAACCTGCTTACGAGCCTTGGTGCCCTTGGTACCACGGCCTGCGGTCTTACCCTTAGAGCCTTCACCGCGACCAACGCGGGTTTTGGCCTTGTGTGCACCCTTTGCTGGGCGCAGGTCATGAAGCTTAATTGGATCGCTCATGTGTTACTCCCCTGCCACTTCTTCGACAGACACCATGTGGCGCACCACATTGATCATGCCGCGCACTGCGGGGGTGTCATTACGGACTACGGAGTGGTTGATGCGCTTGAGGCCCAGGGCAGCCATGTTCTTGCGCTGCTTTGGGTTTGCACCAACCAGACCTTTGTTCTGGGTGATCTTCAGAGCCATGATTTATGCCTCCTGTCCTGCGCGTGCGCGCAGCATGCGAGCTGGAGCAACTTCCTCCAGGGTCTTGCCACGGCGGGCAGCGACCTCTTCTGGGCGGACGAGCTGCTTCAAGCCATCAACGGTGGCGTGAACCACGTTGATTGCGTTGTCAGAGCCGAGGGACTTGGACAGGATGTCCTGGATGCCTGCGCACTCGAGCACTGGACGTGCTGCGCCGCCTGCGATCACACCGGTACCTGGGGCTGCTGGCTTCATCATCACGATGCCTGCCGCTGCCTCACCCTGAACTGGGTGGGTGATGGTGCCGCCAACCATTGGGACGCGGAAGAAGTTCTTGCGAGCCTCTTCTGCACCCTTCTGGATAGCTGCTGGAACTTCCTTGGCCTTGCCGTAGCCAACGCCAACCATGCCCTTGCCGTCGCCGACGATCACGAGGGCGGTGAAGCTGAAGCGACGACCACCCTTCACGACCTTGGACACGCGGTTGATGGTCACGACGCGCTCGATGTACTGAGAGCGCTCGTCCTGCTGCTGGTTACGACGGTCGTCGCGGCGGCCGCCGCGGCGCTCGTTCTTGTTCTGGTTTTCGTCGGCGGAGCGTCCGCCGTCACGCCGTTCACGTCCCGGCATTACGCGTTCCTTCCGTTGTTGGTGATGATGGTAGCCATTAGAACTTCAGACCACCTTCACGAGCTGCGTCGGCCAGTGCAGCAACACGGCCGTGGTACTTGTAGCCAGCGCGGTCGAAAACGACCTGCTCGATGCCGGCTGCCTTTGCACGCTCAGCGACAAGCTGGCCAACCTTAGCGGCCTTTGCCTTCTTGTCACCCTCGAATGCGCGCACATCTGCCTCAATGGTGGAGGCAGCGGCCAGGGTGTGACCTGCGAGGTCGTCGATCACCTGGACGTGGATGTGGCGGGAGGAGCGGTGCACCACAAGGCGTGGAGCCTCTGGGGTGCCACGCAGGTGCTTGCGGATACGGTTGTGGCGACGTGCGCGGGCCAGACGGCGACGGGTGGAAATATCCTTGCCAACTGGCAGGCGCTTGCCGTTGTTGTTCTCGTTGCTCATGTTTTACTTACCCGTCTTTCCGACCTTGCGACGGATCTGCTCACCCTCGTAGCGGATACCCTTGCCCTTGTAAGGATCATCCTTACGCAGGCGACGGATGATGGCGGCGATCTGTCCGACCTTCTGCTTGTCGATACCGGAAACAGACAACTTGGTGTTGCCGTCTACGGCGAAGGTGATACCTTCTGGAGCCTCGATCAGCACTGGGTGGGAGTAACCGAGAGAGAACTCCAGGTCCTTGCCCTTCAGTGCTACACGGTAACCCACACCGAAGATTTCCATCTTGACGGTGTAGCCCTCGGTGACGCCAACCACGAGGTTGTTCACCAGGGAGCGGGACAGACCGTGGAGCGAGCGGCTCTTGCGGTGATCATCTGGACGGGTGACAACGATCTCGTTGTCTTCCTGAGCAATGGTGATCGGTGCTGGAACCTCAAGGCTCAGAGTACCCTTAGGGCCCTTGACCTCTACGAACTGGCCGTCAATCTTGACGTCAACACCGGATGGGATTGCGATAGGTGCCTTACCTACACGTGACATCTCTAAATCCTCCCTATTACCAGACGTAGGCGAGAACTTCTCCGCCTACGCCCTTCTCGGTAGCCTGACGGTCGGTGAGCAGACCCTGGGACGTGGAGATGATCGCCACGCCCAGGCCGCCGAGGACCTGTGGCAGGTTGGTGGACTTTGCGTACACGCGCAGACCTGGCTTGGAAACGCGGCGCACACCAGAGATGGAGGCCTCGCGGTTTGGGCCGTACTTCAGGTCGAGGGACAGGGTCTTGCCAACCTTTGCGTCCTCTACCTTGTAGTCAGCGATGTAGCCTTCTCGCTTCAGGATCTCAGCGATGTTCACCTTCAGCTTGGAAGAAGGCATCGACACTGCGTCATGGTGCGCATTGGATGCGTTGCGCACGCGCGACAGCATGTCGGCGATTGGATCAGTCATGGTCATTGATGTGACCTAATGCCTTTCTCGTTGCGGTTCCTTCCCACCTTGAAGGCGTCACCGCATGATGATGGGCCACTCAGACGCTCCCCACACTCAGTAGCATGGGGTACTCGCAGCCTCGTTCTGCCTTGCGGTCGCATAGGGCGGGGGGCCTACAACAAAGTAGGTTGAAAAAGTACTCATGGACTTTTCAGCGGGCGCAAGCGGAGATGAGTCCGTGCTCATGAGAGCGCACCGGAGCTGACAAAAGTCCAAGCGGCAACATTACCTGATTTCCAAAGACTTGTAAATAGGCTGAATGGGATCGTGGCGGCAAGGCGCGAGACTAAGCCCTTTCAGATAAGATTCCCATAAGGTTTTGTAAGAAACTATCGTGCACCTGAAGCACCCAATCAGCATGGGACAGCGTGAAACGTTGAGCGTTTCGGCGCTGCACCCCCAAAAGGAAGGAATCCACCATGGGCATCATGGACAAGGCAAAGGAACTGCTCAACCAGGAAGGCACCACTGACCAGATCCTGGACAAGGCCGAGCAGCTCGCCAAGGAGAAGCTGGGCGAGGACAAGGCCGAGCACATCGCCAAGGCTCGCGAGGAAGCAGACAAGCGCCTGGGCACTGAGTAAGCTTCCCGACGTTACCTGCAGCCACCCCTCGAGGGTGGCTGCTTTATTGTGCGCCGGGAGCGTTTGAGCCATGCCGTTTCCCGGAAACAGCAAAACCGCCCCATATGAAATGGGGCGGCAGAGCAGACAACGATTTAGGAAGCGTCAGACTTCTTGAATGGGAAGCCGAGTTCGCGCAGCAGTGCGCGGCCTTCCTCGTTGTTGGTTGCGGTGGTGACAACGGTGATGTCCATACCGCGTGGGCGGTCAACCTTGTCTACGTCGATTTCGTAGAACATGGTCTGCTCGGTGAGGCCGAAGGTGTAGTTACCGTGGCCGTCGAACTGCTGGTCGGAGAGGCCGCGGAAGTCGCGGATACGTGGCAGGGCCACGGTCAGCAGGCGGTCCAGGAACTCCCACATGCGGTCGCCGCGCAGGGTAACGCGGGCGCCGATTGGCATGCCTTCACGGAGCTTGAAGTTAGCGATGGACTTCTTTGCGCGGCGAAGCTCTGGCTTCTGGCCGGTGATCGCGGTGAGGTCCTCGAGTGCGCCGTTGATGAGCTTGGAGTCGCGGGCTGCGTCGCCCACACCCATGTTCACAACAACCTTGACCACACCTGGGATCTGCATGACGTTCTCGTAGGAGAACTCATCGTTGAGCTTGGTGCGGATTTCCTCGCGGTAGCGGGTCTTCAGACGTGGAGTGTAGTTCTCGCTCATGTTTAGATGTCCTTCCCGGTGCGGCGAGAGATACGGACCTTCTTGCCGTTCTCGTCGAAACGGTAGCCAACGCGGGTTGGGGTGCCGTCAGCGTCCAGAAGCATCACGTTAGAAACGTGGATTGGAGCTTCCTGGGTAACGATGCCGCCGGAGGAAGCGCCGCGCTCTGGTGCAGAGTTTGCAACGTGCTTCTTGATGCGGTTCACGCCCTCCACGAGTACCTTGTCGCGGCGTGGGTATGCCTCGATGACCTTGCCCGTTGCGCCCTTGTCTGGGCCGGAGATCACGATGACGTTATCGCCCTTCTTGATCTTCATGGGTTAGATCACCTCCGGTGCGAGAGAAACGATCTTCATGAACTTCTTGTCGCGAAGCTCACGAGCAACTGGGCCGAAGATGCGGGTACCGCGAGGCTCAGAGTCGTTCTTGATGATGACGGCTGCGTTCTCGTCGAACTTGATGTAGGAGCCGTCTGGACGACGGGTTTCCTTCTTCGCGCGAACAACTACTGCCTTTACAACCTCGCCGGCCTTTACGTTGCCGCCTGGGGTTGCTTCCTTGACAGTCGCGACGATTACGTCGCCAATGCCAGCAAAGCGTCGGGTGGAGCCACCGAGGACGCGGATGCACAGAATTTCACGTGCACCGGTGTTGTCGGCGACCTTCAGACGCGATTCCTGCTGAATCACTATGGGTCTCCTTGACCTGGATTGTATGTGTGGCAGATTTCCGAACTGACACACGCGGTCTATGTACTCACTCGCCTTTCGCGCCCCCGCCGCTCCCGGAAACTAGCAGCACGAACGCACCTGTGAAAGGCAACCCGACTATTCAACCACACCCGCCGCCTGCTTTGCAAGATGCTCATGAGGGGCGAAACGCTGCAAAGGGATCCGTGACCACGAGCCGCTGGGAGGCAAAGCGGTAGAGCGCAGCGGGGCGCCCTCCCCCGGCAGGCTTCACGACGTCTCCAGTTGGTTCAAGCACCCCTCTGCGACTCAGCACCCGCTTCAGGTTGGTCACGGATACCTCATATCCCAATACCGCGCAGTACACCTCACTGAGCTGCGCCAATGAGAACGCCTCCGGCATCAACGCGAACGCGATGTTGGTGTAGCTGAGCTTGCCGCGCAGTCGGGCAACCGCGAGCTCTACGAGCTCCAGGTGGTCAAATGCCATTTCCCTGAGCCCTGCCACCGGCAGCCACTGCCCCTCATGAGCTTGGGGCGTCAAGCCCAGGTAGGCGGTGGCAATCGTGCGGTCAAAAGGATCCCTGCCCACCTCGCCGCGCGTGACGAGCTGTTCGAAGTGCGCAACCTTGGCGGCGTCGGCACTGCGATTCAGGAGATTCCTGAGATGCCTGATTACGGACTGATCCAAGCTCTCGTCTACTTCCACCGGACCGGAGGGGAGTTCGGGGAGGCCCGGGAAGGGTTCGCGCTGGCGGGTGTGGGTGAGGACCTCGAGTTGTTCGGTGACGCGCAGGACCACCGCCACTGCTTGATGGCGGAATTTCGCGGTGCCGGCGTGGTCGCGCAGGGGGCCTACGGGGGGATGTGTCACGGGTTCATGCTACTGTGCAAAGCAGTTTTCGCCTAATGGTCTAAAACCCCAGTCCATACCAGCCCCTTGGAGAACACCTCATGTCCACACTGCCTGCCAATTGGGCCGATGAAGTGCGCGAACTCGCCTCCGCGCGCAATGCAGTCATCCTTGCCCACAACTACCAGCTCCCCGAGATCCAGGATGTAGCGGATCACGTTGGTGATTCCCTAGCACTTTCCCGGATCGCCGCACAGACGGACGCAACCGAGGTGATCTTCTGCGGCGTGCACTTCATGGCGGAAACCGCCAAGATTCTCTCCCCAGAAAAGCGCGTGCTTATTCCGGACGCGGCGGCGGGCTGCTCGCTTGCAGACACCATCACGGCGGACGCACTACGCGAATGGAAAATGCAGCACCCCGGCGCGGTTGTGGTGAGCTATGTGAACACCACCGCTGAGGTGAAGGCGGAGACGGACATCTGTTGCACCAGCGCGAACGCCGTGGACGTGGTGCGGTCTATCCCGGCGGACCAAGAGGTGCTGTTTTGCCCAGACCAGTTCCTGGGCGCCCATGTAAAGCGCGAGACGGGACGTGAAAACATCCGCATTTGGGCAGGTGAATGCCATGTGCATGCGGACATCTCCCCCAGCGGGCTCACCCGGGCCGTGAAGGACAATCCGGACGCCGAGCTATTTGTGCACCCCGAGTGCGGCTGCACCACCTCTGCGTTGTGGCTGGCTTCCCAAGGGGAGTTTCCCGCGCAGCGCACGCACATCCTCTCCACCGGCGGCATGCTGGATCAGGCCCGCGCCACCTCCTCCAAGAAGGTGCTGGTGGCCACCGAGGTCCACATGCTGCACCAGCTCAAGAAGGCCCGCCCGGACACCGAGTTCCTGCCCGTCAACCCCGATGCTTCCTGCCCGTTCATGGAGATGATCACCCCGGAGAAGCTGCTCCGCTGCCTGCGCGAAGGCCGCGACGAAGTCCACGTTGCCCCCGACGTTGCCGCCAAGGCCGCCCAGGCGGTGCAGCGCATGATCGCAATTGGCACCCCAGGTGGTGGCGAATAATGTCCACTCAACACCCTGAAACCGGGTTGCTCCCCGCACCACTGATCAAACAGTTGCGCGAGGCCGACTTGGACCCCGGCTATGTTGTGGATGTGATCGAGCGCACCCTCGACGAAGACCTCCAATGGGGCCCGGACGTCACCACCTTGGCCACCATCGGCAGCTCCCTCATGGGCACCGCGGACATCGTGGCCCGCGCTCACGGTGTGCTCGCCGGCGTTCCCGTAGCCGCCGCCGTGGCGTACTGCTGGGCCGGGCGCTATGAGGGCCGCGTGATGCAGGTGGATGTGCAGCAACACTGTGCCGATGGCTCCAGGGTCACGCCCGGCACGAAAGTACTGAGCGTCACTGCCCCAGTGGTGGACCTGCTGACCTTCGAGCGCACCATGCTGAACCTCATTTCCCAACTCTCCGGGGTGTCCACGCACACCGCCGCGTGGGTTGAAGCCTGCGCAGGCACCACCACGAAGGTTCGGGATACCCGAAAGACGATCCCCGGCATCAGGATTTTGCAGAAATACGCGGTGCGCTGCGGCGGCGGCGTGAACCACCGTATGGGTTTGGGCGACGCCGCCCTGGTGAAAGACAACCACATTGTGTCCACCGGCTCCTTGAGCGCCGCGGTGGAAAAGGTCCGCGCCTACGCCCCGGACCTGCCGATAGAGGTGGAGTGTGACACCCTCGCCCAGGTTGCCGAGGCCATCGAGGCCGGGGTGCGGCTCATCCTGCTGGACAACATGAGCCCAGATGAGGTCAGCGAAGCGTTGGAGCTCATCCACCCCGCAGGGGCGCTCGCGGAAGCCAGTGGCGGGCTCACCCTTGAGGTGGCCGCGCAGTACGCCGCCACCGGGGTGGACTTCCTGGCCGTGGGCGGCCTCACCCACTCCTCGCTGGTGCTGGACCTGGGGCTGGACCTGCGCGCATAACACAAAACCACCTACCGCGGTAGGTGGTTTGAGCATTGAGCTGAATGCGCTTAAACGTTCGTGGTTTCCACTGGAGCGGCCTTTGGATCCACGGTCATTACGCGCTCGCCGGCGATCACCGGGCCAGGGATTGCACCTGGGACCGGGAGCACCGGGCCGGTGCGCTTGGAGTTGGACACCACCACGGGAGTGGTGACCTCGTAGCCTGCGGCCTTGATGGCATCGATGTCGAACTCGCAGAGCAGGTCGCCTGCCTTGACCTCATCGCCTTGCTGCTTGTGGGCAGTGAAGTGCTCGCCCTTGAGGTTCACGGTGTCAAAGCCCACGTGCATGAGGATGTCTACGTCCTTGCCGTCTGCACCCTGGGTGCGCACTGCAAAGGCGTGGCCGGATGGGAAGGCAACCACGATC
Organism: Corynebacterium sp. 122RC1; assembly: GCF_024580955.1. Taxonomy (GTDB): domain Bacteria; phylum Actinomycetota; class Actinomycetes; order Mycobacteriales; family Mycobacteriaceae; genus Corynebacterium; species Corynebacterium kozikiae. The sequence continues at coordinate 153,350 of NZ_JANIKD010000002.1, read as the reverse complement.
TTGCCGTCAACTGGGGCTACCAAGCGGCCTTCGGTTGGCACGATTGCAATACCCGCGCCCAGCTTGCCCTGGGCAAACATTGGGTCAGACACGTTGGAGAGCACCTCTGCCTCACCGGTGAGTGGGGCCACAACATCCAGGGCGTTTGGCGCTGCTGGCGGGATGACCTCTGCCAGCGCTGCGGCTGCCGCGGCATCTGCCTGCACGCTGTCAGTTGCGTCAGGATCGATGGTGCCGTTCTTGGTTACCAGGTAGCGGCCGTAAGCGAAGGCTGCGATGAAGGCCACGATGAAGGTAATCACGGCGATCACAAGGAACTGCGGGATATCCTCTGCGCGGATGGACACCGCACCAATGAAGCCTGCTGCGCCCAGCGCCTTGGCCTTGACGTCGAACAGGGCAACCAGTGCCGAGCCGATGCCGGCAGCGCCGAGGCCGATGTAGAACGGCCAGCGCAGGCGCAGGTTTACACCGAAGATTGCAGGCTCGGTAATACCGAAGATTGCGGAAGTACCAGAGGCACCCGCCAGACCCCTGAGCTTCTCGTTCTTGCTGAGGAAGTACACCGCGAATGCCACGGCACCCTGTGCAATGTTGGCCATGGAGGCGGTAGCAAAGATGAAGGAACCGCCTTGCTCGAAGAGCATGAGCTCGATCGGCGGGAAGGACTGGTGCAAGCCGGTGATCACGATTGGGGAGTAGACCAGGCCAAACAGCAGACCAGCGAAGATACCGCCGGCCTCGTAGCCGTTTGCCAGGCCTTGCGCGAGCATGTCGCCCACCCAGCGCAGCGCAGGACCCACGGCAATGAAGGTGATGAAGCCGGTGATCAGCAGCGTGAGCACTGGGGTGATCAGGAAGTCAGCAGTGCCCTTGAAAGTGCGGTGGAAGAACTTCTCCAACGTGGCCAAGATCCAGGAAACAGCGAGCACTGGCAGGACGGTGCCCTGGTAGCCAGCCTGTGCAACATCAAGACCGAAGAGGTTCCAGTAGGGCATGGAGCCGTCGGCAATCGCCTCTGCCACGCCGTAGCCATTGACCAGGGATGGGAACACCATGGCCATACCCATGCCGGCGCCCAGGAACTCGTTGCCGCCGAAGCGCTTGGTGGCCGTGAAACCCACCAGCACGGGAAGGAAGGCAAACGGTGCAGCAGCCAACAAGTTGATCATTTCCGCCATGCCGGCGATGTTCGGGAACTGCTCCACCAGGGACTGTGGGCCGAACAGGTCCTGGGAGGTGAGCACGTTGTTGATTGCCATCAACAAACCGCCACCCACGAGGATCGGGATGAGTGGAACGAAGATGTCCGCGAGGACCTTCACCGCACGGGTGAACCAGTTGCCGGACTTTGCGGCAACTTCCTTGAGCTCCTCAGTGGACACGGCGATGTTTTTGGAAGTCATCTTGTCCAGCTCAGCGAACACATTGTTCACGTCACCTGGGCCAACGATGATTTGGTACATGCCGCCGGTCTCAAAGGTGCCCTTGAGGTCGGGGTCATTGTCCAGTGCAGCCTGGTCCACATCCTTGGAGTCCTTCAGGACCATACGCAGACGCGTAGCGCAGTGCGCAGCGGCAACGAGGTTTTCCTCGCCACCAATAGCCGTGAGCACACGGCTGGCTACTTCCTTATGTTGCATTGCATTCCTTTTGCGTTGTAGGAACTTGAACTTTCACAGAACTTCACATCATTAGACCAACAAAACAGAAGGAATACAAGCTAAATCACAACATTTCCCAAATGTAATGCCCATCACCCTAAGGTGGCGAATGTGCTACCAACGGCCTGCGAAAATCTGCCACTGAACAGGGATGATTTTCATTTACCCCCAAAACCGGTACCACAGAAACAAAAAATGTCCGATACCACAAGCAAACATCGCAATTGTGGTATCGGACAAAACCGGAAATTACACCCGTCCCCTCATGAGAACATCAGAAATTGCTCACGCGGCGCACCCCAGCCCAGCCCCGCGGATCCGCGGCAAACACGGCACTGGCCAACGCCACCGCACCGCCGCCCGCAGTGACTTCCACAGCACATCCATCGGCGTAGATCACGAGTTCCCCACCCTGCTCTGGCAACGCGCACTGGCGCACATCTCCCGCCACATCCAAACTCAGCGCGCCATCGGCAACACTCACCTTGAGCCCTGCGGCGCCAGCGGCGTCGTAAAGCTCCCACGCACCCTCCCCCGTGATTTCCTCGCGATGAACCAGGGCCTCCTTGGGAAGCAGCAACTCCTGGAACAAACGCCCGCCACGAAGGCGCAGCATGCGCGGCGTGGTGAGGGTATGGACCCAGCCTTCCTCGGTGACGGTGGGGGTGTCATCTTGCGCAGGCAGTCCCATCCAACCGACGAGCAACGCGCCCTGCTCGTAGGCCGTGACCTGCGGTGCGTAGAACTGGTGGCCAAAATCCAGTTCACTGAAACCACGCAGAACCTCAAACGTGGTGCTGTGAAGGCGCCCAACCAAGTAACCGCACTGGTCAGAAGATGCGTAGTGGGTGTTGCCTTGGGTGTCGGTGATCGGGGCGAGACCCTGGGGGCACATAATGAGGACGTCCAGGTCCTCGCCGGTTTCCTCGTCGCACAATGTGATGAGGTTCGGGCACTCCCACATGAACCCGCCGGGCACGAGGTCGGGTGCGGACCCCGGCTGGGCATGGTCGATGCTGAACTCCAGCGCGCCTGCAAACTCCCAGTGGAAGAGGTCTTCACCGCGGTACAGGGCCACTGCTGGAGTTTCGTCCTCGCGCTGCGCACCGATCACCATGCGCCACTTGGACTGCCCCGTGGGGTCTTTGGTCACCATTGGGTCGCGGAAATGCCCAGTAAAGCCCGGTTCTTGGCGTGCGATGAGGGGGTTGTGCTCGCTACGGCGGTAGATCCCGCCCATGGGGTCGCCGTAGCCCACCGCTGGCACGATGTTTTGGCTGGGGATGCGTTCCCCGTCCACCTTGAGGTTGCCGGTATAGAAGAGGTACACCTGGCCGTCATCGTCGCGGGCCGCGCCGCCCGAGTAGACGCCATGCAGGTCATAGGGGGCATCCGGGTAGAGGGCGTCCGGGTGGTGCGTCCACACCAGTTCATCGAGCTTCGCGGAGGCGTGGCCCCACCCCGTGCGCTTGGCGCCAAAGGGGAAGGCGGGGTCGTGCTGGTAGTACACGTGGAGCGTATCACCATCCACGAACATGCCGTTCGGGTCATTCAGGCGGCCCTGCGGCGGCGAGACATGAAACTTCGGGCGGTGGGGGCCAGCTGAAGAAATGGATGGCTGGTGTGTTGTGCTCATATTGACCAAGCATATCCACGCACCGTGGGAAATATTTTGATCGGGCACACAATCTGCCCGGTTCCTTGGCCTATCTCACACAGTTTTCGCGCTGATCCCACGGTTTTCGCAGTTCCCGCGCCTCTTCCTCCCGCGATCCATCGGTCCTTTTGGCGGGCTTGGTTGGCTTTGATTCCGAACTCCACCGTATGCGAGCATGAATCAGTAACAATTCAATTCCGTGCGCGATAATTAAACAGAAACCCTTTTTCCACATCCCGCCTTCCAGACCCCACCCTCAAGGGGGAGAAGAGGACCACTAGTTCCGTGTTCAGCCCGAACCCCGACGCCCCCGCAAGCTCCCATACGGGAACCCCTGCGGCACTTCCTGCAAGCACCATTGCCCTAGGTGCAACAGCGTGATTGGAATTGGGAACGGGGACGGTTCGGGACAAGGAGCTGACGGTTTGGACGCGGGAACAGGCGCGGGCAACAGCACTGCCCTACGCACGCGCCCACGCAGCGGAGGCAACACTGTGCGCGCGATCCCCGCGTTGCTGCGCATCGCAGGGAAAAACATTCACTCCCATAAGGCGCGTTTCCTGCTTTCTCTGCTCGCCGTGGCAATCGGCGCGGCCTTCCTCGCGGGAACCGTGGTGCTTACCTCAAGCATCCAGTCCACGCTCAACACGCTGGTGTCAAACGAGTACCAAAACACAGACAGCATTGTGCGCCAGCAACGCGGGATTATCGGCACCTCTGCGGAGCAGCGCCTGGAGGCAACCGAGCAGCTTGAGTCCAGCAACCTTGGGCTTTCCGTCCTGCTCACCTCAGATCAGCGCATCCCCATCAGCCTGTTGGAACCGATCCGTCAAAACCCAGAGGTAGCGGCAATCAATATTGATACTGCCTACTCCATGACGGTCACCGACGCCCAGGGCAACAATCCCTTCCAATTCCGCCCACCCACGCTGAGTACCTTTTATGGCACAGAAGAGATCGTGGGCAACAAGTACCAGGTGATCGAGGGCCGCGCCCCCGAGCAGCACGCCCCGGAGGCTGTCATCAGTGACACCATGGCCAAAGAGGGCAACCTGTCCGTGGGAAACACCATTCACGTCACCCACCCCTACTTTTCCGCTGACCTCCTGATCACCGGGATCTTCCAGGACGTGCAAACCCAATCCACACTTTTGGGCGGAACCCGCGACGTGCTCGCCCCAACAGAAACCTCCCAGATCAGGGTTTCTGAGGGCACCTTCATTCACACCTTCACCGACGGCCAGTTTGTGGGGTCCATGAAGCTCAACGGACGTACCATGCACGGCGCTGAACTGGCGAGCTACCTGCGCACCACCTTCCCCGAGGCCCAGTTCCTCGACGCACCCACGCTTGCGGCCCAACTGGAAGGGACGATCAGCACCACGATCACCTTCCTGCGGATGTTGCTCACCGCATTCGCCCTCATTGCCCTGGTGATCTGCGCTTTCGTGATCTCCAATACCTTCGGCGTGGTTGCGGCGCAACGCATCGAGGAGTTCTCCCTCCTGCGCTCCATCGGCGTGCAGCGTAAGCAGTTGCTCTCACTAGTACTCCTGGAGGCCTCCGCGCTGGGCTTGCTGGGCTCCGCGCTCGGCACCGCTGTGGGCATCGCTTCCGGCTGGGCCGGGGTGAAATGGATTGGCACCACCGCGGTTTCCCCAGCCCCTCCGGCGTTTTCTGTGCCGGTGGAGGCAATCTCCCTGCCCGTGGTCGTGGGTGCGTGCGTCACCGTGCTCGCGGCGCTGCGTGCGGGCCTGCGTGCGTCGAAAGTGCGCCCCCTTGAAGCCCTGCGCCAATCCGAGCAGCTCACCTCCCGCCCCACGCACCTGCGCACAATCCTGGGCCTGGCGCTGCTCGCCGTGTCCGGAGTGTTGATTGTGTTTCCGCTGCCGCACACCTACGCCCTGGTCACCGGTGGCGCCGCGGCGGTATTGTGCATCCTGAGCGTGTTCCTCATCACCCCGGCGGTGCTGGTGCTGATCGGTACCCTGCTCGCGCCACCAAAAACCACAGCCTCGCACCGCAAAAAACGCGCTTCTTCGGGCAGGACACTGCGGCAGATGGCGGCGCAGTCCATGATCCGCACCCCGCGGCGCAGCGCAGCAACCTCCTTCGCATTTGCGCTCGGCGTGAGCTTGGTGATTGCGTCGCAGGTGCTCAGCACAGCCGCGAACAGGCTGATGACGGACGAGGTCCGCCAGGAAATCACCGCCGCCGTGAGCATCCAAAGCTCCGCCGACGGCTCCTTTGAAGTACCCGCTGAATCCATTGAGGCATTAGGCACCTCCCCCGAGGTTGCCCAGATGCTCACCATGAGCGTTGCCCCAGTTCAGGTAGCACAGAAGACGCAGGGGACGCTGCCGGTAACCACCGTCATGAACCAAGACCCCGCAAACTTCATAGCCCTTGAGGGGGTTTCGGGCTCCACCGACCTCTCCCAACCCAACACTTTTATTGCCGACGCCGCCACCGCCGCGGCAAACGGCTGGAGCATCGGCGCTCAAGTCCCGCTGCTCGGCGCGCTGGGCGACCAGTACCACAACCTCACCCTCATCGGCATCTACAGCTCCTCCAACACCATGGGCAGCCTGGTCATTTCCACCTCGAGCCTGGAGGACCTCCCATACGGGCCCACCCGCAACCTCACCTCCTACTTCCTCAACCCCATCCCGGACGTCCCCGCCGCACAACTCCTCACCACCGCGCGCGCCGAACTCAGCGAGTACCCACTGCTGCGCGTGGGCTTGGGCCAGGACTTCACCTCTAGCCAGGCACAACTGTTCAACCAGGTGCTCTTGCTAGTGAATGTGCTGGTTGCGCTGGCGCTGGTGGTAGCGGTGCTTGGTGTGGCAAACACGCTGGTACTCAGCGTCCTGGTGCGCCGCCACGAGTACGCCCTGTTGCGCGCCATCGGGCTGCTGAGCACGCAAATCCGCGCACTCATCCAGCGCGAAGCACTGTTCCTCGCCGCAATCGGCGCCGCTGCGGGCATCACCTTGGGGCTGGTAATTTCCGGCATCGTCCTAAGCAGACTCGCACCAGACACCGTGCGCGCCACCCTGGACACCGCCCTGCTTTGCAAGGTGGCGGCAGTCGGCGCGGGCGCGGTACTCATCGGCTGGATCACAGCGCTCACCCCGGCACGAGTCGCCGCGCGCACCTCTCCCCTAGAAGCAATCTAGATCCGACTAGATTCGGGCGCTTTTCGACGCGCACCGGGGCCCAGTATGGCACGGTACACGAGCGGGCTCGCGGCTGGAGGTCGCCAGGAAGCAGGAGTGCACTTGAGGTTCAGTTCAGCGGTGCCAGATTGTCACCACACGCGCATAGTCTCCGCCTAGCCAACGCCTAGCCAACGCCTAGCCAATCTGGCATCGCTTAGTGATCGGAGACTTCACCCATGGCACTCAAGGGCCTCAATCTGCTGTTTCAATCCAACCGTTCCAAGCTCACCTGCACCTACAAGTGCGGCAACGCCTGTCTTGGGGAGTGCACCAACAACTCAGACAACCCCTACTTCGGCACCATCGTTTCCCGGCGCACCGTCTTGCGCGGCTCCGCGCTCACCGCTTTGACCTTTGGTGGCGGTGCTGCGTTGGCGGCGTGCAGTCCGGCGTCGGAAAATGCCAGCTCCTCTACCACCGCCGTTGATACGTCACGCGCGGCGGCAGCGGCAGACCCCGCGGGGCTACGCTTTGAGAACGTTGCCCCAAACACCGATGACCGCGTAACCGTTCCCGCAGGTTACGCAGCCGGAGTGCTCATCGCTTGGGGCGACCCAGTGTACGAGGACGCCCCGGAGTTCGACCCCAACAACCAGACCGCAGCGGCCGCCGAGCGCCAGTTTGGCTTCAACAATGACTTCGCCGGCCTGATTGAACACCCCGAAAACCCCGAGCGCATGGTGTATGTCTGCTCGCATGAATACACCACCGAACCACAGATGTTCCCGGACTACGACCCAGAAAACCCCTCCAACGAGCACATCAACATCGGCCTGGCCGCCCACGGCCACACCATCTTAGAAGTGACCAAAGACGCCAGCACCGGCGAGCTCACCCGCACGTTCGGGCCGCTCAACCGCCGCATCACCGCCAACTCCGACTTCCGCCTGGTAGGGCCTTTGGCTGGCTCCGACCTGGTACGCACCAGCGCCGACCCCACCGGCACCCTGGTCAAGGGCACACTCAACAACTGCGCCGGCGGCATGACCCCATGGGGAACCTTTCTTTCCGGCGAGGAGAACTTTGAACAATACTTTGGCAACGCCAAGGACCAAGGCGAGGGGCGAGCCGCGGAGGACCTCAAGCGCTTTGGTGTGCCCGAGGAGGAGTCAGCGCGCAAGTGGGAGCGCCTGCATGACCGCTTTGATGTGTCCAAGGTGTGACTTTGTCCGCTAAATGGCGTGACATCTTGATCGCTGTGTGGCGCCCTCAGAGTGTCCACTCGTGAGACGCGTCGCTGGTAGGGTGAACAGGTATGAAACCCGCCTGTCTCACAAACGCATCAACGACAGACGGTGACACCGCTCTGGCAGGCCTTCTACTCAACTCCTTGCCGCTCAAGCGTCCCGTCTATGCCGCCTGTCTCGCCACAGTCGGCCCGGCAGGCACTCGCATCGCCACGATCGGGTGCGACCTGCAGAAAACGTTCCACATCGGTTCAATCAGCAAAGCCCTCAACGGCTTGATCTACACCGACATGGTGCAGACCAGGCTGATCTCACCGCACGACCGACTCGAAGACTACCTCCCCCTGGCCGGAACAGCTGCCGGTGAAGCGACTTTGGAGTCCTGTCTGACCCACACCTCAGGACTGCCTGCCACCGGCGGGGGAATCCGCTCAGCAGCCCGAGCGCTCAGTGCTGTACTGACAGGTGGTGATCCACAACCCGAGAACCTCGCCGATCTGATGAACCAACTTCGCCGATCGCGTGTCCGTCATGCCGGGCGCTTCAGCTACTCCAACCTCGCCGCCTCAGCATTGGGCCACGCGTTAGCGGCCGCCGACGGGGCGGACTACCCGACGCTGGTGCGAAACAGGCTGACGATACCGCTGGGGTGTTCACGCCTGCGCGCTCAGCAACCTGCACAGCGAAACCTCCCGCATGACCTCAACGCTGTCACCGTGTGGGGCACTGACCAACTGCCCTGGACCGGGCAAGGCTATGGACCGGCCGGAGCGATCAGGGGAAGCGCCCATGATTTCGCCACGGTCATGTCAACCCTTCTCGCCGATGACTGTGTCTACGAGGATGCTTTCCGAGTGCGCTTCACTGATGACACTAAATCTGTCGCGGCGGGGTGGTTTGTTGAAGACAGATCCGATCGACCCCTGGTGTGGCACAACGGTTACGCCTCCGGATTCGGCGCTCACATGGTGCTGGATCGCCAGCGCCGACGAGGGGCGTTCATCTCGGTGGTCAGCCCGTATCCCGACGCGGACATCGAGCCCGTCGCGATGACAATGCTGGATGCGGCGGTGTAAGCGACATCCTCTGTACGAGGCCACGACGACAGCAGGACGTTCTCGTCAGTGCCCGAGGACCATGGTGCTGGCAGCAGCCTCAAGGAGCCAAATGAGATCAACCGCTTTGGCTACATCGTGGAAATCGACCCCCTGGACCCCAACTCCACCCCGGTCAAGCACACCGCGCTCGGCCGCTTTAAGCATGAGGCAGGTAACATCCACGTGACGTCGGATGGCACCGTGGTGTGTTACTCCGGCGACGACGCCCGCTTTGAGTACATCTACAAGTTTGTCTCCTCAAAGAAGATCAAGGAGGGCGACATCACCCACAACATGACCATCCTGGACGAAGGCACCCTCTATGTAGCCTCCCTGGAAGGCAACTCCCCCGCCGCGGAAATCACCGGCACCGGAGAACTGCCCAAGGACGGCGCCTTTGACGGCACCGGCACCTGGCACAAACTGCTCACCGTTTCTGGCGACACCGCAACCTCCCACGTGGACGGCTTCACTGCCGAAGAAGTTGCCGTGTACACCCGCCTGGCCGCAGACACCGTTGGCGCAACCAAAATGGACCGTCTCGAGGACTTCGAGGCCAGCCCCAAGACCGGCAAGGTGTACGTAGCGCTCACCAACAACTCCTACCGCGGCGCCACTGGCGCGAACGCCTCCAAATCCAAGGAGGACCCAATGGAGTGGGCGCCGGTGCGCGAAAACAAAAACGGCCTGGTGATGGAACTCGACGACGACCACGCCGGCGAATCCTTCACCTGGAACATCCTGCTGGTCTGCGGCGACCCCGAGGAAGCCAACACCTACTTTGGCGGCTTTGACAAGTCCCAGGTCTCCCCCATCTCCTGCCCAGACAACCTGGTCTTCGACGACCACGGCAACCTCTGGATCTCCACCGACGGCAACGCCCTCAAATCCAACGACGGCCTCTACGCCGTAGCGCTGGAAGGCCCCAACCGCGGCCAGCTCAAGTGCTTCCTCACCGTCCCCGTGGACGCGGAAACCTGCGGCCCGGTGGTCCAGCGCAACCGCGTGCTCGTGAACGTCCAGCACCCAGGCGAAGCCGACGACGCCACCTTCACCCAAGCCACCTCCTCCTGGCCCGAAGGCGGCAGCAACATCCCACGCCCCGCAGTCGCCACGGTCTGGCGTACCGACGGCGGCGAAATCGGCATGGCCTAAAATTCACCGCGCTCGCCGCGCCGCTGCAGCACCAACACACTCAGCGGCGCGACGGGCTGCTGGTCCCAGGGGCGGGCTGGTGTGAACACGCGCTCGTCAGCCACATGCACCACCCACCCCTCATGAGCAGAAGTATGACGTCTGATGTCCCACGCGGTGACGTCGGCATTGATCACAATCAGGGCGTCTTCGCCATCGAAGGCCCCCGCCACGCGATAGCAAAGGTGCAACCCTTCTGCTTCCATGAGGGAGGTTGTGGCGGCGATCGTGGCGTAATCGCTCTCCGTCACCCACCCCCAACGCCGGCGGAATGCCACCAGCTCCCGGAAGAACTCGAGTTGTTCAGGGAACGTGAGGGCGCGGTTGTAGTCGAAGGCATTGATGGAATCTGGCGCGTTATAGGAGTTTTCCACTCCTTGCTTCGTGCGCAGCAGCTCTTGTCCCGCGTGGACAAAGGCGATGCCTCGGGAAAGCATTTGGATGCTGGTGGCGAGTGTATGCCGCCGCGCAATTTCCCCCTCATGAGCATGTTCCAACCCGGCGGTGCCGCGGAGTTTGTCGAACATCGTGAAGTTATCGTGTGCCTCGTTGTAGATCACGCATTGCGCGGCGCTCAGGTAGTTGCGGCCCTCGGGGGCACCGTTCATGGCGTCGAAGAGCAACTTCGCTGCGGGCTTTTTGTCCATGAGGGTGGAGTCGGGGGCGTAGGAGGGATTCCCGCTGACAAACCCCGGCCCGGCGAGGTTGAAGTTGGAGCCTTTCACCACGTCGCGGAACGTATCTTGGAACATGCCAATCCTAGGCATGAGGTGGCCTGCGTTTTGGTCGGCGGGGATGACGCCGGGCTCGTGGTTGCCCATGGTCCAGCCTTCGCCAATGATGAGGATGCCGGGGTCGATCTCATCGAGGGCTTCGCGCACGGCGTTCATGGTAGCCACGTCGTGGATGCCCATGAGGTCAAAGCGGAAGCCGTCGAGGCCGAAGGTTTCGGCCCAATACACCACCGAGTCAACGATGAAGCGGCGCATCATGGGGTGTTCGGAGGCGGTTTCGTTACCGCAGGCGGTGGCGTCGTGGAAGGAGCCGTCGGTACGCATGCGGAAGAACGTGCCGGGCTCCACCAGCTCGAGGGGGTTGGTGCCGGCGTCGTAGACGTGGTTGTAGACCACATCCATGATCACCCGCAGGCCGCGCGCGTGGCAGGCGTCTACGAGGGCGCGGAACTCGCGCAGCCGGGCAAAGGGGTCGTGTGGATCGGTGGCGTAGGAGCCTTCGGGGACGTTGTAGAGCACAGGATCGTAGCCCCAGTTGTATTGGGCGCCGAAGCTGAGGTCACCGGTCTCATCCACCGAGCCGAAGTCGAACACCGGCAGCAGTTGCAGGTGCGTGACCCCAAGCGAGGCGATGTAATCCAGGCCGGTTGGCACGCCTTCGCTGCTGCGGGTGCCGGCCTCCGCGAGCCCGAGAAACTTGCCTTTCGCCCCTATGCCGTTATCCGGGGAGATGGTGAGGTCACGAACATGCGCCTCATAGATCACAGCCTCGCCGGGGTCAGGGAAGCTGGGCAGGCGGCTGGCAGGTCCGAGGAGCTTTCCGACGTCCACCACCACCGCCTGCTCACCGTTCGCCGTAGCCGCGCGAGCGTGGGGGTCGGCGGTGCGGCGGCCGTCGATAGTGAAGCTATACCTTTCCCCCTCATGAACACCGGGGATGTGCACGTACCACTGTCCCTGGGCGCCTTTGGTGAGGGGAACCGTGCGGGATTCTAAGTTGACGGCCACCTCATGAGCACTTGGTGCCCATAGGGTGAATTCGGTGCCGGTGGCTGTGACCTGCGCGCCGAGGGGGCCAGTGTAGTGTGTCATGGTGTTCTCCGGTGTGTGTTGGGCGCAAAAAAGCCCCGCCGAGGCGGGGCTTAGTGCGCCAAGGGTTTAGCGTGCCTTCTCGATGATTTCTACGAGACGGAAGTGCTTGTCCTTGGAAAGTGGGCGGGTCTCCTCGATGCGCACGAGGTCACCGATGCCGGCGATCTCGTTCTCATCGTGGGCCTTCACCTTGGAGTTGCTACGGATGGTCTTGCCGTAGAGGCCGTGCTGCTTACGGTCCTCGAGCTCAACCACGATGGTCTTCTGCATCTTGTCAGAAACCACGTAGCCGGTGCGTACCTTGCGGGCGCCCTTTGTCTTCTTTTCAGAGGTGTTCACGTTGTTCACAGTTGCCTCACTCATGTTTAAGCCTCAGCTTCCGGAACGACGGACAGGCCCAGCTCGCGCTCGCGAATAACGGTGTAAATGCGGGCGATGTCGCGCTTGACGGTGCGCAGGCGACGGTTGTTGGTCAGCTGACCGGTTGCTGCCTGGAAGCGCAGGTTGAAAAGCTCTTCCTTGTTCTCAGCCAGCTTGGTCTTCAGCTCCTCGGCGTTCAGCTCGCGAAGCTCGTGTGCGGGGGTACCGTTAGCCATTAGAACTGGTCCTCCTTCTTAACGATACGAACCTTGCAAGGGAGCTTCTGGCCTGCACGGCGCAGAGCCTCGAGTGCCATTTCCTCGTTTGGGTAGGACATTTCGAAGAGGATGCGGCCAGGCTTCACGTTGGCCACCCACTTCTCCACTGGGCCCTTACCGGAACCCATACGCACACCGAGTGGCTTCTGGGTCAGAGGGCGGTCTGGGAAGATGTTGATCCAGACCTTACCACCACGCTTGACGTGGCGGTTGATGGCAATACGAGCAGACTCGATCTGACGGTTGGTGATGTAGGCGGGCTCGAGAGCCTGGATGCCGTAGTCACCGAAGTTGATGCGGTTACCGCCCTTGGAAACACCGCTGCGGTGTGGACGGTGCTGGCGGCGGTACTTGACGCGCTTTGGGATAAGCATGGATTAACCCTCCTGCTTCTTCTCAGCGCGCTGACGACGCTGGCCACCACGACGCGGACGTGCTGCGTTGCGGTCGCCGCGGCCGCGGCGCTCTGCTGGTGCGTTGAGATCGCTTTCGCGACGGCCACCAACGACGTCACCCTTGTAGATCCACACCTTGACGCCAATGCGGCCGAAGGTGGTGTGAGCCTCGTAGGTGCCGTAGTCGATCTCGGCGCGAAGCGTGTGCAGTGGAACGCGACCCTCGTGGTAGCGCTCGGTGCGGGACATTTCTGCGCCGCCCAGACGGCCGGAGCAAGCAACCTTGATGCCCTTGACCTGTGGCTGGCGCATTGCGGACTGGATAGCCTTACGCATTGCGCGGCGGAATGCCACACGGTTGGTGAGCTGCTCGGCGATGGACTGTGCCACCAACTGAGCGTTTGCATCAATGTTCTTGACCTCTTGAATGTTGAGGGCAACCTGCTTGCCGGTGAGCTTCTCCAGCTCCTTGCGGAGACGCTCAGCCTCGGAGCCGCGGCGGCCAATCACGATGCCCGGACGGGCGGTGTGAATGTCCACGCGGACGCGGTCGCGGGTGCGCTCGATCACGATGTCGGCGATGCCGGCGCGATCCAGCGTCTTGGTGAGGAACTCGCGGATCTTGATGTCCTCGGCGAGGTACTCAGCGTAGTTCTTCTCGGCGAACCAGTGGGACTTCCAGTCGGAAGTAATGCCCAGTCGGAGGCCGTGAGGATGGATTTTCTGGCCCACTACTTGGCCCCTTCCTTCTGGCTAACAACCACGGTGATGTGGCTGGTGCGCTTACGGATCTGGTATGCACGACCCTGTGCGCGCGGGCGGATACGTCGCATGGTTGGCCCCTCATCAGCAAATGCCTCAGAGATAACCAGGCTGCGGCGGTCCAGGCCGAAGTTGTTCTCGGCGTTGGCCGCTGCGGAAGCAACAACCTTGGCAACTGGCTCAGAAGCAGCCTGTGGGGCGTACTTCAGGATTGCCAGTGCCTCTTCCACGGACTTACCGCGAACGAGGTCTACTACGCGACGTGCCTTCATAGGGGAAACGCGGACAAAGCGGGCCTGTGCGCGTGCGGAGGTGATGGTCTCACTCATCGCTTATCGACGTCCCTTCTTGTCCTGGATGTGACCCTTGAAGGTCTTGGTTGGTGCGAACTCGCCCAGCTTGTGGCCGACCATGGAGTCGTCCACGAACACTGGCACATGCTTGCGGCCGTCGTGAACGGCGAAGGTGTGGCCAATGAAATCTGGGAGAATGGTGGAACGGCGGGACCAGGTCTTGATGACCTGCTTGGTGCCCTTTTCGTTCTGAGCATCGACCTTTGCGAGGAGGTGCTCATCGACGAACGGGCCCTTCTTCAGGCTGCGTGGCATCTAACTATCCTCCTCTTAGCGCTTCTTGCTCTTGTTCGTGCGGCGACGCTGCACGATCATGCTGTTGCTGTAACGGTTGGGGTTACGGGTACGGCCTTCCTTCTTGCCCCATGGGGACACAGGGTGACGACCACCGGAGGTCTTACCCTCACCACCGCCGTGTGGGTGATCAACTGGGTTCATCACAACACCACGGACGGTTGGGCGGACGCCCTTCCAGCGCATACGGCCAGCCTTGCCCCAACGGATGTTGATCTGGTCAGCGTTGCCGACCTCACCAACGGTTGCGCGGCAGCGGATGTCCACACGGCGGATTTCGGAGGAAGGCATACGCAGCACTGCGTACTTGCCTGCCTTACCGAGGAGCTGGATGGAAGCACCTGCGGAGCGGGCGAGCTTTGCGCCTGCGCCTGGCTTGAGCTCCACGTTGTGGATCACGGTACCGGCTGGGATGTTGCGCAGTGGCAGGTTGTTGCCCACCTTGATGTCGGCGTTTGCGCCGGCCTCAAGGATCTGGCCCTGCTGCAGGCCCTTCGGTGCAATGATGTAGCGCTTCTCACCATCGCGGTAGTGAAGCAGCGCGATGTTTGCGGTGCGGTTTGGGTCGTACTCGATGTGTGCGACCTTCGCTGGGATGCCGTCTTTGTCGGTGCGGCGGAAGTCAATCACACGGTACTGGCGCTTGTGGCCGCCACCCTTGTGGCGCACGGTGATGTGGCCGTGTACGTTGCGGCCACCCTTCTTTGGAAGGGGGCGAACCAGAGACTTTTCTGGGGTCGAGCGAGTGATCTCCTCGAACATAGAAACGGAGCTCTGGCGGCGACCCGGGGTTGTCGGCTTGTACTTACGAATAGCCATAGTTTGTCCTTACCTCGACCCTTACGCGGCGGAGCCGCCGAAGAGGTCGATAGTGTCGCTGCCCTTAAGCGTCACGTAGGCGCGCTTGGTTGCCTTGCGGCGCCCGAAACCGGTGCGGGAGCGCTTGCGCTTGCCCTCGCGGTTCAGGGTGTTCACGGAGGCTACCTTCACGCCGAAGATCTGCTCGATAGCAATCTTGATCTCGGTCTTGTTTGCGGATGGAGCTACGTAGAACGCGTAGGTGTTCTCCTCCATCAGGCTGTACGACTTCTCAGAGAGCACAGGGGCGAAAATGATGTCGCGTGGGTCTGCGATCTTAGCCATTAGTTCTCCTCCTTAGCCGCACCAGTGGCGCGGTCGATGAAGGCGTTGAGAGCGTCTACAGAGAACACAACGTCGTCAGAGTGCAGCACGTCGTAGGTGTTCAGCTGGTCGGCGAACAGGATGTTCACGCCTGGCAGGTTGCGGGCGCTCAAACGGGAGGTTGCGTCCTCGCGGCCAACCACGAACAGGACGTTGCGGCGGTCGGTCAGGCGCTCGATGAACGCGCGAGCGGACTTGGTGGAAGGAGTCTGACCAGGAACCAGCTCTTCAACAACGTGAATGCGATCGTGGCGTGCACGATCAGACAGTGCGCCGTAGAGAGCAGCCTTGATCATCTTCTTCGGGGTGCGCTGGGAGTAGTCGCGTGGCTTCGGGCCGTGCGAGATACCACCACCGGTGAAGTGAGGAGCGCGGATCGAGCCCTGACGAGCGCGACCGGTGCCCTTCTGGCGGAATGGCTTACGGCCACCGCCGCGAACCTCACCGCGGGTCTTGGTGGAGTGGGTACCCTGACGACGTGCAGCGAGCTGCGCGTTGACAACCTGGTGGAGGAGTGCCACAGATACTTCGCGGTCGAAGATCTCTGCAGGCAGCTCGACCGAACCATTGGTCTTACCCTCAGCGGTGTGGACGTCCAACTTCAGATTGGTCATGCGTGTGCACCGCCCTTCACTGCGGTCTTAACGGTCACGATGCCACCGCGGTTGCCCGGGATTGCACCCTTGATCAGGATGAGGTTGGCATCGGCGTCAATCTTTTGAACCTTGAGGTTCTGGGTGGTGACGCGGTCGGAACCCATGCGGCCAGCCATACGCTTGCCCTTGAAGATACGGCCTGGGGTAGCGCAGGCACCGATGCCACCAACGCGGCGGTGTGCTGCCTGGTTACCGTGGGACGCACCCTGGCCTGCGAAGCCGTGGCGCTTCATGGCGCCGGCGTAGCCCTTACCCTTGGTGGTGCCGGTGACGTCAACGAAGGTGATGCCTTCGAAGATGTCAACGGTCACGTCCTGACCAACCTCGTATGCGGAGACGTCGTTCATACGAATCTCTGCCACGTGGCGGCGGGGGGTAACGCCAGCCTTCTTGAAGTGGCCGGCTGCTGGCTTGTTTGCCTTGCGAGGGTCGATTTCGCCGTAGGCGATTTGGATGGCGTTGTAGCCATCGGTTTCTTCGGTGCGAATCTGGGTCACAACGCATGGACCAGCTTCAACGACGGTCACCGGGATTACGCGGTTTTCCTCGTCGAAGATCTGCGTCATGCCGAGCTTGGTGCCCAGAATGCCCTTGATCTCAGTTTCACTCATTAGTTATTCTCCGCTGCCAAAAATTTCGTCGATCACTGAATGTTCACGTCGACGCTGGCCGGAAGGTCGATGCGCATAAGGGCGTCAACCGTCTTCGGCGTCGGGTCGAGGATGTCGATCAGGCGCTTGTGAGTGCGCATCTCGAAGTGCTCGCGAGAATCCTTGTACTTATGGGGAGAACGAATAACGGCGTACACGTTCTTTTCGGTGGGCAGTGGCACTGGGCCGACAACGCGTGCACCCGTGCGGGTGACGGTCTCCACGATCTTACGAGCGGACTCGTCGATTGCGGAGTGGTCGTAGGCCTTCAGCCGAATGCGGATCTTTTGTCCCGCCACGCTTATCCTCTTCCTCGCTAGTCCCACATCCCAAGGTTGGGAGAGGTGGGAATCGCTTCTCTTAATCTCTATAACGTTGTCCGGACCTTCAGGACCTTGGCACAACGCCAGTTCTTACTTGACTATCTGCTGGGGCTCCAAGGCGCGGAAATAAACACGCGCCAACTGGGGTACAAGGTCCCTTGTGCTACCCAGGAGTCAAGCCGGAAGGGATCTCATCTCGCGATAAGCGTGGCCCTTACGTACTGCCGCTGTTTATTTGCCATGCCCCTTCACTCCGGCCCTTCAAGCTCAAACGTGCGCTGCACTTTTGAAGTCTTGGAGGATCCTTAACTGTTGCTTCCTGGCCTCCCAGAAAGCCACCGTGAAGGTGTCACGATTACCAAGCCACAGCAAAGCCATGTCAAGGCAACTTGAATAGTTAATCATGCAGGCAGGGCTTGGCGCAACCCCTAGCGCGAAGTTTTTCTTAACGACGCCCCCAAGGTCCCACGCCGCGACGTCTCCTGGGGAGTCAAGGGCACATCCACCAAGTGCTCTGTGGCTACTCGCAACTCCCCCAGTTCGCAGCGCAAGATCCCGTCCTGCAATTCGGCGGTACGGCCCTGCCAGGTCCGCGTATCACGGCGTTGCGGCAGCCAAAGTGTGGTATGCCCGTCCGGGGTACGACAGCCCAAGCCCAGGCCGTCTGAGAATATCAGCACTTGGTATCTGCGCTCCCCCATCGCCGTGATTCGCCGTACCACCCCGAATTTGTGTGCGGCGTCGGCGGCGTCGGCAATGCGCAGCGGCAACCCCACTTCCGCTCTCATGAGGGAGCTGTATTCCCAGGCTGTGGGGGTCTCGCCACGGACGATGACGTGAGTTGCGGTGATGAGGAATTCGCGGTCAGGGCTTTCGCAAAGGATTGCATAGCCGTCAGGGGTGCCGGTGAGCCGCCCAGGGAATTCTTGGGCGAGGGCGGTGCAGATTGAGATGGTGTCGTCGATACTGCTTTGCCATGTGAGGCCGCGGGCTTCCAACATGCTCATGAGGGAGAGGAGGGGTTGGTCGGCATTGCCGAGCCAGGCTGCTTCGAGGGCGCGGATGGCTTGGGGGATTTTGCTGGGGTCGTTCATTTGGGCTCCGGTACGGCAAAAGCCGCCCCTTATGAAAGGGACGGCTTTCGGTGATTCCTGGTGTTACTTCAGGATCTTGGTCACACGACCAGCGCCAACGGTGCGGGAGCCCTCGCGGATAGCGAAGCGCAGGCCCTCGTCCATTGCCACAGGCTGGATCAGGGTGACGGTCATGTCGACGTTGTCGCCAGGCATAACCATCTCGGTGCCCTCAGGGAGCTTCACAACACCGGTAACGTCGGTGGTGCGGAAGTAGAACTGTGGGCGGTAGTTGTCGAAGAATGGGGTGTGGCGGCCGCCCTCGTCCTTGGACAGAACGTAGACGGAGCCCTCGAACTCGGTGTGAGGGGTGTAAGCGCCTGGCTTCACAACAACCTGACCGCGCTCAACGTCCTCGCGCTTGATGCCGCGGAGGAGCAGACCACAGTTGTCGCCAGCCTCGGTGTAGTCAAGGAGCTTGCGGAACATCTCGATACCGGTAACGGTGGTCTGGATGGCCTTTTCCTTGATGCCGATGATCTCAACATCCTCGTTCACGTTGAGCTGACCGCGCTCCACACGACCGGTAACCACGGTGCCGCGGCCGGTGATGGTGAAGATGTCCTCGATTGGCATGAGGAATGGCTTGTCGGTCTCGCGAACTGGGTCAGGGATGGAGTCATCACATGCCTGCATGAGCTCGAGGATGGACTTGGTCCACTCCGCGTCACCCTCCAGAGCCTTCAGAGCGGAGATGTGGATGATTGGAGCCTCTTCGTCGTACTCCTGCTCAGCGAGCAGCTCACGGATCTCCATCTCAACGAGCTCGATGATTTCCTCATCATCAACCATGTCGCACTTGTTCAGAGCAACGAGGATGTAAGGAACGCCCACCTGGCGAGCGAGCAGCACGTGCTCACGGGTCTGAGGCATTGGGCCGTCGGTTGCAGCAACCACGAGGATTGCGCCGTCCATCTGAGCAGCACCGGTGATCATGTTCTTGATGTAGTCGGCGTGACCAGGGGCGTCAACGTGTGCGTAGTGGCGCTTCTCGGTCTGGTACTCCACGTGGGAGATGTTGATCGTGATGCCACGCTCCTTCTCTTCCGGTGCCTTGTCGATGGCATCGAAAGCGAAAGCCTGGTTCAGATCTGGGTAAGCATCGGCCAGCACCTTGGTGATAGCTGCGGTGGTGGTGGTCTTGCCGTGGTCGACGTGACCGATGGTGCCGATGTTAACGTGCGGCTTAGTACGCTCGAACTTAGCCTTTGCCACTGTGTGTCCTCCTGGACTTCGTGGTGGCTACGAGTTTCGCAGCCACGTGTTTGACAAGCGCTCCACATTCTCGCTGCTAATTCGGCAGCATGGCAGCGGAGCTTATTACAAATGTGCCAGTTACATGATCCTAGGGTCACACGGCGTATTTTTCAAGCCGAGTTACGCAACCTGTTTAGGATCGGCCTTATGGTAACGGCCGGCTCAACATCCACATGTGTGGGTGTTCAGCGAGCCGCTGCCACAAGGCAGAGCTGTAGTGAGTGCGCTGTGGCCTCTCAAGGGTCTGGCTCCCTAGAGGTCACAGCTCCTAGGCACTCACTATTGCCAAAGCTTTGGGCAGCTTAGGCGGTGCCGTTGCGCTCTGCGATGATCTCTGCAGCCACGGAGGTTGGGACCTCTGCGTAGGAGTCAAAGACCATGGAGAAGTTTGCGCGGCCTGCAGTGGAGGAACGCAGGTCACCGATGTAGCCGAACATCTCGGACAGTGGCACGCGTGCGCGCACAACCTTTGCACCGGAGCGGTCTTCCATTGCGTACACCTGGCCACGGCGGGAGGAGATGTCACCGTTGACGGTACCCATGTACTCCTCTGGGGTGACAACCTCAACGGCCATCACTGGCTCGAGCAGCACTGGCTTTGCCTTAGCAACGGCCTCCTTGAGGGCCTGGGAGCCTGCGAGCTTGAAGGCCATTTCGGAGGAGTCAACCTCGTGGTATGCGCCGTCGAGCAGGGTTGCCTTGATGTTCACCAGTGGGAAGCCTGCGAGGTAGCCGTACTGCATTGCATCCTGGATACCGGCGTCCACGGATGGGATGTATTCCTTAGGAACACGACCACCGGTGACGGCGTTTTCGAATGCGTAGGTTGCGGACTGGCCCTCTTCGAGCTCTTCTGCAGCAGGTGCGTAAGGCTCGATGGCGATGATGACCTTTGCGAACTGGCCGGAACCACCGGTCTGCTTCTTGTGGGTGTACTCGAGCTTCTCCACAGCCTTGCGGATGGTCTCACGGTACGCAACCTGTGGGTTACCCACGTTTGCCTCGACCTTGAACTCGCGCTTCATGCGGTCCACCAGCACGTCGAGGTGGAGCTCGCCCATGCCGCCGATCACGGTCTGGCCGGACTCTTCATCCAGCTCAACGGTGAAGGTTGGGTCCTCTTCAGCGAGCTTCTGGATAGCAACACCCAGCTTCTCCTGGTCGGACTTGGTCTTTGGCTCAATGGAAACCTTGATCACTGGGTCCGGGAAGTCCATGGACTCGAGGATGATCTGGTTGTTTGGATCACAGAGGGTGTCACCGGTGGTGGTGTCCTTCAGACCAATGAATGCGTAGATGTTACCTGCGCGTGCCTCGTCAACAGGGTTTTCCTTGTTGGCGTGCATCTGGAAGAGCTTACCGACGCGCTCCTTCTTGCCCTTGGTGGAGTTTGCCACCTGAGCGCCTGGCTCAACGATGCCGGAGTAGACGCGGACGAAGGTGAGCTTACCGAAGAATGGGTGCACAGCGATCTTGAACGCGAGAGCTGCGAAAGGCTCGTCCACGGAAGGCTTACGCACAACGTCGACGGACTCGTCGCCCACAGCGTGGCCGTGAACCTCGCCGATGTCCAGTGGGTTTGGCAGGTAGTCGATCACGGCGTCGAGCAGTGGCTGCACACCCTTGTTGCGGTATGCGGTACCACAGAGCACTGGGTACACCTCGGAGTTCACGGTGAGCTTGCGGATAGCGCCCTTGATCTCCTCGATGGAGAGTTCCTCGCCGCCGAAGTACTTCTCCATGAGCTCTTCGTCGGACTCAGCAACGGTCTCGAGCAGCTTCTCGCGGTACTCTTCTGCCTTGTCCTGGAGGTCGGCTGGGATCTCCTCGATGGTTGGCTCAGCACCGGTTTCAACCTTGCCGCGCCAGGTGATGGCCTTCATCTCGACGAGGTCAACAACGCCGTCAAAGTCGTCCTCAGCGCCGATTGGGAGCTGCAGAACCAGTGGCTTTGCGCCGAGGCGGTCGATGATGGTTTGAACGGTGAAGTAGAAGTCTGCACCGAGCTTGTCCATCTTGTTCACAAAGCAGATACGTGGCACGTCGTACTTTGCAGCCTGACGCCACACCTGCTCGGACTGTGGCTCCACGCCTTCCTTGCCGTCGAACACGGCAACAGCACCGTCGAGCACGCGCAGGGAGCGCTCCACCTCAACGGTGAAGTCCACGTGGCCTGGGGTGTCGATGATGTTGATCTGGTTGTTCTTCCAGAAACAGGTCACGGCAGCGGAGGTAATGGTGATACCGCGCTCCTTCTCCTGCTCCATCCAGTCGGTGGTGGATGCACCGTCGTGGGTCTCGCCGACCTTACGGTTGATACCGGTGTAGAAGAGGATGCGCTCGGTGGTGGTGGTCTTACCGGCATCAATGTGGGCCATGATGCCGATGTTGCGGACCTTGTTGAGGTCCTTAAGCACTTCTTGTGCCACGGTTTTCCCTAACTTTTCTTGACGAGCGAGCCGCACGAATGCGCCTCGTTGTGGATTTGTGTCGCGTTCTATAGTGCCAAACCTGCGCCTTTTTCTCAGCGCAAGGTGGTACACACTCTAGGAAATACGCGAATGTCCCAACCTTGCAGCCCCCTGCCCGCCGCAACCAAGGGCGGACCTTGGGGGCGTCGGCAAGCGGAGCGAACAGGCTGGGACCATGCGAATTACCAGCGGTAATGAGCGAAGGCGCGGTTGGCCTCTGCCATCTTGTGGGTGTCCTCGCGGCGCTTCACGGAAGCACCGAGGCCGTTGGCTGCGTCCAGGATCTCGTTAGCAAGGCGCTCGATCATGGTGTTCTCACGACGCTGGCGGGTGAAGGTCACCAACCAACGCAGGGCGAGGGTGTTCGCACGTGCTGGGCGAACCTCAACTGGCACCTGGTAGGTAGCGCCACCCACGCGGCGGGAGCGAACCTCGAGGTCAGGCTTGATGTTGCCGAGGGCCTTCTCCAGGGTCAGAACTGGATCGGTTCCGGTCTTCTCCTTGCAGATGTCCAGTGCGCCGTACACGATGCGCTGCGCGGTGGACTTCTTGCCGTCCAGGAGAACCTTGTTCACGAGCTGGGTAACAACCTCAGATCCGTAGATTGGATCCTTGACTACTGGGCGCTTTGGAGCTGCATTCTTACGCATTGATTACTTCTCCTTCTTTGCGCCGTAGCGGGAACGAGCCTGCTTACGGTCCTTCACACCCTGGGTATCCAGAGCGCCACGGATGATCTTGTAGCGAACACCTGGGAGGTCCTTCACACGACCGCCACGCACGAGCACCATGGAGTGCTCCTGGAGGTTGTGGCCCTCACCTGGGATGTAAGCGGAAACCTCGATGCCGGAGGTCAGGCGCACACGGGCAACCTTACGCAGAGCGGAGTTAGGCTTCTTAGGAGTAGTGGTGTACACACGGGTGCACACGCCACGACGCTGAGGGGAACCCTTCAGAGCTGCAGTTTTCACCTTTGCAGTCTTATCGTGGCGGCCCTTGCGGACGAGCTGCTGAATAGTTGGCATGAACCGTCTTTCTAGAAACTTCTAATACGTTTTCCTGTGCTTACCTAGGAGTCAAGCGCGGAGCGAGGCCGGACGGCGAGCTGCGGGCTGCGAGCTGGGCGTTGCCGCCCGCGCACATCCGACCGGGAAATTAACCCAGACAAACCAAAAAAGGGGCTCTTTTCCGGGGCCGCTTCCGCACTTTCCTAGAACATCCATGGCTGCTCACACAGCCAGAATGACAGGCTCCCACATATGCACATGGGACTTCCCGAGACCCTATCACACGCCGCGGGGGTTGCAAAATATTTCTTTTTCTCTTGTTCCTTACAGAGCCCTTCCGACGCCCTTCCGACGCCGCCAGCGCCCGCACCTGACAGCGCGGCAGGGTCGGTACGGTGGTGGCTGTGCGGTGGGCTGGTTGATGTCTTGATTGCCTTTTAGCGGATGCGCTGGCCCGTTGTGGCGTCGAACAGGTAGAGGTGCATCGGGTCCACCTCAACCCGAATGGTTTGCCCCTCATGGACACTGCTGTGGGGGTCGAACACAATAACGTTGCCAAAGTTGTTGCTGGTGTTGTGCAGCGAGGGGTGTTCGCAGTAAGCGTAGGCCTCGTGGCCGAGCTCTTCCACGTGGGAAACCTTAAGTTCCAGGCCGGTTGAATGCCCGCTTTCGGTGATTCGCAGGTGTTCCGGACGCACACCCGCGAGAATTTGCCCGTTAGCCTGGGCCCGCTGCTGCGGGGTGATGGGTACGGTGATGTTTCCCAGGGCAACGCCCTGCTCCGTGAGTGTTGTGTCAAAGAGATTCATTGCCGGCGAGCCGATAAAGCCTGCTACGAAGGCATTCGCGGGGTCATTGTAGAGTTCTTTTGGCGGCGCTACCTGCTGGAGCGTGCCGGACTTCAGCACCGCTACCCTATCCCCCATGGTCATGGCCTCCACCTGGTCATGGGTGACATAGACCGTGGTGGTACCCAGGCGCTTTTGCAGCGCAGACACCTGCGCGCGAGTAGATACCCGCAGTTTGGCGTCCAGATTGGAAAGTGGTTCGTCCATGCAGAACACTGCGGGATCACGCACGATCGCCCGGCCCATTGCCACGCGCTGGCGCTGTCCACCGGAAAGCTGCGCGGGTTTGCGCCCCAACAGAGGCGTGAGTTCCAACATTTCCGCAGCCTCGGCCACCTTTGCCTGCACATCGGACTTGGCCATGCCCAGGTTGCGCAGGGCAAAACCCATATTCTGAGCAACCGTCATGTTGGGGTACAGCGCGTAGTTTTGGAACACCATGGCGATATCTCGCCCGATTGGGCTGAGCCCCGTGGCGTCGGTGCCGTTGATGAGGATGCGGCCTGCGTCGGTAGGCTCAAGCCCCGCGAGCATCCGCAGCGAGGTGGATTTACCACACCCGGAAGGGCCAACCAGTACCAAAAATTCGCCGTCGGCGATATCCAGATTGAGCTGATCCACCGCCGGCGGATTGCCTTTTTGGTACGTTCTGGTGACGTTTTCAAAACTTACGCTTGCCACGTGGTTGGCCTTTCAACGGATGGGGTGGGTGCTACTTAGAGGTTGGGCTTGATCTGGACGTCGTAGATGGACTGCACATCCTTTTGCAGTTCATCCATGGTTTCGGTGACGTCCGCACCCTGGACCAGGATCTTTTCAAACGCGCCGCCAATGCGGGTGTCTGCGCCAGGGATGAACACGCGCGCGTAATCCTGGGAACGGGTATGCGGCAACTGGTCAAGCGCGGTCTGGTAGTTCGGGTTCTCCTCCAGGAATGCCTTCTGCTCAGGGTCGCTGGCGGCGTCCTTGCGCACTGGCATGTACCCCACCTCGCGGGACCAGTAGGTGGTGTTTCGCAGGTTGGTGATGAAGTCGATGAACTTCGCTGCAGCCACCTTGCGTTCTTGGGAAATACCAGCGGGGATCGCCAGGCCGGCACCGCCGGTGGGGCAGCCGCCGTCGCCGTTGGGGTTCGGCAGGGCCGCGGTGCCCACCTCAAAGGTGGAATCCGCCAGGATGCCGGAGAGATCGCCGGTAGAAGCGATTGCCGAGGCCGCAAGCCCCGCGGAGAAATCCTGCACATGGTTTGCGGAAACGCGAGCGTAGCCGCCGTCAGCGGCGGTATCACGCAGCCACTCCACGGATTTGATGGTTGCTGGGTCGTTGAACTTCAAATCCCAGCCGTCAGAGTAGGAGCCGCCGAGCGTCCACATTGGCCCCTCGAAGGTCCAGGCCAGGTAGTCTGCGGCGTTGCCCCAGACGTGACCCACCTGGTTGGCGTCCAGAGTTTCCTTGAGCTTGGCGCCCCACTCATCCATCTCCTCCCAGGACTCCGGGCCACGATCAGGCAGGCCTGCGGCAGCCCACATCTCCTTGTTGTAGTAGAACAGCGGAGTGGAGCGGGCGAATGGGAAGGCATAGTAGTTGCCATCCAACTCGTAGTCACCGTAGAGGGAGTCAACGTAAGTGGAAGGATCGATGCCGGCCTCGGCGACCAGCTCGTTGACCGGTGTGATCTGTTTGTTCAGGGCAAAGTTGAACCACCAGACGTCGGAAAGCACCACGATGTCCGGCAGGTCGGTGCCGGTCAGCGCCGCGTTGAACTTCTGGGCGAGCTCCTCGTAGTTCTTACCGCCGTCTACCAAGTTGATCGTGATGCCTGGGTTTTCCTGCTCGAAGCGAGAGATGAGCTCCAGCTCCACGTCCTTGGACTTCGCGGGGTGATTGGACCACCAGGTCAGGGAGGTCACTTCCCCGCTGCCACCAGCTGCGGAGGAATCGCCGGAAGCTGCTTCCGGTGCTGTGGAGGAGGTGCCGGCGCAGGCCGCGAGGGTTGCCGAACCACCGGCCACACCCATGATGGCCAGGAAGTTGCGGCGGGAGAGCTTGAGGTTGTTTGCAGACACGAAAGTGCTCCTTATTTGCGAGTGTTTGTGTGCGATCAGGATGTGTAGCCGAGGTGCTAGCCCTTGACTGCACCCGTGGTCAGGCCCTTAATCATGTATTTCTGTAGGGCCAGGAAGATGATGAGAACTGGGACGATGGTGAGGATGGTTGCCGCCATCACCGGACCCCAGTTGGTCACGCCGTCGTTGTTTTGCAACATGGTGAGGCCGATGGGCAGGGTTGCTACGGCCTCGGTGTCGGACATAATGAACGGCCACAAGTACTGGTTCCATTCATTGACCATGGTGATCACCGCGAATGCTGAAAGCGTGGGCAGAGAAACCGGTAACAGCACTCGGGTGAGCAACTTGATCGGCCCGGCGCCGTCCATGCGGGCGGCTTCCACGAGCTCATGAGGGAGCGAAAGGAAGTGGTTGCGCATCAGGAAGGTGCCAAAGGCCACACCCGCCAGCGGCACGATGATGCCCTGGAAGGTGTTGCGCCACCCGAGACCGTTGACCAGCGCGTAATTGGAAATCACCGTGATCTCGCTGGGCACCATGAGCGCCGAGATCACCACGATGAACACCAAATTGTGGCCCGGGAAACGCAGGATCGCCAGCGCGTAGGCCGAAAGCACACCGAGGACCACCTTCACCACGCAAAGCACCACCGTGACGATGATCGAGTTGCGCAAGTACTGCCAGAAGGGGACGTCGGTAAGCGCTGTGTGATAGTTGCTCCACTCGAAGCTCGACGGCCACCATGTGACCGGCTGTGTGTAGATCTCCTGGCGCATCTTGAGACTGGTCAGGACGATCCACAGCAGCGGCAGGCCCACCATCAAAAGGGCGCAGGCCATTCCGACGTAACCAGCTGTCTTCTTCACTAGTTCCAGCCGAGCCGCGCGGCTGGCGTGCCGGGTTTCGCCGCTTTGGCTGGCGTGCGTATTGGCGTAGCTCATCGCTGCCTCCTATCCATGATGCGCACTTGCACCAACGTGATTGCCAGGAGGATAAGGAACAAGATGGTGGCCACTGTTGCCCCGTATCCGGCGCGGAAGTTGTGGAAGGTTTCAAAGTAGACCTGGAACACCAGGGTTTGCGTGCCATTTCCCTGTGGGCCGCCGCGGGTCATGACGTTGATGATGTCGAAAACCTGCACCGAGTTGAGGGTGACGGTGATGGAGAGGAAGAAGGTGGTGGGGCGCAGTTGCGGCAGCGTGACCCTGGTGAACTTGGTCCACCATTTCGCGCCATCAACCAGCGCGGCTTCATCCAGATTCTTGTCCAGGCCCTGCAGCGCGGCGAGGTAGATCACGAAGGTGTAGCCCAGGTTCTTCCACACGAAGGTGAAGGTCACCATCACCAGTGCCCATGAGGGGATCTGGTAGAAATTCGGGGCCGTCACACCGACCCGTTGCAGGAGGTCTTGGACGAGCCCGAAGTTGGGGTCGAAGATAAATTGGAAGGCGATGCCCACGGCCGCCCCGGAGATGGCGAAGGGGGCGAAAATCACCGAGCGCGTAAAGTTGCGCCCCTTGAGCTTTTGGTCCAGCAGCAGCGCCAGTACAAGACCCAACACCATCGAGCCCACCACGGCAAAGAACGTAAAGAACAAGGTGTTCTTGAGGACCACCAGGGTGTCTGGCCTGGTGAACCACTCACGATAGTTGGCCAACCCGATGAATCGGGAGGTGGGGCTCGAGATATTCCACTCAAAGAAGCTCAGCCGAATGTTGTCCAGCAGCGGCCGGTAGGTGAACACCGCGAGCAGCACGAGGTTGGGCAGCAAGAACAAGGCAGCCAGCAACCACTCCCTGGTGAGGAGCGTGCGTTCGCTCGGCGCTGACTTTGTTGCCTTTGGCTGGGCGGTCTGGGCTGGTTGGCCGGACTGACCGGGCTGGGCGGACTTGACGGACTGGACATCGGACACAAAGAAGAACTTTCTCAGCGGAAAATGAACTCCCGGGGGCGCTGAGGTGAAACGTTTTGGTCAAGTAGGTAAGCAATAGGGTGTAGCTCACCTCCTGCACCGCGATCCGCCTAGCATCAAGGGCATGGCTGGAACCCTGCGCGCGTCGATAGACGTCCTGAAAGCGTTTACCCTGCTTGGCCTCACGAGTTTCGGCGGCCCCACCGCCCACCTTGGCTACTTCCGCCAAGAATTTGTGGCCAAGCGCCGCTGGCTTTCGGACGCGAGCTACGCCGACATCGTTGCGCTGTGCCAGTTTCTGCCGGGGCCCGCGTCGAGCCAGGTGGGCATGGCGATCGGGTGGCGCCGCTCCGGTGGCCTGGGGATGCTCGCAGCGTTTGTGGGCTTCACGGCGCCGTCGGCGGTGATTATGGCGGCGGCCACCTCCCTCCCCTTCCTCGAAAACGCCACCAAAGGCCTCATGGCCGCTGCCGTCGCCGTGGTGGTGATCGCGCTAATCGCCATGGCAAAAACGCTCGCGAGCACCGTGCCCTCCGCCCTGATCGCACTCGCAACCGCCGCCGCCCTCATCGCCGCGCCGCACGCCTGGATGCAACTCTTCTGCATCGCAGCCGGGGCGCTGATCTCTCTTATGCTTCCCGACGCCCCCAGCACCCCCACTTCCCCACCGCCTGCGGGGCGCGTCGGGTGGGCTCCGGTCGCGGCGATCGCGCTGGTGGCACTGCTGATCGCATCTTCCTTCTTCTGGTGGGGCCCGTACCTGCGGGCGGGCGCGTTGGTGTTTGGCGGCGGGCACGTGGTGCTGCCCATGCTGGAGGCGGATCTGGTGCTCACTCAACTCGACGCCCCCACCTTCCTCGCCGGCTACGGCCTCGCGCAGGCAATGCCTGGGCCCCTGTTTACGCTGGCCAGCTACCTCGGCGCGGCAACCGGCGGCGCATGGGGCGCACTCGTGGCAACCCTGGCGATCTTCGCGCCCTCATTCCTCCTGCTCGCCGCAATCATGCCCGTATGGACACGCCTCGCTGCGCTCGCCTGGATCCAACGTGCCCTGCGCGGCATCAACGCAGCCGTCGTGGGGCTGCTCGGCGCGGCGCTCTGGGACCCCGTGATCGCACACGGAATCACCGACCTCACCAGCGCCCTCATTGCTGCCGCCGCCGGCATTTTCCTTTGGCGCGGCGCCCCTGCCTGGGCCGTAGTCCTCGCCGCTGGGTTCGTGGGGATGGTTGTGAGCTAAGCGGAGCTTCGGGCTGGGTGTTGGGGTGAGGGCGGAGCGTTTGCGGCGTGGCACGCCCTAAGCAGGACACCTTTGGTGATATTCGTGCAGGGAAATAGAAAGGTGTCCTCCTAAGGGCGCGCGGGGTGGTGGGGTTGGCGCGGGCGAACCCTAACCAGGACACCTTGCGCCAAACCCGCACCGGAACACCGAAACGTGTCCTCCTTAGGGCGCAAGGGCCGGCATCCAGCAGAAAAACCCTAACCAGGACACCTTGCGCAAAAAACGGTGCAGCCGAACCGAAAGGTCCTGGTTAGGGCGCGCCACTCTAGAGTTACCGAACCGGGGCTCATTTGGCGCAACAAAAAGTGCCCTGCCGAAGCAGGGCACTTTCCTTGAACCGCAACGCCGCGGGGCGCCTGAATTGTGGGGCGCTGGCGGCGTCGGGAAGCGTGTTCTTAGACGGAGAACAGCGGAGCGTTGATCAGCGCAGAGATGCCGGTGAAGATTGGGGCCCACTGTGCGTAGAAGTTGAAGATCTCTGGAAGAGAGGAGGTGAAGCCTTCAACGAGGATGGGGATAGGAATGATCATGAGGTCTCCTTAGTAGTGATGAAACTTTCTTAAAGGATTCTAACTGATGGAGGGCGAAAGTGTGAGCTCGTGGGGTGGGGTTAGAAGTCGGCGATGATGATTTTGCCCATTCTCATGAGCTTTTCATAGGCGCCGGGGCGGGACATGAGTTCGTCGAGGTTGTCGGGGACGATTTCCCAGGCGAGGCCGAACTCGTCGCGCAACCAGCCGCAGCGCTCTGCCTCGGGGACCGCGGAGAGGGCATTCCAGTAGCGATCAAGCTGCTCCTGGCCGTGGGCGTTGACGAGGAGGGCGAGGCCGCAGTCGAAGTCGAAGTCCTGGGGCACCGCGGAATCCATCGCGCCGAACTTCTGACCGGCAAGGGTGAAGGTGGAAAACACTACGGAATCCTTTGTGATCACGCCGCCGAGCTCATGGCCAAAATCAGCATAGGTGACCACCTGCTCGATCGCGGAGCCGTCGATCACCTCCACATAACGCTGAATCGCCTCATGAGCACGGTTCTGGGCGCGGCCGCAGAACATCAGGCTCGGGTAAATGTAGGTCTCCGCATCCGGGGAGGTCATGAGCTGCCAAGACACGCCGAACTTATCCTCCACCCAGCCGTAGAAGGGGTTGAAGGGGTATTCCGCCAAGTCCATCAGCACCCTTCCCCCCTCATGGAGACCGTCCCACAGCGCTTGGGTGAGCTGCTTGTTTGCGCTGGTCACCATGAAGCTGATGGAGGGGTTCGGACGGAAAGTATCATCCGCATTGATGAGGGTGAGCTGGTAGCCCTGAATCTCCACATCCACCGTGAGCGGCTGGCCCGCCATCGGCTGCTGAAAATCCAGCAGGCCCTCCGTGGGATAGCGCACCACGTTCGTAATCTCGGTGTTGGGGAAGATTGTTGCGTAGTGTTCAGCCACCTCAAGGGCGTTGCTGTTGCACCAGATATTCGGCACGATCGTTTGCATGGGTGTCATGTTACTCGGGGGTGAGTTTGGGATTGCGTGCTCTACGCGCGAGTGAGTACAGAGAGCGCCTTGTCATTGATGAATAGGCGTTCACGGCCCACCTTCACATCGCTTAGTAGGCCTGCCTCAGTCAAGGAATTCAGCCACGCCGTAGCCTGCTGACGCTTCACCAGACCAGCTTCAACAACATTGGAGATGCGCAGGTAAGGATTAATGAATAGCAGTTCTGCCAAATCTTTAGCCGGGCCGATTCCAACTCCGCGAATGGCGTCTGCCACTTCATCTTGGGCATCTCGGAGATCGTTTATGAGCGCTAGCGCGTTGCGTGCGGATGATTCCACTGCCCTAACCATGAACAAAACCCAAGCTTCCCAATTCCCTTCAGACGTAACCTCCCGTAAAAGTCGGTAGTACTCGGACTTGTTTTCCACAATAAAGCCCGAAAGATACAGAACTGGAGCCGTCAAGAGCTCCTCTTGCATGAGCAACAGGATGTTTAGGATGCGTCCTGTGCGCCCGTTTCCGTCATGGAAAGGGTGGATGGCTTCAAACTGGTAGTGAGTCACTGCCATGAGAACAATGGGGTCAAGCCCATGGTCGGAATAGATGAACCTCTCCCACAACGCAAGATGATCAAGAATCACATCTCGCCCCTCCGGGGGCGTATAGATCCTCTTTGAGGCCTGTGAATCACCAATGTAGGTACCTGGAGTAGAGCGAATAGGCGATGGGCCTCCCTGAAGACTCTTACAAACCAATTCAGCAGTTCGGATTGAAAGCGGACGGCTTTCTAGAGCTCGAATCCCCTCATGGAGGGCGTTCTTATATCTAATCGCCTCCTTGGTGGCGGGACTAGGCGCCTGGTCCACCAGCCAGGCGGCACGGAAGAGTTCGTCATTCGTAGTGACTATATTTTCAATCTCGCTCGACGCTCGCGCCTCTCGCAGTGGGATCGTATTGGTGAGGACCAAAGGGTTCGGGATCAGCCGACATGCCATCTTAAGCTCCGCCAGTGCTTCTCGCGCCTTAATGACGTTCTTCAAAACTTGTGGGGTTTCTAATGGAACACCCGGCGGAAGGGGCGGCAACCCATTGAAGGGCTTGGCTGGGTCGAATGCTGGTTGATCTGGAAGAGTTTGGTACATATCCAAAGATTAAATATGTTGCGGTGATGTGTCGAATTTTCACTAAATATTCGACACATGGCCCAAGATGTCACAATGATAAACGCTTAGCTTCACCCAAGCAATTGTTTCAAAATTGGCCGACAACCTGCGAGTATCATCGGCATCGTTGCCCGCCTGGCAAGATATGTTTAGCCATTCGACACATCCTGCAAACGTGTCGAATTTTCTGGAAATATTCGACATATCAAGCCGAGTGCTCTCGGTGACGGTCTTGGATTGGCGCCCCGTCTCGGCGGGCAGCTGGCGGTGGCTTGGCGTTAAGCCGGAAGCATGAAACAACTCCGAAACAACTTGAAAGAACTTCCCCTCCCCTCATGGACACCGCCTGCCTCGCGCTGTCCCGCTTCCCCACTGCCACACCCCTATGCTCATGAGGGGAATGAAAATGCCCCTCATGGGCAATCCTGATTTCTCAGGATTGCCCATGAGGGGCGGGTTGCGCTCGCGATCTGCGAAGCGGCTTTAGAGGTCGAAGGCCTCGTCGAGTGGCACGGATGCGCCAGTGAATTCGCCGTAGCCGTCGTCGCCGTAGATCGAGTCGCCAAGGGTTGGGATCGAGTATGCGGCGTTGCGTGCAGCCTCGGTTGGCTTGACCGTGATGTTGCGGTAGCGGGCGATGCCGGTACCGGCTGGGATCAACTTACCGATGATCACGTTTTCCTTCAGGCCGATGAGCTTGTCGGAACGCTTGTTGATCGCGGCGTCGGTGAGCACGCGGGTGGTCTCCTGGAAGGAGGCCGCGGAGAGCCAGGACTCGGTTGCCAGGGAGGCCTTGGTAATACCCATGATCTCGGAACGCAGCTCTGCTGGCTGGCCGCCCTCTGCGATTGCCTCGGCGTTTGCTGCCTTAGCCTCGGAGAGATCCACCAGGGTGCCTGGGAGGAACTCGGTGGAACCGGATTCGATCACGGTGCCGCGGCGCAGCATCTGGCGGATGATGATCTCGATGTGCTTGTCGTGGATAGCCACACCCTGGGCGCGGTACACGTCCTGCACCTCGTCCACCAGGTGCTGCTCCACACCACGGCGGCCGAGCACCTCGAGCACGTCGTGCGGATCAGCAGGACCACGCAGGAGACGCTGGCCAACCTCTACGTGGTCGCCCTCAGCCAGGGTGCGCTCAATGAACGCACCTGGGTTGGACTCCATTGGCACGCGAGTAGATGCCAAGCCTTGGCGCTTGGACAGCTTCTCGTACACGACGTTATCGGATCCGTCGTCCGGCGTAATTGTGAGGGTGTAGAAGTTGCCTTCATCTTCCAAGTGCACGGTGCCCGCCACGGAGGCGATTGGGGCTCGGTTCTTTGGCACGCGGGCCTCGAACAGCTCTTGGACACGTGGGAGACCACCGGTGATGTCGCCACCCACACCAC
This sequence comes from Corynebacterium sp. 122RC1, assembly GCF_024580955.1. Lineage (GTDB taxonomy): Bacteria > Actinomycetota > Actinomycetes > Mycobacteriales > Mycobacteriaceae > Corynebacterium > Corynebacterium kozikiae. The sequence continues at coordinate 120,223 of NZ_JANIKD010000002.1, read as the reverse complement.
CTTGGTGGAAGGTACGCATGGTGAGCTGGGTACCAGGCTCACCAATGGACTGTGCAGCCACGATGCCCACTGCCTCGCCGATGTCCACCAGCTTGCCGGTGGCCATGGACTTGCCGTAGCACTTTGCACACACACCGGTTGGGGTCTGGCAGGTGAGCACGGAGCGCACCTTGACCTCTTCGATACCTGCTGCAACGAGCTCATCAATCATTGGGTCGGTGAGGTTTTCACCGGCTGCAACCAACACGTTGCCGTCGGAATCCTTGATGTCGGTGGCCACCACACGCCCGGAGACGGAAGTCTCGATGAGGGTGTGTGCGGAGTAGCCGGTGACGTTGCCCTCAGCGTCCTTGTTTGCCACCGCAACTGGTACGCGGATGCCCTGGCGGGTGCCGCAGTCTTCTTCGCGAACGATGACGTCCTGTGCCACGTCCACGAGACGGCGGGTGAGGTAGCCGGAGTCTGCGGTACGCAGAGCGGTGTCGGCCAGGCCCTTACGGGAACCGTGGGAGTTGTTGAAGTACTCCAGCACCGAAAGACCTTCACGGAAGGAGGTCTTGATTGGGCGGGTGATGTAGTCACCCTTGGAGTTCACAACCATGCCCTTCATGCCGGCAAGGGTCCAGATCTGGCGCATGTTACCTGCTGCACCGGACTTCACGATCATAGGGATCGGGTTGTCATCTGGGTACAGTTCCTCAACTGCCTTACCAACCTCGTCGGTGGCGTTCTTCCACAGCTCCACCAGGCGGTCGTAGCGCTCACGCTCGGTGAGTGCACCCTGCTCGTAGAACTTGCGCTCGATCTTGCGGGCCTCGGACTCGTATGCCTCAAGCATTTCGTTCTTGTTTGGCAGGACGAGCACGTCGGACATCGCGATGGTCACACCGGAACGGGTTGCCCAGTAGAAGCCGGCGTCCTTCATCTTGTCCATGGTCTGTGCCACGGTGATCATTGGGTACTTGGCAGCGAGGTCGTTGATGACGTCGCCGAGCATGATCTTGTCCGTGCCGCCACCCTTACGAACCATCACACCTTCGAGGTATGGGTAGTTCCATGGGAGGAGGTCGTTGAACATCACGCGGCCCAGGGTGGTGTCTGCAAGCCAGGTTTCACCCTGCTTCCAACCATCTGGGAACTGCTCTGCCTCAACATCTGCCGGTGGGCGCAGGTGGGAGATGCGCACCTTGATCTTGGCCTGCAGGCCAAGCACGCCGCGGTCGTAGGCCATGATGGCCTCAGCGTAGGAGGAGTACACACCCGTTGCTGGGCCCTGCTCGTTTGCCGGAGCGTAGGCGCCCTGGCCGCCGAATTCCTGCGCACCCTTGTCCATGGTGAGGTAGTACAGGCCGGTCACCATGTCCAGACGTGGCATGGCCAGCGGCTTGCCGGATGCTGGGGAGAGGATGTTGTTGGAGGCGAGCATGAGCACGCGCGCCTCAGCCTGTGCCTCAGCGGACAGTGGCAGGTGGACTGCCATCTGGTCACCGTCGAAGTCAGCGTTGAACGCCTCACAAGCAAGCGGGTGCAGCTGGATTGCCTTGCCTTCGATGAGCTTTGGCTCGAAGGCTTGGATACCCAGGCGGTGCAGGGTTGGTGCGCGGTTGAGCATCACTGGGTGCTCGGCAATTGCCTCTTCGAGCACGTCCCACACCTCTGGGCGCTGGCGCTCCACCATGCGCTTTGCGCTCTTGATGTTCTGCGCGTAGGAGTTTTCCACCAGGCGCTTCATCACGAACGGCTTGAACAGCTCCAAAGCCATGAGCTTAGGCAGACCACACTCGTGCAGCTTGAGCTGCGGACCAACGATGATCACGGAGCGGCCGGAGTAGTCCACGCGCTTACCCAGCAGGTTCTGGCGGAATCGGCCCTGCTTGCCCTTGAGCAGGTCGCTCAGGGACTTCAGTGGGCGGGTACCTGGGCCGGTCACTGGGCGGCCGCGACGGCCGTTATCGAACAGCGCGTCCACGGACTCCTGCAGCATGCGCTTCTCATTGTTCACGATGATCTCAGGGGCACCGAGATCGATCATGCGCTTGAGGCGGTTGTTGCGGTTGATCACACGACGGTAGAGGTCGTTGAGGTCTGAGGTTGCAAAACGGCCACCGTCGAGCTGCACCATTGGGCGAAGCTCAGGCGGGATCACTGGGATGCAATCCAGCACCATGCCTGCGGGGTCGTTGCCGGAGCGCTGGAACGCTGCCACAACCTTGAGACGCTTCAGGGCGCGGATCTTCTTCTGGCCCTTGCCGTTGTTGATGATCTCGCGCAGGACCTCGGCCTCGGCGTCGAGGTCGAAGTTGCGGATCAGGGTCTGGATGGCCTCTGCGCCCATGCCGCCGGTGAAGTAATCCTCGTAGCGGTCAACGAGCTCCTCGTAGATGGTCTCATCGATGATCATCTCCTTTGGAGCAAGCTTCACAAAGGTGTTCCAGATTTCATCGAGGCGATCGATCTCACGCTCGGCGCGCTCGCGGATGTGCTGCATTTCCTTCTCAGCAGCCTTGCGCACCTTGTTGGAGGCGTCGGCCTTTGCACCGGCAGCCTCCAGCTCGGCGAGGTCTTCTTCAAGCTTCTGGGCGCGCTCTGCGATCTCGGACTCTGCATCTGCCTCAACGTCCTTCTTCTCCAGGAGCATCTCTGCTTCCAGGGTGGAGAGGTCGTTGTGGCGGGCTTCCTCATCAACGCTGGTGATGATGTTCGCAGCGAAGTAGATGATGCGCTCCAGGTCCTTTGGCGCGAGGTCCAAAAGGTAGCCCAGGCGGGAAGGCACGCCCTTGAAGTACCAAATGTGGGTCACTGGTGCAGCGAGCTCGATGTGGCCCATGCGCTCACGGCGGACCTTGGACTTGGTCACCTCAACGCCACAGCGCTCACAGATGATGCCCTTGTAGCGCACGCGCTTGTACTTGCCACACTGGCACTCCCAGTCACGGGTGGGGCCGAAGATGCGCTCGCAGAACAGGCCGTCCTTCTCTGGCTTGAGGGTGCGGTAGTTGATGGTCTCCGGCTTCTTGACCTCGCCCTTGGACCAACGGCGGATGTCGTCGGCAGTGGCCAGGCCGATGCGGAGCTCGTCGAAGAAGTTGACGTCTAGCACGTAACTCCCTTTCCCCCAGGGTTTTCTGGGGATCGTAAATGAATCTTAAAAAGGACTGTTTCCGCCTACCAGGTGTGCAGCGCTGCCCAGCCCCGTGGGGCCGCAACGCCGCAGCCTGGCAGACCTGGCGTTAGGCGATGTCGGCGTCGGAACGCTCGTCGCGCGAGAGGTTAATGCCCAACGACGCACCCGCTTGGTCGAATTCGTCGTCGTCAGAGCCGGACAGTTCCATCGGGGTGCCGTCTGCGGAGAGGACCTCCACGTTCAGGCACAGGGACTGAAGCTCCTTGAGCAGCACCTTGAAGGACTCGGGGATGCCCGGATCTGGGATGTTCTCGCCCTTCACGATTGCCTCGTACACCTTCACGCGGCCCACCACGTCATCGGACTTGATGGTGAGCAGCTCCTGGAGCGTGTAGGCAGCGCCGTATGCCTGCATTGCCCACACCTCCATTTCGCCGAAGCGCTGACCACCGAACTGTGCCTTACCACCCAGTGGCTGCTGGGTAATCATGGAGTATGGGCCGGTGGAGCGTGCGTGAATCTTCTCATCAACCAGGTGGTGCAGCTTCAGGATGTACATGTAGCCAACCGAGACTGGGTATGGGAAAGGTTCACCGGAGCGGCCGTCGAAGAGCTGGGCCTTGCCGTCGGAGTCCACCATCACGTCGCCGTCGCGGTTCGGGCGGGAGTTGGCGAGCAGGCCGGCGAGCTCCTCATTGGAAGCGCCGTCGAACACTGGGGTTGCGGTGAGGGAGCCAGCAGGAACGCTGTAGAGATCCTCAGGCAGCATGTTCATCAGCTCGGCGTTTGCTGGGTCCTGGGTGTCAATCTCCCAGCCTGCGGCTGCGAGCCAACCCAGGTGAACCTCAAGCACCTGGCCGATGTTCATACGGCGTGGCACACCGTGGGTGTTCAGGATGATGTCCACTGGGGTGCCGTCTGGCATGAACGGCATGTCTTCCTGAGGCAGGATCTTGCCAACCACACCCTTGTTGCCGTGGCGGCCGGCCAGCTTGTCGCCGTCCTGAATCTTGCGCTTCTGGGCAACGTAGACGCGGATCATCTCATTGACGCCTGGGGCCAGATCGTCGTCGTCTTCGCGGGAGAAGCGGCGAACGCCGATGACCTTACCGGTCTCACCGTGTGGCACCTTCATGGAGGTGTCACGCACCTCGCGGGACTTCTCACCGAAGATGGCGCGCAGCAGGCGCTCTTCTGGGGTGAGCTCGGTTTCACCCTTCGGGGTGACCTTGCCCACCAGGATGTCGCCGTCGCGGACGTCGGCACCAATGCGCACGATGCCACGCTCGTCAAGGTCCTTGAGCACGTCCTCGGAGACGTTCGGGATGTCGCGGGTGATCTCTTCGGCGCCCAGCTTGGTTTCGCGGGCGTCGATCTCATGCTCCTCGATGTGAATGGAGGTCAGGATGTCCTCTTCCACAAGGCGCTGGTTGAGGATGATTGCGTCCTCGTAGTTGTGGCCTTCCCATGGCATGAACGCCACCAGCAGGTTGCGGCCGAGTGCCATTTCACCGTTGTGGGTACCTGGGCCGTCAGCAATAACCTGGCCGGCTTCAACGCGGTCGCCGATGTTGACCAGCGGCTTCTGGTTGTAAGAGGTGCCCTGGTTGGTGCGCTCGAACTTGCGCAGCATGTAGGTATCGCGGATACCTTCATCGTCCATGATGGTGATGAAGTCAGCGGAGACATTCTCCACTGCACCAGACTTCTTGGAGATGATGAGGTCGCCCGCATCGTAGGCTGCGCGCTTTTCCATACCGGTGCCCACGAATGGAGCCTCAGAGCGGACCAGTGGCACAGCCTGGCGCTGCATGTTCGCGCCCATGAGGGCACGGTTTGCGTCGTCGTGCTCCAGGAACGGAATCATTGCGGTTGCCACGGACACCATCTGGCGTGGGGAGACGTCCATGTAGTCGATCTCAGTGCCGGAGACCACCTTGATCTCACCGTTCTTCACGCGCACGGTCACGCGGTCCTCGGTGATCTTGCCCTGGGCATCCACTGGGGTGTTTGCCTGGGCCACAACGTAGCGGTCTTCCTCGTCAGCGGTGAGGTAGTGCACCTCGTCGGTGACAACTCCGTCCACGACCTTGCGGTATGGGGTCTCAATGAAGCCGAAGGCGTTCACGCGGCCGTAGGAGGCCAGGGAGCCAATCAGACCGATGTTTGGACCTTCGGGGGTCTCAATTGGGCACATGCGGCCGTAGTGGGATGGGTGCACGTCGCGCACCTCAATGCCAGCGCGCTCACGGGACAGACCACCTGGGCCGAGTGCTGAGAGGCGGCGCTTGTGGGTGAGACCGGAAAGGGAGTTGTTCTGGTCCATGAACTGCGAGAGCTGGGAGGTACCAAAGAACTCGCGGATGGATGCAGACACTGGGCGCACGTTGATCAGGGAAGTAGGAGTGATGGACTCCGCATCCTGGGTGGTCATGCGCTCGCGAACCACGCGCTCCATACGGGAAAGACCCACGCGGACCTGGTTCTGGATGAGCTCACCGACGGTACGCAGACGACGGTTACCAAAGTGGTCAATGTCATCCGTCTCCACCGGAATGACCTCGCCGGTTGGGCTGGTCATCGTGGTCTCACCTGCGTGCAGGCGCACCAGGTACTCGATGGTGGTGGCGATGTCTTCTTCGGTGAGGGTCAGCAAGCCCTCGTTGTCCCCACCCAAGCCGAGCTTGCGGTTGACCTTGTAGCGGCCCACCTTGGCGAGGTCGTAGCGCTTTGCGCGGAAGAAGGAGTTGTCCAGCAAAGACTGTGCGAGGTCGCGGGTTGGCTGCTCGCCTGGACGCTGCTTGCGGTAGATCTCCAACAGGGCTTCGTCGGTATTTGCCACACCGTCTGCCTCGAGGGTGGACATCATGATTTCGGAGAAGCCGAAACGCTCAGTGATCTGCTCAGTGGTCCAACCGAGGGCCTTGAGCAGCACAGTTACGGGCTGGCGGCGCTTGCGGTCGATGCGCACGCCGACGGTGTCGCGCTTGTCCACATCGAACTCGAGCCACGCACCGCGGGAAGGGATCACCTTCACGGCATGCAGTGGACGCTCGGTGGACTTATCGATCGTCTGATCAAAGTACACACCTGGGGAGCGCACGAGCTGGGACACCACAACACGCTCAGTGCCGTTCACGATGAACGTGCCCTTGTCCGTCATCATTGGGAAGTCGCCAATGAACACGGTCTGGGACTTAATTTCCTGGGTGTCGTTGTTAATGAACTCAGCGGTCACATACAGTGGCGCGGAGTAGTTGATGTCCTTGTCTTTACACTCATCAATGGTGTTCTTCATGTCCTCGAAGCGTGGCTCCGAGAGAGACAAAGACATGTTGCCGGAGTAATCCTGGATAGGAGAAAGCTCCTCCAAGATATCCTCCAGTCCGCTTGTGACGCGGACGCCTTCACCCAACTCCTCCTGCTGACGTGCACGCCACTCAGGCGTACCAATCAGCCAAGCAAAGGAGTCGAGCTGAATATCAAGTAGTCCTGGGACCTCGATTGGTTCCGTGATCTTTGCGAACGAATAACGTTCCGGAGCCCCAGGGATTTCGGCCTTGGTCTGGCGGGAGACTGCCAAGATGGGTCCTTCCAGCACCTCACGCGGATGGCGGCCCCGCAATATTGGCCGCCAAAACCGCTGGTAATTGAGCATTTCGGTCTGCTGAGGGGCCCTCTTACCCACATAGCACGGAATGACCTTGTCAAATCCGGCTTTTTCAGCCTTCTGATCAAGGTCGTCGAACTATGCTGGTTTGGCCCCAGCGCAACGAACTACGTTAGCGCACAACAAAGCAAAGCGCAACCCCCCCATTGCGGCTCATTTCCGACGCGCCCAAGGCCTCAGGCTCCCGCAGGCAGTCCAGCGGCGAAGGCGGTGATCGAGATGCCGGAACGTACGCGGCACACTATACAGCAGCCGCGGGCATCCGCGGCACCCACGCGCTTAGCGTGTTTCATTCCCTTCTTGACGCCTGCCTCCCGCGTAGGCACCAATCAGGCCGAGCACCGCCAGGAGTGATCCGACTCCGATCACAATGTAGTTACTCATACGGGCAATGTTGCCGTCCGACACACCTGCGGCCTGAGCCCGCATGGCCGCCTGGTCTTGTTCGGTCATTTGCGCGTCGGTACGCAACGCCGTTGCCACGCGCTGCCCGTCCTGCTGTGCGTAGTAGCTGTCCGTCTGCTCATGGATGTTGAGCACGAGCCCGGAGGTGGCGTCCACGGTGAACTCGCGGGTGGCCTGGTAGTAGAGCTCTACTTGCTGTTCGCCGATTGTGAGCGCAGAGCCCAGGACGCCGGTGGTTTGGGCGAGGTTCACCGGCTCGATTTCCTGCAGGTAGCGGTACACTACCCTGCCGTCTTGCTCGAGTTCTTCGGTGAAGATGGCGGGGGCGGAGGTGCGCAGCACTGGGTCGAACACCGGATATTCCGTTTGCTGGGCGTCCGTGGGGAACTTCAGCCAGAGGCCATCCAACGGGACCTCTTCAGTGGGGCTGGCGAGTTGGGTGCTCACCGTTGCATCCGTGGTGGGCATGCCGCTTGCACGCTCCATTTGGTAAGACCACACGCTGGCGCTTTGGAGGTTATCCAGCTCATCCGTTGAGCCCGCGAACACACTTACCCCGGCCCGCACCGCCACCGTGTCTTTGCTTACCGGTGGCTGTAGGTCAAAGTGGACCTGGCGGGTGAGCTCGGTGATGCGAGTTTCAGTTGGGCCTTCCGCGTTGGCTACCTCGGCGGCCGGGTCCACCAAGCTGAATGTGGTGTGCTCCAAGTCCAGGGGCAGCCGTGCATCCATGGTGACCATCCGCGGCCATAGAATCCCCCAGGCAACCAGTGCCAACCCCAGGCCCATGACCAACACGGAAATAATGCGCGACTTCGGAAGCATAAGGCCTGATTCTACCCAATGGGTGCCCGCACCCGCGGTGCGTGCAGCTCAAGTCCCTGCGGATGTTAGGGGCGGACATGCAAAAACTCCCCCGCCGTGTGGCGGAGGAGTGGAAAAAGCAAGTGATTACTTGAGGGTAACCTTTGCGCCTGCCTCTTCGAGCTTAGCCTTAGCAGCCTCAGCGTCATCCTTGGATGCGCCCTCGAGGATAGCCTTAGGTGCGCCCTCAACGAGCTCCTTAGCTTCCTTCAGGCCCAGGCCGGAGATGATCTCGCGAACAGCCTTGATCACGCCGATCTTCTTAGCGCCAGCGTCCTCGAGAACAACGTCGAACTCGTCCTTCTCCTCAGCGGCAGCAGCAGCGTCGCCACCAGCAGCGCCTGCAGCAGCAACTGCAACTGGAGCAGCAGCGGTAACCTCGAAGACCTCTTCGAATTCCTTGACGAACTCGGAGAGCTCGATCAGGGTCATCTCCTTGAAAGCCTCAATCAGCTCGTCCTTGGTGAGCTTAGCCATAATGGTGTTCCTTTCTTGGGTGGTGCTCCGCTCGCTGGCCTTGCACCGAAGTATGTGTGAAAAGTGTTGCCCTTAAGGCGGGCAGCCTTTACGCGTCCTTCTTTTCCTGGAGTGCAGCCGCGAGGCGTGCAACCTGGGAAGCAGGAGCGTTGAACAGGCCAGCGGCCTTTGCCAAGTTGCCCTTCATGGCACCAGCCAGCTTTGCGAGAGTGGTCTCGCGGTTGTCCAGCTCGGCGATAGCATCCACCTGAGCAGCGCTCAGTGCGTTGCCGTCCATGTAGCCACCCTTGACCACAAATGCCTTGTTCTCAGAAGCGAACTTCTTGAGAGCCTTAGCGGCATCCACAGCTTCGCCCTTGATGAAAGCAACAGCGGTTGGGCCAACGAACTGCTCGTCCAGGCCCTCCACGCCAGCTTCCTTAGCGGCGATCTTGAGAAGGGTGTTCTTGGCGACGGAGTACTGGACATCAGCACCCAGAGCGCGACGCAGCTCGGTGGTCTGAGCCACGGTCAGGCCGCGGTACTCAGTGAGCACGAATGCATCGGTCTCAGCAAAGCGGTTCTTGAGCTCTGCAAGAGATTGTTCGTTCTTTGGGTTTGCCATTACTTCGCCTCCTTCCTCATGTACGTTTTCATGTTCATCCGCCGAGGCTTTCCATCAGGCCAAAATTGGCCAAACAAAAAACCCCGTGCAAGAGCACAGGGCACACAATCTTCTGCAAGATTCCGGCTGAAGTAACTCCTGCGTGGGCCGTTCCATTGGGGTGGAATCCTTCGAGCGCTCGCGCGCTAACCGACGGTCTTTGGTGAAACTTGAGCGAGGGCATTCAAGCCCTTTCAAACTTCACCGGATTACCCTAGCGCAAAGCATTCACACTTGCAAATTTACAAATGGTTCCCACGGCAGGAGCCGCAGCACGAACCACAGGAGCAGCGCAGCTCCCAGAATGTACGACGCGCCCGGCGCATGCTCCCACCGCGGAATCCGGCGCCCCACCGTAGCCAGGGCCCACGCCACAAAACTCCAACCCACCAGCACCACCCCAAGCAGCCCTAGGGCGTTGTAGTGAAGGGCGCTGGGCACGTCGAAATGCATGAGGGAATACAGCATCCGCATGGAGCCACATCCTGGGCAGTTGAAGCCGAACAGCGCCTTTGTGGGGCACACCGGGATGGGGCCACCTGGGGTGGTGGGGTCCGCGGCGTAAATGAACGCACACCCGCAGATTGCCGCGGCTGCTACGAGAGCCGGGCCAACCGGGGTGTGCGTGAAGCGGGTTTGGAGATCCACTGTTGTATGCGTGTATGCGATCTACAGGGTTGGGTCGTCCAACATCCCGGATGCGCCAACAAAAAACATGAATCCCAGGTACGCCACCATCACAACCACAGCGGCAACGGCGCTCCAGATTGCAAAATTCTTGGCTTTCTTGGATGCGTCCTCTGCCTCTGCGAAACGACCCTCACCCCAGTAGCGATCCACACGGGTGGAGTAGTAGATGCCCACGGCGCCCAGTGGCAAACAGCACAGCAGAGTGGACAGGATCGTCCACACGAGGTACGTCTCCGGGCGGGTGCCACCAAAACCGAAACCGGCTCCAGAACCTGGGGCCTGGGGGTTGTATGGCTGGTTCGGCTGGTTTGGATCGCCTGGCTGGTTTGCAAATGGATCGTTGGGGTAGGTCATACGTCTTCCTCCAGTTTGGGTTTGGGACTGAAACAGAGCCTAGCGCATTGTTCGGCGGGACCGCTTGATTGGACGTTCATAAGCTCTCCTGAAACGGCAACTGCCCTCCCCCATTCGCGTGGTGGGGAGGGCAGTGCATGAGCCGTTTGTTAGGCGGTGTAGTTCTTCTGAACAGAAGGATCCACAGGAACGCCTGGGCCGAAGGTGGAGGTCATGGTGACCTTCTTGATGTAGACACCCTTAGAGGAGGATGGCTTGATGCGGTTGAGCTCGTCGATGAGCGCGCCGTAGTTCTCAGCCAGTGCCTCAGCACCGAAGGAAGCCTTGCCGAGGATTGCGTGGAGGTTGGAAGCCTTGTCCACGCGGAAGGAGATCTTGCCGCCCTTGACGTCGGCGATTGCCTTGGCCACATCGGTGGTCACGGTGCCGGTCTTAGGGTTTGGCATGAGGCCACGAGGGCCGAGCACGCGAGCCACGCGGCCCACCTTTGCCATCTGGTCTGGGGTTGCGATTGCAACGTCGAAGTCGGTCCAGCCGCCGGTGATCTTCTCGATCAGATCGTCGGAGCCAACTGCGTCTGCGCCTGCAGCCTCAGCCTCGGTTGCCTTCTCGCCAGCAGCGAACACAACCACGCGCACGGTCTTACCGGTGCCGTTTGGCAGGGAGACGGTGCCGCGAACAAGCTGGTCAGCCTTGCGGGGGTCAACGCCGAGACGGATTGCAACGTCCACGGTGGCGTCGGTGTTCTTGGAGGAGGTCTCCTTCACCAGGTTTGCAGCCTCGAGTGGGCTGTAGAGGCGGGAGCGATCTACCTTTTCAGCCTGTGCGTTGTACGCCTTAGACCTTTTGCTCATTGTAAAAATCCTTTGATTTTATGTGGTGCGGGCCGAAGCGGGCCCTCCCACGGGTGAAAAATTATTCCTTGACCTCGATGCCCATGGAACGAGCGGTGCCGGCGATGATGCGCGCAGCGTTCTCGATGTCATTGGCGTTGAGGTCTTCCATCTTGGTCTGAGCGATTTCCTTGACCTGATCCATGGTCACGGAGCCGACCTTCTGGGTGTGTGGAACGCCGGAGCCCTTCTGCAGGCCAGCGGCCTTCAGCAGCAGCTTGGCTGCTGGTGGGGTCTTCAGCTTGAAGTCGAAGGAGCGGTCTTCGTAGACGGTGATCTCAACAGGGATCACGTTGCCACGCTGGGACTCAGTTGCAGCGTTGTAAGCCTTGCAGAACTCCATGATGTTCACGCCGTGAGCACCAAGAGCTGGGCCCACTGGTGGGGCTGGGTTTGCCTGGCCTGCTTCGATCTGCAGCTTGATGAAGCCAGTGACCTTCTTCTTCTTTGGAGCCATCAGTTGTACCAACTTTCCTGAGGTTCACGCCCCCAAACCTGATGGATTGAGCCTGGTGACGCCCGGATGCCCGCCTTCGCAAGCCACCGGAGGATGAATGAATATGTGCGCACAAGGCGCAAGGAGCCAGCCTAGCACAGCAAAACGACGCCGCCAAAGGCGCTGCGTGGTTGCGGCAGCCTGGCGGCGTCGGGAGGGATTATTAAGAGATTTTCTCCACCTGGTCGAAGGTGAGCTCCACTGGGGTCTCGCGGCCGAAGATGGACACCAGGGCCTGGATCTTGCCATTTTCATGGTCGATCTCATTGATGGTGGCGGACACGCTGGCCAATGCACCGGTGAGGATCGTGACGGCCTCGCCCACCTGGTAGTCCACGGCAACCTTTGGCTTGGTGGACTCGCCTGGCATTGCCACAACCTTCTCGCCCTCGTTGTTGGTGGCGGCTGCGTCCGCACCAGCGGCGAGGGCTTCCTGTGGCATGAGGAACTTGGCAACGTCGCGGTGCTTTACAGCGGTGGCATTGCCTTCGTTGCCCACGAAGCTGGTCACACCTGGAGTGTCGCGCACCACGGACCAAGCACGGTCGTTGATGTCCATACGAACCAGCACATAACCCGGCAGCAGCTTGCGCTTCACGAGCTTGCGCTTACCATCGCGGATCTCCAGGGCCTGCTCGATGGGGACCACTACCTCATAGATGGAGTCTTCCACTTCGAGGGTCTGCGCGCGCATGTCAAGGTTGGTCTTCACCTTGTTTTCGTAGCCGGAGTAGCACTGCACGATGTACCACTGGCCAGGAAGCTTCTTGAGCTCACGAGTGTACTTGCGCAGGCGGGCCTTGTACTCGGCGTCCTCATCCGCTGGCTCCTCACCCTCAGGTTGTTCGGCCTGCTCGCTGGCAATGGCAGCTTCGTAGTCAGCCTCCTGAACGGGCTGCTCCTCAGCCTCCCCTGCCGCGATTGCAGCCTCTTCGGCTTCGGCCTGGGCCGCGTCGGCAGCCGTGGTTGCCTCAATTGCTTGATCGACGGCCTCTTCGAAGGCCTCGGCGAAGGAGCCCGTGGTGGATTCGCTGCTCATGCTGGTCTCTCCTGCGTGTAGACGAAAAACGTATCCCGCCGGCCTAAGCGATGTGCTTGGGATTCGGCGGGAAGAAACTAGCTGCCAGTATAGCCCCTAGGTGAGCACTCGCTCAACTCCCAGGCCCACGATGAAGTCAACGCCAGCGACGAGGGCGGTCATCAAAATGAGGAAAGCAAACACGATCAAGGTGTAATTCACCATCTGCTTCGCAGTAGGCCAAATCACCTTGCGCATCTCCTGCACAACCTCAGGCAGGAAGCTCACGACCTTATTGCCGCTCTTCTCCTCCGCCTCCGCAGGCACAACGCGCTTGGATTCGTAGGAAGCCGTAGAAGTAGTGCTCACGCCCGCCAACTGACGCTTACCGGTAGGGCGAGGTGCCTCCACGTTTTCAGGCTGTTGATCGCTCACAGCTCTCCTCAAAAAAATCTCAGGTGACCACGGAACGGCCACATAACTGCACTACTATACCAAATTTTGTGCGAGCGGTGCTTTGGGCGCTGTAATGGGCTGCGTTCGGGGCGCATTGCAAAGGCCACCTCCCTGTTGGAAGGTGGCCTTGATTTGCAGGGGCGACAGGACTCGAACCTGCAACCTACGGTTTTGGAGACCGTTGCTCTACCAATTGAACTACGCCCCTATGGCTGGGTTGCTCCTGCAGTGTAGCAGGAAACAATCCTCGTAGCGATGGCGAGAATTGAACTCGCGACACAGCGATTATGAGTCGCTTGCTCTACCACTGAGCTACACCGCCAGATCTCCCTCACCTGGAGCTGCACCCCAGATAAAAGAACAGAGCCCCCTGACAGAATCGAACTGTCGACCTTTTCCTTACCATGGAAACGCTCTGCCGACTGAGCTAAGGGGGCCTAGCCTCTTCAATTCGCACCGGTTTACACCGGCCCGCTCCGTTGAAGCCTCACAAAGATTAACCCGACACACACAAAGAACACAAATCAGCAGGCAGAAGGGCAAAAATGTAGGTTTGGTTGCGCGCGTTGACTGCGGGAGCTTTGGTTGCGGGCGTCTTAATAGTGGGCGTCTTGGTTGCGGGCGTTGCGAATGCGCGCTTAACCCGAAGCAGGACACCTTTGGCGAAGTTTGCACCAACAAACGCGAACGTGTCCTCATTAGGGCGCATCCGTACAGATCTGAAATAACCACCACCCAGGACGAACCCTAACCAGGACACCTTCTCCTAAGTTCGTACCAATTACCGCGAACGTGTCCTCATTTGGGCACATCCGTACAGGCCCGAAAAGACCACCACCCAGGACGAACCCTAACCAGGACACCTCTGCCCAAACGCGCACCAACAAACGCAAAAGTGTCCTCCCTAGGGCGCACCCTCCAAACCAGAACGGGAAACAACCCACCCGGAGCGAACCCTAAACAGGACACCTTTCATCAAACGCGCACCAACAAATGCGGAAGTGTCCTCCCTAGGGCGCGCGCCCGGCCCCACTCGCCCCCCAAACACACCGCAGCCCCCTCAAGCCACGGCCCCAACCCCATTGCGCACAAAACAAAAACCACACCGTTTCCGGTGTGGTTCGTTGTGCCAGGTAGAAGATTCGAACTTCTGTAGGCAATGCCGACGGATTTACAGTCCGCTCCCTTTGGCCGCTCGGGCAACCTGGCGCGCACCAGCATGTGGTGCGTTCAACACTTTACTATGAGCAGTGCGGGGGTTTGCAAATCAGCAGGTCACCGCAGCAATCCCAGTAGGAATCCCGGCAGCAATCCCAGCACCTACCCCAGCAGCAGGCAACCGGCGGCGCTAGCCCACGCGCTCCACGGTGTAGTGCGCGAGCTGGCGCAGGGCGTGGGTGACGGGGAGGTCGGGGAGGTCGGCGAGTTGGCGGTCGGCTTCGTCGAGGTAGCGGCGAACGTCAGCGAGGGCACGCTCACGGCCGGTGGATTGGCCGAGGAGGGTGAGGGCGCGTTCTACGTCGGCGTCGTTGGTGAGCGGGCCGGTGAGCAGGCCACGGAGCTGCTCGCCTACCTCGGTGTCCTCGGCCAAGGCGTAGAGGACGGGGAGGGTGAACACGCCTTCGCGGAGGTCGGTGCCTGGGGTTTTGCCGGACTCTTCGGGGTTGGAGAAGATGTCGATAATGTCATCGACGATCTGGAACACCATGCCCACCGCAGCACCGAACCCTTGCAGAGCCTTGGTGTGTGCGGCGGAGGCGTCGGAATGCAGGGCGCCCAGGAAGCCTGCGGAGGCGATGAGCACGCCGGTCTTTCCCTCGATGACCTTGAGGTAGTGCTCGATTGGGTCGCCGCCGCGCGCGCCCACGGTTTCCCGCATTTGGCCGGTGACCAGTGCCCCAAAGGTTTCGGCGAAGTGTGCCAGGGTTTCCACGCCGAGCTCGGACATGAGGCGGGAGGCGTGGGCCAGGAGGATGTCGCCGGCGAGGATGGCCACGGAGTTGTTCCAGCGGGAGTTTGCGGACTCCACGCCGCGGCGGCGCTCGGCTTCATCCATCACGTCGTCGTGGTAAAGGGTGGCCAGGTGGGTCATTTCCACAACCACCGCCGCCTTTACCACGTCTTCGCAGCCGGGGCGGGTGCCGTACTGGGAGGCCAGGAGCGTGAACATGGGGCGGAAGCGCTTCCCGCCGGCCAACGCGAGGTGCTTGACCTTCTCCACAAGGAAGTCTTCTCCCACGCTGAGCTCCTTGAGCAGCAGGGCTTCCGTCTGCTCCATTCCGCGGGCGATGGCCTCGCCTAGTTGTGGGTCACCGAACTCAAGCGGAGCGTGCAAGGCGGAGGCGTTGCTCATCGTTGAAAAACTCCCGGTGGTTTCTTTGTTGCTGATGCGGCGGTTACTAACCCCTTAACCGTAGTCGATTGGCGAGGTCAGATACACATGACGCGGTTTTTCTTGCACAATGATGGGGTGACTGTTCCCGAACAAGCCCCAAGCAATGCCGTGGATGTGCTCATCATCGGCGCAGGCCCCAGTGGCGCGTCCGCTGCCATCCACGCAGCTCGTCGGGGATTTTCCGTACTTCTCACCGACCAAGCGAGCTTCCCCCGGGACAAAACCTGCGGCGACGGCCTCACCCCGCGTGCGATCACGCAACTGCGCGCCCTCGGCATCGACGTCACCTCCCGCTACCACAACCAGGGTCTCAAGCTGCATGGATTCGGCGGCTCCCAAACGGTGCCCTGGCCCAACTCCAGCTTCGGGCAGGTGGGCTCCGCCATGCCGCGCCGCGAGTTCGATCAATTGCTTTTCGACGCCGCCCAGCGCCTGCCGGAAGTCGCCGTGCGCTGCGGCGTTGCGGCACGCACCCCAAACTTCCGCGGCGGCAAGCTCGACTCCGTAACCTTCGCCGACGGCCACACTGTACGCGCAAAGTTTGTGCTGGTTGCCGACGGCGTCCGCTCCACCTTCGGTAAGACCCTGGGGCGCACCTGGCACCGCGGCGAGGTGTATGGCATCGCCGCTCGCTCTTACTGCGACACGGCGCGCCACGACGAACCGTGGATCCACTCCCACCTGGAACTTCGCGACCCCGAAGGGGGCATCCAACCCGGCTACGGGTGGATCTTCCCCCTGGGCAACGGCCAAGCAAACGTGGGCTGCGGCGCCCTGTCCACCGAGTCCCGTCCGGCGCGCATCAACACCAAAAAGCTGCTCCACCACTACGCCGCCACCTGCGGTGACGGATGGGATTTTGGCACCCCGCAACAGGTCACCAGCGCCCTGCTTCCCATGGGAGGTGCGGTGAGCAATGTGGCCGGCCCGAACTGGATGATGATCGGCGACGCCGCCGCCTGCGTGAACCCCCTCAACGGCGAGGGCATTGACTACGGCATGGAAACCGCGGCGCTCGCCGTGGAACACCTTGACGAGCATAAAGACCTCACCCTGGTGTGGCCGCACACGCTACGCCAACACTACGGCGAGGCCTTCCTTCTGGCCCGTACCGCCGCGCGGTTGCTCACCTACCCGCAGTTCCTTCCCCTGACGGGGCCGCTGGCGCTGCGCGGGCGCCTGGGCCAGGCGATCATGCCCGCCGCCGCCCGCCTCATGGGCAATCTGGTGACGCAGGAGGATACGGACCTCGTGGCTCGAGCGTGGCGCGGCGCGGGGGCCGCGATGCAACGGTTCCGCGGCAGCCGCCCGCTGTGGGACGCCTAAAGGGGGACGCTTAAGCTGGCTTTATGGCGGAGTGCAGCGCCACGATGCCAAAGGTGAGGTTTTGCCAGCCGCAGTCCTGCCAGCCGCACTCGTTGATTGCCCGGGCGAGGTCTTCTTGGTCCGGCCAGGCCCGGATGGAATCGGCCAGATACTCGTAGGCCTCAGGGTTGCTGGACACCGCGCGCGCAATGACCGGCAGTGCCCTCATGAGATATTCCTTGTAGACGGTGGCGAACACCGGCACCACAGGGGTGGAAAACTCCGCAACGGTGAGCCGCCCGCCGGGCTTGGTGACCCTGGCGAGTTCCTTGAGGCCCTGGCGGAAGTCTTGGATGTTGCGCAGCCCGTAGGAGATGGTCACGGCGTCAAAGGTGTTGTCCGGGAAGGGCAGTTGCATGCCGTCGCCGCAGACTTTGGGCACTTGGCGGTGAGCACCGGCGGCCAGCATTCCTTGGGAGAAGTCGCAGGCCACGCACCATGCCCCCGTGGTGGCCAGTTCCTCAGTGCTCACCGCGGTGCCCGCCGCGAGGTCGAGCACCAGCTCGCCTGGGCGGAGGTTCAGGCGTTCGCGGGTTTTGCACCGCCACATGCGGTCTTGGCCAAAGCTGAGGACCGTATTGGTGATGTCGTAGTTCTTGCCCACGGCGTCGAACATGCGCGCAACGTCAAAGGGTTTCTTATCAAGGGATGCTTTAGCCACGGTGTAACAGTCTATCGAACCAGCGCTGCTCGTGGGCCGCCCCTCCGGTTGCCAGCTCGTAAAAGCCTAAAAGTTCGTGGGCTTTGTCTTCCCACCGGCGGTTGGCCACTGAGGCGGCGATGCGCTGAGGGTTCGCGTATTCAAAGGCGCGCACAACGGCGTCGGGAAGCTCCTGAGTGAAGCTGTCTACCGGCAGCAGCTCGCCGCTGAGGTCCGGCACCACGAGGTCGCGGGGGCCTCCCTGGTTGGGGGCGATGGTGGGCACGCCGCTGGCGTGGGCCTCTTGGATGGTTTGGCAGAAGGTTTCAAATTCGCCGGGGTGGACGAAGACGTCGAAGTCCCGGTAGGCCTGCGCGAGCTGCTCGCCGAATAGCGCTCCGCGGAATGTGGCGTTGGGCATGTGCCGTTGGAGGGCTTCCCGCTCGGGGCCATCGCCCACGATGACCACCCGAAACCTTGGGTCAGCCGCGAGGACCCCCAGCCGGTGCACCCCTTTTTCCGCAGCCAGCCTGCCCACGTAACCCACTGTGATCCTGGTGCTGCGTCGGCACGCTTGTTTGGGCTGGAACAGCTCGGTGTCCACTCCCCTCGCCCAACGATGCACCCGTTCAATGCCGTGGCGCTCAAGGACCTCGATGGTGGCGGTGGAAGGCGCGAGGGTGAGCGCACAGCGATTGTGGAAAGCGCGGGTCCACGCCCAGGTGGCGCGTTCCAGAGGGGCCAGGTGGTAGCGGCCGGTGTAGCCCGCGATGTCCGTCTGAAACACAGCGACGGTGGGCACGCCCATCTGCGAAGCCACGAACGCCGCGAAGCCGCCCAGGAAAAACGGGCTGGCCAGGTGGATCACGTCTGGGGCGAACTCGGCGAGGTGCTCACGCAGGGTCGGCAGCGGCAACCCCAGGGGCAGGGAATTGATCCGAGGCATCATGATCGTGGGGACACGCAGTACCGACGCCCCGTGGATCCGCGAAACCTCCTCATGGTGATCCCGAGCCGCGGGGGCGATCACGATCACCTCATGGCCTGCAGCGCGCAGGAAGGGGATCACCTGCACCACAGAATTGGTTACCCCGTTGAAATTGGGAAGGAAGCTCTCTGCGATGATCGCGACCCTCATGGATCATGTCCTTTCCTGCGAACCCTGCTCACTTTCGCTAGCCGCTTGGGAGGCTTGGGCGGCTTGGCGTTGCCTGTGCCAAGAAGTAGTCCACCACAGAGCGGCCAACACCGCAGCACAACTCACCCACACGCTCAGCGCCGGGATGACAGAAAGGGTCCAAGAACGGCCCTCCACCTTGACTAATTCAGGGTTGTCCAGGGCGTAATTCACCCACACTCTCTGGCCCACCCCCAAACCGGTGGGGTACAACAGGCCGGACCGTGGACTATGGCTGAAACCCTTTTGATCCTGGAACTCCACGGTGGTTCTGGTGAACGTCACCGCCTGCACGGTGGCCAAGGCGCGGCCGGGGTTGGAGTCGATCGTGCGGTCGTTGAGCCAGGGGCCCACCACCATGGCGATGCAGCCGATCGTCACCGCAACACTCAGCGCCATGATGAGCTGGTGGAGCCTGCGGTGCACATTCCGGTGCATCCGCCGCACATTCCCCTCATGAGCTTGCGGGGGCACGGCTAGCCCATGCTTCCCATGCTCACCTGGGCCTGGAGCTGCTTGTGGAGCTCGCGCAAGCCCTCGCGGCTGGTGGTGGCCTCAATGATGCGGAACCCTGCGACCTCCGTGGTGTCCATGAGGGAGGTGATGAGCTCCTGCAGGTTCTCCGCGCGTACATAGTCCACGTTGTAGGCCTGTGCCAGAGCCTCGATGTCCACGTTGTGCGGGGTGCCAAAGGCTCGCTCAAAGGAGGGCTGGTATTGGGATTCGCCCACCTCAAGGGTGTGGAAGATGCCGCCGCCGTTGTCATTGGCAACCACAATGGTGAGGTTTTCCGGCAGAGGCGAGTCCGGGCCGATGAGCAGGCCCGGCGCGTCGTGGAGGAAGGTGACGTCACCCATGAGGGCAACGGTGCGAGGTGCACGCACCTCCTCGCGGTGGGCGGCCTGCACGGCAAGTGCCACGCCGATGGCTTGGGATACGGTGCCGTCGATTCCCGCTGCGCCGCGCGCGGCGATGGTGTCCACTCCGGGGAACGGCAGGCCCACCAGGGAGGCGTCGCGGACCGGGTTGGAGGAACCAAGCAGCAGGGTGTCGCCGGTGCCCAGGGTGTCCGCCACGGCGGCGGCTGCGTGCAGGCCGGTGAAGCCGTGGTCTTCGGCGAGTGTGTTGCGCACGGCCTGGGCCGCGAGGTCCGACGCCGCCGCGCAGATCTCCAGCCACGCCTTGGTGGGCGCGCCGGTGGTCTTGATGTTGCTGGCCACAGTCCGCTCGCTGCGACCGAGGTCCGTGACCGTGTCCGTGCGGCTCAGCACCAAAAGTTCAATGTCCGGATCTTGGGTGAGCGCGAGCACCCCACGGTGCAGCGTTGGGTGCCCAACCACCACCACCTGTTCCGGCTTGGTGCGCACCACATAGCCCTCGGCGCTCACCTGCTCGTGGGCAAAAATGCCTGCTGCCAGCGGATGCACCGGCACGAAGGGGGCCGGTGCGGTGGGCTCGGCGATGGTGGGTACGTCCTCCAGCCCAGGCACCTCCCAGGCCTCGTCACCCGCAATCACCAGGGTGTTGCGGGAAAGGTCCAGGGTGGCCGTGCCGTGGTCGTGGAACTGTGGGCGGAAACGCTGCTTCACCGCGCCGCCCGCAGGGGCCGGCAGGCCCTCCACGAGAGGGGTGTCCAAGGCAATGTTGAGGTGCGCTTGGCCGCGGCGCAGGGCTTGGTGGAGGAAAGCCACTTCCCCCTCATGAGCAATAGTGGTTGTGGGCACTCCGGCGGAGGCAAAGATATCCTGCTGGTTGATGGTTTGATTCGCGCCGGTGCCCTGGAGGCGGGCTGGGCGGTCCGCGGAAATCACCACCAACGGGGTGTGAGAATACGCCGCCTCCACCATGGCCGGGGCGCAGTTGGCTACCGCTGTCCCTGAGGTGGTGACAACCCCCACCGGCTGCCCCGTTGCGCGCGCGATGCCCAGTGCCAGGAAGGCGGCGCTGCGCTCGTCGATACGCGTGTGCACACGGATATCTTCGCGGGCGAGCAGCTCCAGGGACAGCGCGGAATTACGCGAGCCTGGGCAAATCACCACATGGTCAAGGTGTGTGGCGAGGGCGGCGACAACGAGGCGGGCAAGCTGCGGCGATGAAGTCATGCCAGGGATTTTACACTCGAGCCCCAGCAGCCCCAGCCGCAACCGCCTCCTTCAACGCGTGCCCTGTGAGGGTGTCTGCCTGCACGAGCTTCGCAGGAGGCCCCTGGAACACCACTTTGCCGCCCGCCGCGCCGGCACCTGGGCCCATGTCGATGATGTGGTCCGCGGCAGCCATCACGGCCACGTTGTGCTCGATCGCGATCACAGTCTTACCAGCGTCCACGAGGCTGCGCAGCATGGTGATGATGGTCTGGGTGTCTGCCAGGTGCAGGCCGGTGGTGGGTTCGTCGAGCACGATTACGGAAGCTGCATCGTTCATCTGCGCGGCCAGCTTGAGGCGTTGGCGCTCGCCACCGGACAGCGTGTTCAGCGGCTGCCCCAGGCGGATGTACGCGAGGCCCACCTGCTGGAGGCGGCGCAGGATCTTTGCGGCCTCGCCGGTAGTGAACACCGTTGCCGCCTGTGCCACGGACATATCCAGCACCTCCGCGATGTTGTAGCTCCCGCCACCCTTGGGCGCGCTCACCGTGTACTGCAGCACCTCCTCCTTGAAGCGCTTGCCGCCGCAGGCCTCACAGGGGCTGGACACGCCGGCCATGATGGCCAGGTCCATGTACGTCACGCCGAGCCCGCCGCAAATCTCACACGCGCCCTCGGAGTTCGCGGAAAACAGCGCCGGCTTCACCCCGTTATCCTTGGCAAACTTGCTGCGGATCTTGTCCAGCAGCCCGGTGTAGGTGGAGGGGCTGGAGCGCCGAGAGCCGCGGATCGCGCTTTGATCCACCACGAGGACGTCGGGATCGCCCGCCAAACCGAGCTCGATGAGAGTGGACTTGCCGGAGCCAGCCAAGCCCGTGACCACGCTCAGCACCCCGCGCGGCACCTCTACCTCAACGTTTTCCAGGTTGTTCGCGCTCACCGGCCCCACGCGCAGCACACCCTTGCCCTGCGCAGGGTTGGTGTTCAGCTCTACGTCGCGCGTGAGGTAGCGTGCGGTAATGCTTTCCGACGCCCCCAGGCCCGCAACGTCCCCCGCGTAGACCAGGGTGCCTCCGGCTTCACCGGCACCGGGGCCGATGTCCACGATGTGGTCAGCGATGGCGATGACCTCCGGCTTGTGTTCCACGACTAGCACGGTGTTGCCCTTGTCGCGGATCTGCTGCAGCAGGGTGTTCATACGGGTGATGTCATGCGGGTGCAAGCCGGCCGTGGGCTCATCAAACACATAGGTCACGTCCGTGAGCGGGGAGCCTAAGTGGCGGACCATCTTCACGCGCTGCGCTTCGCCGCCGGACAGCGTGCCGGCTTGGCGGTCTAGGGACAGGTAACCCAAGCCCACCTGATCCATGGCCTCCAGAATCCCGCCGAGCGACGTCAGAGCGGGGCGGACCTGGGGCGCGTCGATACCCTCAATGAATTCTTTGAGCTCGCTGACCTGCATCGCCTGGCACTGCGCGATGGTGCGGCCTGCTACTGTGGCCGTGCGCGCTGCCTCGTTGAGCCTGGCGCCGCCGCATTCCGGGCAGGTGGCTTTGGTAGACACGCGCTGCACAAAGTCCACGATCTGCTTGGCTTTGGGTGGTTCGGCGCGGTCGATCCACAGACGGCGGATGCGGGTGACAAGCCCCTCATAGGTTTGGTTCTTGCCTTCTACCTTGATTTTTTGGCTCGGCGCGTAAAGGAAGAATTCCAGCTCCTCGGCGCTGAACTCCGCGACGGCCTTGTTGGGATCCAACTGAGGGATTTCACCATAGGTTTTCCAATACCACTCCCCCACCGCGAAGCCCGGCGCGCTGATCGCGCCTTCGTTGAGGGATTTTGTGCGGTCTAGGAACACGGACTCATCCAGGGTTGCGGCCTCGCCGGTGCCCTCACAGCCGGGGCACATGCCCTCCGGAAGGTTGAAAGAAAACATCCCGGAGGTGCCAACGTGTGGCTCGGAAAGCCTGGAGAAGATGAGGCGGAGCAGGGCATTTGCATCCGTTGCCGTGCCCACCGTAGAGCGAATGGAGGCACCCATGCGCTCCTGGTCAATGATGATCGCGGGGCTTAAATTTTCCAGCACGTCCACATCTGGGCGCGGCAGCGAAGGCATGAAACCCTGGATGAAGGCTGAGTAGGTTTCATCGAACAACCTGCGCGATTCCGCGGCGATGGTGCCGAACACCAGGGAGGACTTGCCACTGCCAGAGACACCAGTGAACACAGTGAGGCGGCGTTTGGGCACATCGACGTCGAGGTCTTTGAGGTTATTTACCCTGGCACCGCGCACGGTGATGGTGGAGTGAGCATCGGCTGGGTTGACTGTCATTCGGTTAGTATAAGTGCTGGCTGTGGCTGTACTGTTTGGGGAATGATCGACAAATTTGCAATCGTTCGTGAGGACCTCCACCGCCGCTACGGCCACCTGTTTGATGCGGCAACCATTGACGCTGAAGTAGATGGTGCTATTGATAAGCACAAGGATGCCCGCATTGCTGATTTTGTCCCCGTGTTGGTGGAGCGCGACGCCAGCGAATCCCTCCAGTTGCGCGCAGACGAGCAAGGCAAAGCTAGCGACGCCCGCAAAGAAATCCTTTTTGTGTGCGAGCACAACGCCGGGCGTTCCCAGCTCGCCGCCGCGCTTACCCGCCACCTCGCCGGGGAGCAAGTGGTGTACCGCTCCGTGGGTTTGAACCCCGAAGGCGGCATCAACCCCACCGTGATTGAGGTGCTCAAAGAGCGCAACATCGACCACGAGCACCTTTACCAAAAGGGCATCGTACCCCGCGTGGTGCACGCCTCTGACGTGGTAGTCCTCATGGGCGTGGACGAAGTCCCGGGCGTTCCTGGCCAGCGCCTGGTCCGCTGGGACATCGCTGACCCAGCGCAACAGCCGGTGGAAACGGTGCGGGAAATCGCAGACCAGGTGGAGCAGAAGGTTCGCGAGCTGCTCACCGAGCTAGAGATTCTCTAGCACCTCATCTCTAGCACCTCATAGGCCAGGCGCAGGCGCTCATTCCAGAAATCCACGCGATCCGGGGCGCGCAGCGCCTCCAAGCGGGCTTGTTCCGGGGCCAGCATTTCCACCTGGAGGTGGCCGTCCACCAGTTTCCGCGCTGCGGTGACGTCCTCCAGGAACAACCCCTGGGTGCCCAGGCCCGCTGCCGCCGGGGGGACATCGAAGTCCTCATCATCGGTGTGCGCCGGCAGGGCCGCCACGGCCGCGATGCCCGCGTTCATGCCAACACCTGAATCCAGCGCGCTGGAAATGGTGATGTCCAACCCGCGGGCGCGGAAGAACTCCGCCACCTCAAGCACCTTGCGCGGCCCACCCATCGGGGCGGCCTTGATCACCGCAACATCTGCAGCATGCTGCCTGGCCACCTCATAGGGGTCCTCGGCACGGCGGATGGACTCATCCGCGGCAACCCGCACAAACAGTCCGCTGCGCTGCAGCGTTGTGCGCAACTCGGCAAGCTCCGAGACCGTTGCGCAGGGCTGTTCCATGTACTCCAGCGGCCCGAGCGCACGCGCCGCTTCGAGGGCTTGGGAAACAGTCCACGCTCGGTTGGCGTCCACGCGAATCTTCGCGAGCGGGTTGGCTTCGCGGACGGCTGCGACCCGGGCGGCGTCGTCGGCAAGGCTTTGCCCCTGCTGCGCAACCTTCACCTTCACCGTGCTGCAGCCAGGGAACTGCGCGAGGACTTCTGCAACCTGCTCGGGGGCAACCGCCGGCACCGTGGCGTTGATCGGGATGCGGCTGCGCACCGGAGCGGGCGGGCCAACGTAGGCCATTTCCAGCGCGTTTGCCAGCCACGCCGCCGATTCCTGCGGCCCGTACTCCAAAAAGGGCCCGAACTCGCCCCAGCCGGCGGGGCCCTCGATCAGCATCACCTCGCGCTCAGTGACCCCGCGAAACGGCACGCGCATGGGCAGGCGCACCACATGGGCGCGTTCGAGTAGCTCGGATACTGGGGGCTTGGGAAGGACTGGGTGTTCGTGATTGGGGTGTTCGTGATTGGGGTGTGCGGGCATGGGTACATCTTATGTGGGCACCTCTTATGATGGAGTGCATGACTGTGATCAAAGGCGAACGCGGCCGCGAATACTCCACCGACAACCCCTTCAACCCGCAACTGTGGGAGCAGGTGCCGGGGTTTGAGCACTTCAGCGACATCACCTACCACCGCCTGCGCGGCGAGGGCCGCAGCAACGGCACGGTACGCATTGCCTTTGACCGCCCGGAGGTGCGCAACGCGTTTCGCCCCCACACCGTGGACGAGCTCTACCAGGCACTCGACCACGCCCGCCGCAGCCCAAATGTAGGCACCGTGCTGCTCACCGGCAACGGCCCCGCGGAAAAAGACGGCGGGTGGGCATTCTGCTCCGGCGGCGACCAGCGCATCCGCGGCAAGTCCGGCTACCGCTACGCCGACGGTGAGACCGCAGACACCGTGGACGAGGCACGCACCAAGGCCGAAGGCGGGCGCCTGCATATCCTGGAGGTACAACGCCTCATCCGCACCATGCCCAAAGTGGTGATCGCCGTGGTGAACGGCTGGGCGGCCGGCGGCGGGCACTCCCTGCATGTGGTCTGCGACCTCACCATCGCCTCACGCCAGGAGGCTCGCTTCAAGCAAACCGACGCCGACGTGGGCTCCTTCGACGCCGGCTACGGCTCCGCGTACCTTGCCAAGATGGTGGGCCAAAAGTTCGCCCGCGAAATCTTCTTCCTGGGCCGCACCTACGACGCCGAAACGATGCAGCGCATGGGCGCGGTGAACATTGTTGCCGACCACGCTGAACTGGAAAACGAAGCCATCCAAGTTGCCCGCGAAATCAACTCCAAATCCCCCACCGCGCAGCGCATGCTGAAGTTCGCCTTCAACCTCACCGACGACGGCCTCATGGGCCAGCAAGTCTTCGCCGGCGAAGCAACGCGCCTGGCTTACATGACCGACGAAGCCGCCGAAGGCAAGCAGGCGTTTTTGGAAAAGCGTGAGCCGAACTGGGATGACTTCCCCTATTACTACTAGGACGCGCTTTTGTCCCTGCGCCTTTCGCGCCTGCTCAACCTGCGTTTGTGAGCCCTGCGTTTGTGAGCCCTGCGCCCTGAACTGGAGACACGATGACTACACCAGCCAATGAACCCAAGACCCCGTTCTTGGATAAGTATTTCCCCGATGTGTATAAGCAACTGGTCGGGGCGGGCGCGAAGCTGCGCGACCTCTACCCCGATGTGGACCTTTCGAACGCGTTAGTGGAGCTTGTGTGCGTTCGTGTGAGCCAGCTCAACCGCTGCGCGTATTGCCTTTCCATCCACACTCCGCGCGCCCGCAAGGCCGGGGTGGCCGAGGTGAAGTTGGACCTCCTGGTGGCTTGGCGTGAAGCCGAAGAGCTCTACACCGAGCAGGAACGTGCCGCCCTCACACTCGCTGAGCAACTCACCCTGCTGCCCGAAGGCCAACGCAACGGCGACGCCGCCCTGCAGGCCTGCAAAGTCTTTGCCGAGGAGCAGGTGGCTGCCCTGGAGTGGGTGGTGGTGACCATGAACGCCTTTAACCGCGTGTCCATCGCCTCCGGGCACCCGCCGAAGCCGTACTAACGGGGGCGTTCAGCTTCTGTCCTCCCCTCCTCCAGCGGCGGCGGTAGCAGATTTGTCCATGAGGGGATGAAGGCTTCTACTGCTGTATAGACCGCCCCCGGCTGGTCGCGCCGCACGGTGTGTGAGGCCTGCGGGATGAGGACGGTCTGCACATGGGCCGGTGCGTCTGCGAGGCGGTTGGGGCCGATGAGGACGTCGGGGGCGTCGCCGGTGAGAAGCAGCGTGGGAGTCTGGAGCTGATCCAGTAGGTCCAGATGTGGGTCAAGCTCGCCGACGATTCCCGTTGCTAAAAACTCCAAATCCACCTGTGCTTTGCCTTGGGCCCAGCCAGCCACCTCCGCAGCGGACCAGTGTGGGTAGGCCGAGGTGAGCCGACTGATGGCCGCGGGGAGGTCGGCGCGTTGAAACTCGGTGAGCTCCCGAGTGCCCGCCTGCCGATACTGCTCGTACTGGCTCTCGGTGAGCAACGCCGGGTCCTCCAGGACCAGGGCGGTGAACCACTCGGGATGGCGCACGGCGAGGTGGGCTGCCACTGCCCCTCCCATGGAATGACCCCACAGCAAGGTGGGTGCGGCTGGCAGGTTCAGCTCCTCGAGCAGCTGCTCCGCGGCCTCCACCATCGCCTGAATAGGGGCCTCAAGCTGGGCCGGGCTCAACCGTGGCGAAAGGCCGTGACCCAGGTGGTCCACCAGCAACACATCCCACTGGTCTCCGAAGTGCCCGGCGATCCCGCACAGGGAAGCGGCGGAGTCCGTCACCCCGTGCAGGGCGATCAGCCGCCCCCGAAGCGGAAGCCCAAGCCCAGGCTCCAATTCCGATTCCGGAACTGGCCTGCCCGCGCGCAGATAGGACAGCACCGCTAGAGCACCCCGGCGCCCCGGAGGATCTCGGTGATAGCTTGGCGGCTGGGGGCGTCGGAAATTGGGGGCAACGGCTGGGACATGAGATTGCTCTCGATGACCCCCATGAGCTCTAGGGCCGTTTTGAACGCGCCCACGCCCGCGGCCGGGCCGACCTTGCCCACAGGTTGGAACACGATCTCAA
Source organism: Corynebacterium sp. 122RC1 (assembly GCF_024580955.1). Lineage (GTDB taxonomy): Bacteria > Actinomycetota > Actinomycetes > Mycobacteriales > Mycobacteriaceae > Corynebacterium > Corynebacterium kozikiae. Next base: position 92,823 of record NZ_JANIKD010000002.1, on the reverse strand, counting down.
ACAGCGCGGCCAGGCGGTCTTGCTCCTGGCGGACCGTCTCCCAGTCGCCGGCTTGGTAGGCGTCCCACATTCGGACGTAGCCGGCCGGATCCACGTTGCCCAGGCCGGGGACGCAGCCGTCGGCACCCGCCATGTATGCGCCGTCCACAACCACCTCATGGCCGGTGAGCAGCGTCAATGGGTGGCCGGCTGCCTTGTTTTGGGCGGCCAGGCGGCGGAAGGAGACGTCGTCGCCGGAGGAATCCTTCACGCCCGCGAGCACGCCATCCACGCCGAGGCGCACCAGCATCTCCGGGCTGAGCTTTGTGTGGACGCACACGGGGATGTCATAGGCGATGATCGGCAGCGACGTCGCCGCGTGCAACTGCCGGAAATGCTCCTCCACCTCAACGGGGCCAGTGATCGCGTAGAACGGCGCGGTTGCAACCACTGCATCCACCCCGGCGCGCTCAGCGGCGCGAATGTGCTGGATCACGCGGTTGGTTTGCATGTCAATCACTCCGGCGTACACCGGCACGCGCCCCTGCACCTGCTCCACCACCGCAGTGATCACCGCCTCGCGGTCCTCGTCACTCAGGAACGCCACCTCGCCGGAGGAACCCAGCACGAACAGGCCGTGCACCCCACCCGCGAGCAGGTGATCCACCACCGCGGAAAGCCCCTGATAATCGACCGTTCGGTCAGCGTGCAGCGGGGTGACCACCGGAGGCACCACGCCATGAACTATTGAAGACATCTCACTCCTTAGAGGTAGTGCTTCCTGCGCTGGGAAGATTGCCAAGAAGACCTCCGACGCAGCCAGGGCGCCGCAGGAAACAAGGTTCCCAGGCGGAAAAGCGGTTTAAATCAGGGTTGGGGTAGCAGCGAGCAACGTGCGCGTGTACTCCTGCTGAGGGTTGCTAAAAAGCTGTTCAGTGGGTTGTTCCTCAATGATTTCCCCCTTGAGCATCACGCACATGCGGTCAGAGACGTAGCGCACCGTGTTGATGTCATGGGAAATGAACACCAAACCCAAGCCCAACTCCGAGCGGAGGTCCGTGAGCAGGTTGAGCACCTGGGCGCGCACAGAGACGTCAAGGGCTGAGGTGGGTTCGTCGGCAATGATGAGATCCGGCTCGAGCGCGAGGGCGCGGGCGATTGCCACGCGCTGGCGCTGGCCGCCCGAGATCTGCCGCGGCAGGACGTCGAGCGCCGACTGCGGCAAGCCCACCAGGCTCAGCAGCACCTGGACGCGCTTCATCCGGGACTTCTCATCACCAACGTGGTGGACGTGCAGCGGGTCGAGGAGCTGCTCCTTCACCGTCATGCGAGGGTTCAGCGCGGTTGCCGGGTCCTGGAAGACCACGGAGACGGTGCGGCCGAGCTCCTTACGCTGCCGCGCCCCTCCCCTCATGAGCTGTCCGTTGAAGTACACCTCGCCGCTTGTTGGCTTTTGCAGACCAACAAGCACCCTGGCCAGCGTGGACTTGCCACAGCCCGACTCACCCACGATGCCCACAACCTCGCCGCGGTGGACGTGGAAGTTCACGTCCTTGTTGGCGTGCACAGTGTCTGGGCGAAACAGCTTGCCCGTGCGGGTCTTGTGGATCACGTTCATGTTTCGTGTTTCCACGATTGGGGATTTGGCCTTCTGCGCTGTATGTGCGGTCTGCGGCGTATGTGCTGTGGTCATGGCTAGTCACCGTCCTTGAGCAGTGCGGCGGGTTGAAGCAAGGATTCTGGGGTGCCCGCGCCGATGAGTTCTTCACGGCGCAGCTCCAGCAGCTCGTCAGTGATTGCAACGTGGTGTGTGCCGGTTGCGCCCACTTGGCGTAGCAGTGGTTTTTGAGTTATCCCCAGCGTTGGGGTGGAGGATCGTGGAGCAAAGCGGTCTCCCGCCACGAACTCCCTCGGGCTGGGCACCGTCCCGGGCACCTGGTAGAGGCGCTTGGCGCCAGATTCGATACTGAGCACGGCGCCGAGCAAGCCTCTGGTGTACTCGTGGGTTGGGTGCTCCAGCAGCTCCCTGGTGTTGGCTTGCTCCACCACCTGGCCGGCGTACATCACGGTGATCTTGTGGGCCAACTTTGCCACCAGAGCGAGGTCGTGGCTCACAAAGATCATGGAGAAGCCGAGGCTTTCACGCAGCTCGTTGAGCAGGTCCACAACCTGGCGCTGCACGGTGACGTCCAGGGCGGTGGTGGGTTCGTCGGCAATGAGCAGGCGTGGGTTGCGGGTCAGCGCCATTGCGATAAGAACGCGCTGGCGTTGGCCGCCGGAGAGCTCATGAGGGTAGGACTTCAGGGTACGCACGGGGTCCAGGCCCACCAGCTCCAGCAATTCCTCCGCGCTGCGCTTCCCGCCGCGCCTGATGAGCTGGTGCATCTGGGCGCTGATCAGCATAGACGGATTGAGTGAGCTCAGTGCGTCCTGGTAGATCATGGCCATCTCATGACCGCGCAGGGCATTGCGCTCCTCCGGCTTGAGGTCCAGGAGGTTTTTGCCGTCGTAGAGGATCTCGCCGGTGATGCGGGCGGTCTTGGGCAGCAGGCCCATGATGGCCAGCGACACCAGGGATTTACCACAGCCGGACTCGCCCACCAGGCCCATGGTCTGACCTGGGGAGACGGTGAAGTTCACGTTGTCCACAATGTTGACGTCACCGTGGGCCTCTGGGAAGGCAATGCAAAGGTTGCGCACCTCGATGAGGGGCTCTTCCGGCTTCGCGTAGTTAAGGCGGCGGTCCTCGTTTTGCTCCGCTACCTGCAGCGCATGCAGCGAGGTGTTGAGCGATTCCTGTGCCTCTTCCTCGCTGAGCGACCCCAGGGTATTGCGGGAATCGATCGTGGGGTCGTCGTCCGCAACCTTTGCCGTGCGCTTGATGCGCGGCGAGGCGAGGGCATCGGTAAGGCCTTCGGAGAGAATATTCAGGCTGAGCACCGTGAGCAGGATCATCAGGCCTGGGAAGAAGGTTGGCCACCACGCGCCGGAGAGCAGCACCTGCTTGCCGTCGGCAAGGATGTTGCCCCAGGATGGCTCCGGTGGCTTCACGCCGGCGTTGATGAAGGACAGGGAGGCCTCAAAAACGATGGCGTCTGCAACCAGCACCGTGGCGAATACGGCGATCGGGGCGATTGTATTGCGTGCAACATGCTTGATGAGGATGTGCGGGACACGCGCGCCCATCACCTTGGCGGCAGACACATAATCTTCACCGAACTCGCTGATAATATTCGCGCGCACCACGCGGGAGAGCTGCGGAACGTACAGGAAGCCGATGGCAAAGACGATCACGGGTAACGACGTGCCAAAGACCGCAACAAACACCGCTGCCAGGGCAATGCCGGGGAAGCTCATGATGATGTCCAGGATGCGCATGAGCACCTCAGACACCGCTTTGTTGGAGGTTGCGGCTATCGAGCCGAGCACCGCAGCAACGGCGAGCGCGGAAAGTGTTGCGCACAAACCAATGATGAGTGAGGCACGGGCGCCGTAGGCAACGCGAGCAAAGATGTCACGCCCAATGGCATCGGTACCAAACCAGTGCTCCGCGCTCGGTGGCTGCACCGGAACGCCGGAGGCCAGTGGGCTGTGGGAGGTCACCAGCGGAGCGAACACAGCCAGGCAAGCAATCAGCAGCAGGAACACCAATGCGATCTTGGAAATCAGCGGCAAACTCTTGATTCCCGCAAAGCGGTTGCCTGCTTTGGATTCGAGTTTTTCAGTCAGGTTTCGGCGCATTAGATGCTCCTGATGCGTGGGTTGACAAGCACGTACAGCATGTCAACAACGATGTTGATAATGATGAAGGCAATGGCCACGGTGAGCGTCACGCCTTGAACCAGGTAGACGTCGTTTCGCGTCACACCGTCCAGGATGAGCTGACCCATAGCCTGGATGTTGAAGATGATCTCAATGATCACCGCACCACCCATGAGGTAACCGACGCGCAAACCGAGCACCGTAATTGGGGTGATCAGCGCGTTGCGCAGCACGTTACGAGACACCACCTCGCGGTAAGGAATGCCGGAACCGATGGCGGTGCGCACATAGTCTTTATCCAGCTCCTCCACCATGGCGGTGCGCACCACGCGGGTCAGCGAACCCGCCACAGGCACCGCCAACGCTAGAGCCGGCAAGAACATGTTGTTCAAGTACACCGCCGGATTTTCCGTGAACTTCGTCCACGCGGTCACCAACGCAGGGAACACTCCCCAACCGCCCGGAATAGTCCCCAGCCACTGGATCAGCAGGATGGCCAACCAGAAACTCGGGGTTGCCAGCGCCGCGATGGAGAACACGCGGATCACCTGGTCTGGCCAGCGGTCCCGGTACAGCGCCGCAATCACGCCGAACACCAGGGAGAACACGGTGGCGATGATCAACCCAAGGAAGGTGAGCTGCAAGGTGATTGGGAACGCGCGGGCGATAATGTCCGTCACCGGGGTATTACCCGAGGTGGTTCCCAAATCTCCCTGGAACATATTGACCAGGAAGCGGCCGTACTGCACCAGCAATGGGTCATTCAAACCATGTGCTTCACGGTAATCCTCAAGGGCCTTGAGTGAAGCGGACTCACCCAAGGCCAAGCGGGCGGGGTCCGCCGGACTGAAGGACATAATGAAGAACACAAGGAATGTCACACCGAGGATCATGATCGGCAACGCCACGAGGCGGCGCCCAATCAGCCGGATGAGGTTTGACATGGGGAGGTCCTTTACGAGTTCAAAGCATGTGATCCATACACCCAGCCCTCATGGACAGGCGCGAATTGCAACGCCGCCAACACTTGCGCTCTTATGGGCAATGAGTGTTGGCGGCGGTCTCCTTAGCTGGGTTCTACAGCAGCGTTACGTGCAACGGTGTTGTTACTTGGTGGAACCAACACCGACGAAGGTCAAGCCGGTCACGGAGATTGGCTTGAAGTCCACCAAGGTGGTGCCGTCCCAAGCGGTTGGGGTCTTGCGGTGGAACAGTGGGTAGAGAGGCACGGCCTCGGAGATGAGGTCAAAGGCCTCGCCCCACTTCTGCTCTTGGGTTGCGGAGTCAGTTGCCTCAAGACCCTCTGCGAGGATGGTCTGGAGTTGCTCGTACTCTGCAGAGCCCTTCCAGTGCATACGGGTGTCCGTCCAGGTGTCTGCTGCGTACCACCAGCGCATGAGCAGGTCTGGGTCGGTGCCAAACACGCTTGGGTCACCTGGGGCGATCACAACGTCGTATGCACCTGGCACACCGTCGATGGTGTTGTAGACGTCCGCGGACTTCTTCTCCGTGAACTCCACTTCGATGCCGGCAGCCACCAGGGACTCCTGGATGAGCGGGGTGCACTTGCGAACCCAGTCGTGGTCGGTGCACAGAAGGCGCATCTTGGTCAGACCGGTCTCAGCAAACAGCTCGCGTGCGCGGGCCTGGTCGAATGAGTACACGTTTGCGGCCCGCTTGTAATTCGGGTGCTCCTCATGGAGGAAGGAAGTTGCAGGCGTTGCCTGGTCGGAAAGGCCGGTCTGGATGACCTTGCCCATGTCAATCGCGTAGAGGAATGCCTGGCGGTTGCGCACGTCAGCGAACGGGTTGCCAGCCTCATTGTTGAACATGGCGAACAGAAGACCGAAGCCCTGGACCGACTCCACGGTGTCGGTTGCCTTGAGCTGGTCGATGGAGAGGTACGGCACGGAATCGATGGCCTGCACGGTCTTGGACTGCAGTGCGTTGGTGCGGGTGGAAGGATCTGGGATGATCTGCCACTCCATCTTGGCTGCGCGAGCAGGGCGAGGGCCGGTGTAGTCATCAAAGCGCTCAAAGCGGATGGTCTTGTTCGCACCATTTTCCGTCATGCGGTATGGGCCGGTGCCCACTGGGTTGGCGGAGAAGGCATCTGGGTCTGCTTCAACAGCAGCTTTTGGCACGATCTTCACTACGGCAAGACGATCCGCGAACACACCCACCTCGTGGGCCAGGGTGAACTCTACGGTTCGATCGTCCTTGGCGGTGACGTCGGTAATGAATGGGATGAAGCTGGCGTAGAGGGAGTTGTTTGCCGGATCGAGGACGCGCTGGAAGGAGAAGACCACGTCTTCTGCGGTGACGTCGGTGCCGTCGTGGAACTTGGCGCCTTCGCGGAGCTGCACCTCGGCGGTGGTGCCGTTGGCGGTTGGCATGGTGGATGCGAGGGCTGCGTAGGTTTCGCCGGTGGCGGCGTCGATCTCAGTGAGGCCCTCAAGGGTGTGCCAGTTGGCGGCGACGGTGAGCGCGGCGCTGGTGACCATTGGGTCGTAGCCGTTGGTGCCGAGCTCGTAGGAGATGGCGGCGGTGATGGTGCCGTCCTCGTTCAGTGCCGACGCATCCGCGCCAGTGGAGGCCTGGCCAGCGCTGGAGTTCGTGTCTGCTGGCGCACAAGCGGAAACCGCCACGGCCAAACCTGCAGCGGCACCGAAGGCACCGGAGAACTTGAAGAAGTCGCGGCGCGTGAACATCCGCTCGTTTGTGGAACTCATGAGGGTAGTCCTTTCCCAGATGAAGACAATCAAAAAAGGTAACTCAAATTTGATGCGGAACCTTTTGACACCTTGCGACCCAAAACTTTTGCGCTCCGATGCTCGCTTGTTCGCGCGCACCGATCACCACAAGGTCCAAAGTTCCTGTATGCAGTTTTCGCACTCGCAGTTTCCGTGCAGTTTCCGTCCTGTGCGGGCACTGGAGGTGCAACCAAAACGCTCACGTCAGCTCTGCTACAGCTCTGTTACATGGTCACTTTATGGTCACTTTGCACGATACATCAGACGTCAGACAACTACTAGGGTTTTGTGATAGGATTTTTCACATCAGCACATTCGCCCAGGTCAGAGCACCAAAAGCGAGTGTCCCCCAAAAGTGTGAGGGTTAAAAATATCGCTCAACAGGCCCTAGTGACCCGCAAAGACCTCAGCCACACTGCCACACTGCCGCACTGCCCCAACGCCGATAACCTCAACATCACTCACTGCCCCGAACGAAAGAAGCCACCATGAGCAGACCAGATGATCCCCTGCTCCAGCCCACGCCGCCCACAGCAAAAGCACCCACAGCAAAAGCACCCAGCAGCGCCGCGAGCACCACGAAGGCCATCGAGCAGTACATCCGCACCCAAGGCCTCACCACCGGCGACCCCCTCCCCTCCGAGTCTGCGATCTGCGAACAGTTGGGGGTCTCCCGCTCCTCGGTGCGCGAGGCGATCCGCACCCTCGTCTCCCTAGACGTGCTGGAGGTCCGCCACGGCACGGGCACCTTCGTGGGCAAGATGTCCCTGGCCCCTCTGGTCAACGGCCTGATTTTGCGGCTCACGCTGAACGAGGAGCTCGCGCTGGTCAACCTCTCGCATGTAGTGGACACCCGCGTGATCCTTGACATGGCGGTGGCAGACGCGCTCGCGGCCCAGTTCCACAACCAGGACGTCTCCCACCTAGAGGCGCTGGTGGAGCAGATGCGGCAGAAGTATGAAGCCGGCCAGCCGTTTACCGAGGAGGACCACAACTTCCACAAAGCCCTTCTCAAGGACCTCCCCAACCCGCTGATTCGGGAGCTCTCCCTGGCCATGTGGGAAATCCACAACGTCACCAACCCTTTGCTCGGGGTGAGCCCCCCAGAGGACATGCGCACCACCGTGGAAGCTCACGAGCACATGGTCCAGGCCCTCCAGCGCGGCGATGCCGAGGAATACAAGCAGCTTGTGCACACCCACTACGAGCCGCTGCGCAGGGCGATCGCCGCCAAGATCGCCCACTCACCCACCGAGGCTTCCGGGGAGCAATCATGAGCACAATCATTGGTGTGGACGTCGGCGGCACAAAAATCGCCGCAGGCACCGTCTCCCTCGACGCCGCAGGTCAGCCCCACGTCACCGCCGAGCTGCGCATCCCCACCCCGCGCAGCAACGCGATCACCGGGGTGCTGGAGGCGATCGCGCAAGCGCTCGAGCTTTCCGACGCCCCCAAGGCGGGCATCGGCATCGGCGCCCCGGGGGTGATCGACCCCAGCACAGGGCAGGTTGTCTCTTCCGGCCCCACCATGGCGGGCTGGGCGGGCACCCAGATCAAACAGGAAGTCGAGCGCGCATTCGGGCTGCCGGTGGCAGTGCACAACGACGTCCGCGTGCTCGGGCTCGGCGAGGCACGATTCGGCGCCGGGCGGGAATTCGCCAACATTCTGTTCTGCAGTTTGGGCACCGGGGTGGGCGGCGCGATCGTCCGCAACCACTCCCTCATGAGCTCACCGCACCACACCGCCGGTGAACTGCGCAGACTCTACGGCAGGTTGCCGAATGGTCAAGCCGCACTGATCGAAGACTTCGCCTCCGGCACCGGTGTAGCGCGCCAATACAACGCCACGGGCAGGTGGCCGCAAGCGCACGACCTCCACGAAATCATGGACCGCATCGCCGCACCCGGTGGTGCTCATGAGGGGGAGTTTGTGGCGGAACTGTTCTTCTGCGCCGGCGAGGCCATCGGCGGCTTCGCCTCCGCCATCGACGTTGACGCCATCGTACTCGGCGGCGGCGTGACTGGCATCGGCGAGTTTGTCACTGAACCCTTTGCCCGCGGGGTCCGCGCAGGCGCGATCCCACCCATGGACCAGGTGCCTGTGCGCGTCGCCACGCTTGGCCCCCAAGCCCCCATCATCGGCGCAGCCAGCCTACTTCTCCCTTAAGAACTCAAAGGAAACATCATGGATCTGCAAACGTTTATTCAACAGGTGCGCGGCACGCTCATCGTGTCTGCGCAGGCACCCACCGGCCACGTCCTGCGCGATACCCGCACCATCGCCTTTTTGGCCCGCGCCGCTGAGGCCGGGGGCTCCACCGCCATCCGCTGCGGCGGCTACGGCGGCCTGGAGGACATCAAAGCCGTGGTAGAGGCGGTGCAGGTACCCGTGATTGGGCTCACCAAAGAGGGCGACACCGGCGTGTACATCACCCCCTCCGTTGCTTCCGCGGTGGCCGTTGCCCAGGCCGGTGCCGCAGTTGTGGCGATTGACGCCACCGCCCGCCCGCGCCAGGACGGCTCCGATTTTGCCGCGCAAGTCCGCGCGGTCCACGAGCACAACGCGCTGGCCATGGCAGATATCGCCACCGCCGAAGAGGCCGTTGCCGCACATCAGGCCGGCGCCGACGTCATCTCCACCACCCTGGCCGGCTACACCGAACACCGCGCCAAAACCGAGGGCCCCGACCTTGAGCTCATTCGGGAGATTCGGCAACTTCTGGGCAAGGACGTCTTCCTCATCGGCGAAGGCCGCTTCCACACCCCGCAGCAGGCAGCGCTCGGCATCGAGGCCGGGGCGGACGCGATCATCGTGGGCACCGCCATCACGGACGTCGCGTTTGTGACCGCCCAATTTGCCAACAGCGTGAGCCAAGCAGCCAGCAAGTAGGGGCGGATCATGCAAGAGACGGGCACCCTCATCACCCCACGCGGTGTGTTTCCCAACCGGCGCGTGGAATGGGAGCACGGGATAATCACCAGCATCGAAGAGGTACCGGCGTCAGATGCACCTGAGCAACCGCGCTACCTCCTGCCAGGCGTAGCTGACCTGCACAATCACGGCGGCGCCGGGGCCTCCTTCCCGAGCGACCCCCTCTCCGCTTGCCGCAGCGCCGCACTCCACCACCGAGCGCACGGGACTTCCACCCTGTTGGCGTCCACAGTCTCCCTCCCCGAAGAACTCCTCCTGCCGCAACTGGAACTGCTCGCCCAACTTGTTCATGAGGGGGCGATGGTGGGGATCCACGCGGAAGGGCCCTTCGTGAACACGCTGCGCTGCGGCGCCCAAGACCCAGCCGCGATCATCCCCGGCGACCCCGCCCTGTTCTCTCGCATGATCGACGCGGCCCAGGGCACCCTGCGCAGCGTCACCCTGGCGCCGGAAACGGCACACCTTGGCGAGCTGCTTGAGCTGTGCGCGGAACATGGGATCATCGCCAGCTTTGGGCACACGGATGCCGATTTCCCCACCACCATCGCCGCCGTGCGCACCGCCGCTGAGCTCGGCGTGCAGGTCACTGCAACACACCTGTTCAACGCGATGCCCCCTATCCACCACCGCAATCCCGGCGCGGCGGCAGCCCTGCTGCGCGCAGCCGGCGAGGACCTGGCCGTGGTGGAGCTGGTGGCCGACGGCGTCCACCTTGATGACCACACCGTGGAATTCGTGCTCAGCACCATCGGCGCAGGCCGCACAAGCTTTGTCTCGGACGCCATGGGCGCGGCTGGCCAAGCCGATGGCCACTACATCCTTGGCCGGCTGGCAGTGACCGTGCAGGACGGCGTAGCGCGCCTGAGTACCAACGACGGCACCCTGGGCGCAATCGCCGGCGGCACCTCTCATGTGTTCGACCAAGTGCGCCGCCACATCACCGCGGGCCTGGACCCCCAAGCCGTCATCACCGCCGCCACCACCGGCCACCGCCTGCTGGGACTCACAGACCGCGGTGACCTGCAGGTGGGTATGCGGGCTGACATCATTTCCACCTCATGGACAGACACGCGGGTGTACTACGGCGGCGAGCTACAAGTTTAGGAAGGAAGCACCATGGAAATCATCATTACCAGCCAAGACGAGGCCGCACGGATCGGCGCTGACATCCTGGAACGGTACGTCAGGGCCGGCAAGACCCTGGGACTGGCCACTGGCTCCACCCCGATCGGCACCTACCAGGAGCTCATCCGACGCCACCGCGAGGAGGGCTTAAGCTTTGCCAACTGCACCGCTTTCCTCCTCGACGAATACGTTGGCCTGCCCAAAGAACACGAGCAGACCTACTACCAAACGATCAGGCGCGAGTTCACCAGCCACATCGACATCGATGACGCCCGCGTCCACAGCCCCGACGGCACCGCCACAGACCCCAAGCAGGCAGCCGCGGATTACGACGCCGCCATCGCCGCAGCCGGCGGCGTTGATGTGCAGGTGCTAGGGATCGGCACGGACGGGCACATCGCATTCAACGAGCCCGGCTCCTCACTGAGCAGCCGGACCAGGATCAAGACCCTCCACCCGGCGACCGTGCGCGACAACTCACGCTTCTTCGGCGGCGACGAATCCCAGGTCCCCCACCATGTGCTTACCCAGGGAATTGGCACCATCGTGGAGGCCCGCCACCTGGTGATGTTCGCCTTCGGCGAAGGCAAGGCAGAGGCCATCGCCGCGATGGTGGAAGGACCCGTGTCTGCCTACTGCCCGGCGTCGGCACTGCAGATGCACAACCACGTCTCCGTGATCGTCGATGAAGCCGCCGCCGCCAAACTCAAGAACTTGGAGTACTACCGCTACGCGCTGGAGCACAAGCCGAGCTGGCAGACATTCTAACCTTCTTCGATAGTGACCACGGTGGCGTCGGAAATGCGCAGGCGCTCGCGCTCTGCCTTGATAATTTCCTGAGCGATTTTGATTTCGCTCACATCTTTGGCATCGGAGACTTGAGCCGAGTTTGCAAGGCGCGCGAATTCGTCGAACACCGCGCGCTTTTCGGCTGTGACTTCGAGGAGGCGCTCATCCACGGTGTCGTCGCCAATGATCCGATGCACCTGCACCACCTCCATCTGCCCCATGCGATGCGCGCGCGCCACCGCCTGATCCTCCAGGCTGGGCTTCACCTGCACCTCCGTGAAAATCACCACGCTCGCCTGCTGGATGTTCAGGCCCACGCCGCCCGCGGTGATCTGCGCGAGCAGCACATGGCCCGCTTTGCCCAGCGCATCCACGTACTCCTGGCGGCGCGCGGGCGGCACCGAGCCATCGATCGTACCCACCGACACCGCCTGAAACTCCCTGGCCAGCAGATCCAGCACATCGCGGAAATAGCTGAAGATCAGCACATTCTTGCCATCCTCATGAGCTTCATCCACCAGCTCCCGTATGCGCTCCAGTTTGGCCGAAGTGGGCGCGGAGTTTTGGCTGCCGTCAGCCACGATCGCAGCCCTCCGCGCCGCCATCCATGCGCCCTGCCGAATGGCCTCGAAATAGCGCTGCTGATCTGCGGCGTTGAGCTCCACCCACTCCTCGTTTTCCACTTTCTGCGGGAGCTCGTCCAAAACGTCCACCTGATTGCGGCGCAGGTACACCGGCGAAATCGCCTTGCGGAACTCACTCGGGGCCACCTGGCGGGCCGCCTCCTTGCCCACCTGCTCATCCAGGAAGCTCACCAACGTGGCGAACTCCTCCCTGCGGTTTTCCAGCGGGGTGCCGGTCATCATCAGGGCGTATTCCGCGCCGGCGAGCACCCCGCGCACGGCCACAGTACGCTGCGCAGCGGGGTTTTTCACCATGTGAGCCTCATCCACAATCACCATCTGCGGCTGGCCCACATCCAGCGTTTTCAAGGTGTCAAAGGTGGTCACCAGCACACCGCCCTCGCGCCGCCACGCATGCACCGCAGCTTCCCGCACTGCCCCGTGCGCCACAAACGTGCTCATGAGGGAGAACTTCGCGAGCTCACGCTTCCAATTCAGCAACAACGACGCCGGCACCACCACCAACACCCGCGCCACCTCCGCGCGCGCCTGCAACCCCGCACTCACGTGGGCAGCCGCCGCGATAGCCTGCAGCGTCTTGCCCAGGCCCATTTCATCGCCCAGCAAGACCCTTCGCTGCACCACAGAGAACTTTGCCCCGAACAACTGGTAGCCGCGCAAGAACACGTCCTTCATGAGGGACATATTCAGATCCAGCTCCCTGATGGCCTGGAGTGCCTGCTGGTCCAGAAACTCCAACCCGGCCTCGGGCGCGTCCAGGCGCAACAGCGAGGACACCAAACCCTGGTACGCCGCCGGGCGCGAAAGATAATCCTCCCACGCCGCCTGCACATCCCCTACCGGCGGCAGCGCCCTCCCCAATTGCGCGCGCGCTTCCTGAACCGCCGCATGAAAGCGGCGCTCCTGCGCCAAGTCCGCGCTGCCCAACAGGAAGCCCCCAGGATCGCTCGGCCACGTGGCACGGCTGAGGGCGTCGGCAAGCGCAGCCCAATCCTGCCCACTCGACGCACGCTCGGCGGCGCGGGCCTCGTAATCACGCAGCAGGGCCACGATGGTGCGCTCCGGCGGCAGGCCGCGCGGCGAAATGCGGAAATCGCGCGCGTTGTGCTCCTCATTGAACAGCGTCTGCGCCGCCGCCCGCATCCGCTGCGCCGTCTGCTGGCCGATCCCAGGCACCTGCGTCAGCGAATACTCCGACGCCCGCAGCACATCCCCGACCGTCCGAAACCCCGCCGACTCCACCTCCGCGCCCATCCGAAGCGTTCCGGTTGTGGCCTCGCGCAGCGCCTCAAGCGGCAGCTTATCGACGAGTTCCCACGCCCGCAGGTCCCGAAGTTCACCGAACAGTTGCCGCACCAGCGCGGCGGCGGGGTCCTCGAACGCGCCGAGACTACCGAGCGGGGAGCTCGCGGGCAGGTGTGACCAGGTTGTGGGGGTGGTTGTTGTGTCGGTTGTGTCCGTTGTAGCGGTTGTGGTGGGGCTGGCGGCGAAGGTGAAGGCTGCCTGGAGGTCCGGGTGCAGGGGCTGGTTTGGGTGGGAGGTGGTGGCGTCGGAATGGCTTGTGACCTGGGACCAGAGCTGCAACATTGCTTTGAGGGCCGAGGTCTCCGCGGACTGTGCGAGGGCTTGGGTTTCGCGGGCGTAGGAGTCGAGTTCCGGCCACGGTGGCGGGCCGCTGAAGAGTGAGCGGAGGAAGCCGCGCGGGGCGGGGGTGGCGGCGACGGTTTGATCGCGGAGGAATTTGAGGTACCCGAGGCTTGATTCCAGTGCCGTGAGCTGGGCTTTTGCTTGGGTGAGCACATCTGCGGGCGCGAAGCCGAACGCTTGGGTGACCTGCAGCGCGAGGGGCAGCTTCACCTGGCTGCGCGGGACCACGACAAACATCGCATCCCTCATGGGCACCATAAACGTTTGCTCGAACGAGGCCGCCGCCGGCGTCACCTGCTCGAGCTCTTCAATAAAGCTGCTGGCCTGCCGTTGGAGGGCGACCAGCTCCGAGGCCAGACCATCAATCCGCTGCAAATCCGCCATGGTGATACAGCCTAGTCGGTGGGTTATCCGCCCTTGGCAGGACACTTTTGGCAGAAGGGGTGCAGAAAAACCAAAAAGTGTCCCGCTAAGGGCGCGGGCGGAGGTGCATGCCGGTGTAGACCACAGACCTAGGGGTGGAAGCAGGGCCGGTGCCGGGGCCCCAAACGCACCCCTAGCCAAAGCAAAACGCCCCAAGCAGGACACCTTCCGCCAAAACCGTGCAGAAAAACCAAAAGGTGTCCCGCTAAGGGCGCGGGCGCGCACCAGCGAAGGCGCAAAACAGAGAGGGCTCGGCCCGAAACATGGCAGGCAAGCAACAAAACGCCCTCGGGCACCGGACAAAAGCGCACCTCAGCCCCCAGCGGGCACGCCAAAGGAGGCGCCCGCAACTAACTCAAACAGTGGCGCCCCAAGAAAGAGCAGGTCAGAGGCCCTCGCGGGCCAGGATTTCGACGTGCCAGGTCCAGACGGGTGGGAGGATGTCGGCGTTGAGGCGCTTGCGGGGGTGGGCTTTGCGGTAGTCGGCAAGTGCGCCGAAGAAGGCCAAAATCTCCTTACGGTGGCTGGCCACGCAGGAGTCGGTGACGCGCAGGGCAGTCCAGCCGGCGGCCAGGGCCGCGTTGGTCTTCCAACGGTCGGCGTAGAAGGCGCGGTCTTTTTCGAGGTGGTACAAGGCGCTATCCACATCCACCACCAGCCGCGCCTTCCTGCAGCCCACGTCCCAGCGGTAGCTGCCCACGCGGAACTGCGGCTGCACGTCCAGCCCCACATTGCGCAGGTCACGGATGAAATCTCGCTCGAGCCCGCTGTCCGCGCCGAGCACCCAATCGCGGCCCATCGCCTCCCGCAGGTCACGCTTCACCGCGCACCCCATCCGCCGCAGGTCATCGCGCACCGCCCGCGCCCCGGCCTCGCCCTTGTAGGCGTTCTCCACGAATTTCCGCAGCCTGTAATCCCGCTGCTCGCCTTGCCTGAGTGTGGCCTGGGCGGCGTCGGCAATGCTGACCACCGGCAGCCCCGCCACAATTTCATGGTGCCGAAGCCGGCTGCGGCGCAGCTCGAAGGAACCGGTGCGGCGCACGCTTCCCGACGCCACCCGCGCCCGCAGGGGAAAGGTGAGACTGTGGCCTCGGTGTATTTGGAGGGCGGTGGTGCCCTCGAAGATGAGGCCGGGGCGGTGAAGGGCGAGCGCATGGGCCATGACCAGTGGCGTTACGGCTGTCAGCGAGTAGACGCCGCGGAAGACTCGGAAGATTTTGCCCTGGCGCAGCGCCCGAGCCACCGCCGACTTGCCGCGGCCCATCCGGCGCAACTGCCAGGTGGTGTACACACGAATTTCCATACCTACTTGGACTGCTCGCGCGGCCTCCCGGTTCCCTTAGGGGGACACCTTTGGGGATTTCGGTGCGCGTTTGGCCAAAGGTGTCCTGGTTGGGGCGCGAAACGCTGGTAGCATCACCCTGTGATTTTGGAACCCTTGCGCGTAAGCTCGAACAACCTGGCGGCGGTGCTCGACGCGCTTGAAGAGGCCATCGCCGGAAAGCGGAGCCTGCTGCCCGTCCCGGCGCATGACCCCGCCCGTGCCGATCTGCTGCGCCGCACCCAACGCGCTGGCTCGCCGATTGATGAGGACGTGGCACTCGTGGTCCCCACCTCCGGCTCCACGGGCACGCCGAAGGGCGCGATGCTCACGGCACGCAACTTGGTGGCCTCGGCGGATGCAACCCACCAGCGTTTGGGCGGCGAGGGCCAGTGGTTGCTTGCGATGCCCGCGGATCACATCGCTGGCCTGCAGGTTTTGGTGCGCTCGCTGATCAGTGGCTTCACCCCCGCCGCCCTGGATGTCTCCGCCGGCTTCCACATCCCCGCATTTAGCCTCGCCGCGCAGGAGCTGGCCGCCGAGCCACACACGGGCCGCCTCTACACCTCCCTCGCCCCGCTGCAGCTCCTGAAGGCGATGGACACGTTGGAGGGCATCGAGGCGCTGAGGGTCTTTGACGCTGTGCTCGTCGGCGGCGCTCCCCTGCGCGCGGCGGACCGGCTAGCGGCCGCTGAGCTGGGCATACACGTGGTTACTACCTACGGCTCCTCGGAGACGGCGGGCGGCTGCGTGTACGACGGCGTGCCGCTGCCCGGCGTGAGGGTGCGGGTCGCGGGCGAGCGCATTTTCCTGGGCGGCCCGATGGTGGCCAAGGGGTATCGCAACCTCCCAAACCATGAGGCCTTCTCCGAACCCGGCTGGTTTGCCACCAGCGATACGGGGGCAATTTCCGACGGCACCCTGGAGGTCACCGGCCGCCTGGATACGGTGATCGTGACGGGTGGTCTCAAGCTGCACCCCGAGGTGGTAGAGCGCACCGTACAGGCGGTGCCCGGGGTGCGCGGGGTGTGCGTGGTGGGCGTGTCGGACGCGCGGTTCGGGCAGGCGGTGTGCCTGGCCTATGAGGGAACGGCCACGCCGGCAGACATCATTGAGGCGCTCGACGAATACCCGCGCTGGCAGCTCCCCAAACAGATCCTCAAGGTGGATGCGCTGCCGCTGGCGGGGCCTGGAAAAGTGGACCGCAAAAAGGTGGCGGGGCTGTTTTAGAGGTTTTGGGCTGGCGCACGTTGTGCGGGACAATAGTTCGCATGCACGCTGAACAATCCAAAGGCCCAACCGCAGCTCAATGGCTTGAGGGGGCCCGACCCCACACGTGGGCGAATGCGTTTGCGCCGGTCATCGTGGGTTCCGGCGCCGCTGCTCATGAGGGGGGGTTCAGTGCGCCTCGGGCGCTGCTCGCCGCAGTGGTCGCGTGGGCGTTGATCGTGGGCGTCAATTACGCCAACGACTACTCCGACGGCATCCGCGGCACCGACGAAGACCGCACCGGCCCACTACGCCTCACGGGCTCGGGGCTCGCCAAGCCGGCGCATGTGAAGCGCGCGGCGTTCGTAGCCTTTGGGGTGGCCGGCGCCGCGGGCATCGCCCTCTCCCTCATGAGCTCGTGGTGGCTCATTCTGGTGGGCGCCGGGTGCATCGTGGCGGCGTGGTTCTACACCGGCGGCGAGAATCCATACGGGTATCGGGGGTTCGGCGAGGTTGCGGTGTTCGTGTTCTTTGGGCTCGTGGCGGTGTTGGGCACGCAGTTTACGCAGGCCGGCGTGGTCAGTTGGGTGGGGTTGCTGTGCGCGGTAGCGATCGGCTCGATGAGCGCCGGAGTGAACCTCATCAACAATTTGCGCGACATCCCCACCGACACCGAGGCAGGCAAAATCACGCTGGCCGTCCGCCTGGGCGACCCACATACGCGCACGCTCTACGCCGTGCTGATGATGGTCCCGGTGGTGGCGTCGGTACTTCTTGCCCTGGCTACCCCCTGGAGCCTTGTGGGCCTCGCCGCAGCGCCTCTGCTGCTGGTGGCGGCGCGGCCTGTGCGTGCGGGCGCGGTGGGGCGTGAGCTGATTGGCGTGCTCGGGGCCACGGGCCGCGCGATGGTGGTGTGGGCGCTGCTGACCACGGCCGCACTAGCGCTTGGCTAGCTCCTCCTTGACCCACTGCTTGCGGGCCTTGCGCTGTTGGTCCCACAGGGCAACGGCGCTGGCTGCGCGCTCGCGGAGGCCTTTGAACACGAACATGGACAGCGGCATGGCGACGATCAACGCGAGCGTCGCGGAAATGAGCAGCGGCACGGGGGCACCGGTGGCCATCGCGATGCCCTGAATCACCACGGTCAGCGCGAGGAATAGCCCCAAGCGGGCCAAACCGTACAGGGCGGCGGCTTTACGCGCCTGCGCCCCCAAGTGAGAATCTGAATCCGGTGTATCCATAGCCGAAAGCCTACCCGCAGGTAGCATGGAAAGCCCTATCCGTTTTCTAGCGCGCAAAGGAACCTCATGGGACGCCTCATTCTTCTCCTTCTGCTCATCGCCGCCGTTGTGCTCGTGTGGAAGGCTTTTGGGCCGAGCTCGTGGCAACGCAACGCCGCACCCGAGCCTCCCGCCATTAAAGGCCCGGACGACGATGAAGAGTTCCTCTGGCGCCTCGAGCGCGATAGATTCAAGCAGCGCAGGGCGGAAGAAGAGAAACGACGCCGCCAAGAAGAGCAGCGGCGCAGGGAAGAAGGGCGGGAAGAAGGTTAGTTGAGGCCAGCGTAGGAGTGCAGGCCGGAGACCACCATGTTGATGAAGAACAGGTTGAAAATCATGGTGGCAAACGCCGCGACGTTAATCCAAGCCATTTTGGCGTTGCGCCAGCCGGATGTCGCGCGGGCGTGCAAGTACAGCGAGTACAGGATCCAGGTGATGAAGGAGACCGTCTCCTTAGGATCCCAGCCCCAGAAGCGACCCCAGGCGGCCTCCGCCCAGATTGCGCCCAGAACGATGCCGAGGCCGAGCACTGGCACGGTGACGATGGCGGTGCGGTAGGCGATGGCGTCGAGGGTCTTGGCGCTCGGCAGGGGCTTTGCGATCTGCCCCAGCAGGCCGCGCTCCTCCCCCGGCTTCTGTGCCATCCGCAGCAAGTACAGCAGGCTAGCAGCGCCGGAAACCAGGCCGATGGAAGCACCCAGGGCCACGGTAGTGACGTGGATCGGCAGCCAGATGGATTGCAGCGCCGGCACCACGGGCGCAGAGGTAGAGTACAGCTTCACCGCACCGTAAAACATCAAGGCAAGCACGGGGGTGAGGACCCAGGGCCACATCACACGGAGGTCTTTACGCTGCAAGTAGATGGAGGCAATCGCCATGGCCAACGCGGTGATGGACAGCACGTACTCATAGAGGTTGCCCATGGGGAATCGGTTGGCGGACACTCCGCGCAGCACCGCAGCCGCGATGTGGAATATCACGCCCAGCCACACCATCGTTTGGGTCATGCCCGCGAGCTTGTTGGCCTTCTGCTCCAACACGTCCGTTGGGGCATCCTCACGCTTGGCGTCCACGATCTGGCGCACCTTGGAGGTGTGGAAGATGGAGAGCACCAGTGCGATCAGGTACACAAAAAAGGCGCCGGCGAATGCCGAGTCGGAGGCGGATGCCAGTGTGGTATTCACGTTCATGGGGAGGTCCTTATGGCCTGAAAGTTGATCGCACAGTTATTCCCCCAAAAGTTGGGGGAAGATTCTCAAACTATGGGTGGATATTAGTCTTCTTCGTCCGGTTCGGGCAAACCCAGGATCCCCCTATGAACACGCTCGTACTCTTCGCCCCACCCGGCGCGGTCGGTGCGGGCCAGGCCCGCGGTCTCTACGAGGGTGACGGAGTCGGTCACCGGGCGCAGGCGCACCCAGATGCGGCGGCGCTTCACAAACAGCGAGCCTGAGAGGGAGGCAATTGTCACCAGGGCGAACAGCAAGACCCAGTTCTGGGAGGGGTCGTGGCTAATTTGGTAATTGGCAAACTCTTGGGCACCGTCGAAGGTGATGCGGGTGCCGTCGTCAAGCGTGACTTGCTCCCCCACCGTGAGGTTTACCCTGTCCACGCGCTGCAGTTGGCCGGCCTGGATCAGGGAGGGGTCCAGCTCGAAGATGGATTGGCCGCGGCCTGTGTCCAGGCCATTGTCGCCGCGGTAAATGTCGATAGCCACCGCGGGGTCCGTCATGGCAGGGAAGCTTGAGGTGAGAAGGGAACCGGAGTCTCCCTCCCACTGAGCGGTGGGAGCAAACAGGCCCTGGATGGCGATCTGCTGTTGCCTGCGCTCAAACAGGTCTGGGTACAGGCCGGCGGGTGGGTCGAAGCGCATCACGCCGGAACTCAAGAAGAAGGTGGGGTCCGTGGGCTGCCACTGGATAGTTTGGGTGCGTTGCTCGCCATTGGGCCACGTCACAGTGAACGTGGGCGCGTATCCGTGGCCCTGAAGGTAGATACGGTCGCCGGCGAGGCGCAGCGGATGGTTCACCTTCAGTGTGTAGTCCTGCCAGGTTTCGGGGTCGGCGAACATTTCCTCTCCCGTGGCATAGGAAATCTCCGAGGTAAACATCTCCGCCTGGCCGGTTGGCAGGTAGTCCGCCACAAAGCTATGGGCAACAAAGCAGAAAGGATGCAGACCGGTGCCGTCGAAAAGCGCTCCCGCCCGGAAGGAGTCAAAGTTTGCGGTTGCGGTGTTGCAGAACTCCGAGTTTTGATTGGGGTCGTCGCTGGCAATGATGATGACCTGCCCCTCGTAGGACCAGAGCTTTCCGACGGCCACCGCCACCAAAATTCCCACAAGCCCCAAGTGGAACGTGAGGTTGAAGAACTCACGCAGGTAGCCTTTTTCCGCAGCGAAGGAGCGAGCCCCGGCGCGGTC
The DNA here is from genome assembly GCF_024580955.1 of Corynebacterium sp. 122RC1. Taxonomy (GTDB): domain Bacteria; phylum Actinomycetota; class Actinomycetes; order Mycobacteriales; family Mycobacteriaceae; genus Corynebacterium; species Corynebacterium kozikiae. The sequence goes on along the minus strand of NZ_JANIKD010000002.1, from coordinate 72,540 downwards.
TTCATGAGGGGAATATTCGGCGAGGTGCCAGCCCTTCAGCACCCCACGAATGTCCTCGGCAACGGCGTCAATGGGCTTCTCCACGCTCCCCTTGCCGTGGTGCGGCATGCGTGCCAGCACCTTCGGCGCGCGAACCGGCGGGGTCTTCATCGCTTTGTAGTGGTCCCAAGAGCGAGGGATGATGCAGCCGATGAGGGAGAAGAACAGCAGCGTGAAGATGGCGGTGAACCAGGTGGAGGAAAAGACGTCGAAGAGCTGGAGCTTGTCGTAGATCTCCGCGACCTTGCCGTTAGCCTGGATGTACTCGATGACCTTGGATTCGTTGAGGGAGCGCTGCGGCAGCAACGCGCCTGGGATCGCCGCCACCGCCAGCACGAACAGCAGCATCAGTGCGGTGCGCATGCTGGTCAGCCAATGCCAGGCCTTCTTCAGCGCCGTGACGGCCATGCCAAAAATGTTCACCATTCTCCTTTAATAATTGCGCGCTTCAGCAGTTCAGCTACACCAGCGTTGCGCCGTAGGCTACGGTCCATTGGCGCACCCAGTTAATGAACACGGCCCACTGGCCAGACACCAGCGCCACGCCCACCAAGATGAGCATCACGCCACCGATGATCTGAATGGTGCGTGAATGCCTCCGCAGGAACCCCACGCCCTGCATCGCCTTCGCCGAACCCAGAGCCACCAGCAAAAACGGCAGGCCAAGACCCAGGCAGTAGCCCACGATCAGCAGCACGCCGCGCGCCGCGGTCATCCCCTCCGTACCCGCAGACACCGAGATGATCGCCGCCAGCGTGGGCCCCAAACACGGCGTCCACCCCAGCGCAAACACCCCACCGAGTAACGGGGCGCCCACCAGGGAAGTCCAACGCCGCGGGGCAAAGCCGCGTTTGGTTTGCAGCAGCGGTACCGCCCCCATGAACACGAGGCCCATGAGGATGGTAATTACCCCACCTCCCCTCATGAGCAACTCGGCGTTCAAGGTGAGTGCGCTGATGGCACCGAACACAGTAACGGTGGCCAATACAAACACCACGGTGAAGCCAAGGATGAACAGCAGCGCCGCGCCGGCCACACGCCAGCGCCCGGAACGCGCCACATGCTCGCCCTCCATCTCCGCTCCCACCACGGAGGCGAGGTAACTCATGTAGCCGGGTACGAGCGGCACCACGCACGGACTAGCAAAGCTCACCAGGCCCGCAACAGCCGCCGCAAGCAACCCCAACAGCAGCGGCCCTGAAGCCGCTAGCTCCGCAAACTGCGCACCAATATCCATCGCAGTGCCTTACGCCAGGGTGTCTGTCACTGCGATCACGTCTGCAGCAGTGATCTCTCTCAGAAACACTGCGGCAGGGCGATGCTGCTTGTCCAGGACAATGGTGGTAGGCACTACCGACGCAGGCACGCCGCCAAGCAGCGCCGCAGTCTTGAACGGAGGATCATAGAGGGAGGGGTAGGTGATGCCGTTGTCCGTGAGGAAGTCCATGGAAATGTCCGGGTTGTAATCACGCACATTAATGCCTAGGACGGTGCCTTGGTTCGTGCTCTGGAGGTGCTCGTGGACCTCCTGGAGATCATCACTTTCGCTGCGGCAGGGGCCGCACCACTGGCCCCAGGCGTTGAGGACCACCACTTGGCCCTCGTATTCAGCCAGGTCCAATGTTTTTTGCTGATCCAACTCCTGGAGCCACTCCCCTTGCAGGTTTTGGATGGGAGCACGCTCATCTTCTGCGTAGAAGATGTCCGTTTGCCCACCTGGGGAGTGGAATTGAAAGGTGCCTCCTACGGCTACGGCGTCGTCGCCAGCCGCGCCCTGGCAGCCGGCCAACACAATGCTGGCTGCGGCAAAGGTTGCAAGCACTGCTCGTTTCATTTAGTACAGCTCCTGTGCGGGTTCCGTATAGATGTAATCGATGAGCTCGTCGCCGCGGTAGACGAGGGAGGTGCAGCTTGCGAGGTTGCAGCGCCGGGCTGCAGGATTGTGCGCAAGGGATTTGCCCAGCACATGGCGCTGGACGCACACGATGGGCAATTGGTGGCTCACCAGGATGGCCTCGTGGCCACGGGCGCGTTCCCGCGCCTCAGCAATCACTTCCATCATGCGTTCGGCGATGTCCACGTAGTGCTCACCCCAACTGGGTAGCGTGGGATTACTCATGAGGGGCCAGCGGATGGGGTTCCACAATTGGGAGCGCACACCCTTGACGTGCAGGCCCTCAAAACGGTTACCGGCCTCGATGAGGCGCTCGTCAGTTTCCAAGGTGAGGCCCGTGATCTCCGCGAAGGGCTGCGCGGTTTCCTGCACGCGCTGCAGCGGGGAGCCCATGAGGAGGGTGACGTCGTGGCCCGCGAAGGCCTCGGCGGCACGTTTGGCCTGCTTGCGGCCCCGGTCACTGAGGTGGAAGCCGGGGATACGGCCGTAGAGGATCCGCTCGGGGTTGTACACCTCGCCGTGGCGGATCAGGTGGACAATCGTGGTTTCTTTGCTCATTTGGCTGCCGCCGCTGCTGCTTGTGCCGCTGGTACCAGGGCCGCTTCGATTCGCTCAAAGTCGTCATCGCCAAGCGCGGTGGAGGCGAACCAGGTTTCAAAGGCGCTCGGTGGCGCGTACACGCCATGTTCCAGCAAGGCGTGGAAGAAGGGGGCAAATCGGAAGGTGTCCGCGGCCTTCATGTCCTGAAAATTGCGGCCCTCGCCCTCGGCAAAGCGCACGGAGAACATGGTGGCTGCGCGCTGGATGTGGTGCGCCACGCCCTCGCGGGTCAACGCCTCGCTGATGAGGGCGGTGAGGCGCTCTACATTCTTGCCGAGCTGCTCATACGCGGCGGCGTCGGCAAGCTTGAGGCTAGCCATGCCCGCGGCCATCGCAACGGGATTGCCGGACAGCGTGCCCGCCTGGTACACGGGGCCCTGCGGTGCAAGGTGGCTCATGATGTCTTTGCGCCCGCCGAAAGCCGCCGCGGGCAGGCCGCCGGAGACGACTTTGCCGAAGGTGGTGAGGTCGCCCGCCACGCCGTCCACGCCGAACCAGCCGCGTTCCGACGTCCGGAAGCCAGTCATCACCTCATCAAGGATCAGCAGGGCGCCGTTGGCATGGGCGATCTCCTTGAGGGCCGCATTGAATCCCTCATGAGGAGCAACGGTGCCCATGTTGCCGGCGGCTGCCTCCGTAATGATGCAGGCGATCTCGCCAGGGTGCTGGGCAAAAGCCTCACGGACGGCGCTGAGATCGTTGTAGGGAACCACGATGGTATCGCCCGCCTGCGCGCCGGTCACACCAGGGGAATCCGGCAGCGCGAAGGTGGCAAGCCCGGAGCCCGCGGCGGCGAGCAGGGCGTCCACGTGGCCGTGATAGCAGCCATCGAACTTCAGGATCTTGGTGCGGCCCGTGAACCCGCGTGCCAGGCGCACAGCGGACATGGTGGCCTCCGTACCCGAGTTCACCATACGCACCTGTTCAACTGAGGTACGCTCCACGATCATCTCCGCGAGCTGTACCTCAGCCTCAGTGGGAGCGCCAAAGCTCAAGCCGGAAACCGCGGCCTCCTGCACGGCGCGCACCACCTCTGGGTGGGCGTTGCCGTGGATCATCGGACCCCAGGAGCACACCAGGTCCACGTACTCGTTGCCGTCCACATCCACCAGGCGCGAACCTTTGGCCTCACGGATGAAGCGAGTCTGGCCACCCACGGAGCCGAAAGCGCGCACCGGAGAGTTCACACCACCTGGGGTGAGCTCTGCGGCGCGGCGAAACAGTTGGGCTGAACGATCTACAGGTGAAGCAGGCATGCCTGCCATTGTAGGGCATTTCACCTCAAACGAAAGTTGGGGGTATCCCCTCATGGACTAGCTCATGAGGGAGGCTGCGGCTTGGCGTGCCTGCGCGATCACGGCCGGCACGCCCACACCGTCCACCCAAGCACCCGCGACGCCGACGCCAGGCACCTGGGCCACCAGCTCCTTGGCGCGCCGCACGGTTGCCAGGTGCTCCGGCCCGTACACCGGCAGGCCGCCAAACCAGCGCTGGACGTAGATTTCCTCGAGGCCGGCTGCGCGGCCATCGAAGCCGGTGATGCGTTGGAGGTCGTCGAGGGCGTAGTCCACCAGGGTGTCCTCTTCGGCGCGGGTGATGGCATCGTCGCCGAAGCGCCCGAAGGAGGCGCGCACCAGTGCGCCGCCGTCGCGGTTCAGGTGTGGCCACTTCTTGGAGGAGAAGGTGAATGCCTTGGCGTGGACGTCGGGCTCATCCAGGGCCACGAGGATCCCGGAGTTGTCTGGCAAACCGGTGGCGCTGGCAAACCTCATGCCCACCACGACGGAGCTCGCGAGCTTGATGCTGCGCAGCGTCTCAGAGAGCTCGGGGGAAAGGTCGCGCAGCAGCATCGCGGTGGTGGGGGCGGGGGTGGCAAAGAGCACGCGGTCGAAGGGTTGGGAATCGCCCGCGCCTTTGAGCAGAAATTGCTCGCCCTTCTTGCTCACGGAGGAAATGAAGGCATCGATGTGGATCTCCGCCCCAGACTGTTCTGCCAGCGCCTCATAGGCCTCGGCGTAGCCGCCCTCAAAAGCCGCGAACACTGCAGGCTTGTAGCCGCGGGCTTTGTTGCGCGCTTCCCTATCGGCAAGCAGCCCAGCAACCGCGGCGCTTAAGGTCACAGGCTTGCCTTCTGCAGCCAGCGCATCGAAAGCTGCCGCGAGCTGCGGCACCGTGGCGCGGATCCCCAGATCGTCCGACGATGCCGAATACACCCCACCCTGCAAAGCCGAGACCACGCGGTCTACCACCTGGTCGCCGTAGCGCTCGCGCACGAGCGCCCCCAAACTGTAATCACCATCTGCATCCCACTCGATCCCCGGCGCCGCCCCTTCGGCGTCGATGCGTGCGCACGTGGCGTCGTCGAGAAGCCCCTCCAAGCCTTCGCTGCTTGCGGGGATGCCCATGAGGGAGCGCTCGGGCATTTCGTGGGTCCTACCACCCGCGTAGAGCAGCGACGGCAGGCCAGAGGGGCTGCGCAGGGCCTCACCAAGACCAAGTTCTTTGAAGAACTCCGTGGCGTCTTGGCGAAATGCCAGGTAGGCCTCCGCTCCCATGTCTGTGGGGCCGGCATTGAAGGCCACCGTGTGCAGCTTGCCGCCGATCCGGTCCGCCGCCTCGAAGACGCTCACCTGCGCTTGGGGGTTGAGCTTGTGGATTTCGTACGCTGCGGTGAGGCCAGCTAGGCCTGCGCCGATGATCGCAATGCGCATTGCTGCTTCCCTTATCTGAAGTAGTGAGTTAGTGCTGGTGAATGAGCTCCACCGCGCGGGTAATCGCATCTGGGTCCGTGCTGGGGATCACCCCGTGGCCCAGGTTGAAGATGTGCCCCAGGGCATGACCTTGCTCGATGGCGCGGTCCGCCTCTTCGCAGATCCGCGCGATCTCCTGGGCAAGCACCTTCTCGCCGGCGAACAGCAGCGCGGGGTCAAGATTGCCCTGCAGGACTTTGGGGCCGGTGGCTTGGGCTATCCGACGTGCAGCCGTATCCAACGGCGTGCGCCAATCCACGCCCACAACGTCTGGGCCGGCCTCGGCCATCGCGGGCAACAGCTCACCGGTGGCAACACCAAAGTGGATCCGCGGAACCGGCGCCGATCCCATGTTGCCCACCTCAGCGAAGATCTGCTGGCTGTAGGGCAGCACGTGTTCGCGGTAGTCGCGCTCCGTGAGGAAGCCCGCCCAGGAATCGAACAACTGCATGGCCTCCACGCCTGCCTCGATCTGCGTGTGCAGGAAGGCGATGATCGTTGGCGTGAGCCTTTCCATGAGGGAGTGCCAGAGGGCGGGCTCGGCGTGCATCATCGCCTTGGTGGTCTCATGGTTGCGGCTCGGGCCGCCCTCCACCAGGTAGGAGGCCAGGGTGAAGGGCGCACCGGCGAAGCCGATGAGGGTTTGGGCATCGGTGAGTTCTTCGTTGATGATCCGGATGCCCTGGGCTACTTCTTCTACCTCGTGCTCCAGAATGGGCAGGTTGGCCACGTCCTGTGCAGTGCGGATTGGGTGGGCCACCACTGGGCCACGGCCTGCAACGATGTCCAGGTCCACGCCGGCAGCCTTGAGGGGCACCACGATGTCAGAGAACAGGATTGCGGCGTCTACGTCGTGCCTGCGCACCGGTTGCAGCGTGATCTCGGCGAGCAGCTCCGGCATGAAACAACTATCCAGCATGGGGATGCCCTCGCGGACCTTACGGTATTCGGGGAGGGAACGCCCTGCTTGACGCATGAACCATACGGGGCGGCGCGTCGGGGTTGCGCCGGCTGCGGCCTGAAGGAGAGGTGCTGTCATGTGTTTCATCATGCCAGAAGTGCACGCGCACGCTGGGAACGGAACTCGATAGCAAGGGTGATGCCGAGCATGCAGACTGTGGCGAGCATCGGATGCAGTACTCCCGCGACGGCCAGCACGAGCACCACGATGTGGTACACCCAGGCGGTGAGCAGGTTAATTTTCACAAGGCGCTGCAGGCGGCGGGCGAAGCGCACCAGCTTCGGTATGGGGGTCACTTCGGAGCCGAGAATCACCACGTCCGCGGCGAGCTGCTCCATTTCGCTGGGGTTCTTCACCTGCTTGAGCGCACCGGAGAGGATACCCACGTTGGCCACCTGGAAGCAGGCGTTCACGGAAGTGTCGCCAACCATGGCCACCTGGGCGCCGTGCGCCCGCACACCGCGCACGGTTTGGGCCTTGCTTGCCGGCTGCACCCCGGCCAGCACGTGGGACACACCCACGGAATCACCGTAGCGCCGGGCCACTGGGTAGGTGTCCCTGGAGAGCATCATGGTCTCCACCCCCAGCCCCTCAAGGGCATCCACGGCCTCTAGAGCGTCCGGCTTGGGATCATCATGGAGCGTCACGACGCCGCGGTCCACCCCCTTCCATCGGACCACCAGCGGGGAACCGCCGGCAACGGCCGCGGCCGCAAGGCGGCCTGTGAGGTCCGAGAGGTTCTTGGGCCGCCAAAGGATGGCCTCGGTGGGGCGTTCGTCGATGGTGATGGTGGCGTGGAAGTCACCCTCATCATCAATTTCTAGGTGGCTGGCCTCCAACCAGGTGGGGATGTTGGGGTCATGGACGGCGTCGCGCGATTCACGCGCGGCACGCACCAGGGCCCTGCTCACCGGGTGATCCGACTCCATTGCCAGGGCTGCCGCCACACGGATCACCATGTCTGGATTCTCTCCGCGCGCTGCAGTGATGCTTTCCACGTGCATTTCGCCGTCGGAAAGCGCCCCGACCCTGTTGAAAATCACCGTGTCAGCGCGAGACAGCGCCTTGAGCGCGGCGCCGTCGCGGATGAGCACCCCGGCGCGCGCTGCTCCCTCGATGCCCTGGCGAACAGCGATGGTTGCGGAGACTGCGATGGACAGCGGCGCCACCGCTCCGAGGACCGCCAGCGTGGTGGCGAAAGCCTGGTTGAGGTTATTCGTCACCAGCGCCCAGAGGGCGAAGTTCACCCCGGCCACAGTGAGCGAGATCGGCACCAGATTGGATGCGGCACGGGTGGCAATGCCCTCCGCTTGTGTTTGGAAGTGTTGGGAGCTGATGACCCAGTGCAGGACGGCCGCTACCCAGGTTCGGTGGCCGGTGTGTTCCACGCGCACTTTGAGTTGTGCGGTTTGGTTCAGGCTGCCCGCGAGCACGGTGCTACCTACCTTGGCCTCGTATTTGGGGATGCCGATCAGCCCGGCTTTGAGGGTAGAGGCGCCACCGATCACGCGGCCATCCACCGGCACGATGCTGCCTGCGGGCACTAGGACGTCGTCACCCACGTTCAGTTTCTGTAGCTTGGTGTGGGTGTGGGTGATTTCGCCGGTCTTACGGTTTTTGCGCACCACCTCTACTTCCGTGGCGGGGTCGGGGCGGAAGCGGCGGAACTGCTCCACCAAGCTCACCCTGGACTTGCGCACGAACAGCCTGCCCGCCAGGAGAATGAGGGTCATGCCGCAGGCGACATCAAAGAAGAGCACGCCGCCGGCGAAGCGAGTGGGGTCAATGGTTGTCCATAAGGGGTTGGCGCGGTACGTTGGCTCGCCGATCGCCGTGAACAGCATCATCACCACCGTCCACAGCCAGGCCGACATGATGGCAAGAGAACTCGGGGCATCCAGCGCAGACATGCCGCGGCGCCACCCCGCAATACAGGCGCGGTGGAAAGGCCATGCACCGTAAAACACCACGGGCATGCTAAGCACCATGAGGACCCACTGCCAATAGTCGAACTGCAATTGCTGGTAGAAGCTGATGAGCAGCACTGGCAGGGTGAACACCGCGCTCACCCAAAGGCGACGCTTGGTCACCAGGGCCCGGGCGGTGAAGAGTACGTTGGAGACCTCCGCCTCACTCACTGCAGCAGGGGCGTGGCGTTGCACTTGCTCCGCCAGGGCTTTGGCCGCGTTGCGGCGTCGGTGCCGACGCAACGCCCTGGTGTGCCGGCCCTCTTCCACATCAGCCCACGCCATACGCCGTTGCAGCGAGGACTCCGAAAGCTGCGCTGTGACACCGGCGGCGTCGAACACCGCTATGAGATCCCGCGGATCCACTTTGCCCGGCGCGGTCACCCACGCCATGTGGGTTTCATAGACAATCTTGGCGCGCACTCCCTCGATTTCCTCCAGCGCCGCCTCGATCTCCCCGATGCTCGCCGCGGACTGCAGTTCACCGAGCCGGAAACTCCATGAGGTGGCGCCGTGCTTTGCCCCGCCTGCGGTTTGAGCAAGGAAAGTCCCCGTGTCTACCCCGGCGCGCGCGGCAGCGGTTTTCGCCTGTTCAATGGCGGTTTCTACGGCAGCGTCAGCACCGGCGGCAGTATTCGTGGCTGTACTGGTGTTAGCGGTGGCTTGCGCGGTGTCCTGCTGTGGCTGTGCCTCGCCGCCATCGCGCGAGTGCTCGGCACCGTGATTCATGGGGTCTCCTGCAGATGGATGAATTGTTGATAGCGCGCCACCGCGCCGCTGTTCAGCAGTACAGCGGTGGCCGCGAGCAGCAGGGCGTTGCCCACCAGCCACCACGATTCCACACCGAGGAGCACCGCGCTGAGGTTACCCACCACGAGCACCGCCGCGGGCACGAGGAATTTCCGGCCGGAATGTGCGAGCTTTGTGGAAAGGGCGGCCACCATCACCCCACCGATGATGTTGAGCATCGCCACCGCCGCTCCAGCGTCAAAGCGCTGCGAGTGTGCGAGCAGCACCAGCCCGGAGAGCACCAAGGTAAAGGATGCCACCACTGCGCAGACTCGGGCTCCGCGAAGCGCAGCGGGGGCGGGGTGTTCGATGGGGCGCATGGTTTGCAATCGTAGCCCCAACACTTGCTACTTGGCGATCTCCCCAGTGTGCTTCAAAGACTCCTTCTTCAATCCGAAGCTCACCCCAAGAAGCGCCGCGGTGGCCACGGCGATCTGCACGCAGCCGTCGATGGCGTACAGCACAGTGGGGATGTCAGTGTTCGTCGGGGAGGCCACCAGCAGCAACACCGCGCGGATGCCAAAGTACATGCCAAAGTAGGTGAGCACTCGTCGCGCCGTCGCGGAATGTTTCTTTCCGCCGCGGTACAGCCCCACAATCCAAGCCACCACGGCCAGGATCACCAGTGCGAGCCCGCCCATCGCCACCACAGAGAAGGTGTATGCCGCAGAAAGCAGCGCGGGGTCCGGCGTCTGCCCTTGTTCCGCGAGCAGCTTGGACATGGAGGCCTGCGCAGGACCGCGGTTAATCAGGCTCATCGCCACGCTCAGCCCCTGGTGCACCAGCTCCAGCCCGAGCGCTGCGATCCACGCGAGTACCGACGCCGCCACCGCCGCTGGGGCTATAGTTTCCCGCGCGCTCATGAGGAGGTGATCACCTTCGCTGCGTCCACTGCAAAGTACGTGAGGATTTGCTGCGCACCCGCCCGCTTGATGCTGGTCAGCGATTCCATCATCACAGCCTCCAAATCCAGCCAACCGTTTTGGGCCGCAGCGTGGAGCATGGCGTACTCGCCGGAGACTTGGTAGGCGGCAACTGGTACCGGGGAGCTCTGGGCTACCTCGCGAAGAACGTCCAGGTACGGCATTGCGGGCTTGACCATCACAAAGTCCGCGCCCTCAGCAACATCGAGCTCCACTTCCAGCAGGCTCTCCCGGAAGTTGGCGGGGTCCTGCTGATACGTGCGGCGATCGCCCTGCAATGAGCTTCCCACGGCCTCACGGAATGGACCATAGAAGGCAGAGGCGTATTTTGCGGAGTATGCCATGATGGCGACGTCGGAAAAGCCCTGCTCATCCAGCGCCTGGCGGATCACGCGGACCTGCCCGTCCATCATCCCTGAGGGGCTGATGATGTGGGCGCCGGCTTCGGCCTGGGCGACGGCCATGCGTGCGTAGGCGGTGAGAGTGGCGTCGTTGTCGACGATGACTGCGCCGTGACGGTCAGTGGAAAGGACGCCGCAATGGCCGTGGTCGGTGAATTCGTCAAGGCAGGTGTCCGCCATGATGAGGACGTCGTTGCCAAATTCGCGGCGCAACTTCGCGATGGCCTCGTTGAGGATGCCCCGGCGGTCCCACGCTCCACTCCCCACAGCGTCTTTGTGCTCCTCGAGGGGCACGCCGAACAGGTCCACGCAGCGGATACCCACGCTCACCGCCTCATGGACAGCCTCCACCAGGGAATCCAGAGTGTGCTGCACCACCGACGGCATAGAGGAAATTGGCCGCGGCTCGTCAATGCCCTCCGCCACGAACATCGGCAAGATGAAATCGCTCGGGTGAAGGTGTGTTTCCGCCACCAAGGAACGCATCGCCGGGGTACCACGTAGTCTCCTTGGCCTGCGCAAAAGCTCGCTTGAGACAGGTCGATCAGTCATGTGTTCTCTCGTTTCTCGATCACTTCTGGCGTGCCGTGCTTCGCGTGCGTGCGGGCGTAACTCGCGAGCGCCTCAACCAGCGTAGCGCCCTGCGCCACCTCCGGTACCACATCCACGCGCAACCCAAGATCCTGGGCTACCCGCGCGCACTTCGGGCCGATGCACGCAACCACTACGCTCGGGTGCGGCTTGCCCGCCATTGCCACCAAGTTACGCGCGGTCGACCCAGAGGTAAAACACACCGCCTGCACCTTGCCGGATTGCCAGGCGGCAACAAACTGCGCGCTCGGCGGCGGCGCGGGCACAGTATGGTACGCCGGCACGTCCACCACCTCCCATCCCTTCGCCTTAAGGCCGGTGGGCAACTCCTCCGTTGCAATGTCCGCACGCGGCAGAACCACCAACCCCTTCCCGTTCCCATGAGGGAAGGCAGCCACCACCCCCGAGGCGTCCTGGTGCTCCGGGGCAGGCATGAGGTCCACGGGGATGCCGTGGGCTTGAAGGGCCGCGGCCGTCGCCGGCCCCACCGCAGCCACCCTCATGGACAAATCTGCTACCTCTCCCCCGGTGAGGGCGCGCAATACGGGGAGGGTGAATTGCACCGCGGTGGCGGAGGTAAACACCACCCACTCCGGCCCCCTCATGAGCGCGTCCATGAGGGGGGATTCGGCTGCGGGGGTGAAGGTGATCGTCGGTACCAGCTCCGGAACTGCCCCCAACCGCTCGAGCATGGCGGCCATCTCCCCCGCCTGGCCCTGCGCGCGTGGCAGGACCACGCGCCACCCGTGTAGCGCTTGGCTCATGGCGATCAATTCAGGATGTCTGCCGCGCCTTGCGCCAGCAGTGCCTCGGCGACCTCTTGGCCGATCGCCTCCGCCTCCGTGGCCGGGCCGCGCTGGGAATGCACGAGCTTACGGGTGCCATCCAGCGCAATCACCGCGGCGGAAAGCTCCAGCTCATCGCCCTCAACAGTGGCATGAGCAGCAACCGGTGCAGTGCAGCCAGCCTCCAGGGCGCGCAAGACCGCGCGCTCAGCGGTGGCGCTACGGGCGGTGGCGGCGTCGATAAGCGTTTCCAGGGCGGCGCTGGCCTCAGCATCGTCGACGCGACACTCCACAGCGAGCGCGCCCTGGGCGGGTGCGGGCAGGAAGATCTTGGGGTCGAATACTTCAGTGGCCTCGGCTTCTCGGCCGACGCGGCACAGGCCGGCGTAGGCGAGGACGACGGCATCGAGTTCCCCGGAGGTGACTTTGGCGATGCGGGTATCAATGTTGCCGCGGATTGGGACGCACTCCACGTCGGGGCGCAGCGCCTTGATCTGGGAGATTCGCCGTGGCGCGCCCGTGCCCACCTTCGCCCCCTGCGGTAAATCGGCCAAGGTGAGGCCGTCGCGGGCAATCAGGCAATCGCGGGCGTCGGCACGCTGCGGCACCACCTGTACGAACCTGGGGTCAGGCGCCGTTGGCAAGTCCTTCATGGAATGCACCGCGATGTCGCACTCGCCGCGTTCCAGGGCATCGCGCAGCGCCTGCGTGAACACACCGACGCCGATGCGTTCCACGGGAGCCATGTTGACGTCTCCGGGCGTGGTCACAATGTGAATTTCCGCGCTCACTCCGTGCGCCGCCAGGTCAGCAATCACATGCCCGGACTGGGTGGTGGCAAGCAGGGACCCACGAGTCCCCAACGCAAACGTGCGCACGATGTGTTCTCCTACTGTTGTTCTGGTGCCGGCGATGGATTCGCTGAGGCCGGAATGGAAACCGCAAGCCCAAACAGCTCCTGCAAGGCGGTGTCATAGCTCACCGTGCCCGAGTTCGCCGCGAGCTCCTTGACCCGCACCGTCGGCTGGTGAAGCAACTTATCCACAACCCGGCGCAGGGTGCGAGTGACCTCCTCGAAGTCCTCATCATCCATGCTTGGGGTTCGGCTGCGCAGACGCTGCAACTCCTGATCCACCAGCCCCGCCGCATGCTGGCGCAACGCCGTGACCGCGGGAGCCACGTCCTTGATGCGCTGCGCGGAAGAATATGCATCCAACTCTTCGGCGACGATCCGGTGCGCCTCCGCGTCAGACAGGGAAGGGTCCTGCTTCTTGATCGCATGCAGCTTCTCAATGTTGACGAGCTGCACCTGATCCACCATCATCACGTCATCCGAAATATCCCTGGGCATGGACAGGTCAATCAGCATCATCGGGTGCCCCGGAGTAAGGTCCGACGCCTCAATCGTATAGGTGTTCGCACCGGTGGCACTCACCGCAATGTCCACCTCACGCAGCGCCTCATTGCGGGACTCAAAATCCACCACCTCGGCAGCCACCCCCGCCTCACGGGCGTGCTCCGCCAGGCGTTCCGCGCGCGAACGCGTCCGGTTAGCCAACACCAAGGTCTCCACCCCCAGCCGGCCCAAATGCGTGGCCGCCAGCGAAGCCATCGCGCCCGCGCCAAGGACCAGCGCTTTCTTTCCAGCCAGCGGCGCCTGCTCATGAGGAGGCAGTCCCATGAGCGGCAGCGCCTCATCAAAGGCAAAAGACACCATCGACGCCCCCGCATCATCAATATCCGTCTCGTGATGCACACGCTTTCCCGCGTGCAAGGACGCCTGCACCAACCCGTGCAACGCCGGGCCCACCGTGCCGACGTCGGTGGCCTCCTGATACGCGGTGCGCACCTGGCCAATGATTTGCTGCTCGCCGACCACCATGGAGTCCAAACCAGCGGATACCGTCATCATGTGCTCCGCCGCAGCATCCGCATAACGGACGTAGAGGTACCCCCGAAGCGTTTCAATATCCACCCCCGAAATGTCATGGAGTACATCCACCACCTCATTGACCCCCGTATGGAAACTGGAGGCAACTGCATACACCTCAAGGCGGTTGCAGGTGGAAATGATCATCGCTTCACTCAAGCTCGGTTGCTTCACCAAAGCGGAAGTGGCGCTGGTGCGAACGGCATCGTCCATGCTCAGTTGCTCGAGGAGGGTCACCGGCGCCGACCGGTGGGACATCCCCACCACCAGAACACTCACCTGATCCAACACCCTTCCACTATCAACCTTTTGGTTGAAATGATGCTATACCTCGTAACGAACACACGCTACCGCGTACCCCCCTTCAGGACAACAAAGCCTTGGCTAACTCCTCATTGTCCACTTCCCAGCACGCAAACTCCTCCCCGTCAATCACCACCACCGGTACGCGGTCCCCAAACTCCGCCTCCAAATCCGCCGAGTTCTCCACATTCACCACCTGCAGCACCGCACCCGAATGGGCAATCACAGGGGCGATCTGCTCCGCAACACGGGCGCAGGAGCCGCAGGAGGGGCGGGTCATGAGTTCTACGAGTTTCACCCACGCAATCCTACCTCCCCTCATGAGCAAGTTTGAAGGTGTAGTTCAACTTGAAAAGTGTTCATGAGGGGAAGCAAGCGCGGCGGCGCGGATGGTGGCAAACTTGTTGGCAGCACTTGACCACCCCTGCACCTGACACTCAACTTTGCAAAGGTAGCTTGAAGCACGTGAGCGAACACTCCCCCTCTTGGCACCACACCCCCCAGGACTTCCTCGCCGGTTGGTCGGCCACCCGCGGCAACTTGCGCCGCTTCCTTGAGGAATACGCGCTGCCGCCCGTCGATGATGCAACGCAGCGTGAGGCCGGTGAGGCCGCCGCTGCCGTCGCCGCCGCGGAACTGTTTGGCTTGGACCTCGCGCAGTACACCTCTGGACTTGACTCCGTGACCGGCTCCATCGAGGCCGCGGGCACGCTCCACGTGAATACCCCGGACCCGGAAATCATCCAGGACGTGGGCGCCGCGGCGTTCTTTGACATTGACAACACCCTCATCCAGGGCTCCTCGCTGATCGTCTTCGCCATCGGCCTGGCCAAGAAGCGCTACTTCAAATTCTCGGAGATGCTGCCGGTGATGTGGAAGCAGATAAAATTCCGGGTCACGGGCGCGGAAAACGCCGCCGACGTCGCCGAAGGCCGCCAACAGGCCCTAGAGTTCATCAAGGGCCGTAAAGTGTCCGAGATCAATGAACTGTGCGAGGAAATCATGCAGTCCAAAATGTCTGAGCGCCTCTGGCCGGGTACAAAATTACTTGCCGACGAACACATCCAGGCAGGGCATCAGGTTTGGCTGGTTTCTGCAACGCCCGTGCAGCTCGCCCAAGTGATGGCGAAGCACCTGGGATTTACGGGTGCCCTGGGCACCGTAGCCGAGGTGGAAGACGGTGTGTTCACAGGCAGACTGGTGGGAGACATTCTCCACGGCCCTGGTAAGCGCCACGCCGTGGCAGCCCTGGCCACCCTGGAGCGCCTGGACCTGCAGCGCTGCACCGCCTATTCGGACTCCATCAATGACATCCCGATGCTTTCCATGGTGGGCACCGCCGTTGCAGTGAACCCTGACCGGCAGCTTGCCAAGGAGGCCAAGGCGCGCGGCTGGCAGGTGTACGACTACCGCTCCATCCGCAAGGCCGTGCGCACCTTCGGTATGCCAGCACTGGCCACCGCCGCCCTGAGCTTCGGCGGCTGGCGGGCACTCAAAAACTAGCGGAAACACAAACGCCGCCCAGAAGGGAGAACCCTTCTTGGCGGCGCGATGTGTTACTTGCCCAACTTACGACGCTGCACACGAGTGCGACGCAGCAACTTGCGGTGCTTCTTCTTGGACATGCGCTTGCGGCGCTTCTTGATGACAGAACCCATTCTAGGTTTCCCTCGCTTCTTCGTTGGTGTACGTACTTCCCTGCCAGCCGAAAACTCCTCTCACCTGCAACCCGAAGTGCACGTTCAGTGATGCCAGTGATGCGCGGTGCGCAAAATGGGAGAGGCGGCGACACGAATGGGATCAATCATACCGACCAGCAAATAGGATTAGCAAAAGCTCCCCTCATGAGCTCATGAGGGGAGCTTTTGCTTGTGGCATGGATCCTTGGAAACTAACCAACCTCGTAGTAGGAGGAATCCAAGTAGTCGTTCACCGCTTTCTCGTGAACACGGAAGCTCCGTCCAACGCGCACCGCTGGCAGTTCACCGGAGTGAACCAGGCGGTACACAGTCATCTTGGACACGCGCATGAGTTCTGCGACCTCAGCGACCGTCAGGAACGATCCATTTTCTTTATTTGCCATATTTCTTTCACCCTTCAGCAAGTGGCGCGCTGCAGGCTTCCCCTCCCGCAGAACAATCACGCACGTGCTCGCTACAGCCTAGCGTGAAAGGTGTGACTATTGCGACTCACGGGGTGCCAAATTTTTCACAAATGGCCAATTGTCACGCTTTTCACACCTGTAACGGCACCCTCACCAGCACCTTTGGTGTTCATGAGGGGGTTACCCCAATTCTTTATTCCTTTGCGCACACGCCTCCGCCGCCCGGTACACCGCCCCGCGAAGCCCGGACTCCTCCAATTCGCGCAGCGCCGCGATGGTGGTCCCCGCGGGCGAGGAGACGTTGGCCCGCAGTGTCGCTGGCTCCTCCCCCAGCTCCGCGAGCATCTTGCCCGCGCCGGCGGCGCTGGAGACCGCGAAACGCTTGGCGACGTCGCGAGGCAATCCCAACGACACCCCAGCGTCGATGAGGGCCTCGGTGAACAGGAAGTAGTACGCCGGAGCTGAGCCGGAGAGCGCCACCACGGCGTCCATCTCGGATTCCTCGATCACCGTAACCTCGCCGACTTTCTCCAGCAGCTCGGTGACAAGTTCCACGTCCTCCTCGCGGGCAAAGCGCCCAGGCGCCACGGCAGACATGCCCGCCCCCACGAGCATCGGAGTATTCGGCATCACCCGCACCACCGGCGAGCCCGCGGCGAGCACCTCCTCCATGGCGGCGTTCGTCACGCCCGCGGCCATGGACACCACCACGGTGTTGGCGTTGTTGTCGATGGTCTGCGCGACCTCCTCCAGCAGGCCCACGATCTGCTTGGGCTTGACGCAGAGGAAGACCACATCGGCGTCGCTGGCAGCGCCGTTGTTGTCCGTCATGGGCACCACGCCGTAGCGCTCTTCGAGTGCCTGCCCAGTGGCCTCGGTGCGGTTGGTCACGTGAATGTCCTTAGGATTCACGCCGCCAGCCACCAGGCCCGCGATCAGCGCCTCGCCGATCTTCCCGCCGCCGAGGATTGCAATGGACAAAGAAGTTGCAGATGTCATGGAATCCACCGTAGCGAAAAGCAAACGGCGCCGTGACCATTCACAGTCACAGCGCCGTCGGCAAGAAGTGCGATCAGACCACCAATGCGGGCCCGAAGGTCATCAACAGGCCAGCCACGGCGGCGAGCACCTTGTTGAACTTGTCATTCTCCGTGCGCATCACATGGACCACACCCACATACGCAGCCACTACGAGCAGCGCGAGCACCACCACCACAGGCGTGCTCAAATTACCCCACAGCCACTCGAAGACCTTGAACACGGCGGCACCGAGGATCGTGCCCACCGCGGCCATCAGCAGAACCACCCCGAGGGCGGGTTTTTCTGGGGCAGCGGTTCCGACGTCGGCAGCCCCCTCATGAGCATCGAGATCCGCTGCGGCGTCACCTTCCTGCTCAGCAGGGGCGGGCTCTCGCACGGCGGTGGCGGCTGGTACCGGAGCCGGAGTGGGAGTGGGAGCTGGGGTTTGGGTTGGCGCTGGAGTTGACACCGCCTTGAAGGAGCCGGTGGTCAACCGAACGGGATCTTTTTCATCCACGACAGAAAGCACGATGGTTTCGTCGTCAGCAACCTTCGAAGGCGCCTTCTCCGGCTCCGCTGGTGCTACCTTGGCCGCGTTGAACGCCGGCTTCGGATTTGGTGAGGGCTTGGGTTCGGCGTGCTCCTCATCGATGGGATGGCTGGAGTGCTTCGATTCCGCCGGCTTTGCGTCCACCTTGGGGATGTTGCCCGTGAGCTCCGCTACGGAAATGCCGCCTTCTTCGAGGCTACGGCGCCGGCGTCGGCGGGTCGACTCCCCCTCGCCGGCCGCCTTGCCGGACCGAGCCAGCAGCTCGGCAACCGTCAGTTGCTTCTCGGTCATGCCTCGGTACCTCCTTGATTGTCCAATACAGTATCTAACCCTTGCTCCATGCGGCGCAAAATCACGCCCTCGCGCAATGCCCAAGGGCAAATCTCAAGCCTTTCAATCCGCAGCGCACGCATAGCAGCCTCCGCGACCAACGCACCCGCCACGATCTGATGAGACCGGCTCGAGCTCACTCCCTCCAATTCTGCCCTGTCTGCAGCCGTCATGCGGGAAATAAACGCGATAAGCTGCCGCAAACCTGGCGCAGTGAGCGTGCGAGTCACGTATGGGCCTTCTGATGAGGGGGCCGCGCCGGTGAGGCGTGCCAACGTCCGGAAGGTCTTGGACGTGCCCGCCGCAACGCGCGCTTCGCCGTGAGCCCGGATCCCCTTGGCCGCGTCGACAAGCTCCGCATCAATGTAGTCGCGCAGCAGGTTGATTTTCTTGCGCTCCGGCGGGTCCGTATCGAACCAGTTGTGCGTGAGCCGCGCCGCGCCCAGATCCAGGGAAAACGCGGCATCCGGCAGTTCCTCAGCACCAGTGGAGAGCTCCAGGGAACCGCCGCCGATGTCCAGGTTGATGATGCGACCGGCGGACCAGCCGTACCAGCGGCGAACCGCGAGGAAGGTCAGGCGGGCCTCGTCAGGGCCGGAGAGGATCTCCAGGCGCACGCCGGTTTCCTGCTCCACGGTGTCCAGCACAGCGTCAGAATTCGTGGCGGAACGCACCGCCGACGTAGCGAAGGGCATCAGCTCCGCGCAGCCCAACTGCGTGGCAAGCTGAGAGGCTTCCGCAACAGAATCGACGAGCTTCTGCACGCCCTTGGCGTCGATCGCACCGTCCGCGTCAAGGTACTCCACCAAGCGCAGTGGGGTCTTCCAATCGCTCATCGCAGTAGGCCGACCACCCTGCTTGGCATCGACCGCAACCATATGGACCGTGTTACTTCCCACGTCCAGCACACCTAATCTCACGGTTTAAGGTTAGACGGTATAGCCTAGGAAAGTGTGAATCAGCCCAGCAAAAAATCTACCCCCGCAAAGGTTTCCTTAGGATTTCCACAGGCTTCACCTGCGGGAATGTCCATTTTGAGCGGAAATGAAACACCGCCGGATTTTCCTCGCGAATGGTACGAATTCACCGACCCAGCAGACCCAGATCACCTCTTTGCAATCGATCTCACCTGGCTGGAATCACACTACGCCTGCCAATTTGGCACGAGCGCCTGCAAGGGCATCAGCGCCGAAGCCCCCGACGTTGGCTGTTGCGTCCACGGCGCCTTCCTCACCGATGAAGAGGACCGCGCCCAACTTCACGACGCCGTCACCCGCATGCCCGCCCGCTTCTGGCAACACCGCGACGCCGTGCTCGCACGAGCCACCCACGCCAATACCGCTGCAGACCTGGAGCCCTGGTTGGAATGGGACACCCTGGACAACGACGAAGGCGAGCCCGAACCCGCCCTCCGCACCTCCCTCATGAACAACGCCTGCGTGTTCGCCAATCGCGAAGGCTGGGGAACTGGCCCCGGCTGCGCCATCCACCAATGGGCTGTCCATGAGGGGGAGGATTTGACTGTGGTGAAACCCGAAGTCTGCTGGCAGCTCCCCGTCCGCCGCATCGAGGCATACGAAACCCGGCCCGACGACCACGAAATCCTCCGCACCACCATCACGGAATACGACCGCCGTGGCTGGGGCTCAGGCGGCGAGGACTTCGACTGGTACTGCAGCAGCGCACCCGGCTGCCACACCTCGGACAAACCGCTGTGGCAAACGATGCAAGCCGAACTCATCGCCCTCATGGGCAATGCGGGTTTCGACGCCCTCAAGGCCCATCTGTTGGCACGGCAGAGCAGGGGCGTTTCGGGTTTCGTGGCTCACCCTGCTGACCCGTGCTCATGAGGGGCTAGGCTTCGAACTTGTACCCCAGCCCACGCACCGTGATGAGGTTGATCGGGTGCTTGGGGTCCACCTCGATTTTGGAGCGCAGGCGCTTGACGTGGACGTCGAGGGTTTTGGTGTCGCCAACATAGTCGGCGCCCCAGATGCGGTCAATGATCTGGCCGCGGGTGAGCACCCGCCCAGAGTTGCGCATGAGGTATTCGAGGAGGTCGAACTCCTTAAGCGGCATGGCCACCTCCGCGCCGTCCACGGAAACGGTGTGGCGCTCTACGTCCATCCGGACACGGCCGCCGGCCAGGATCTGCTCATGTTCTTCCTCATGGACAGGTACCTCGCCTCCACGGCGCAGGACGGCGCGCACACGGGCGATGAGCTCCCGGGAGGAGTATGGCTTGGTGACGTAGTCGTCGGCCCCCAGCTCTAGGCCTACAACCTTGTCAATCTCCGAGTCGCGGGCGGTCACCATAATGACCGGGACATGGGAGACGGCACGCAGCCGCTTGCAGACGTCGGTACCTGACATCCCCGGAAGCATGAGATCGAGCAGCACGATGTCTACCTCATTGCGCTCGAATTCGATGAGGGCGGTGGGGCCGTCGCCGGCGACGATCACTTCAAAGCCCTCTTTCTTGAGCAGGAAGGCAAGGGGATCAGCGAGGGACTCTTCATCCTCGACGAGCAGAATGGTGGTCATTGCTACTTGTCCTTTCGGCGCGCGCCCACCGCGCGCAGGGTGAGGTCAGGCTCAAGCGTGGGGCGCTCAGGCTCAGTGGTGGTGTTGGAACGATTGTAGATGGGCAACTCGATAGTAAATGTAGAACCAGTGCCAAGGCGAGACCAAAGCTTGATATCTCCCCCGTGATTCGCCGCAACGTGCTTCACAATGGCAAGGCCCAGACCCGTGCCGCCGGTAGAACGCGAGCGGGCCTTATCCACCCTGAAGAAGCGCTCGAACACGCGGTCCTGGTGCTCCGGAGCGATGCCAATGCCGCGATCAATCACCCGTATGAGCACAAGCTCATCATTGACCACCTTGGTGGACACAGAAACCGGCATTGAGGTGGGCGAATAGTTGATGGCATTGCTGATGAGATTGCTCACCGCGGTGATGAGCAACGAGCGGTCCCCCAGCACACTCACCCCGCCACCCCGGCGCCCCCTCAGCAGCTCAATGCCGGCGTTATCCGCGGCGAGCTTGTTGCGGTTGATGGCCTCATCCACCACCTCATCGAGCTTGACCTCTTCCATGTCCGGCAGCGCTTCGGCGCCCTGCAGCTTGGACAGGGAGATGAGCTCGTTGATCATGTCCGCGAGGCGGTGGGCTTCCTTGTTGATCCGGTTGCCAAAGTATTCCACCTGCTCACGATCATCGGAGGCCTCCACGATTGCCTCCGCGAGCAACGCCATGCCCCCAACTGGCGTTTTGAGCTCATGAGAGACGTTGGCAACGAAGTCTCGCCGCGCAGACTCCATACGGCGCGACTCCGACTCATCCGTGGAGTACACCACCACGAAGCGGTCATCAACGAGGGTCAGGGGCTTCACGACGGCGCGTACGCTCGTAATCCGCTGGCCCACCCGGCGATGTGCGGTAGACATTTCCAAGACGTGGGTTTCCTCGTCCTGGAAGGACTGTCTCGCTGCCTCCCACACCTGCTCGTTGATGGTGCGTTCATGCACCACGCCCATCTCGTGGGCTCGGGCGTTGGAGAGAAGCACGGTCCCTGTGCGATCCACTACCGTCACCCCTGTTGGCGAACCCTGCACGGTGAGGTGCAGCATCTGGGAGACGGTGGTGACTTGGTTTTCAGTGAGCGTTGCCGCCGCGCGGTACCTGCGCAGTCTGCTCCGGAACCACTGAAACGTAGGTAGGGCGAGGCCCATGAGGACCACGCCCAACAAGAATGCGGCGAAAACTGCCACTGTTATCGGCTACCAGCTATCGGCTATCGGATATCAGCAAGCCAGGACTTACTTACCCTGGGCGGCTACCGCTGCGGCGCCTGCTGCTGCGGCCTCTGGGTCGAGGTAGGTGCCACCTGGGTTGAGTACGGTGCCTTCTGCATCGAGCTCGTACACCAGCGGAATACCCGTTGGGATGTTGAGCTCTGCGATGTCCGCATCAGAGATGTTGTCCAGGTGCTTGACCAGCGCGCGCAGGGAGTTGCCGTGGGCAGCGATCAGCACGGTCTCGCCGCGCTTTGCACGAGGCAGGATCTCTTCTTCGAAGTAAGGCACGAAGCGCTCCACTACGTCCTTGAGGCACTCGGTCTGTGGGACGGAGTCCAGGTTTGCGTAGCGGACGTCGCCGGCCTGGGAGAACTCGTTGTCATCCTCCAGCACTGGCGGTGGGGTGTCGTAGGAACGACGCCACGCCATGAACTGCTCCTCGCCGAACTTCTCCAGCGTCTCGGCCTTGTTCAGGCCCTGAAGCGCGCCGTAGTGGCGCTCATTGAGGCGCCAATCGCGCACCACTGGGATCCAGTGGCGGTCAGCGGCATTCAGCGCAATGTTTGCGGTGCGGATAGCGCGGCGCAGCAGGGAGGTGTAGACCACCTCAGGAAGCACACCAGTTTCCTTCAGCAGCTCGCCGCCACGCTTTGCCTCTGCCTCACCTTGTGCGGTGAGGTTCACGTCCACCCAACCGGTGAACTGGTTGGAAGCGTTCCATTCGCTTTGGCCATGGCGGAGAAGAATCAGTTTTCCTTGAGTCATGCCCACAAGTTTGCCATCTTTTCGCACCCGCGGCAGCTCGGAGTGACATTTCCCCCAACCAGCCCTACCCGTGCGCCTGACGCTCCTGCTCACCGCCCTCAGCTTCCCATGAGGAGAGGACATCTGAATAAATCCCCGCCAACACCGCCGCCGAAGCCGCCCAAGAATAGTTATTGGCGTGCCGCACAGCATCTACGCCCATGCGGATGCGGGTGGCGTCGTCGTCGAGCAACTGCCCCAGCGCCTCCGCCCAGTCCGCGGACTCATGCCCCGTAACCAGCACGCCCGTCTCACCCTCCACCACGGCAATGGGAAGCCCGCCGACGCGCGCAGCCACCACCGGGGTCCCCGAGGCCTGCGCCTCCATGGCAACAAGGCCGAAGGACTCATTGTAGCTGGGCACAGCGACGACGTCCGCAGCGCGGTACACACTCACCAGCTCCTCCGGGGGTCGCGGCTCCAGAAAACGGACGATGTGGCTCACCCCTTCGCTGTGCGCGAGGTGTTGGTAGTGCGCGAGGTTCGCCGCCGCGCCAGACGCGCCGCCGCAGATGAGCACGCGCAGGTTGCGCTGCGGCTGCTCCCTCATGAGCTCCCCCACCGCACGTATGAGCACATGCGGGCCTTTGAACTCCTGGAGCCGACCCACAAACGCCACCACCTTGGCATGCAGCGGGATGCCCAACTCCCGGCGCGCGCGTTCGGTGTTGCGCTCAGTGCCGGGGGTGAACACCTCCACATCTGTGCCGGGGGTCATGACTTGGATTTTCTCCGGGTTGGCATCGTAGTGGTACACAAGGTCGCTGTGTTCTTCGGTGGTGTTGACCACCAGGGCGTTGGCGTTGTCCACCAGCTGCTGCTCGCAGATGCGGCGGGCCTCGGACTCGCTGGAGCCGGACCAGTTTTTCACCGCAGCCAGGGTGTGCGCGGTGTGCACGAGCGGGATGCTCCAGATATCGCGCAGCAGCCAACCCACTTGACCCGAAAGCCAGTAGTGGGAGTGGATGAGGTCATACTCCACCTGTTCGCGTCGGACGTGCTGCACCACCCCGCCGGAGAAGGCGGCGAGCTGCGTGGGAAGCTCCTCCTTGGCTAATCCTTCATACGGGCCGGCGACGATGTTAATCACCCGCAGCCGAGGCGCCACCTGCACCACCTCGCCCTGGCTTTGGCGGGTAGCGCGGGTGAACACGTCCACCTCCATGCCCTGCTTTGCCAGTTGCTTTGCAACATTTAGGACATAGACGTTCATGCCGCCGGCGTCACCCGAACCGGGCTGCTCTAGCGGCGAGGTATGCATGGAAATCATTGCGATGCGCATGGTTTCCATCCTAAACAACCCCCCGTATGAGAAAACATGAGGGTAAGCTCTAATTTCAATCGTGCTCGCGCACCGAACGATATTCATGAGAGGAACCACTCAAATATGTCCCAAGCATTTGAGACCAAAGCCTGGCTGGAGCACTACGGGGATTGGACGCCGCATTCCTTGGAATACGGTGATACCACCTTGCTGGATTGCTACGACAATAACCTCGCCCTCAACGGCGACAAGCCCGCAACCGCATTCTTTGGCCGCCAAATGTCCTACAACGAATTGGATAAGCAGGTGCGCGGCGCCGCAGCCGGACTTCGGGCCTTGGGTGTGCGCCCCGGTGACTGCGTCGTCATTGCTCTGCCCAACTGCCCGCAGCACATCGTTGCCTACTGGGCGGTGTTGAAGCTCGGCGCGATCGTGGTGGAGCACAACCCGCTCTACACTGCCCACGAGCTGGAGGCGCCGTTCAACGACCACAAGGCGCGCGTAGCAATTGTGTGGGACAAGGCCGTTGCCACCCTGGAGAAGCTGCGTCACACCACCCCTCTGGAGACGATCGTCTCGGTGAACATGATCGAAGCCATGCCAAAGGTACAGCAGCTCGCCCTGCGCCTGCCGATCCCGGCGATCAAGAAGAAGCGCGACCAGCTCCACGGCACCGCGCCGCGCTCCATCCCCTTCAACGTCCTCATGGAAGCAGCCCTCGGCGGGCAGGGCGAGGACCTGGAATCCAACCCGGAGGTCACCAAGGACAGCATCGCGCTGATCCTCTACACCTCCGGCACTACTGGCTCCCCGAAGGGCGCGCAGCTCAGCCACGGCAACCTCTTTGCCAACCTGCTGCAGGGCAAGGCGTGGGTGAAGGGCCTGGGCAACCAAGACGAACGTATGCTCGGCGCGCTGCCGCTGTTCCACGCGTACGGCGTGACCATCGTGATGAACCTGGCGATCTACGTGGGCGCCTGCGTGGAGTTGCTCCCCGCGCCGCAGATCCCGCTGATTATGAAGGTCATGAAGAAGCGCACCCCCACCTGGGTTCCGGGTGTGCCCACGCTCTATCAAAAGATTGTCGACGCCGCCAAGGCCGAAGGCATCAACATCAACGGCGTGCGCAACTCCTTCTCCGGGGCATCCACGCTGCCTACCTCCACGGTTGAGCAGTGGGAGGAGCTCACCGGCGGCCTGTTGGTGGAAGGCTACGGCCTCACCGAAACCGGCCCAATCATCACGGGCAATCCGATGTCCTCAGACCGCCGCCCAGGCTACGTCGGCATCCCATTCCCCGACACCGAGATCCGCATCGCCAACCCAGACAACCCCTCCGAGACGCAGCCCGACGGCACCGAGGGGGAGGTGCTCGTGAGGGGTCCCCAGGTCTTCCAGGGCTATCTCAACCAGCCTGAGGCGACCGCCGCGAGTTTCCATGAGGGGTGGTACCGCACTGGTGACGTCGGCGTAATGGAATCCGACGGCTTCATCCGCCTAGTCGCCCGCATCAAGGAAGTGATCATCACCGGCGGCTTCAACGTCTACCCAGCGGAAGTGGAAGAGGTGCTCAACGGACACCCAGACGTCAGCGACTCCGCCGTGGTAGGCCTCCCCCGCCCCGACGGCTCCGAAAACGTAGTGGCCGCCATCACCCTGCGCCAAGGCGCCGCGCTGGACCCCGAGGGCCTCAAGCAGTACTGCCGCGAGAACCTCACCCGCTACAAGGTGCCGCGCACCTTCTACCACTTCGACGAACTCAACCGCGACCTCACCGGCAAAATCCGCCGCCGCGAGGTCCAGGCCGAGATCATCAATCGCTCGTCGAAATAG
This sequence comes from Corynebacterium sp. 122RC1, assembly GCF_024580955.1. GTDB lineage: Bacteria > Actinomycetota > Actinomycetes > Mycobacteriales > Mycobacteriaceae > Corynebacterium > Corynebacterium kozikiae. The sequence continues at coordinate 46,902 of NZ_JANIKD010000002.1, read as the reverse complement.
GCGGCAGCTCCACGCCCACCCATACAGGCTCGGGCACCAACTCCACCCCATAGGCGCGGTACACGCCATCGCGGACCTCAGCGGCCAACGCCACAAGGTCCGCGGTCGTGGCCGCGCCTCTGTTCGTCAGGGCCAACGTGTGCTTGGTAGACAAACGCGCGGGCGCCCCCTCGCCGGGGTAGCCCTTGGGGAAGCCGGAATGCTCGATGAGCCAGGCCGCCGAGAGCTTGACCATCCCCTCATCAGCAGGGAACTCCGGCCCTCCCTCATGGACTTGTCCATGAGGGAGGATTGGGTTGGTAAAGAAGGACCCAGCAGACCAGGTGTCGTGATCCTCGGGGTCGTACACCATGCCCTTGCCCCGTCGCAGCGCGAGCACGGATTCGCGCACTTCGGCTACGGGCCTGCGCTCGTCGGGAAGCTCTCCGTAGCGCAGCGGGGCGGAGAGGCCGTCGGTGCGCAGCTGCAGCTCCACGGCCAGCACCACGGCTCGGTTGGTGAATTTGAGGTTGGAATGGCGGTAGGAAAGGTCCAGGGAGCTGGCGGGATGCCAGCCGACGTCACCAGTGCGGCGGTCGTACAGCTTGACCCGCGTGAGCACATCGGCGATCTCCACCCCATAGGCGCCCACGTTTTGGACCGGCGTCGCGCCGACTGAGCCGGGGATGCCCGAGAGGCACTCGATGCCGCCGAGGCCCAGCTCCACGCTCAACTCCACGACCTCGTCCCACACCGCGCCCGCCTCAGCCACCAGCACACCCGTGGCCGGGTTCACCTCAACCCCATCGAACGCCAGCAGCACTGCAACGACCGGCACCTGGCCGTCGGCAATCACCAAGTTCGAGCCGCCGCCGACGATGAGGACCTCGGCCTTGGCGGTGTCGAGGAGCCTCAGCACCCCCGCCAGCGCCTCCCCCTCATGAACACGCACCGCCGCAAGCGGCGCCCCGCCGAGGTGCAACGTGGTGAGCTCCGCAAAGCGCACATCCACCAGCTCAGCACCGGAAATGCCCTCTACTTGCGCCAAAACATCTGCCAGATCTTCGTAAGTCACCCCATAAACGGTAGTCTGAATGCATGACTACGCGAAGCGAAAACACCGCAACCATCGGCCACCCATTGGAAAAAGTTCAACAGGCCTTCGCCTCCGCAGACTACTGGAGCTACATCGCAGCCAACCTCAGCCCCGAGCCAGGCGAACTCCACGAACTCACCAACACCGACGGCACCACCACCGCCGTCCTCTACGAAGTCCTGCCACTCGACATCCTCCCCGAAGCCGTCCGCGGCATGATCAGCCAGGCGCTTAAGGTCAAGCGCGTTGTCACCGTCGGCTCGCAGATCGCCTACACCGCCGACGTTAAGGGCACCCCCGTCGACTTCTCCGGCACCATCACTCCGCAATCCGACGGCACCACCACCACACTCACCTACGCCAACGAAATCACCGTCAACATCCCATTCATGGGCCCAGCCATCGAACCCAAAGTTGGCGAAGCACTCGCAGAGCTCTTCCAAAACGAAGCCAACCTCACCACCGCCTGGATCAGCGACAACCTCTAACACCCATGGCCGACCACGCCCACAACCTCCGCACCGACTTCAGCGGTGGCCAACGACGGCCGATAGGCGTCATCACCAGGGGGACGACGGGGCACAATCGGCTGCGGCGGGCCGACCGCTGGATCGCCCACTCCCCCCTCATGAACAAACTCATGAGGGGGGCTACTCATCCGCTGGCCATCGACCTCGGCTACGGCGCCAGCCACACCACCACGGTTGAATGGGCGCGCTGGCTGCGCGGGATGCGCCCTGACGTGCGCGTCATCGGCCTAGAGATCCACCCCGACCGCGTCCTCCCCCCTCATGAAGGCGTGGAGTTCCAGCTCGGAGGCTTCGAGCTTGCCGGCCACCGCCCACACCTGGTGCGAGCCTTTAACGTGCTGCGCCAGTACGACGTCGACCAGGTCGAACACGCATGGGCCACCATCACCTCCCACATGCACCCCACCGGCCTGCTGGTGGAAGGCACCTGCGATGAACTCGGCCGCCGCTGCTCATGGATCACCATTTCCCATGAGGGGCCGCTGAGCTTGACACTCGCCTGGGACCCCTTCGACGTCACCCAACCCAGCGACGTCGCCGAACGCCTCCCCAAAGCCCTCATCCACCGCAACACCCCAGGTAACCGCATCCACAAGCTCCTCCAGCACGCCGACGACGCCTGGCGCCGCACGGCCGCCCTCGCACCCTACGGCCCCAGGGTGCGCTGGCGCCAAGCCCACACCACCCTCATCAACGAAGGCGTCCCCCTCGTCCCACAACGACGCCCCCTGCGCGACTGCGTGTTGACGGTGCCGTGGGACGTCGTGAAGCCCTGAACTTGTCCCTCATGAGAGTTCCCATACACTGGGGGCGTGAAATCCAAGACCACCAAAGTCGTCCTCTCGATCCTCGCCGTCCTCCTTCTGCTACTTGCGGCCGGCGAGTTTGCACTGCGCACGACGGTAAGCAACCAAATCAAATCGTCCATGGGGGAAGAGGCCAGCATCAGCTTCGGCGCCACTCCCCTCATGAGCTCGCTCATCACCAAAAACGTGCCGCACGTGGAGATTAGCAGCCCCTCCACTATCGCGATCCAGGAGAGCAATCCACCGCAAATTAGCGGTAACCCAGAGGTCCACATCAGCATCACCGACCTCGACATCTCCAATCCCGAGGCCGCCATAGCCTCCCACATGGAAATGCGGCCGGTGCTGGACAGGCAGTATCTACTGGCAACCGTCCAGCAATCCCTTACCCCTCATGAACAAGCTGATGAGGGGTATCTGCAGTCGGTATTGCAAGCGATGATCCAGGTCACCGATCTCCAACCCCGTGCCCATGAGGGCGTGTTGAGGATTGAGTTTTCCGGTGGCGCTGGCACCCTTGATTTACGCCCGAGGGTTGTTGATGAGGGGTTGGGATTTGAGGCTACGAATGTTTCCCTCATGGGCTTCGATTTGCCTGGCGTGGTCGCCGATGGGCTCACTCAAGGGCTGCGCGGGCAGGCGCAGCAGATTGGGGCGGGCCTGGAGGTGCGGCAGGCGTCGGTTACTGATGAGGGGATGGAGTTGGTGTTGGTGGGGTCGCAGGTGGATTTGTCGGCTCTGTAGCCTTACAGGGTGGGGTCGCCGAGGAATTGTTCCATTTCTCGGCGCCATCCTTTCCAGGTGACGCGGTGGTTTTGGCGGCGGCCGGGGGCGCTGGGGGTGGCGTGATGCAGGGGCGTGCCGGCGTCGTCGCGCACCATGCGACCGTTCTTTGTGCGGCCTGGGGTGTCGTCGTTACGCCCGTTGTGCACCTTGCATAGCAGCAGCATGTTGGGGGTTTCGGTGGCGCCGCCGTGGCTGAAGGCGACGATGTGGTGGAATTGGCAGCGCCAGGCGGGTTGGTCGCAGTCGGGGTGGGTGCAGATCATGGTTTCGGTGGCGAGCACGAGGCGCTGCGCGGTGTCGGCGAAGCGTTGGATGGGGAGGGCTTCGGCGCCGATTTCGCCGGTGTCGGGGTCCTGAGCAGCGACGATCACCCAGCCGGTGTCGCCGATCTCCGCGCCGTCGAGCTCAGAAAGCGGGATGCCCGCGCCGTCAGTCGTGTAGATCTTGCCGTCCTTGAAATAGCCTTCCGACGCGCGCAGGGGCAGAAACAGCGCAGGCTGGTAGGCGGGTGTCAGGGTGCCGGTGACAGCTTCTTCCATCGCGGTGGCCAATGCTTCAGACCGCGTGCACCCCTCCCTCATGAGCTCTTCCATACGGGGAGTGAGGGCCTTTTCCATACGGGTGAGGGAGTCGTCGTTGAAGGTGCCAATGAGCCTGCGCTGGCCGAGTGGGTCGGCGGCCTGTTGGGTGTGCACGCGCTGGCGGCGCGGCGGTGGCTGGGGGATTTCCTCGTTGTGGACCCCGACAATGTCATTCGCTTTCGCCCTCGCCTGCTCCACCGTCAGCCCCCGCGCGGCTTCCAAGCACTCCAGGAGCACCTGCTCCCTGCTCTTCGTGGGGCTCTTGAGATTGCGGACGGCGACCGCGCAGGCGGTGAGCGTGCCTAGATAGTGGCCGCGTGCGGCGCTGCGCACGTCGTCGGTGTCATAAAAGCGTGCCACCCAGCGCAGCTGTGTGATGTCTTTGCGTGCGACCCCAACTTCGGCCGCGAGTTGGTCGGGGGTGCGGGTGCGGAGGGCGTCGAGGATTTCGAGGAGGAGATCAATTCCGGACAGTGCATAAAGCTTGAGAATGTTCATGAGGCGAAAGATATTCGCGCGCCCAAACCGCCGGCAAAGGTGAATTCCACAGGCGAATTTCCGGCCCCTGAGCTATCCGCAGAAATCCGTGATCCATACCTCATGAGCTGGGTATTTATCCGCATCAGCGTTTTCCACAAGCAGGATCACGGGCAGGCCGGCGGCCTCCAACTCGCGCACCCCCTCATGGACAGGGCTCACAAGCGCATCGACGCCGCTGGGGCGAAGCCAGGCAGCCGCCCGCGCGAGCTCATGAGGGGTGAAAACGGTTGCGTCGAGGGCCACTGCGAGCCGCGCCGGATGCGGCACCGCCTCCCGGATCGCCACGACCTCCGAAAGGAGCTGCGTGCTGTGCTCAGCGCGCACCGCCTCACGCGTGGGCACCACCGCCACGAGCTCCGCGCCGCACTGGACAGCCAGGCGCGCTTCAGCGGCCTTGATGAGGGTATGCTGCTGCCCGTATGGATACCCTGCCCATGAGGAGGGGTTCGTGGCGTGCTGGACCAAGTGCGGCGGCACTACAAGCCCAAGCCCAAGTGTTCCCCCCTCATGAACATCTTTCGCGGTGACGTCGGGTCCCATGAGGGAGATTTTGCGGCTACCAGCCATAGTTGCCGTTGAGGATGTTGCGGATTTGCGGCCGCACGTCGAACCAGTACAGGCCGATCATCACGATGCCCACCCAGCTCAGGAACATGAGGTTCATGGCGGCGGCGAATGCGGAGCCGATCAGGATGCCGGCCCACGCCCATTTGGAGAGGCGGTCGGCGGCGGTGAAGGCGTCGTCGCGGGTGAAAAGGACCTGAGCTGCCCCAACCACGCCCGCAAGGGCGATCAGCAGAAACGGTATCTGGGCGAGCCAAGGCAGCAATGCTTGCAGGGTGTTCATGAAACCTCCATGGGGTGAGTTTAGTGGCCACCGAAGAGCACAAAGCTCACAGTGTAGATCACGAGGCCGGCGAGCGCGCCGACGATGGTGCCGTTTAGCCGAATGTACTGCAGGTCCTTACCGACCATGAGTTCAATCTTGTCACTCGCCTCATCAGCATCCCAGCGCTCGATCGTCTCTCCGATAATCGACGTCACCTCATCAGCGTAATTGTTCGCGAGAAACGCCGCAGCGCCGGTGATCCGCTGGTCGAGCTGCGCCCGGAGGGTTTCGTCGGTTTGCAAGCGCAGGCCCCAACTTTGCGCGAACTGCGCCACCTTCCCCCTCATGAGCGAATCGGGGTCCGCCGCGGAGTCCATGAGGGAGGTGGAGGCTTTGGCCCAGAGCATGCCGGCTGCGTCCTGGAGCGGGCGGGAGGCCATGATGTCTTGCTTGAGCTCCTCGACGCGCGCAATCATGGTGGGGTCTTGCTGCAGGTCGGCGGCGAACTTGTCCAGGAAGCGACGGATGGCTTGGCGGGCGTCGTGGTTGGGGTCGGCGTCGACGGCGGCGGTCCATTGGATCAGTTCGCGGTAGACCTTGTCACCCACCAGCTCGTTGACGAACTTCGGTGCCCATGAGGGGGCGCGTTCGTCGAGGAGCTCGATGATCTTCGATTCACTTCCCAGCGCCTTGCCGTGGAGCCAGTGGACAAGTTCCTGCACAATCGGCTCCGCGTGCCCCTCATCAATAAGCTGCTGAAGGAGCTTTCCGAGCGGCGGGCCCCATTCGGGTTGGGCGAGTCTGTCGATGACCCCCGCACGGATCACGGATTCGGCGTCCTTGGGGTCGAGGGCCTCCACAACATTGACAGTGAGTTTGCCCACCTGGGCGCTCACTGTGGCGGCGTTTTCCGGCTTTGACAGCCAATCTGCGATCTTTTCCGGCAACTGCGCCTGGCGGACCTTCTGCGTGATCAGCGTGGCGTTGAGGAAGTTTTCAGACACGAATCCGCTCAGCGCCTGACCCACCTGGTCCTTCTTTCGGCGCACGATTGCCGTGTGTGGGATGGGGAGCCCCAACGGGTGACGGAAGAGTGCGGTGACGGCGAACCAGTCGGCGATGCCACCGACCATCCCCGCCTCCGCCGCCGCCCTCATGAACCCTACCCATGAGGGGGTTGGGTTAGTGACGGAGGCGTACCACTGGCAACCCAGGAAAATCGCGGCCGCAACAAACAGCAGACTGGTGGCAAAGGCTTTGTGGGCTCGCAGGGTGCGGCGTCGTTCGGCCTCCACCTCCGGCGACGGGCCAGGCACGGCATTTGGTGAGGTTTGCATGCCCTCTACGGTAGGGCAAAAAGGCAGCAGCCGAGAAACCCATGAGGGGGTTCTCGGCTGCTTGGAGGTGCCGGTGAGGGTTAATTCACGCGGCCGGTCTCTGCGCGGTATGCACGGTAGAAGCGACGTCCGCGATGGATAAGGAACGCACCCAAGCCGATGAACACCACGGCGAGTACCGCGCCGATGATCATGTAGGTGCTCGCGTTCTCCTGGCTACCGACGGTGCCGGATGCGGCGCCGAACACAAGCCAGTTCAGGCCAGCCAGGGAGGCAAGCAGGAAGCCCATGCCCAACCAGGTGCTGGTGCGCTGCAGGGAAGAGTGTGGTGCGTAGAGGCTTACTGGGTCGTAGCCGTCGATGTAGTGCATACGCCCTTCGTAGACTGGGTACTCAGCGTTGTTTTGAGCAACAGTTGCGGACATGCTTCCTGGGTGCCTTTCTTGAGGGGGCCGATAATGGGTCCCACTTTACTGCGCGGGAGCCGCGCAGTAAATGGGGGTGTTTAGTGTTCCTTTGCGCTGAAGAAGGAGCGAGCGCGTTCCTTGTTGATCGCTGCGACCGCGGTCAGTGGGATGCCTGCTGGGCAGACATCGGCACACTCACCGTAGAGGGAGCAGTGGCCAAAGTTGGTTTCGAGCTCGTCAACCATCTTGCGTGCACGGCGGCCGCGCTCCTCCTTGCCCAGAGGCATCAGGGAGAGGTGCACCAGCTTTGCGCCGGTGAACAGGTGCGCAGCACCGTTCGGGCAGGCTGCCACGCAGGCGCCGCAGCCGATGCAGGCTGCGTGGTCGAGGGCGAACTCGGCCACCTGGTGGTTCAGGTGCAGGGTGTCTGCATCTGGGGCGGTGCCTGCGTTGATGGAAACATAGCCACCCTGCTCGAGGACGCGGTCCAGGGCGGAGCGGTCCACAACCATGTCCTTGATCACTGGGTATGCAGCGCTACGGAATGGCTCGATGCGGAGGGTGTCGCCATCCTTGACCGTCAGCAGACGCTGCTGGCAGGAAGGCTTGTTCTGCTCGGGACCGTGTGGGCGGCCGTTGACCATGAGGCCACAGGTGCCACAGATGCCCTCGCGGCAGTCGGAGGCAAACGCGAATGGTTCCTTGTTCTCCTCCACCAGGTTGGTGTTTACGTGGTCCAGCAGCTCCAGGATGGACATCTGCGGAACGGCGTCTTCTACTACGACCGTCTCAAAGTGACCTTCGCTGTAGGGACCGGCCTGACGCCAGATTTCAAGAGTGAGTTTCATTACTTGTAATTCCTTGTCATCAGCGGGATCGATTCGAAGACCAGTGGCTCGGCATGGCGGATGAACTCGCCTTCGCTTGCACCTGGCTCCCAGGCGGATACGAAGCACCAGTTGTCGTCGTCACGCTCTGCCTCGCCCTCAGGGGAGAGGTGGTCGTCACGGAAGTGAGCACCGCAGGACTCGTCGCGGTCAAGTGCATCCACGCACATGAGCTCGCCGAGATCCAGGTAGTCAGCAACGCGTGCGGCGTACTCGAGCACCTGGTTCATTTCGTCCTGGTTGCCGGTGATACGCATGTTTGCCCAGAAGTCTGCGCGCAGGGCACGAATTTCTTCAATGCCCTTCTTCAGACCCTCGATGTCGCGGGCCACGCCACAGTAGCGGTAGAGGATTTCACCGAGCTGGCGGTGGTAGTACTCAGGGCCGTGTGGGTTGGAGCCGTTGATGTTCATGAGGCGGTCGATGCGTGCCTGTGCGCGCTGCAGCGCTGCCTGTGCCTCCGGAGCGTCCTCGGACAGGCGCTCGGTACCCAAGTAGCCTGCGAGGAAGTTCGGGATGGTGAATGGCAGGGTGAACCAGCCGTCCACGGATGCGGAGAGCAGGGAGTTTGCGCCCAGACGGTTTGCGCCGTGGTAGGTCCAGGATGCCTCGCCGGCACAGAACAGGCCTGGGATGGAGGTCATCTCGTTGAAGTCGGTCCACAGGCCACCCATGGTGAAGTGGCAGGTTGGTGCGATGCGCATTGGGGCCTTGTATGGGTCCTCACCAATTGCCTCTTCGTACATCTGGAAGAGGTTGGAGTAGCGCTCGCGGATGGTGGACTCGCCGAGGCGCTGGATTGCGTCGCGGAAGTCCAGGTATGCGGCGTTGTGCAGCGGTCCGACGCCCAGGCCGGCGTTGATCTGCTGGGAGATGGCGCGCGAAGCGACGTCGCGGGGCACCAGGTTACCGAACGCTGGGTAGCGTCGCTCAAGGAAGTAGTCGCGCTCTTCCTCGGGGATGGTGTTCGGGTCGCGGTCGTCGTTTGGCTTCACTGGGGACCAGATGCGGCCGTCGTTACGCAGCGACTCGGACATGAGGATGGTCTTGGACTGCCACTCCGAGTTCACCGGCAGGCCGGTTGGGTGGAACTGGATGAAGGAAGGCGAAGCCAGGTATGCGCCCTGCTCGTACGCACGCATGATTGCGGATGCGTTGGAGTTCTTTGCCAGGGTGGACATGTGGTACACGTTGCCGTAGCCACCGGTAGCCAGGATCACTGCGTGGCCGGTGTGAGCGGTGAGCTCACCGGTGATCAGGTTACGCATGATCAGGCCTTCGCAGCGCTTCTGGCCGTCCTTCTCCGTGATGATGAGGTCCACCATCTCGTTGTGGGTGAAGATCTCCACGGAGCCCAGGTGAATCTGGCGCTGCAGCGCGGACGCAGTGGAAAGCTGAAGCTGCTGGCCGGTCTGACCGCGAGTGTAGTAGGTGCGGGACACCTGCACGCCACCGAAGGAACGAGTAGCCAGGGTGCCGCCGTATTCACGGGCGAATGGTGCGCCGATGGCGTTCATGTGGTCGATCACGCGAACAGACTCGATGGCCAAACGCCAGCAGTCGGACTCGCGGCCGCGGTAGTCGCCGCCCTTGACCGTGTCCTTGACGTGGCGGTAGGCGCCGTCGTTATCTACCTTCTTGCCTCGTGCGGAGTTGACACCGCCCTGAGCTGCGATGGAGTGCGCGCGGCGTGGCGCGTCGTGGTAGGTGAACGCCTTGACGTCGTAGCCGAGCTCGCCGAGGGCAGCAGCGGCTGCACCGCCGGAGAGACCGGTGCCCACGACGAGCACGCGGAACTTGCGACGGTTCAGTGGAGAGACCAACTCCATGTGGTCCTTCTGGTACTGCCACATGTCCTTGGTAGGAACACCCTTTGGCTCGTTGGCGTCCAGAACGGTACCTGGGCGAACGCCAGGAACGATGGACACAGGGTGGTTGAACTCAGGGCGAGGGGTGGTTTCAGCGTGAATGCTCATATTTGTTTACCTTTTCGTCCTAGCCGACCAAGCCGGTCGCAATAGCCAACGGGATCGAGATGTTGCCGATGAGCACCACTGCTGGGACCAGGTAAGACAGGAACAGCAGCACTGCGCGCCAGCGCTTGCCCGTGATACCGAGGTCGCTGGTAGCGAGCCAGATACCGTGGGAAAGGTGCAGGAAGAGCACCAGCATGGCGATCACGTAGAAGATGGTCACCGGCCAGCGGCTGAAGCTTGCCACCATGTTTGCGTAGACCTCGCCGTGGACGAAGACGTCGGAAGCAGCAGGAGCCACGCCAACGGTCAGGTCCAGGATGTGGAAGATGATGAAGGCAAGCAGCACAATGCCGGTCACCAGCATGGTCTTGGTGGTGAAGGAATTGAAACCACCCACGAGGTCGGTACGGCGGAACTTACCGCGGGACTGCTGCGAACGCTTGGTCAAAGCGAATGCGCCGTACACGTGCAAGATGATGGCTGCAAGCAGCACAGCTCGGAAGATCCACACAAACCAACCATGGGGCACGAGTGGGTACAGCACGTCCTGCTGCAGCCAGTGTGCGTAGTGGTCAATTGGGTGAGTTCCATCCTCGTAATGAGGCAGGAAGATCTTCAAGTTACCCACCATGTGGAACACCACGAAGCCAGCGAAGATAAGGCCAGTGATGGCCATCGTGAGCTTCAGGGCCCAGGTTGGGAAGGATGGCCGCTCGCGGAGCGGCTTTTCAGTGATTTTGCCGTGAGATACGGCCTCACGGTCGAGATTATTTACAGTCATGGCACCTCCAGTGTCGTCATTACTGTACGGCTCGCTATAGCTGCTAGACCACTCACTTTGCACCCAGGTGAGCTACCTCACAGTATTAAAAATGCCCCGTGACCTGCCAGTTAGTTAAGGCTGACCTAACTAGGTGTCCATGAGGGGGCGTTTACCGGCACTTTTGAAACCACAACAACCCCACCAGTCAATGGCGCAACACGTTTGTTGCGTAAATCCTGCCCCACCCATTCGGTATCAATCAAACGGCGGATACGGCTTTGCGGGGAATTCGTTTTTGCGCAGGCTACACCCCACCTCTCCCCTCATGGACAGCGCCGGCCCGAAGTTGCCCATGAGGGGGTGTAAAGATCTTTGCAAGCTTTGTTCGCAAATCCTTTACAGTTTCCTCATGGGAAAGACATACGTTGGCTCTAGGCTCAAGCAACTGCGCCGCGAACGCGACCTCAGCCAAGCCACCCTCGCACAAACCCTCGGGCTATCCGCAAGCTACGTGAACCAAATCGAGCACGACGTCCGGCCGCTCACGCTGTCCGTGCTCAACCGCATCACCGAGGCCTTCGGCGTGGACGCCACCTTCTTCTCCCGCGACGACAATTCGCGCCTATTCGCCGAAATCCAAGACGTGGCCCTCGACCGCGAGCTCTGCCCCACCCCCATCGAACTCCAGGACCTCCACGCCCTCGTGGAATCGCACCCTGACATCGCCCGCGCCATGGTGGACATGCACAGGCGATACCGCAACGTCCGCGACAAGCTCACCGTAGCTACCGACGTGCGCATCGCCGCAGGCAACGAGACATCAGCGCTGTCCATGCCGCACGATGAGGTCCGCGACTTCTTCTACGCCAGGCAAAACTACCTAGACTCCCTGGACCAGCGCGCCGAGGCCGTCGCCGAAGAGCTTGGCGTCACCCAATTCAACATTCGCGCCACTGAGACCGCCCTCACCCAGCGGCTGCGCAGCCGCCACGGCGTGCAGGTGGAGGCCGGTGAGGAACTCGGTGGCACCCTCCACACCTTCGACCAAGAAGCCGGAGTCATCTACCTCTCCTCCAGGCTGATCGCGGGCCAAAGGGCGTTCCGTCTGGCCGCGGAGCTCGGCTACCTCGAAGCCGGCCCCCTCATGGAAGAAGTGGTGGACACCGAGCAATTTTCCACCCCGGAGGCGAGGAATCTGGCGCTGCGCGGCGTGGCCAGCTACTTCGCGGCAGCCACCATGCTGCCCTACGGCATGTTCCACCAGGAGGCTGAGCGCTGCGGCTACGACATCGAATACTTGGGGCAAATGTTCGGCCTGGGCTACGAGACCATCTGCCACCGCCTCTCCACACTGCAGCGCCCCAACCTCCGCGGCATCCCCTTCACCTTTGTCCGCGTGGATCGAGCGGGCAACATCTCCAAGCGCCAATCCGCAACCGGGTTCCACTTCACCCATGCTGGCGGCACCTGCCCACTGTGGAATGTTTACGACACCTTCACCAATCCCGGCACCATCATGCGCCAACTCGCGCAGATGCCCGATGGCCGCAACTACCTCTGGGTAGCCCGCACCGTGCGGCACCACCAGGGCAGGTTCGGAGAAACGGGAAAGCTCTTCGCAATCGGCCTGGGCTGCGAAGCACGCCACGCCGAACGCACGGTGTACGCAAAGGGCTTTGACCTCGGTGATTTTGCCAGCGCCACCCCCATCGGCGTCGGCTGCCGCGTGTGCACCAGGCAAAACTGCGCGCAGCGGGCATTCCCCGCGATCAACCAGTCCATCTCGGTGGACCCGCACTCTTCCAACGTCGCGCCATACTAGAAGCCTTGTGCCCCGGCGCCTTGCGTCGGCACGCTCTTGTTACTCAGGCATGTTCGCGCTTAGCGCGGATCATCTCGCTGCGCAGCTCCGCGAGCTCCGGATCCGCCTTGACCAAGGCCACGAGTTGGCAGTCCTGCGGGCCATGGGCACCGGGAACGCAGAGGGTGCAGGGCTCGCCGAAGCGGATGGGGCATTTCGCATCAACGTGCATGCACTCATGCTAGCGCTACCAGGGATCGGCCCACCCCGAATAGTGGGGACGCAAAAGGCGCCAACCCCGCGAAGTTCATTCACAAACTTCACATTGTTCATGAGGGGTGGCGCCTGAGGCCTGTTGCTGGCCGCTTAGAGGTTAATCATGTGCCCCATAATCCCCTCCGCGGCTTCCTTCATGGCCTCGGAAAGCGTTGGGTGGGTGTGGACGTTGCGGCCGATTTCTTCGGCGGTGAGGTCGAAGCGCTGGGCCAGTGTGAGCTCGGGCAGGAGCTCGGAGACGTTGGCGCCGACCATGTGCGCGCCGATGAGCTCGCCGTATTCGGCGTCGGCGACGATCTTCACGAAGCCCGCGGTCTCGGCGAGGCCGGCTGCCTTACCGTTTGCGGAGAATGGGAAGGTGGCCACCTTGATTTCGCGCCCCTCGAACTTCTCCTTGGCCTGGGCCTCGGTGTAGCCGAAGGAGGCCACCTGGGGGTTGCAGAAGGTGGCACGTGGCATCATCATGTAGTCGCCGAGCAGTTGGGTTTCGGCGCCGGCGATGACCTCAGCGGCAACCACGCCCTGGGCCTCTGCAACGTGGGCGAGCTGCAGCTTCGCGGTGACGTCGCCGATGGCGAAGATGTGGGGGACGTTGGTGCGCATCTCGTCATCAATGGCAATTGCGCCGCGGTCGGTAAGCTCCACGCCGGTGTTCTCCAGGCCGTAGCCCTCGGTGCGTGGGGCAAAGCCGATGGAGACCATCACGCGGTCTGCCTTGAGCGTCTCAGACTTGGAGCCATCCTTGGACTCCACGTCCACCTCCACACCGGCCTCGCCGCCGAGGTCACGGATAGCGGTGGTCTTGGTGCCGGTCAGCAGCTTCACGCCCAGCTTCTTGTATTGCTTAGCGATCTCCTTGGAGACGTCGGCATCTTCATTTGGCAGCACGCGGTCCATGAACTCCACGATCGTGACGTCCACGCCGTAGTTGGCCAGCACATACGCGAACTCCATGCCAATAGCGCCAGCACCCACGATGACCATAGACTTTGGTGCCTCGGACTTGAGGATCTGCTCCTCAAAACTCAAGATGTTGCCGCCGATTTCCACGCCGGGCAGGGAGCGCACCACGGAGCCGGTGGCGATGATGCAGTTGTCAAAGGTGAGGGTCTTGCCTGCGTCTTTACCCTCGGTGATCTCGATGGTGTTGGCGTCCTTGAACGCACCTAGGCCATCTACCTCAGTAATCTTGTTCTTCTTCATGAGGTAGTGGACACCCTTCACGATGCCCTCCGAGACCTTGCGGGAGCGCTGGTGCGCCGCAGTGAAGTCAAAGCTGACCTCGCCGGAAATGCCGAAGGTCTTGGCCTCATGGTTGAAAATGTGCGCAACCTCAGCGTTCTTCAACAGCGCCTTGGAAGGAATGCAGCCCACATTCAGGCACACGCCGCCCCAGTACTGCTTTTCAACAACAGCCACCTTCTTACCCAATTGGGCTGCACGGATGGCAGACACATAGCCGCCTGGGCCCGCGCCAAGAACTACAACGTCATAATGTTCACTCATAGTGGACAAGGATACGTGCATCTGCCCGATCTGTCGCCCAAACGGGTGTAGCCACAAAAAATGCGTACCGACGCCCCCAAGGGGCAGCAGGCACGCAAGGGAGCTCGGGGAGCTCAGGTTGCTCGGGAAATCCGGGCTTAGATCAGACCCAAAGCGAGCAGCAGGTTGGACAGCCCGGAGGAACCGGTGTGAGAAAGCTGGCCAAAAAGATCGGAGATAAAGGTAAACATTGAACAAGGGCCTTTCTTTAGGGGAAACTACCGTTTGCAAGGCAATTTTGTTCATGAGGGTAGCACGGTGTGCGGCTATGGGTATCCACAGTCGGGAAAACCTGATAAGTTTTCACCCGTAACTGTCTCAATGCTTATGCACCCTCTCGGTGTGTCCCATCCACACAAGAAAGAACGTTTGGTATGAAGCTCCTTCGCCGCACTGCTGCCCCGTTGGCTGCCCTCGCCATCGCAGCCAGCACTCTGTTTGCTCCCTCCGCGGAGGCCGCTACCCTCACCCCTGCGGCCGTCAACGGCGGCGTGCCGGTAGCTACCGTGACCCAAGGCGCAAAGCCGGGCACCGAGCTGCATTGGCGTGACAAGATCGCCAACAACCCTCGCGCAGTGGAGATGTGGGCGTACTCCCCTTCCATGAACCGGGACGTACCACTGGCAGTGCTGAAGGCCTCCAACCCTGGCCGCCCAACCATCTACATGCTCAACGGCGGCGACGGCGGCGAGGGCGCCGCAAACTGGCTGGCACAGACGGACATTTTTGAGTTCTACGCTGACAAGGACGTCAACGTGGTGATCCCAATGGCCGGCAAGTTCTCCTACTACACGGACTGGGTGCAGGAAAACGCCAACCTGGGCGGCAAGCAAATGTGGGAAACCTTCCTGGTCAAGGAGCTTCCGGGCCCACTGGAGGCAACCCTGCAGGCAAGCAACAAGCGTGCGATTGCCGGCATGTCCATGTCTGCCACCACTTCCCTGCTGCTGCCTGAACACTACCCAGGGTTCTACGACGCCGCCGCATCCTTCTCCGGCTGCGCAGCCACCAACTCCCCAATGGAACGCGAGTTCGTGCGCATTACCCTGCAGCGCGGCGGCGCACACCCAGATCAGATGTGGGGCCCAATCGGTTCCCCGACCGCCCTTTACAACGACGCCCTGATCAACGCTGACAAGCTGCGTGGCACCGCACTGTACGTCTCCAACGCCTCCGGCACCCCAGGTGTGCACGATAACCTGGCGAACCCACGCCTGGCTCACGCCAACCCACTGGTTGGCTCCATCACCGTGGCAAACGTCCAGGTCCAGGGTGGTGCAATTGAGGCAGCTACCAACTTCTGCACCCACAACCTGCGTGCAAAGCTGGATTCCCTGGGTATCCCAGCAGACTGGAACTTCCGCCCATCCGGCACCCACTCCTGGGGCTACTGGCAGGATGACCTCCGCGGAAGCTGGGCAACCTTCAACCGCGCCCTGAACTCCTAAGCGCCACAGCTTCGAGCACCTTCCCATAAGGGGAGGTGCTTTTTGCTTGCCTTCTCCGCATTTCAGCAGCTCAACGAGCCTGCGTTGCGTGGCTGGAGCCTTGGCTGCGTCGGAACGCGAAACTTTGTTCATGAGGGGACTAGGATGAGCAATCGATGACTTCCAAACGGACCTCCCAACGCCTGCGCTCCACCCCCGTGCCGGGCGTGCGCGATTCCTACACGGGCGTGGACTTCAACCTGGGCTTCCACGTGCGCCACTATGACCTGGAGCTGGATTACGCCGTGGGTCCCAATCGCCTGCGCGCCACGGCCACCCTGCGCATGGATTCCTACCTGGAACTCGAGCGGCTCACGTTGGATTTGAGTGGGGCGCTGCAGGTGAAACAGGTGTCGGTGCGCATGTTCAGCCCGGCCACGCAGGTGGAGGTCAAGCGCTTTAGCCACCGCAATCTGAAGCTCGGCGTCACATTCACCACCCCCATCCCCGCCGACGCCGAATTCGAGCTCACCATCACCTACCAGGGCAATCCGCGGCCCGTGCGCTCCTCATGGGGAATGCTCGGCTGGGAGGAACTGAGCAACGGCTCGCTGGTGGCCAGCCAACCCAACGGCGCCCGCTCCTGGTACCCCTGCGACGACACCCCCGACGAAAAAGCCACCTACCGCATCGCCGTCACCACCGCCAGCACGTACACCGTGGTCGCCAACGGCCACCTGCGCAGCGCACAGCGCAGCGGCGCCAGCACCCGTTGGGTTTACGAAATGCCGCAACCCATGGCCAGCTACCTGGCAACGGTGCAGGTGGGACAATACGAGAAGGTTGAGCTTTCCGACGCACGCACGCCCGTGGTGGCATACGTCCCACGCGCGCTCAAGGCCGACTTCATGGAGGATTTTGCGCAGCAGGTGGCCATGCTGGACTGCTACACCGAACTCTTCGGCCCCTACCCCTTTGGCATCTACACCGTAGTGGTCACCGAGGATGAGCTGGAGATCCCCCTCGAGGCGGCTGGGCTTTCCATCTTCGGCGCCAACCACGCGCGCGGCGATCACGCTTGGGAACGCCTCATCGCCCACGAACTCTCCCACCAGTGGTTCGGCAACTCCCTAGGCCTTGCCCAATGGGACGACATCTGGCTCAACGAGGGCTTCGCCTGCTACGCAGAATGGCTCTGGTTCGAACACTCCGCAGGCAAACCCGCGGCCGAATCCGCCAAGGAACACTACCTCGGCCTCGCCGCCAAACCACAAGACCTGCTGCTGGCCAACCCCGGGCCGAAGGACATGTTCGATGACCGCGTCTACAAACGCGGCGCCATGGTGGTCCACGCCCTGCGTACCCTGCTCGGCGACGACGCCTTCTTCACCATGCTGCGCTCCTACGTGGCCTCCGGCAAACACTCCGTGGTGGAACCCATGGACCTGCGCAACGCCGCCCTCCAAGCAGGCGCCGACCCCCAAGCCCTCGACACCCTCTGGCAATCCTGGCTCCACCAAACCAAACTCCCCCCATTCCCAGGCGAGTAAACTACCCACCTATGAAGATGCTTGTCACCGGCGGCGCGGGGTTCATCGGCTCCAACTTTGTGCGGCGCACCCTGGCCACCCGCAGCGACTACGACGTCACCATCATCGACAAGCTCACCTACGCCGGCAACCGCGCCAACTTGGAGGGGTTGGATGTGCGCTTGGTGGAAGGCGACATCTGCAACTCCCCCCTCATGAACAAACTCATGAGGGGGATGGACGTGGTGGTGCATTTTGCCGCCGAATCCCACAACGACAACTCCCTAGCCGGCCCCGGCGCATTCGTACACACCAACCTGGTGGGCACCTACACCCTGCTGGAGGCAGTGCGCGCACATGGTGTGCGGCTGCACCACATCAGCACTGATGAGGTGTTTGGGGATTTGGCGTTGGATGATCCGGCGCGATTCACGGAACAGACTGCGTACAATCCTTCCTCGCCGTATTCGGCAACGAAGGCTGGTTCGGATCACTTGGTGCGGGCGTGGATCCGCAGCTTTGGGATTGAGGCCACGATCTCGAACTGCTCGAACAATTACGGCCCGTATCAACACATTGAGAAGTTCATTCCCCGTCAGATCACTAACATCTTGGCCGGTGGCCACCCCAAGTTGTATGGCACGGGCGAGCAAGTGCGTGATTGGATCCATGTGGATGACCACAATGATGCCGTGCTGCTCATTTTGGAACGCGGCGCCCTTGGGCAGACGTACATCGTGGGGGCGGACAACGACCATGTGAACAACCTCCAGGTGGTCCGCCTCATCAATGAGCTCATGGGGAGGGACGCCGATGACTTTGAGCACGTTGCGGACCGCCCAGGCCACGACATGCGCTACGCCATGGATTCCACCAAGCTACGCACTGAGCTCGGCTGGGCGCCGAAGTACACGGACACCACCACAGGGATGCGTGCGGGTTTGGCGCACACGATCGCCTGGTATGAGCAGCACCGCAGTTGGTGGGAGCCTGCCAAGGAGCGGGTGGAGCGCGAGTATTCCATGAGGGGGCAGTGATTGATGTTCGGCAGCATTGAGGGCCTGGAGATCATCGAGCTCACTGTCCACGGAGACAATCGTGGCTGGTTCAAGGAAAACTGGCACGCCGGCCGCGGGCCGAGGCTGTTTCCAGTGCAGAACAACATTTCCTTCAACGCGCAGGTGGGCACTACTCGTGGACTGCACGCGGAACCGTGGGATAAGTATGTGTCGGTGGCCACGGGGGAAGTGTTCGGCGCGTGGTGTGATCTCAGGGAGGGCTCGCCGACGTACGGCAACGTGGCTACTGCGCGGATCACACCCGCCCAGGCGGTGTTCGTGCCAAGGGGCGTGGCCAATGGCTTCCAGGCTTTGCAGGAGAACACGGCCTACACCTACCTGGTCAACGACCACTGGAGCGCAAACGCACAGTACTCTTTTGTGAACTTGGCTTCGGTGGGCATTGAATGGCCGATCCCACTCGAGCAGGCCGAGCTTTCGGAGAAAGATAAGCACCACCCGCCGCTGGCCCTGGCAACGCCGGTGCCTGCGCGCCCTGTGCTCGTCGTTGGTGCGAACGGGCAGGTTGGCCGCGCCCTCGCTACGCAATTCCCGGGCGCTGACCTGAGGGATTCCTCCTTGGATATCACGGACCTCGCGGCCTTGGAGGCGCTCAATTGGCGGGGGTACCGGGCGGTGATTAACGCTGCGGCATTCACGGCGGTGGATGCAGCGGAACAGGAGGGGCGCGCCAAGGCTTGGGCGGTCAACGCCACGGGCGCAGCGAATGTAGCCCGGTTAGCGCAGCGCCACCACATTCCCGTCGTGCACTTTTCCAGCGACTACGTGTTCGACGGGCAGCGCCAGTGGCACACGGAGGATGAACCATTCTCCCCCATCAACACCTACGGCGCTGCCAAAGCCGCCGGCGACGCCGCAGTGATGGCCACCGATCAGCACTACATCCTGCGCACCAGTTGGGTGGTCGGCGACGGCCCGAACTTTGTGCGCACCATGGTTGCGCTCCGAGAGCGTGGCGTGGTGCCCAAGGTGGTGGATGATCAGTTTGGGCGCCTCAGTTTTGCCACGGAGCTCGCCGCCGCCGCAGCCCACCTCATGAACACCGGTGCGCCGTACGGCACCTACAACGCCACTGCCAGCGGCGATGTGGTGAGCTGGTTCGAGGTGGCCAAAGAAATCCTGCCCGCGCAGCGCTGCACCACCGCCGAATTCGGCGCCGTAGCGCCGCGCCCCACACACTCCGCACTCGCCTTAGATAAATTGCAGGCCACGGGCTTTTTCCCGAGGGATTGGCGTGTGCAGTTGGCGGAATACTTGGCGGAATACCTCACGGAACACCAGGGAGGCATCTAAGTGAAAGGCATCATCCTGGCCGGCGGCTCCGGCACACGGCTGCACCCCATCACACTGGGCATTTCCAAACAGCTCATGCCGATCTACGACAAACCCATGATCTACTACCCCCTGACCACCCTCATCCAGGCGGGCATCAGGGAGATCCTGGTGATCACCACCCCCGAAGACCAGCCCGCGTTCGCACGATTGCTTGGTGACGGCTCCAGGCTGGGCATCCGGCTGGAGTATGCGGTGCAGCCTCGGCCCGAGGGACTCGCCCAGGCGTTGATTATTGGCCGGGAGTTCATCGGCACAGATAGCGTGGCCCTGGTGCTGGGCGACAACATCTTCCACGGCCTAGGTCCCGCCCTACAGGAAGGCATCCCCCCTCATGGAGCAACGGTGTTTGCCTATGAGGTGGGCGACCCGGCGCGCTACGGCGTGGTGGCCTTTGACGAACACGGCGTGGCCACCAGCATCGAAGAGAAGCCGGCGCAGCCCAAGTCCAACTACGCCGTGGTGGGGCTATATTTCTACGACAATCGCGCCGTGGAGATCGCCTCCCAAATCCGCCCCTCGGCGCGCGGCGAACTGGAAATCACCGCCGTCAACGAGGCCTACCTCCGCGCCGGCGAGCTGCGCGTCCACAGGCTCGAGCGGGGCAGCGTGTGGCTGGACACCGGCACCATCGACTCCATGAGCGAAGCCGCCCTCTACGTGGAGGTCCTGCAAAAGCGCACGGGGCAAGTGATCGGCTCGCCGGAGGTGGCGGCGTGGCAGCAGGGCTTCATCAGTGCCGACGCCCTCCGTAACCTCGCTGAACCTTTGCGCAAATCCGGGTATGGAGACTACCTCCTGCGCGCTCTTGCTTAGCTCGCGGGGAAGCGCCTTGTGAGCGTCGGCATCAACAACAGCGTCACCGCTGCCACCGCAACGCCAAAACCAAGCATCATCGGGTAGCTGAACACCTGGCTGAGCATGGTGAGCAGCGCCGGGAAGAGCATGCCCAGGTAAGTGAGGCAGTAGAAGATGCCGGAGAGGCCGGCCATGTCGTCGTCGGTGGCGATGGCCTGCGTTTCCGCGAGGCCGATGTAGGCGCACAGGCCGTAGGCCAGCCCCAGGAACACCGAGGAAATCAGCACCAACGGCACCGAGGGCGCCACGGTGGTGTACGTGGCCAGCGCCATGCCGATCACCGCGGCACTCATGGCCACCACGGGGCCGCGGGAGGGGGACTCGCCGGCGATGCGCGGGCCGAACTGCTGGACCACGAACCCGGAGCCGAGGGTCACCAGCGCCACCAGTGCCGACAGCGCCACCGGGTACTCCACATGAGCGGAGATCTGCTTGGTCAAAATCGCGTACGCCGTGAAGCCCGCGCCGAACACCCACGGCGCCATGGGCATCACCACGAAGCGGAAGCGCCCGTGTTTCCATGAGGGGATTGCCATGTCTTTCCAGAACCCACCGGGGGTATCCAGCCGCTCGGAGTGCCGAGTCTCCGGCAGGCGCAGCATCAGGGGCGTGGCCACCAGGGACAGCACGATGTGCAGGTAAAAGGCGAGCTGCCCAGGCCACGGCGCCCACTGCGCAAGCATGCCCGCCACAGCAGGGCCCAAGGCGAAGCCCGCTGTCAGGGCCATTGCGGCTCGTTTGGCGCCGGATCGGGCGTTGGCGGAGGGGTCATACTGCTTTGCGGAAAGCTCCTTAATCCACGCCCCACCAGCCGTCATGGCAATACCCACGGACACGCCAGCCGCCGCCCGACCGAACCCCATCAGCCACGCGTTATGCTCCCCCGCAGCAATCATGAGGGAGGCGAGGGCGGCAAATGCGGGCGTCGGAAGCATGACAACCTTGCGCCCATAGCGATCCGACGCAGGCCCCGCCGCCAGCAACCCCAGCGCCACGCCCGCCGCGTAAGACACCAGCATGAGATCAATAAACACCGGGCCAAAGAAACCCTGCTCGCGATACAGCACCAGCAGGGGCGTGTAGTGGTTTCCTCCCCAAGCGACTGTGAACACCGCCAGCGCGATACCCAACCACGCTTTCTGAAACTGTGACCCAGTAGACATGCAGGACATGCTACTCCCCGATTTCCCCCCTCATGGACAAATAGAGAGAAAGAGAAAAATTAGGCTACGTTGGAGCAATGAATTCTTCCTCAGAGATGCCGAGTTTTCTCAAAAACGCCACCCGGCTGGACTGGGCCCTATACGCGGGCCTGATCGCGGTGGGCATCTACGGGTTTGCCATCATCCCCTTCCGGGCCACGCTCCTGCTGAACCACACCATGGTCTACACCGTGCTTACCGGTTCCAGCTTGTCCGTGCTCTCGCACGCCGCGAGTAATCCTGGGCGATGGGCCTACCTTGGCGGCGTCGTGCTGCTAGCTGCCGCAAGTAGCATCAAGTTTTTGCCGCTGTTCTTCCTGATCGGCAAGCGTTGGGGGCGGGAGTTCCTGGATTCGAGCTTCGGTGGCCGCCCGCCGCTTTGGTTCCGTAAGTTGGAGCGATTCATCCACAACCACATCGGCATCTCCATGGCGCTGGCATACGTCCCCTTCTCCCCCATCGCGCCGACGATTATCGCAGTTGTTGGCGGCATCGCACGGGCGCGGGGCTGGGCCGTGATGGGTTTTGCGTTCGTATTCGCCATTGCACTCAAGAGCTTCTATGTCTACCTGGGCATCACCTTTGGCACGCAAGTGCAGTCCACCCTCATGGTCATCGACCGCTACGTCACCTGGATCACCCTCGGGCTCGTGGCGTACATGTTCGCCGCGATTTACTACAAGCAGAATAGAAAGAAGTAGGGCTGGGCCAACGCCTCGTCGAGATTGTGGGCGTTGGTCGATACCTCAAGGTCGAGAGGGCGGCGCGTTGGTCGAAAGGAGGGGTCTTGGGGTGGTATCGACCTTGAGCTATCGACCAACGCCCCCACAGCGATATCCCGATGTCCCGATATCCCGGTGTCCCAAGACCCAAGACCCGGGACCCAAAGTTGGAGCCGCCTGCGGGAATCGAACCCGCGACCTTTTCATTACGAGTGAAGCGCTCTACCGACTGAGCTAAGGCGGCCTCGGACCAAAACGCACATTTGATCCGGAGAGCAGCTTAGCGCACAGGTTGCCAAACTTCCTAAACGCCTGCCCCGCAGGCGATGCGCAGCCGCCCCACCATTGCGTCGAGGGCAGTCTCTGGGCGCACGTTTTGCTGCAGATGCTCACGCGCTAAGGTGATCGCATCCAAACATGCCACCAGGCCCGCAACGTCCACCCTGGCACTCAATTCCGCAGCCAAACCGGCAAAATCCGGATGCACCGCGGGCACTCGGGTAGCAGATTTGTCCATGAGGGAGTCGCGGTAGAGGCCGGCGAGATCCACGAGCGCCAGGTCCAACGTATCCCGTATCGCCCTGGTGCGCCGCTTCTTCTGTTTCTCCTCCAGTTCGCGGATTTGCCCGCTGGCGCCGCGGAGGGCCTTTTGGGCGCCTTTGCCTTTGGCGCCCATGCCGAGTGCGTTGCGAAGTTTTTCCATTTCGGTTTCGTTTTCTTTGGCGAGTGCCTCCTCGGCGCTTTTGGTGGAGGCTTTCACGATTGCGGTGACGGCTTGGAAGGCTTGGTCGCCTTGGAAGACGAGTTCGGCGAGGCGCAGGATGTTTGCCCGGCGGGTTTGGGCCTCGCGGTCGGTGGCGAGGTGCCTCGCGCGGCCGATGTGACGTCCGGTGGCTGCGGCGGCCAGGCGGGCGTCGTCGGGCGAGATCCCTTCCCTACTCAGAATGTCCGCAACCTCTTGCTCGCTGGGCTGCGGAACGTACACGTGGCGGCTGCGGCTGAGCAGCGTGGGCATGACGTCTTGGGGGTCGGTGGAGGGGGCGCACATCATGATGACGGTGTGCGCGGGCGGCTCCTCCACTGTTTTGAGCAGTGCGTTTGCTGCGCCTTCGGTGAGGCGGTCGGCGTTGTCCAGGATCACCACGCGCCATTTGGCCACGGTGGGGCGCTTCGCGGCGGGCTCGATCACGGCTTGGCGCATCGTGTCCACGCTGATGGAGAGCTCGCGGGGAACGATATGCAGCACGTCACCGTGCGTCCCGGCAAGCACAGCCTTGCATCCGGTACAGGTGCCACAGCCGACCACGGTTTCATGCTCACACACTAACGACGCCGCCAATCCCACCGCAGCCACAGACCTCCCCGAACCAGGGGGGCCTGTGAACAGCCACGCGTGCGTCATCGCGCTTGCCTGACCTTCACCCCGTGCAGCCTGCGCGGCCGCCCGCAGTACCCCGGTGACATGCCGGCTCACCCCAAGTTGGGAAAAGATATCGCTTGTGTCCACCTCACCGAGCCTATCAGTGGTTAAATTGGTGGACATGACCAAGTTCTGGCGCGCAGTCACGTGGATTTTGGGCACGGCCTGGCCTTTGTATGCCACTACCGTGCTGGGGTCCAATGTGCTTGGCGCCGTGGGCGTCATGTTGTTTTTGCGCTACTTGGTTCCAAATCCCGAGTTTGCCACGTTTACGGCCTCCGCAAACCACCTCCCGGCCATTGGCATGGCCTATGTGGTGGCGGCTGTGCTCTTCGGCGCGGTGGTGACGTTCCTGTTATTCCGCCCGGTGTTGGACTGGCAGCGCCATCCTGAGCGCCATGACCGCAATATGGTGCGCAATTTGGTAATGCGTATCCCGATTTATCAGGCAGCGCTGTGCGCCTTGGTGTGGTTGGGGGGGTTGTTCATTTTGGCGTCGGTAGCTGCGCAGACTTCGGGCAAGCTGGCCGTGGTGATCGCGGTGACGGTGCTGCTCGGCGGCGCCGTGGTAGTGCTGCTCACCTACCTTGAAGCAGAGCGCCTGGTACGTCCGGTAGCTGCGGAGGCCCTCGCGCGTCGGTTTGAAGACGCCACCCTGGAGCCCCCGGTGAAGTGGCGGCTACGCCTGACCTGGCTGGCCACCTCCGCCATGCCCATCGCCGGGATTGTCCTGATGTTCGTGGGCCAGCGCGCGGGTTACTTCACCGAGCAGGTGGAGGACATCATGCCGGCGGTGGTGGCACTGAGCCTAGCCGCCCTGGTCACGGGCTTTTTGGGCACCACTTTGTCCGTGATGAGCGTGGTCGATCCCATCCAAGAGCTGCAGCGCGCCATCAACTCGGTGCGCCGCGGCGAAACCGACGTCCAGGTGGACATCTACGACGGCTCCGAGATCGGAGTCCTCCAAGCAGGCTTCAACGAAATGATGCGTGGCCTGCACGAACGCCAGCGGGTCCGCGACATCTTTGGCCGCTACGTTGGCACCGAAGTGGCCCGGCGCGCGCTCGAGGAACGCCCCGAACTTGGCGGCGAGGACCGCGAGGTCGCCGTGATCTTCGTGGACGTCATCGGCTCCACCACCTTCGCCGTCACCCACGACCCCGAGGAAGTAGTGGACGAGCTCAACCGCTTCTTTGAAAAAGTGGTCAAGGTAGTCCACAAAAACAAGGGCATCATCAACAAATTTCAAGGCGACGCCGCTCTCGCAGTCTTCGGCGCCCCCATCACGCTTTCCGACGCCACCGGGCACGCCCTCACCGCCGCGCGAGAGCTGCGGCAAGAACTCAAGGGGCTGCGCCTGCAGGCGGGCATTGGCGTGGCCGCGGGCCACGTGGTGGCCGGCCACATCGGTGGCCACGACCGCTTTGAGTACACCGTCATCGGCGACGCCGTCAACACCGCCGCCCGCCTCACCGAACTCGCCAAAGACACCCCAGGGCGCGTACTCACCAACGCCAACACCCTGGCCAAGGCCAACGAGGCCGAGCAAGCCCGCTGGACCCTCATGAAGTCCGTGGAACTGCGCGGGCGCAACCTGATGACGCAGCTTGCCCGGCCGATCCGGCCGACCCTCGCCGACCGCAGCTAGCCCCTCCCCTCATGAACACATTCATGAGGGGAGAAATCTCACAATGGGCCGCCTGAGTTCGGAGCCAGCCCTACCCAAGCCCTACGCTTGTAAAGAATGCAAACCAAGGCATTACTTGTAAGTGAAAGGAACTTCGGTGGCTAATTTGACCACGCATTCCACCTCGTCGGGTGTGCGCGAACTGACGCTGCGCGCCGTGATCATCGGTGGTCTCATCACCCTCGTGTTTACCGCGGCGAACGTCTATTTGGGCTTGAAGGTGGGGTTGACCTTTGCAACCTCGATTCCCGCCGCGGTGATCTCCATGGCGATCCTGCGCAAGTTCGCTGGACACTCGATCCAGGAAAACAATATTGTGCAGACCATTGCCTCGGCAGCAGGCACGCTTTCCGCCATCATCTTTGTGCTGCCAGGCCTGGTGATGGTGGGCTGGTGGACTGGCTTCCCATATTGGACTACCGCCGCGGTGGTGGCCATCGGCGGCATCTTGGGCGTGATGTACTCCATCCCGCTGCGCCGCGCACTGGTCACCGGCTCTGACCTGCCCTACCCCGAGGGCGTGGCGGCCGCCGAGGTCCTGAAGATCGGCGACACCGAATCTGCCGACGCCAACCCAGAGGAAAATCGCAAAGGCCTGCACGTGATCCTGGCCGGTGGCCTGGCTTCAGCAGGCCTGGGCCTGCTCACCGCCATGAAGGCAACCGCCGGTGAACTGGCTACCGTGTTCCGTTTCGGTGCAGGTGGCACGATGTTGGGCTCCAGCCTCTCGCTGGCATTGATCGGTGTGGGGCACCTGGTAGGCGTGAGCGTCGGTATTTCCATGATCGTGGGCGTGATCATCTCCTTCTTCATTCTCCTGCCCACCTTTAGCGCGGACGCCATAGGCACCGCCGAGCTTGCCGAGGTTGTGTCCACCACCTTCTCCCAGGAAGTGCGCTTTGTGGGCGCTGGCACCATGGCTGTGGCCGCGATCTGGACGCTGGTGAAAATCATTGGCCCGATCGTGAAGGGCATCAAGGATTCCCTGAGCTCCTCTCGCTTGCGCCATGAGGGCCAAGAAGTGCCAATCACGGAACGCGACATCCCCTTCAACGTCGTGGTGGGCACCATCTTGGCCTCCATGCTACCGGTGGGTGCGCTGCTCTACCTGTTCGTGCACGTCTCCGAAATCTCCCACCACACCACCACCTTGATCATCTTGAGCATCGTGTTCGTGCTGCTTATCGGCCTGATCGTGGCGTCTGTGTGTGGTTACATGGCTGGTTTGATCGGTGCGTCCAACTCCCCGATTTCTGGCGTGGGCATCATCGTGGTGCTCACCTCCGCGCTGCTCATCAAGGCCGTCACCGGCAATGAGTCCCAGACTAACGCCCCTGCGCTGGTGGCCTACACGCTGTTCACCTCAGCAGTGGTGTTTGGCATCGCCACCATTTCCAATGACAACCTGCAGGACCTTAAGACCGGCCAGTTGGTTGGCGCCACCCCATGGAAGCAGCAGGTTGCACTGGTTATCGGTGTGCTCTTCGGCTCCATCATCATCCCGCCAGTACTGCAACTCATGCTCACCGGCTTCGGCTTCGTGGGGATGGAAGGCGCGGGAGAGTCCGCCCTCGCAGCACCGCAGGCGGCGCTGCTTTCGTCGGTAGCGAATGGTATTTTTGGCAACTCGCTGGACTGGTCCTTGATTGGGCTCGGCGCGCTGATCGGCGTGGGCGTAATTGTGGTTGATGAGGTGCTGCGCCGCACCACCCGCTTCGCCCTGCCGCCGCTGGCCGTGGGCATGGGCATGTACCTGCCCGTTTCACTGACCCTGATGATTCCGCTCGGCGCATTCCTGGGCATGTTCTACGACCGCTGGGCAGAGAAGCAGGCCAAGCCGGAAACCTCGAAGCGCATGGGCATCCTGCTGGCCACCGGCCTGATCGTGGGCGAATCCCTGTTTGGCGTGCTCAACGCAGGCATCATCGCGGCAAGCGGGCAGGAATCCCCACTCGCACTGTTTGAGTTCGGACGCTTCGCGGAGGTCCTCGGCGTGGTGGCCTACGTTGCCATCATCGCGGGGTTGTACCGCTGGGTGAAAACGCTGAAGGCCTAACCGCCGCCAATCCCCCTCATGGACTTGTCCATGAGGGGTTATTTTTTCCGGGACCCAGCCTTGACTACCCGCTTGGTCGTCTGCGCCGGCCGTTTCGCGGCTTTCTTGCCGGCTTTCTTCGCGGTCTTTTTGCTTGCCTTCTTGCTGGTTTTCGTGCCGCCGTCGGCGGCTTCCTTGGCGCGTCGCTCGGAGAGGAGTTCGTTGGCGCGGGCGTCGGTGAGTGCGGTTGGGTCGTCGCCGCGGCGGAGTGAGGCATTGGTGGTGCCGTCGGTGACGTATGGCCCAAAGCGGCCGTCGCGGACGCTCATGGGTTTGCCGGAGACGTCGTTGTCACCGAGTTCCTTAATCACCGATTGGCTCGTGGCGGCGCGGCCGCGGCGCTTTGGTTCGGCGTAAATGCGACGGGCCTCGTCGAGGGTCACGGTGAAGATTTGGTCTTCGCTGCTCAGGGAGCGGGAGTCGCTGCCCTTCTTGAGGTAAGGGCCGTAGCGGCCGTTTTGGGCGGTGATAACTTCGCCGTCGGCCGGGTCCACCCCCACTTCGCGCGGGAGGGAGAGGAGCTTGAGGGCCTCGTCAAGCGTGATGGTGGCGGTCTCCATGGTGGAAAACAGGGAGGCGGTGCCGGGCTTGAGGGTTTCCTCGATGATTTGGTTGATGCGCTTTTCCTTGGCGGCAGCGGCGGTTTTGGTTTCCCAGTTCTTGGCGCGTTTGCCTTCGGCGGCGCGTTGGGCGTCTTCCTCGGCGCGTTCGGCTGCCACGGTTTCCTCGGCCTTTGCGGCGGCGCGCTCGCGCTCGTCTTCGCCGAGGAGTTCGGTGACGTAGGGGCCAAAGCGGCCTTCCTTGGCCACCACCACGCGCCCATTGGAGGGGTTAATGCCCAGCTCACGGCCGGATTGCGGGGTGGCAAAGAGTTTCTCGGCGAGTTCGAGGTCGAGCTCATCAGGGGTGATGGAGTCCGCGAGGTTGGCGCGCTGGTATTCCGGCTCGCCGTCCTTGGTGCCCACCTGGCGCTCGATGTATGGCCCATAGCGGCCCACGCGCACGAAGATGGGGCGGCCTTCGGCGTCGTCGAACAGGGGCAGGCTGTTCACGCTGCGGGCGTCGATCTGCTCGAGGTTGTCCCCCACCAGCGCCTTCAGGCCACCTTGGCGGGCGATGGACTCAGCGGTGGCGTCGGAAGCGTTCGCATCGCCGAAGTAGAAACCCTTGAGCCACGCGGAACCCTGCTCGTGACCTGCGGCGATCTCGTCGAGCTCATCTTCCATTGATGAGGTGAAGTCGTAGTCCACCAGGGAGGCGAAGCTCTGTTCCATGAGGCCAACCACGGCGAATGCCACCCAGCTCGGCACCAGTGCGTTGCCGCGGGAGTACACGTAGCCGCGGTCCTGGATGGTCTTAATGATCGAGGCGTAGGTGGACGGGCGGCCGATCCCCAGGTCTTCCATCTTCTTGACCAGGGAGGCTTCCGTGTAGCGGGCAGGGGGGTTGGTGCTGTGGCCTTCGGCAACAAGCTTATCGACGGCGAGGGCGTCTCCTTGGGCAAGCTGCGGCAGGCGCTTCTCGGCGTTGTCGGCAACGGCGCGGCCGTCGGCATTTTCTGCTGTGGACTCCACGGACTCCACGTAGGCGCGCAGGAAGCCCTGGAAGGTGATGGTGCGGCCGGTGACGGAAAATTCCACGGCGGTGCCGTCGGTAGCGTTGCCCCCTATGAGCACCTTCATGCTGGTGCCGCGGGCGTCGGCCATTTGGGAGGCAACGGTGCGCTGCCAGATCAGCTCGTAGAGCTTGAATTCCTCCGCGTCCAGTTGGCCGGCGAGCTCGCCGGGGGTGGCAAAGCGCTCGCCCGCCGGACGGATCGCCTCATGGGCTTCCTGGGAGTTTTTCACCTTGCGGTCGTAGCGGCGTGGGGCGTCAGCCACGTATTCCTTGCCGTATAGCGCCACCGCCTGTTCGCGGGCTGCCTTGAGGCCCTGCTCGGAGAGGGTGGTGGAATCTGTACGCATGTAGGTGATGTGGCCGTTTTCGTACAGTCGCTGCGCAATGCGCATGGTGCGCTCGGAGGTGTAGTGGAGCTTGCGTCCAGCCTCCTGCTGCAGGGTGGAGGTCATGAATGGGGCGTATGGACGGCGGGTGTAGGGCTTTTCCTCTACGCTCGCCACCGCCATTGGGGCGCCGCTGAGGTTCTCCGCGAGCTTGTGGGCGCGCTGTTCGTCCAGCACAACGGCGTCTCCGGTGAGCTGGCCGCGGTCGCTGAAGTCGCGGCCCGTGGCCACCCGCTTGCCATCCACCGAGCTCAGGCGCCCGGTGAAGGTGGAGGGGTTGCCGTCTTGGGCTTGCTCCGCGTGGAAGGTGGCCTCCAGGTCCCAGTAGCTCGCGGGGATGAACGCCATGCGCTCACGCTCGCGTTCCACGATCACGCGGGTGGCAACGGATTGCACGCGACCTGCGGAAAGGCGCGGCATGACCTTCTTCCACAGCACCGGGGAGACCTCGTAGCCGTAGAGGCGGTCCACGATGCGGCGTGTTTCCTGCGCGTCCACCAGGTTTTCGTCCAGGTCGCGGGTATTTTCCGCGGCGGCCAGGATGGCGGGTTTGGTGATCTCATTGAACACCATGCGGCGCACCGGCACCTTGGGCTTGAGCACCTCAAGCAGGTGCCAGGCAATGGCCTCGCCCTCGCGGTCGGGGTCTGTGGCAAGAAGAAGTTCGTCAACTTCTTTGAGTTTGGATTTGAGGTCGGCAACCTTCTTCTTCTTGTCCGCACTCACTACATAGAGCGGGGTGAAGTTGTCCTCCGTGTTCACGCCGAGGCGTGCCCAGGGCTCCTTTTTGTACTTCGCTGGCACGTCGGCAGCGCCGCGGGGGAGGTCACGGATGTGCCCCACCGAAGCCTCGACAATGTAATCCTTGCCAAGGTACGGCGCGATTTTTTTGGCCTTGGTCGCCGACTCCACGATGACCAAGTGCTTGATGCCGCTCGTTTCAGCCATGAAAGGTGAAAACCTCAATTCCTTAACCGGTGCTTAACGCTACTCGTTCTAACCTAGCAGCTCGCAATATGCAAAAACGCACCCTAAGCAAAATGCTAGGAAGCATTACGCTTGGCTGCGCTCTTGTGTGCCGCCTCAACGATCACGCTGAAGCGTTCCCTCATGAGGGGAAAAGTTACTGTATTTGCTTACAGATTTTGTTTACAGCGCGCGAACAGACTGCGCCTGTGGGCCCTTTGCGCCCTCACCGATCTCAAACTCCACCTTCTGGTCCTCTTCCAGGGTGCGGAAGCCGTTGCCCTCGATCTCGGAGTAGTGGACGAAGACGTCAGCGGAGCCGTCCTCAGGAGCGATGAAGCCGAAGCCCTTTTCAGCGTTGAACCATTTCACAGTGCCCTGTGCCATTTTGAAAACTTCCTTATTTTGGATTGTGACGCCCGCGGAGTTGCAAAGCGTCCTTGCGTGGGAGCCAAACTTTCTGACCTGCATATCACCACGCCAATCACCTTGTACATCAGCACTGTGTGAATAGCGCAGCCACCTGAAGCAAAAAATAAGAAGCAACTACCGGAACCCCTGCTTCCACCGCGCTCGCAGCACGATCACACTCGGGATTTCCTTGGTTGCTCCTTGGCGACCATTAGCCAGTGTGTCACGAATCCCAGCAAACCAGAAGCGTACAATCAAAATTCTTCCGATTTTCGGCCAAAATCTTTTTCAGCACCTCACCGCACCTGGCAATGTAGGCGCAGTTCACGCAAGTTTTCACAATAGTTTCGGGAGGAAAATGTGACCCACCCCGCGCGCCCTCATACGGGGGAGGAATTGGCCCGCGCGGTGCAAGAATCGCAGCACACCTCCACCTGCACCCACCTGGTTACGCAGCCGGCGAAGCGCGCCGAGTACGCCCCTTTCCCCTCATGGACACACCCCGGCCTCCAGCACTGGCTTACAGCGAGGGGCATCACGGCGCTGTACGAGCACCAGGCGCTGGCTGCGTCGTTAGCGTGGGAGGGACGGCATGTGGTGCTGGCTACGGCGACCTCTTCGGGTAAGTCCCTGGCGTACCAGCTCGCGGTGCTTTCGCGGCTGGCGCAGGAGCCGCGGGCCACGGCGCTGTACCTCACGCCCACGAAGGCGCTGGGCAATGACCAACTGGGCACCCTGCTGCAAATGTGCAGCGAAATTGAGGGTCTCCATGAGGTACACCCCAGCCCCTACGACGGCGACACCCCCACCGACGCCCGCCCCACCATCCGCGAACGCTCCCGGCTAGTGGTCACCAACCCCGACATGCTGCACCAAGCCATCTTGCCCAACCACACAAAATGGGGCCGCATGCTGCGCAATCTGCACTTCATCATCATCGACGAAGCCCACTCCTACCGCGGAGTGTTCGGCGCCGGCGTCTCCCTAGTGCTGCGCCGCCTCCTACGCCTTTGCGCCCGCTACGGCGCCCACCCCACCGTGATCCTCGCCTCCGCCACCAGCAACGACCCCGCCGCCCACGCCTCCACCCTCATCGGCGCACCCGTGGAAGCAGTCGAGCGCGACACCGCACCCCGCGGCCCACGCACGATCATGCTCTGGGAACCTGGCTTCATCGAAGGCATCAGCGACGAAGGCGGCGCCCCCGTCCGCCGCGCCGCCAGCACCGAAACCGCCAGCATCATGGCCACCCTCATCGCGGAAGGCGCACGCACCCTCGCGTTCGTCCGTTCCCGCAGGCAAGCGGAAATCACGGCGCTGCGCTGTGCAGAAGAGCTCTCCAG
The DNA here is from genome assembly GCF_024580955.1 of Corynebacterium sp. 122RC1. Classification (GTDB taxonomy): domain Bacteria; phylum Actinomycetota; class Actinomycetes; order Mycobacteriales; family Mycobacteriaceae; genus Corynebacterium; species Corynebacterium kozikiae. The sequence goes on along the minus strand of NZ_JANIKD010000002.1, from coordinate 14,689 downwards.
CATGGGAAGGCCTGCCGACGCAGCCAGGGTGGCAGCCTACCGCGCGGGGTACCTCGCGGAGCACCGCCGGGCGCTCGAACAGGCCTTGGACAACGGCGATTTGTTGGGCGTGGCCTCTACAAACGCACTAGAGCTGGGCATCGACGTCGGCGGCCTGGATGCGGTGGTCACCGCCGGCTTTCCTGGGACCGTGGCCAGCTTCTGGCAGCAGGCTGGGCGCGCAGGTCGGCGCGGCCAAGGCAGCCTGGTCACCCTCGTGGCCCGCGACGAACCCATGGACACCTACCTCATCCACCACCCCGAAGCGCTTCTGGACAAACCCCTCGAGCGCACCGTCTTCAACCCCCACAACCCCCACATCGTGCGCGGCCACGTGCTGTGCGCGGCGGTGGAGGCGCCGCTTTCCGACGCCGAGATCTACGCCCTCGCGGGCCCCACCCTCCCTCATGAGCTTGCTCATGAGGGGAGGTTGCGCAGGCGCCCCGGCGGCTGGTTCGCCGTCCAACCCCCGGGCGTCGCCCCGCCGCAGACCCAGGTGCAGTTGCGCGGCACGGGAAACTCGGTGGCCATTGTGGACGCCACCGACGGGCGCCTGCTTGGCACCACCGATGAATCCTTGGCGCTCAGCCAGCTCCACCCCGGCGCGGTGTACCTGCATATGGGTGAGCAGTTCGTTGTGGATGAGCTGGATCTCCATGAGGGGGTTGCGTTGGTGCACCCAGAGGCCCCTGAGTACAACACGTATTCGCGTTCCACCACGGACATCCGGATTGTGGATGTGCCGCACGATGAGCAGAAGGTGGTGAATCCCTCCCCTGGCCTGTGGGTTTCCAATCTGGAGGTGGAGGTGACTACGCAGGTGACGGGTTATGTGATGAAGTCGATCGCCGGGGAAACCATCGGGATGGTGCCGCTGGATCTGCCGGCTCAGGCGTTGGTGACCAGGGCGGTGGCCTATACGGTGGACCCGTTGGTACTTCAGGAGTTGGGGATCACGGATGTCCCTGGGGCGCTGCATGCGGCGGAGCACGCGGCGATCGGTATGTTGCCGCTGATTGCCACATGCGATCGCTGGGACATCGGCGGGGTGTCCACTGCGCTGCATGCTGACACGGGCTTACCGACGGTGTTCGTGTATGACGGCACCCCAGGTGGCGCCGGCTTTGCTGACTGTGGCTATGAACGATTCGACGAATGGATCCAAGCCACCTTTGAAGCCGTGCGCTCTTGTGCGTGCGAGGCGGGGTGCCCGAGCTGCGTGCAGTCGCCAAAGTGCGGCAACGGAAACAACCCGCTGGACAAGGCAGGTGCGATCAAACTGTTGGGTGCGTTGTGCACCATGCTCGGCGGCTACGACCCTTGCTCATGAGGGCCGGCGTTGGCCTGGGCGGTGCGCAGGCCAACGCGGACGCTGACTTGGACGTCGAGGGCATAGATGGTGCAGCTCGTGAGCTCGGCGTTGTTGGCGTGGGCGGTGGTGCTGGCTGTGGCGCAGGCGTCGGCGTCGGCATCGGTGGTGTTCATGAGGGAGGTGGCGCCGGCGATCGCGGCCATGTCTGCCGCAACCTGCGCCTTGTGCTGTTGGAGAACCAGGCTGGCGGCACCTACTGCGGCTAGTAGGATTGCGGTGAGGGCACAGGCGATGCCCGCGGCGAAGATGGTCATGTTGCCGCGGGCATCGTCGGTGTGCTCATGAGGGGTCATGAGGTTTCCTTGGGGTAGACCGCCTGGGCGCGCATGTCCCCAAATGGTGCGGGAACGTGGGCGGTGGCGGTGACGTGGGTGCTACTTTCCTCTATGCTTACGCTGCCCCGTGGTGGGGTGTATGCCACCCCGATGGCGTGGGATCTGGCGGCGGCGCCGGCGAGGTCCACCGCCAGGATGAGGGACCCGAAGGTGGAGAGGACCCCGATCAGCGCGGAGGTAAACAGCAGCAGCGCCGCCGCAGCGAGGGCGGATTCGAGGGTGACCATGCCGGCGTCGTTGCGCATGTGCTTAGCCTGGGACGTTGTTGAGTGCGCCGGTGACTACTTGCTCGATGGCGTCGCGCACGGCCTGGGATTGGGCAACAAAGTACAGCGCCCCGGCGAGTGCGGTGGCGGCGAGCGCCCCGAGGGCGTATTCCACGCTGGTCATGCCGCGTTCATCGGCAAGCAGAGCGGGACGTGGTTGCTGTTTGTTCGTGGTGTTCATGGTGTTCTCCTTTTGTGTTTGGTGTGTGTCCAAGGGCGGTTTTGCCCCTAGTTACTTAGACAGGTTGAGACCCCCTAGAAGTTCCATGCCGAGGTCAACAATTACTGGGATCAGCCCCAGCAGGAAGAAGGCGGGCAGGAAGCACAGGCTGAGCGGCAGGGCCATGAGGACCCCGGCGCGCTGGGCTTTTGCGGTTGCCAGGTGGCTTGCTTGGCGGCGGAGATCCTCTGCCAGCCGGGCGCAGCCTTCCTGCATGCCAGCACCGGTGCGGCCGGAGGCGCGTGCGAGTGCCACGAGTTCGCGGCAGTGGGCATCGGCCTCAAGGGGCTGCCAGGCGCGGTGGGCGGGCGCACCCATGTGCATCAGCGTTGCTACCTGTGCCCATCTGGGGTTGTGGCTGCAATTGGCCACGGTGTGCACCGCCGCGGCTGGACTCAGCCCGGCCTGCAGGCACGCGGTGAGCAGCTCCAGGTCATTGGCGGTTTCCAGGGCGCTTGCCTGCTCGGGCGGAGGTCCCACTGGGGCGTGGGCATGGCGCAGCCGCCGCGGCGGGGTGAGCCACAACGCGCAGGCAACCAGCATCGCGGCGATCACGAGCATCATGCCGCCACCCCCTGCAAAATCCGGTGCGCCCACAGCGCTCCCGCGCAGAGCAGGCCAGTTCCCACGAGCAGAAGCACCGCCCCGACCGCCGTGTTACTAAACAGGGCCACCGGATTAGCGCCCATCGATGCCCCCAAACCGATCCCAAGCAGCGGCAATAGGCTCAGCAGCACAGCGGTGGCCTGCGGCCCCTGAAGGTTGGCGTTGGTCTCTGAATGGTGGCTGAGCTCGGCGTCGAGGCGCAGTTGCACCTGGTGGATCAGCGGCGCCAACGCAACGCCGTGGCGTGCGGCAACATTCCAGCACTGCGCCATAAACACCAGCTCCTCATGGGCAACGGCCAGAAGGTGCTTTTCCCCTTGCGCCCCGAGCCGCATCGCGCGGACGGTGGCGTGCAGTTGCTGCGGAATCGGTGCGGCGCGTGCCTGAACGGGGCTGAGTTCCTCCAGCGCGTGTTCGAGTGCGTGATCCATGGGGGTGCCGGCGCGCAGCTCGCCCACCACGAGCCCCAGCACTTGCGAAAGATAGCGTTTTCGCTGGTTGGAACGCCGCTTCACCGCGATCCCCGAGGCAATGCGCCACAGTGTTGCAGCGATCATCACCAAGGCAATGAGGATGACCGACGCCCCCAGCGCCCACATCCCCACAAGCCCCAGCGTGCCTACGGCCCACAGGAGGCGCGTTGTTGGCAGGCGCTTGGAATGGGCATTGCCGCTGCCGCTGCCAGGGTGTTGCACGCGCCGCAGAAACCGTGGTGAAGGCAGAGCAAGGGCGAGGGCAAGGCACACGAGGCAGGCGAGCACCGCCGAAGGGTTGCTTACCATGGCGCCTCCTCCACCCAGCCTTTGCTGCGCTGCCACAGGGTGCGCACCCGAACTGGATTGTGTTCTACCACGCTGATCTGCTGCAACACCCTGCCCGAGGCAGTTTTCTGCATGGAGAGCACCATCGGCGCGGCAGCCGCAATTTGCGCCCCGAGCGCCACGGCTGGCACCCCACCGAGGGCAGCCAGTGCCTCAAGGCGGGCGGGGACCTCCTCCGCGGCGTTGGCGTGGATGGTTCCGGCGCAGCCCTCGTGGCCTGTGTTGAGCGCGGCGAGGAGGTCCACCACCTCGGCGCCGCGGATTTCGCCCAGAATGATTCGGTCCGGGCGCATGCGCAGGGCCTGTTTCAGCAGCTCCTGCATGGTGATCTGGCCGCGTCCTTCGGTGTTAGCCGCCCTTGTGAGCAGCGCTACGTGGTGGGGGTGCTTGGGCAGGAGCTCGGCGGTGTCTTCGATCGTGATGATCCGCTCGCCGGGGTGGACTTCCCCGAGCAGGGCGTTGAGCAGCGTGGTTTTCCCAGAACCGGTGCCGCCTACCACCAAAAAGGAGCGTTTGGCGTGGACGAGGGCACGCAAAGCGTCGGCAATGTCCCTGGTGAACGTGCCTTTTTCGGCGAGTTCTCCCAGGCTAATGTGGGCCTGGCGCAGCACGCGCAGGGAGAGAAGGGTGCCGGTGTCCGAGGGTGGGCTGAGCATCGCGTGGACACGAATGGCTGTGGTGGCTGTGTGCTGGAGGCGGGCGTCGGCAAAGCTTTGGGCGCTGTCAAGCCTGCCACCGCACGCCAAGATGAGGCGGGTGGCGAGTCTGCGCACCTCTTCGTCGTCGCTGAAGCGCACACCCGCGGCCTCCATGCCGTTGCCGCAGTCGATCCACACGCTGTTTGGGCCGTTGACCACGATGTCCGTGATTCCCCTGCGCTGCAACAGCGGTTCCAGCGGCCCCAGGCCTACCGTCTCATGGCGCAATTGGCGCAGCAGGTCAAACACATCCTTGTCACTGACCACGCCCGCGGTTTGGCGAATCACCTCCGCAATCTGCGCAGCCCCCGTGACCTCCGGATGGCTCGCCAAATGCTGCTGTACCTGCGCCAACACCTGCTCCCGGTTCATCGCAGCACCTCCGCCTCCACCACCTGCTTGGCCGCCCGCGAAAGCTCCCCGGGCAGCCGCTGCCCCAGCCCCACCGTCTCCAGGCGTTTGGCCAGCCCAAACACGTTTCCGAACTGCGCCACAGGCACCGCACCGAGGAAGGGCTCCATCTCCTCCGCGCGTACCGACGCCCACCCGCGCACCCGCACCACCGGCACCAGGGGGAGGCTGCGGGAATGGATCTGGTGCACATGCTCTGCGGCGGCCGCCACCGCCCGCACCTCGGCAGGAACCACCAGCACAACGGCATCCACCGCGTCCAACACGCCCTGCGGCTGCTGTCCCAGCACACCGGCGTCCACCACGATGTCACTGATCCCCGCCTGCGCGCGCAGCGAATCAATGGCGGCACGCACCTTCTCCCCGGTCACTCCCTCCCCCGCAGACCGCGCCTGGGAAAGGAGGCGAAGCCCCTGGCCGGCGTCGATAAGCGAATCCAGCACCTCCCTGCCGCGCAGCGCCCCGCCGGAAAAACTGAAGTCATTCCACCGCAGCCCCGGCGCGTCCTCCAGACCAAACAGCAGGTCAAGGCCCCCGGAGGCCGTTGCAGCGTCGAGGAGCACGCAGCCCCCACCTCCGCCGGCGAGATGCCTGGCAACACTCGCAGCAAACACGCTGGTCCCAGCACCGCCGACGCCACCAAGGACCGCGATCACCCGCACTCGCAACCGGCGCCGCAGCCCACTTTCTTCGGGCGGCGAATGTGAATCTGTGTGCTGTTCAGCGAGCGCCTCCAACAGCTTGGGAACGTCGGCAGGCATAGAAAATACCTGCTCAGCATGAAGATCCATGGCGAGCTTCCAGCCGCCGCGCTCCCCTGCCGAAATCTCCCCTCCCGAAGGTTCTGAAGTGCCGAGGAGCAAGAACCTGCGCTGGCGCGGCGCCAACGTAGCAACGTGCGGCGCGGTAGTGGCATCGCAGAGCACCACGCCACAGCGCGCGGCCTGCACTGTAATCTCCCGCGGGTCAGTGGTATCCACCGCCACGCGGCCGGTCGCGGCAACGGCGTGCATTGCCTCCGGGTAAATAATCGGGTCTGTAATTGCAACAAGAACTGGTGTATCCATAGCCCGCAGTGTGCCGCCGTTTCACGAGCCTGAAAAGGAGCCATCTTGAAGGCTGTGGAAAACGTGGGGCTACAGCGGCTGGGTTGTGGAAAACGTGTTTCGGGATGGTGGTGAGGCGCAGTAAGCCCCAACACACAAGCCTCAACTTCGTCCTATGTAGAGGACCAACCATCAGATTTCGCGGAGAAGGCACATGTAATGCCTCCTTCTTTGATAGTGACGTCCTGGAAGGCGACCCCGACGAGCTACGATCCTGACCAAGCTAGAGTATCGGGGATTAACGGTGGCCACTTCCATGCAGCGAGGTGGACTTTTCCTTACCCAGGCCTTGCAAAATCAACTTAACTCACATATTGTTCTTCAGGTAAAGGGTGATGGACACTGGTGCAGTAAAAAAGATGAGTCACGTCAGGCAGGCGCGGCGTCGGCGAACTAGACGAGGTGGGCTTGGTGCGTATCCTCTACAAGAATGAGGAACTTCGACGCATAGCCGAGGACGCCTCATACACCCCCAAACAATGGGGCCCGAATATCCTCAAGGCATACCGCAAGAAAATCCAAATCCTGGCCAATGCTACGGATGAACGCGATCTGCGAGCCTTGCGGTCGTTGCACTTGAAACAATTGAAAGGCGACCGTAACGGAACCTCATCGATCCGCTTGAACGATCAGTTTCGACTCATCCTCGAATTCACAACCGACAGCTATGGCCGCAAGGTCATTGTGATTGAAATGGTGGATTACCACTGAGAGAAGGTGAGCTCATGAACGCCCCAATTGCAGCGGAGCTATTCCCGGCTGGAGAGATCCTCGCAGACGAGTTGGAAGCCCGCGGTTGGACCCAAACCGACTTTGCCGAGGTGCTGGGACGGCCCACACAATTTGTCTCGGAAATCATTTCCGGAAAAAAGGAGATAACGCGCGAATCCGCAGCCCAGATCGGTGCCGCACTGGGCACCTCGGCGGAGTTCTGGCTAAATCTCCAAAACTCCTACCTGCTATGGAAGCAGTCCCAGGACGTCCGGACTCAGGACAACCTCAACGCTGTGAAAACCCGCGCACGGTTGCGAGAGTTGGCACCCATTTCCCTCCTGGCAAAGCGGGGATACATCACCGCCACTGACGTGGAGGAGCAGGCACGTGAGGTGCTGGACTTGTTCGGCAAGGAATCGTTCGCAGACCCAATGGGGATCAGCTTTGCCGCCCGGCGAAGTAACCAAGAGGAAAAAGTCACGATTTTCCAAGAAGCCTGGGCTGCATGTGTGAGGGCAACTGCCAAAACCCTCGACGCTGCCCCCTACTCACGTGAGACGCTAGAAGGCATCGCCCAGACGCTTTCAAGAAAAGCTCGTGACCCGCAAGCATTTGCTGAGTTCCAGACCCTATTTGCCCAGGCGGGAGTGAAACTTGTGTACGTGGAGGCTTTCCCAGGTGGAAAGCTTGATGGCTGCGCCATGATGGTCGAAGGGCACCCCGTAATTGGCATATCAGGACGGGGGAGACGGCTAGATAAGGTGCTCTTCACCATCCTTCATGAAGTAGCCCACATCTTGCTGGGCCACCTTGCCGATAATGGCGAGGTGATACTCGACGACCTATCAGCTGACAGCGCCGACAATGAAGCCGAAGCAGACCGGCTAGCCAGCAGTCTCGCAATCTCTCGTCCTTTGCCGGAGGTCCCAAGTCGTGTGCACTCATCCTGGATCAATGAACAAGCCAACCACCTAGAGGTTCATCCCTTCACCTTGATTGGCAGGCTACAAAAAGAGGGCAAAGTGCCCTGGAAAACTACTCTCGTGCGCAATCCCCCCTCCGTCCTCGCTCAGCTTGAAAGCTGGAAGGCTCCCCTCCCGGTCAGACTGTGATTATGAGCTTCGTTCACCGTCGGAAAAGCGGTGAACTAGCTGAGCATTTCCAGTGATGCCTTGATGGGGGTGTATTCAAAGCGATCCAGACGCACGCCGCTCAGACACACATCTTTTCACCAAGTCGGCAAAACATAAAAGGGCGGTTCGCGCTCGGGGGGGTGTGCGCGAACCGCCAACCCGGCTACAGGGGGGGGCGAGCCGGGGCAGGCCACACTGTATATCGGGGCCTTGCACAGACGATTATGACACAGCCAACAAAGACGTGCAACACCTCATCGCAACGCCCGCAAGCTGCCTTTCAAACTGCCACTTACGCAGCGAAAATCGCTACACTCGAGCAGGTGACGCCCCGCAACACGGAACGAACCACGCAAGCCGCGCCAACCACGGATACCCCGCCAGCCACGCAATCCCCAGCAACTGCCGTCGCGCAGCAAACCCGCGTGGCCGCGTTCTTTGATCTGGACAAGACGGTAATCGCTACGTCGTCGGCTCTTGCATTTGGTAAGCAGTTCCTTCACCTTGGGCTGATCACACCCGCGGAAGCGCTGCACATGTCGGTAACCAAGGCCAGTTACATGCTCACGGGCCACAATGAGCAGCAGATGGAGGCCACAAAGGAGCAGCTTGCGCAGATGGTCGCGGGGTGGGAGGAAGCCAAGGTACGCGAGATTGCTGCGGAGGCCATGCACACCGCCCTGACCCCCGCGATTTACGCCGAGGCCCGCGACCTCATCAAGGAGCACCAGCGCCAGGGCCACGACGTCGTGATCATTTCCGCCTCTGCCCGCCAGCTCGTGGAGCCGATCGCCACCGAGCTTGGAGTGGATCGCGTGGTAGCCACCGAACTGGAGGTGGTAGATGGCAAGTTCACCGGCCAGCTGCCCTTCTTCTGCAAGGGGCCACTCAAGGCGCAGGCGATCGCGGAGCTCGCCCAAACCCAACACTATGACCTGCAACGATGCTTCGCCTACACCGATTCCGCCACGGACCTGCCCATGCTTGAGGCTGTGGGCAATCAGGTCGCGGTGAACCCGGATCGCGCCCTGCGTAAAATCGCCACTGAGCGCGGCTGGGAGATTCAGACGTTCAAAAACCCCGTACCGCTCTTCCCGATCCCCACAAAACGCGAGCTCAGCATTTCCGCAGGCCTCGTGGCTGCGCTGGCATTTGGCGCGGTGTGGCTCACTAAGCGCGCTTAAGCACCCTGCACTTCCCTAGCAATTCCCTCCGCCTCCTGCGCCCCGGCAACATAGGCAAGCAGGAACTGCGCTACTTTCTCCTCCAGCGCCGCGGGCGTGCGGTACTCCGCGTGCCGACGCCGCCAGCGCACCTCCGGCACACACAATCCTCGCGGGTCAAAGCCGCAGGCAACAGCAACAAGGCGGGAGGTCACCCTGGCGATGGTGCCGGTGCGAGGCCCGAAAGCCCTCGAGGTGTAAATCTCCTCATGAACAACCGCAGCGAGCACGCCCGCGGGGGTTTCTTGGTTGCGGGCGCCATCCACGATGAGCCGGGCCAGGGATTGCAGCCGGGCCGCACCCTCCCCGGACTCGGGTTGCCCGCTGCCGCCTGCCAGGGCGTCGATACGCGCGATCACCTGCAAAGGAGCGCGGACGAGGGTGCGCGTGGTGGCGTCGATGAGATTGGGGCCGCAAAGACTGTACGCGCTGAGCGACTCCTGTTCACCCAGTCCTTCCAGTTGCGCGGAAAGGGTGGCCGCACGCAGAGCCGCCGTGGAGGAAGTGATGTTCACCTTGCGGAGATTCACCGGGCGGCGGTGAACGGCGTTGATGGCGGCGATGGCCTCGGTCAAAGGGGCGGCTACGGTGGGGTGCTGCGCAAGGTTGGCAATCATGGGTTCCATCTTCATCCAAACCATTGGGTGAGGGAATGAGCGTGGGGGTGCGGCGGGAAGTTTTTCACAAATTGGCAACTTTTTTAGCCTCGAATTGACACCGGTTTAGCGTTTCGTGGCACGATTGACTGTGATTGCGAAAAAATCTTTTCAAGGCGGCAGCTCCCGCAGCCACAAAATGCTGGCCCGGCGGAGCAGCTACCATCACAACAACTTTTGGAGGACCACGCCGTGAGCAACGAGAACGGCCTTTACACCGAAGGTGCCGAAACCTTCCAGGCAAAGGTGAACGCCATCCCACTTCGAGACGTGGACGCAGGCAACAACGGCTCCATCGGTTCCTTGGTGAGCGACGCCACCTCCCAAATGTCCTCCCTCTTCCGAGCAGAGGTAGAGCTGGCCAAAGCAGAACTCGCCCAGGAAGCCAAGAAGGGCGCCATCGGCGGCGGCCTCTTCGGTGTAGCTGGCGTCATTGCCCTCTACAGCTCGTTCTTCTTCTTCTTCATGATCGCCGAGGTCCTCAAGATCTGGCTGGCCTCATGGGCCGCCTACCTGATCGTGTTCCTCGTGATGATCGGCCTGGCTGCTATCCTCGCGCTCATCGGCCTCAAGAAGGTCAAGAAGATCGGCGCACCGAAGAAGACCATCCAGTCCGTAAACGAACTCAAGAACCTGGTCCCAGGCCAGGCACAGCAGAAGCTGGAGTCCGGCAACCGCGGCATGTATAGCTAGCACAGCGCCAACACCTGGCGCCAATAGCCCACCGCACATCAGGCAGTGCCCGAAAACCCCCGGGCACTGCATTTTTGTCCCCATTTGTCCATGAGGAGAGCACCTTGGCACCACTTTCGCCGAAAGTCGTGGCCTTTGACGGCCCTTGGCGCCACCAAATGCTGCACACCCGCGGCATCCGGCTCCATGCCGCCACAATGGGCGAGCAAACGGGGCCGCTGGTGGTGTTGCTCCATGACGCCCTGGGCGGCTGGTTCAACTACCGCCCCCTCATGGACAAACTTGCTACCTCAGGGCTCCATGTGGCGGCGTTGGACTGCCGCGGCTACGGCATGTCCGATAAGCCACCAGCAGGTTACGACCTGCACAATGCCACCGGCGACATCGCGGGCGCGATCCGCACATTGGGCCATGATCGTGCGCACGTCGTTGGTGTTGGCTCCGGCGCCGCGATTGCCTGGGCCCTGGCAACGAGCCACCCTGGGCACGTCGCTTCGCTGATCACCGCGGGAGCGATCCACCCCGCGGATATGCGCGCCGCGATCCTGCGGGCACCCTGGCGCTATGTGGGGTTGCTCTCCTTTACCACCCCGATGCGCCTGCCGCAGGGGTTGCGCAAGCTGTATTGGGTGCGGCCGGCGAACAAGATCGCCCGCGAGCTGCGCCTCAACACCGGCGTGAAGTACCAGGGCAGCGAAGCATTCAACGAGGAAGTGCGCCTGCGAACCAAAGCACAGGCGATCGGCTCCACCTTCCCAGGGATCGCTAAAACCATGCGTTACCAGGTGAATCTGCCGCCGTTTGGGTGGATTCAGCGCAGCGTGGACGTGCCAGCGCACGTGCTGGTGAACACTTCCAGGGCGCGTCTGGAGGCAAAGATCGCCCGAAAGCGCGCCGCTGCCCTGCACACGTTCAGTATTCCCGACGCCAAGCAGCGCCCCCACCTGGAAGCACCCGAACGCTTTGCAGAGGCGATCCTCAGCGCCGTTAGCAGCGCCGAGCGGAGCTAGCGGCCGCTAGTTGTTCACGCACTCCATGGTCCCCACCGGGCTGGTGAGCGTGGAAACGTTGCCGATGTTGGCCAGCACCTCGCGGGCCGTCAGCGCGTAGCCGATGTCCGTGTTGTCCACTGCCGCGCCGAACACCACGCCGATGACTTCGCCGTTTGTATTCACCATTGGGCCACCGGAGTTGCCCTGGCGGATGGTGCCACGCACGGTGTAGGCCTCGCGCTCCACGCGCCCCGAGGCGTAGATGTTCGGCCCGGAAATGGTGAGGCGGTCCGCGATCCTCGCCGGTGCGGCTTCAAATGGCCCGGATTCGGGGAAGCCCATCACGATGGCGTCCTCGCCGCTCACCGCCGGATCTTGCGCCCACTGCAGGGCGGGCAGGCCGGTGGGCTCGGATTGCAGCACAGCGATGTCCAGCTCGGGGTTGTAGTACACCACCTGCGCCTGGAAGATACCCAGCGTGGTGTCCAGTGCAACGGAATTCGTGCCGGCCACAACGTGGGCGTTGGTCACCACATGCGTATCATCCACCACAAAGCCGGAGCCCATGAGGCGGCGCGAGCACACCTGGGACTCGCCCATCACATGCACTACCGACGGCCGCAGCCGCTCCACCAGCGCCACGTCCTCCACCTGAATATCCGGGGCTTCCACCTCAAATCGGCTGGATCCCTCAAACGGGGAGACCAGCGGCGGCAGCCCGGATTCGGAGAGCATGGCGGAAATTTTCGAAGGCAGCGTGCCCAGCGCCTGCGGAGTGTTGCGGTCCACAAATCCCAGGACCTTTGACTGCGCAATTCCCTGCGCCGGCACTCCGCTCAGGCCCGTGGCCAGCGGAATGGAGACGAGCCACACCACAACCAGCGCGGTCGCGGCCTGAAACACCGAACCCAGGGAGGCATCCACAAAGCGCAGCTTGCGCCACACCACCACGTCGCGCAGCGCCGAGCCGAGCAGCCCGCCCACCAGGTTGCCCACGCCAACCAGCAGAATCACCGTGCCGAGTGCGAGCAAGAAGCGCAGCGCCACGGAGTCGGTGAAGGTCATCACGACGGGGGCCAGCACCGCGCCGCTCAGCAGTCCCGCCACCACGCCGATCGCAGAGAATACCGACGCGATGGCGCCTTGGCGCCATCCAGCCCACATGGCTGCGAGCACTATGAAGGCAATGATGAGGTCTACTACAACACCGGGCTGCACTGTTGGTGGTTTCCCTTCAGAGTTTCTTTTCGTTGTTGCGTGAGCGCTCCAACGACTCCGCCAAATCGTAGTGCGTCTGCTTATCCCAGGGCTGTTCCCACCCCGCCTGCTCAATCAACGCATCAAGGATTCCTCCAGTGAACCCCCACACCACGTAGCCGTTCACATGGAAGGCCGGGCCGTACCACTGGCCGAGGCGGACCATGAAGCGATTGGTGGGGTCGATGAGGGTGGCCATTGGCACGTTGATCACCTCATCAGCCTCCTCGGGAGAGACCACACCCGTGGGTGAAATGCTGTGCCAGTGCGCCAGCACGGGAGTCACGGGGTAGCCGGTGGCGCGGATGTGGACCTCGCTGAGTTGGGCAACCGGGGTGACCGTCATCCGGTCTAGCCCGGTTTCCTCCCAGGCCTCCCGTAGGGCGCAGTCCACCACATTTGCGTCTGTTGCATCCATACGGCCGCCGGGAAACGCGATCTGCCCCGAATGTGAGCGCATGGTGGGTGAACGGTGCGTGAGCAAGACGGCAGCGTCGTTAGGGAGCTCCGCACTGGTTTCCGTGCCGGAGAGCAGCACCAGCACCGCAGCCTGCCTGTCTTTCATTGGTTCATGAGGGCGGCGCAAGTTGAAGCCCACGGCGCGGTCCACGGCGCCGGAATGCGTGCTCATGAGGAGTTTATGCATCCATACGGGGGCGCGCTGGGGTAAGAGTTCGATGTTCGCGCCCGGAGAGTCATGGCGGGCGGTCATGTGTTCACCATCTCGGCCAGGGCGTCCTCAAGCTCCTGATAGGAAGTGAACGACTTCGGCAGATAGCCCTTGAGGGTGCCGTCGGGGGCAAAGACCACGGTGATCGGCACCACCTGGGGCAGGCCGAGTGTGCCGGCAAAGAGGTTGGAATCGTCCTGGTAGCTGGCCATTCCCACGCCCAGTTCCTCGAGCAGCGCGGCTCCGTTGGTGGCGGCCTTGTCCGCGTGCACGCCCACGATCGCGTACTCGGGGTGCTCCAGCGCAAGCTGGTCAAACAGCGGTAGCTCGGTGCGGCAGGGCTCGCACCACCATGCCCACAGGTTCACCACCGTGGCCTGCGCCGCCGGGGTTTGCTCGCCATCCACAATCTCCCCACCCAGGCAGGGCAGCTCGATCCCTTCCATTTGCGGCGCGGGGCAGTCGGGGCGCTGCGTGAGCACCGCCGCGCCTTCCACATCCACCGCCGCGCTTTGCCCCGATTCCGCTTGCATCACCGGCTGCTGCTCGGCCTCGGGGCGCAAGGTAAGCGTGAGCAGCACCGCGAGAATCGCCACGAAGCCCACCACGGAGGCAATCACTGTGTTACGCAACATCATCTACTCCTGCCATTTCCAGCAACCACTCCCGGTTCTCACCTTTCACCAGCGCCGCAGCCTCGCTGCCCTGGGCACCAATGCTTGCCGACGGGCACAGGCTCGCCAGCACACACGCGCCACACGCCGGCTTGCGGGAGTGACACACCCGGCGCCCGTGGAAAATTACGCGGTGGGAAAACATAGTCCACTCTTTGCGCTCAATGAGCTCACCGATGGCGTGTTCCACCTTCACTGGGTCTTCCAGGTCCGTGAGCCCGAGCCTGCGCATGAGGCGCCCGAAGTGGGTATCCACCGTGAGCCCCGGAATGCCAAAGGCATTGCCGCGCACCACATGGGCCGTTTTGCGGCCCACACCGGGCAGGCGCACCAGGTCTTCCAGGGCCTTGGGTACCTCGCCACCGTACTCCGCAATCAACATCTGCCCCATCCCAATGAGGTGGTTGGCTTTGGCCCGGTAGAACCCCGTTGGCCGGATGATTTCCTCCAGTTCCGCGGGGTTGGTAGCCGCCTCGGCATAGGCTGCGGCGTCTGGATAGCGGGCAAACAAGGCCGGGGTGACCTGGTTGACGCGAACGTCCGTGCACTGGGCGGACAATACGGTGGCTACCAGCAACTCAAGGGGGTTGCGGAAATCGAGTTCGCAATGCGCGTCTGGGTGCGCCTGAGCCAAGATGCGGTTGATCTTTCGGGCCCGGCGCTTGCGTGCCAGCGGAGTTTCCTGCCTTGAAAGCATGCCCACCACCTTAGCTATTCCACCTGTGAAAAGGCTGGACAGTGCCCCCGATACTGAATGGGACTCAAACGGGGCCCGAACGGGGCCCGAACGGGTGACCTCAACC
>NZ_JANIKD010000019.1 GCF_024580955.1 Corynebacterium sp. 122RC1 | reverse complement strand
GATTGCGCAGGAAGCCCAATCGGCCCCTCAGCATGCCCGAAAACAACATCGCCGAAGTAAAACAGAAGCCCTTCACACCCCCAACAATCTCACCCACGGAGTTGACAACCTATATAGGAACACCCCCCGCAGTATTCTCCGTTCAACAACATCGCGCTTGCAGACACCTTCCAGATCCACGAGGAAGGCGACATCCCCGACCTTATGGTGTTCAAGGAAAACAACGCCACCATCCAACGCCAGATGGAAGCTCCAATCAACGTGGTGATTGGTAATCCGCCGTATTCGGCTGGCCAAACCAGCGCGAATGACCTCAACGCCAACCTCAAATACCCATCACTGGACGCGCGCATCGCCGAAACCTACGCAGCCAAATCAACCGCGACGAACAAAAACTCCCTCTACGACTCCTACCTGCGCGCCTTCCGCTGGGCAACCGACCGCATTGGGGACAAGGGCATAGTGGCCTTTGTGTCCAATAACGGCTGGATTGACGGAAATACCGGCGGTGGTATTCGTTTGTCGTTAGTTGAGGACTTCACAGATTTGTACGTGCTGAATCTAAGGGGCAACTCCCGCACTGCCGGCGATATTGCAAAGCGAGAAGGTGGCAACGTTTTTGATATCCGTGTCGGTGTAAGCATTTTGATCGGAGTCAAGGACCCGACTAAGGATAGGACCACGATCAATTACGTTGAAGCTGCTGACTACATGAACAAAGACGAAAAGATTGCTTTGGTAGCTCAATCAACAGTGGAAAATCTCTGCTGGCAGCAAATCACTCCTAACCAGTGGGGAGATTGGCTGAACCAGCGCACGGAGGATTTTGAGACCTGGCCTGTGATTGGGGAAAAGAAAGGGCAAACCGACAGGTTCTTTTCTACATTTTCAGCAGGGCTGAAGACTGGACGTGATGCATGGGCCTATGCGCAAACACCCGAGCAGCTAACCGAGCAATTACAACGGATGCTCGACACCTACAACGACGTAACCGAGAAACTCGCTCGCTGGGCTGAAAACGAGGGAATCACCCGGATCCGGGAAGCGGAGGTAACCAGGTTCCTTCAAGCGCAACCTGATCTAGCAGATTCGACAAAGATCTCATGGAACCGCACATTGAAAAACTACGCAGCCAAGGGAACGGATATACGGCTAAAAAAGCAACGGATTTACCGATCCTTGTACCGCCCCTTTACCGGCTATTGGGCGTATTTCGACGGGCCGTTGAATGACATGACGTACCAGCTCCCCTCGATTTTCCCAACACCAAGGCACAAGAACACCGGTTTTTACATTGTTAATCCGGGTAGCGCAAAGCCGTTTTCAGCGATCGCGACAGACCTAATTCCAGATCTCGCGATGTGGGGTTCTAATGCTGGGCAGTTCTTCCCCCGTTTCACCTGGCAGCCGGTTGACGCTGCGGATGGATCTTTGTTTGGGGCGGTGGACGTCGGGAAGCTTGGGGAACAAAGTGAATATGAGCAAGTAGGTGAAGTGGTCGATCGCTATGTGCGCGTGGACAACATCACTGATGAGATTAAGGAGTTGTACCGTTCTGCACTAGGAGCTGACATCACTGGCGATGACATCTTCCACTTTGTGTACGGCAAGCTGCACGATCCGAACTACCGCAGCACCTATGCGGCGGACTTGAAGAAGATGCTGCCGCATATTGAGACGCCGGCGTCGCGGGCAGAGTTTGATAAGTTCGCGGCGGCAGGTGCGGCGTTGATGAAGTTGCACGTTGGCTATGAGGACGTTGAGCCATGGCCGGTGACCGTGGAAGTCAAGGGCGACGAGGCGGACCGGGAGACGTGGCGAGTGCTCAAGATGAAGTGGGCCAAGCGCAAGGACCCGGAGACCGGCAAGTCGGTCAACGACGTGACCAAGCTGATCTACAACAAGTATGTGACCGTCAGTGACATCCCGGCGGAGGCCGAGGAGTACATGCTTGGATCACGCTCGGCGCTGGCGTGGATCATCGACCGCTACCAGGTGAAGAAGGACAAAGCCTCCGGCATTGTGAACGACCCCAACGACTGGGCCGATGAGGTAGGCAACCCGCGCTACATAGTGGACTTGATTGCCAAGGTGACCAGGGTTGCGGTGGAAACTGTGCGGATTGTGGATTCCCTGGGTGATGAGACTGAGGTGTAAATCCGGCGCGGTGGTTGGGCGGTAACTTGGCCATCCTGGGCGCAGTGAGCGCAGTGAAAAGCTCCCCACCCATGGAGATTCTGATTCGGTATTTCATGGTGTTGGGGAGCTGCGGGTTGTGAGGCGCACCGGGAGAAGGGGCGCTGTTACCTCTTTTGAGGAAGCGTTGCGTTAGCGGTTGCCAGCGGTGACGATGAGTTCGAAGGAGCTCGTCTCCCCCGCTGGGCTGGTGAGTTCCACGATGGTGGTGCCTTCAGCAATTGGGTGAATCCCAGCGTTGAAGGAAGCGGAACCATCGCTGCTAGCTGGTGTGAACTCCGCAATGGTTGGATCTTCTACGACGGCGGTCCACTCACCAGCAGCATCGTCCTGGGCCTTGAACACCAGCTCACGCTCAAGCGGAAGAGTGATGGTGGTTCCATTCACAGCCTCAGGATCCCTCGAGATCGGTGCCAATGCCTGTGCCGTCTGCGCGGAAGACTGAGCGGCGGTTGTGGAGGCGGAAGCGTCGGTCGAGGAGTCCGAGGTACAACCCGTGAGGCCAAGGGCAATAACAGCCGCCAGCGAGCAAATTGCGTTAAGAGATCGGTTATTCATGAGGAGCATTGTATTCGAAGCATTTTTTGAAAGAGAATTGAGAAGCGCCGAAAGCTCGGAAATCTGGCTTTTGTAGGCATTATCACTTTCTGTTTCAACGTTGGAATGAAGTTTCACTTTGGGGAATATTCATAATCTTGAAAAATATTCCGCTTTCATTGAAAACTACCTGCGGACATCTCAAGAATCTGCGGCAGCTTGCGCATACAATTTGTTTTTCTAATTCCAAGTTACGCGTTGGAACAATCCCATTCACGGCATTGCCTCTGCCTCGCCCCGGACCCCGGCGTTTGGCGCTTGGCGCTCGGAGCTCGGCGCCTCCTAACGGAGCCTGCACGCAGGCGTTCCCCCAGGCAAGAGATGGCGATATTTTGCCTCCAATGCGTACACCTTTTGCGCAATGAACTTCACCCCTGGAAGAAGCAGAAATGCCCCAAAGTGACGCAGCACCATTAATTGCGATTTCCCCAACAATCTGGCAAATGCAACCGCACCACCATATTTTTCATCATCCTCAATAAGCCACACTTGGGAATTCATTTCTGTTTCAGAAATGCCAAATTCTTGGCATTCAGAAAATTGAAATGGGACTGCCTCGAATTCAACCTTCCGCTTGAGCCATTCAACGCTTGCAGAACAAAAGCCGCAATCACCATCAAAAAGCAGCGTGGGTTTCTTACCCATCCCTTCACCTTCACAAGTTGGCTTCACCGTCATTGTTTCCCCACTCTACCCGCAACGTTCCCCGCTATCCCCTGCCGAGCTAAGTTCCCGGCGCGAGTTGAAACAAAACCAAGTTTTTCGTCTTTCCAATGAAATTGCGCGAGAGATTTAGATCCCTTCAAATTTGGGTTTCTTCAATACGCACATGCATCAAGAACAAAGCTCCACATTCCAAATCGAGTTTCATTTCGAGCGCTCCCGATGCTCAAAGACGCCCAAAAGCTGAGTAGTTGACCTCGGCAACAAGTTCACAACGGAGCCATCGCGATGTGCACAAATACTCCGTCGGATAGCTTGAGCTTAGCAACCCAGGCGTTCGCAACCCAATTGCTTCACGTCGCTGGTGGCGCAACCGGGACCAGCAAGGCAATCAGGCATTTGAAACATTTACAAATTTTCCTTGAAACAGGACCTAAAAGGAGAGTTCAGAGACATAATACGGCTGGTTCTCTGACAAATTTGTACGAACAGGGGTAAGGAACAGGGGTATGCATGTCCTGGGCTCTTGCAATACTGATTCATAGTTCATTCAGCAAAAGTTCGCGTGTACACGCAGGGAGGCAGGGAGGAAGCCTTGAGAGGCAACGTCTCTAATATCTACAAGGTGTTCGATGGGTCCGATCGCAAGCTGGTGATCCCTGTTTACCAGCGCAACTATGACTGGACCGAAAAGCAGTGCGCGAAGCTTTTTGACGACCTCACTGACATGATTCGCGCGGGGCGGCCGGCACACTTCTTCGGCGCGGTAGTGGTCAACCCTGAAGACTCCTTCACCTCGGTGGTCATTGATGGGCAGCAGCGCATGACCACAGTAAGCCTGTTAATGCTGGCGCTGGCCCATGCCCTAGAAGAACAAGAAATTGCTGAAGTTGATGAGGAAGAAGAAAAAGATGGGCTTGCACAGAAGCTCCTCAACAACTACCTACTGCTCCAGGATTCAGGGCAGCAGAAGTTCAAGCTAAAGCCTGTCAAAGATGACGCCAATGCGTATACGCGGCTGTTCGGGCCGGAAGAGTACTTCAATGAGAAGTCCAAAATCACAGTGAACTACCGCTACTTCCGGGAACGACTGCGGCGAACAGAGTTTTCGGCGCAGACCTTGTGGAAGAAGGGCATATGCCAGCTAGAGGTGATGCATCTGGATCTGGAAAGCCACGACGATCCGCAACGGATCTTTGAATCGCTTAATTCAACGGGTTTGGCGTTGAAGGAATCAGACAAGATTCGCAATCTCGTCCTCATGGGCCTTGACCACAATGAACAGCTTCGGGTCTACGAGCAATTTTGGAATCCACTCGAGATGGCTGTGAATTTCCAGACGGACCGATTTGTGCGATGGTACCTGGTAGCAAAAACCAGTAAGACGCCCCGTGAAGACGCAGTGTTCGAGGAGTTCAAACGGTTTGCGGAAAAGAGCTCGCTCCCCTACCCCGCAATCGTGGAGGAAATGCACCGCTTTGCTGTTTACGACAAGCAACTCTCCACGGCAAGTACCGGCTTCGCAGACGTCGACCGTATCCTACGCCGCGCAAACCAGGTGATTGGTGATGTGGTCAAGCCCCTGCTGTATTTGACCTTCCGCGATTTGAAGGAGGGTGTGATTAGCTCAGCAGACTTTGCATCAATCGTGGAGATTTTGGAGAGCTACATTTTCCGGCGCTTTGTGGTGAGCATTGCCACCAACTCACTCAACAAGATCTTTGCAAATGCCTACTCTGAGCTCCGCAAACTACGCAAAAACCAGGAGCCGTATTCCGACATCCTGGCCTATATGCTGACAACTAAGTCTAAAAGCGGGCGCTTCCCCGATGATGAAGAATTCGCAGCGGCGTTTGCTATGCACGACTTCTACAGCATCCGCCGCTACCGCCCATACCTCTTCAACTGCTTGGAAACAGCGGGCAGCAAAGACGTCAAAGACATCGCGGACTACATTGCCAATGAAGAGCTGACGATCGAGCACATCATGCCCCAGACGCTGAACAAGGCGTGGCGTGCAGAGCTAGGACCAGATGCGGAGAAAATTCATAGAAACTGGCTGCACAGGATTGGTAATCTCACCATCACTGGCTACAACTCCACCTATTCCAATGCGAGTTTTACCCAGAAGCTCACCATGGATGATGGCTTCAAAGATTCCCCCTACTGGCTGAACAGTTTCCTCAAACAACAGGTTACATGGGGGCCGGAACAACTTGAGCGACGAACGAACTTGCTCGTGGATCGGGCGCTCACCATTTGGAAGAGCCCGGAAGCAAGCTTCGTTCCCGAAAAGGAGATTCTTGCCTACGAACCCCTGGGAAAGGACGCGAATTTTACTGGCGAGCAGCTGGCGGCCATTGAGGTCGAGGGCAATAAAGTACCAGTGACTGTTTGGGCGCAAGGTCTCGTTGAGGTCTTGCGGATACTCCTCACAGTTGATCGCGAACGGCTGCTCACCGCCGCGATGGACGAGGAACTCCTGTTCGTTGATGATGTGGTTCAACGCGCCTCAATTGACACTCGGCTTCGAGTAGTTGACCCGGCACTCGGCGTCCGGGTGACTACTTCTACCAATCAAAAGATGGCGTTGTTGCGGCGAGTCTGCGCAGCTATTGACTACGACCCGGAGGACATCCTCTTCTACTTGCGCAGCAAAGAGGCAGAAAAGGGTGAAGATGATTCCGGGGATCAGACCACTCAAAGCCCTTACGAGTACCTGCGTTCATTGGCTCCCCTACTTGAAGAGTTCGCCGGGAGTGATTTCGCGGAGGCGGAAACCCTAGAGCTCCAAGATGAATTCCTCAACCGCATCGCCCCTCACCGTGTGGAAAACCCATCGGGGATGCTCAGCGGAAAGTCGCTCGAAGCCTTTCTCACGCAACACCCGGTAGACACGTTGACCACCGAAGAAGTACTGGCGTGCCTCACGACGTATGAGACCATGGCAAACCTTCTGGGCAAAAGCGTGATCCATGGAGGCATTATCAACGGAACTCTCGGCCAGTTGATCGAGCGCTTGCCCTAATGGTGCGCGAGGTTGCAGCAAAATGGCGAGCACCTGCAAGTTGGGGCGGCCCTCACACATTCACACCATAGGTCGCGGCAAGCAAACATCGGGCTAAAGGTGGGTGTGAGGTTCGTCGGAAAATAGGCGTTCGCCAGAGACTTCTCAGCATATACCGTAGGGTTAAAAAGGATTTTCTTACATACAAGAAGGGTTCTGACGTGAACAGTTTCCTCAAGACTGTTGGCATAACAATGGTGGCTTCCCTAGCGTTGGCGGCTTGCAGCGGCGAACAGGACCAAGAGTTGGCGCAGGTGACGACCGCCTCCAGCACCACGAGCGAGCAATTGCCCGCAGAAACAAGCGCGGAGGATAACAGCGGCGGTGTGGATCTGGCCAAGTTGCGCAGCGCCTACGAACAGGTGCTGGCTTCTCCTCCACAGCTTGACACGTTGAATCACTGGCCGGATGAAAAATTCCTTGGCACCTATTCCTATGCCATAGGTGAGTTCAACAGCGACGGGCGCCCCGACATGCTCATACGCAAGGACTACATGGGGTGGGCGCCGATCACAATGATCTCCACCGACGCCAACTACAACATCATCCAGGCAACCGCCTCCCTGATGGAGGGCGCGGCGAGCGCCGGTGGCTCACGTGTAAGTTTGACTTTCAATGGGACCGGTGACGGCGTGTTCCAGGTGGGTTACCAGTCAGTCGGAACAACCGGCGATTCAGAGCAGTATCGGCTCATGGGCACCATGCCCACAATGGTGGCCAAGAGGCAAGTGCCCGTCATGCCTTTCCCCACCGATCACATCCAACCCAATTGGCACCAGACCACTGACCCGAGCGGTTTGGACACGCTTGCACAAGTAGCCGCAACCTTTGCCAACGCGTCGGGCCCAGCCGCGGAACCGGCAGCTGCCGCACCAGAGGTCGCGGGCACAAAGCTCACTGGCACGCTGCATCACCTGACGTACCAGGAGGCGCTATTCGGCGAACGGGATCCCAACCCCGGTGCCGATCGTGGCGATATGTACTGGATCCTACTGTTGGATGCACCGACAACCGTGACCGGCAACATCGTGAGCAGTTCCTCAAACGTACGAACAGAGACCATCGATGATGGCGTTCTCCTCACAGTTGGCGATTACTCTCAGTTCGAAGGCCTGCACGTTACCATCACTACCCCAGAGGTCAGCGGGCGGTTCCCATCCGACACCAGCGTGCCCCTAGGCATGCTTCGGGTCAGCGAGGTTCTCGACATCCGCGCTTCCTAACCCGCGTCTCCGCGTACCGACGCCCCCTGGCCTCCGGCACCCGCCTCCGGCACCGCCACCGACCCTCTCCCGGACTTTGCCGTTCGTGAATTCACTACCGCAATGGGATCACAGCTTCTACTGGGCAGCTCGGCGATTCAAATTCATTTCCAAAGCAATTTGGGTTCGTCGGACACGGCGAGGAAGTTATTTAGCCTCCGGCCAAGAAGTGCGCAATTGGGAAATGGGAACTTCTGTACTTTCAACTGAGGCCGTTGGCTAGACTCCGGACGACCTCTCGTATTCCTGAACGGAACCCTTCTTTTCACCACGGGCTCCCATGAAGAAAGCAAAGCAAACGGTTGCAACCACAACGATTGGGAGTGCCAGCGCAGACAATGCCGGAAAGGTGGGGGCAAACCAAAACACGGAGGCAGCGCCTGCGACAACGGCTGCAAGCTGAACAAAGACAGCACCAAGCACGGCGGGCAAGATGTAATCAAAAGCAGCGGTCAAGCTCTCTGGGAGAATGGGATCTACCCGTCCCTGACTTGCCGGACAACGAAACCTCGTCGCACTGGAACTGCTCTACGACTCCGTGCCAGACACGCTCAGCCAGTTGATCCGGACAGCTAGCCTTGCCGACGGTTGGCGGTCAGCCATCCCTCGGCGGCAATCTTGTATGGGGCTAGGAAAATTCGCTAATCATTCGCGAATGCATTCCCCACAGATTCCCCACGGATTCCCTATTTTTGCCCTATTTTTGCCCAAAGTTTGCATTCCCGCTCTGAACCATTCCCAGTCAGATCCAACCGATAACCTCGCTGACCAGCACAGATAAAGCAAAACCCCCGGTCGATCACGACCAGGGGAAATGCCAATTGTGGAGCCGCCGGGAATTGAACCCGGGTCCTATGCCACTTCGTCAGGGCTTCTCCGTGCGCAGTTTGCGCATGGATCTCTACTCGGCCCTCTGGCTAAGGCAAACACTCTCCAGAAGATGGGCCCAGTTCGTGGAAGATGTCCCTCCCCGCCTCACGAACACGGCGGGAAAGCAAGTCCCTTGAAGTCGATGCCAGGTCCAGGATCAGGGACGAACCCTGGTCTGACAGACACGCAGGTCGCTGGCTATTCTAATTAGGCAGCGAGGGCGTAGTCGCGCTGAGTGTTCTCGGCGCTTATCAGTTTGCTACGACGCTTACGGTGGTCTCTAGCCTGCACCGGCACGCTTCCCCTGACTTAATGTACATAGTCGAAACCAAAATCGACCCCATACAATGCCCGGAGCTGGGATTGTGCAATCACTCCGCGCAGTGGCTCCACACTACTCCCCTCCCACGCCAAGGCGCAAGCCCCAACCAACTGTCAGCACCATCACGCAGTGCCCGGCGCGTACACCACCTCAAAACGCTCGTACACCACGAGCGCATCCTCAGCCACTTGCCCCCAGAACTCCTGGTGCGCGCTGCGCCAGTATTCCAGAGAGAGGTCGCCCTCCCCTTCCGCGGCTGCCTGCTCCGGGGTGATTGCCCTGAACGCAACTAATTCCACGGCGATAATCCGAATCAACGCAACCGGTTTGCCGCTGCCATCCAGGATGATGTGGAGCTGCCCAGCCTCCGGGATTGGTTCTCCCTCCGCGAGGTAGTGAGCGTACAGGGAGCTGGTCGCAGTTTTGCGGCCAGCCACCACGAGGGAAGCAAGGGCGTCGGCCATTTCTTTCCCCGCGCCGAACGCCCACGCGGGAGGAACCTCTAGCCCAGGACCAGCCCCAGGTCCAGCCGCAACGCGTGCCTTCTCCCAAAAATCAGCGATCATCGGCCCTGTGAGTACACCTTGGCAAAGTCTGCCAAGATTTCTTTCCACGCCGCTTTGAATTCTTCCGATTGCTCGGTGGAGTTGAGGTTACGCATATCTACTGCAAGCACAACCTTTGGGGTTCCGTTTTTTGCCAGCGGCTTGGCGGAGATATTCACGCTCACGGCGGCACCATTATCCAGCTCGGTGCGCCAATAGCGCCACTTCTCCGTGGCATTGCGGCGGGGCTCCTCCCCGATGGGCACCCCGGCAATTTCACCCAAGTCCAGGGCGAATTCGGCCCATTGATCGGCTACCTCATCCATGGTGCCGCTCAACGTCTTAGAGGCGCTGGCGCCAAAGGTGCCGTCGCAGCGCTGGGCAGGGGCGCGCCGGCCCGTGTGGTACTCGAAGGCAATCGCGATGCCCTGGGCCCACCAGTGGAGGTTTTGGCCTTTCATCTTCTCACCGAGCTCCAACAGCTTGGCGTAGGCCAGCTTGGCCAGGTCAGCATGCGGAGCCTGCGCGTGAGGCGCGAAGTACTCCAGCCACTGCTCCTCGGTGATTCCGGTGGCGCGGGCGGATGTGCCCCAGAGGTCGTCCCTTGTTCCCATTGCTACCCCTGGATGCCTTTGATACGCCGGCCGAGGTCACGGGTGATTTCACGTTCTTCGGTGCGGCGCTTGATGTCTTGGCGCTTGTCATACGCCTGTTTACCCTCCGCAAGGCCAAGCTCGCACTTGAGGCGGCCTTCCTTGAAATAGAGGGAAAGCGGGATGAGGGTCTTGTTGCCATCACGCACCTTGCCCATGAGGGAGTCAATCTCCCGGCGGTGCAGCAGCAGCTTGCGCACGCGTACCGGCGAGTGGTTGGTCCAGTGCCCACGGGAGTATTCGGGAATGTGGAGGTTGCGCAGCCACACCTCGCCTTCATCGATGGTGGCAAAGGCATCACCAAGGGTGGCTTTGCCCTCGCGCAACGACTTCACCTCAGTTCCCACCAGCACTACACCGCACTCGTAGGTTTCCAGGATGTTGTAGTTATGGCGAACCTTCCGGTTTGTTGCCACCACCGGATTGTGCCCTTTGGCGTTCTTCTTTTTCTTGGCCATAATCCAACAGATCTTACCAGCGCTGCGCGGCACTACCGACGCCGGCAAGGTTGCAACCTGGCAACGTCGGCACGCGTGCTTCTGCCCGCACTACTTGCGGACGTACCAGCGCAGCGTCGCTTGCGCGGTGAGCGCGGAGAAAATGATGCCTACCAGCGCAACCACCGGCAACACCGCCCAAATATCTGTGTTGGAGATGCGCGCGATGAGCTGGGAACTGTAGAGGCCGTCCAGGGTCTTGTCCACCACCCACGCCTTGCCGGCGAACAGCGCAATGCCGGAGAGTACCGCGCCCACGAGGGTTGCCACGATGGCCTCAAGCACGAACGGCGCCTGGGTGTACCAGCGGGATGCGCCCACCATGCGCATGATGGAGATTTCCTCGCGGCGGTTGAAGGCGGCGATCTGCACCATGTTCACGATGAGGAAGATTGCCGCCACGGCCTGTATGCCGGCGAAGAGGAAGGTGGCGTTGCGGATCGCGTCCAGGTTGTCGGTGGCGCCGCGGAGGTCATCCACCTGGTCCACAACTGCGGTGACCTGCGGCAAGTCGCGCACCGGATCCAAAGGAGTGGTGTTCAGGGGGTCGGTGAGGCGCACATGCACGGCAGCGGGCAGGGCGTCCGGGGAGGTCTCCTGCACCAGCAGCGGGTCCGAATCCTGGAATACCTCAACGAAGCGCTGGTAGGACTGCTCGCGGCTGCGGAACGTCACAGATTCCACGCCCTCCGCGCCCTCAAGGAGTTCGCGGACTTCGCGGCAGGGGGTGGTGGAACAGTCGGTATCGTTGGCGGAGATTTCCTCATCCAACTGCACCATCACCTCAACGCGGTCCAGGTAGATTTCTTTGGTGCGCTCAGTCATCCCCGTGACCAGGAAGCCGGTAGCCAGTAGTGCGAGGGAGATGGCGGTGGTAATCACCAGCGCGATGGTCATGGTGATGTTTCGGCCAAGCCCGCGGAAGGCCTCGCGGAACACAAAACTCAAGTTCATTGGTGCGTGGCCTTTCTAGCTTGATTCGCCGTAGACGCCGTGGGCGTCGTCGCGGATAAGTTTGCCCAGTTGGAGTTCGATCACTCGGCGGCGCATGTCATTGACCGCCCGGGCGTTGTGAGTAGACATCACCACGGTGGTTCCCGTGCGGTTGATCTGGTTGAGCAGCACCATGATGCCGTCAGAGGTCTCTGGGTCCAGGTTGCCCGTGGGTTCGTCGGCCAGCAGAAGCAGCGGTTTGTTCACCACGGCACGGGCGATTGCCACGCGCTGCTGCTCACCGCCGGAAAGCTCCTGTGGCATGCGGTCCGCTTTACCGGCAAGGCCCACAAGCTCCAGAGTTTCCGGAACCATCTGCGCGATCTTCTCCCGCTTCGTGCCAATCACTTCCAGCGCAAACGCCACGTTGTCATACACATTCTTTTGCTGCAGGAGCCGGAAATCCTGGAACACGTACCCAAGCTTTTGGCGCAAACGGTTGATCTGCTTGCCGCGCAGCTTGTTCACATGAAAATCCTCAATCCGGATGTCCCCGCTGGTGAGGTTGGTTTCCCGAATCATCAGTTGCAGGAATGTGGACTTTCCGGATCCCGAGGGCCCGATAAGAAACACAAACTCGCCCTTGTCTATCTGGAAACTCACGTTGTCCAGCGCAGGGCGGGTTGAGGTCTTGTACAACTTGGTCACGTTTTCAAAGGTGATCACAGGGGAACACCTTAGCCCAGATGTTGCCATTGTTAAAGATGTGACTGGTGTGAATTGGGTTTTCTTGGGGCGGCGGGAGAGCATTTCCGACGTCCCCCTGTTGCCCTGCGCCGTTGTGAGTTTTGTATTCATGGTCCCTGGACTCGGATCCCGGGTCCCGGGTCCCTAGTTCCGGGTTCCGGTCTTCAGCGCAGATCGGGAACTTCTGGCACCCTGGAATGCACCGCTTAGGATCACACGACCCTGGAACACAGGAGGGAAGACCTCATGTCCAAGCAAACCGAAGTGAAAGAGCAACCAAACACGGGAAGTGCCGGAGCGGAGACGTCGGAAAGGCCCCCAACTTCTGCGGGCGGTGCGGGCGGCTTCCTCGGGATGGTGGAGCGCCTCGGCAACAAGCTGCCTGATCCTTTCTGGCTCTTTGTGCTGCTGGCTGCCGTGGTGGCGGTGAGTAGTTGGATTGGCTCGCGCATTGGCATGACTGCCACGGACCCGCAGAGCGGCGAGCTCATTGAGGTGCAAAACCTCCTCACCGCCGAGGGCATCCAGAAGATGGTCACGGAGGCCGTCAGCAACTTCACCTCTTTTCCGCCTCTCGGCGTAATTATTACGGTGATGTTGGGTGTGGCCGTTGCCGAACACGCCGGCCTGATCAGCGCCCTGATCCGCGCGATGGTGGCCAAGGTTGGCCCGCGCACACTCACCTTCGCGGTGGCGCTCGCCGGAGTGACTGGCTCGATTGCCTCTGACGCCGTGTACGTGATCCTCATCCCCTTGGGCGCGATGAGCTTCTACGCGCTCGGCCGCTCCCCCATTGTGGGCGCCATGGTTGCCTTCGCCGCATCCTCAGCCGGTTTCAACGCCTCCCTGCTGCTCAACATCACCGACGTCTTGCTGGGTGGCATCTCCACCTCGGCGGCCCAGTTGGTGGATGAAACCTACCAGGTATCCCCGCTGGCCAACTACTTCTTTGTGATCGTCTCCGCAATAGTGCTGGCACTGATTATTACTGTGGTCACCGAGTTCTTTGTGGAAAAGAAGGCCCGTGAGCTAGTGGACCATGATCAACTCAACACGGAGGAGCTGGAGTTTGGTGAAGGTAACGGAGCTGATGAGGGTGAGGGCTCTGGTGAGGGCTCTGGTTCTGAAGCATTAAAGCTGAGCGCAACCGAGCAGCGCGCACTGTGGATTACCGCCGGTGCCGCCGTAGCCTACTTGGCGGCATACTTTGCGCTCTTGTTCATCCCAGGCTCTCCGCTGGCCAGTGCCGATGGCGCAATGGAAAGCCCGCTGATCCGTTCCGTTGCAGTGCCCATTGCGCTGATGTTCTTGGTGCTCGGCGTGGTGTACGGCGTGGCCGCAAAAACCATCACCGGTTCAGACCAGATCCCAGAGATGATGGCCAAGGGCCTCAAGACCATGATCCCTATGCTTGTGCTGTTTTTCGCCGTGGCACAGTTCTTAGCTTGGTTCCAATGGTCCAACCTGGGCATTTGGACCGCCATCCGCGGCGCGGAGCTCTTGGAGCGTTGGGACCTGCCGCTATTCGTGCTCTTTGCGGGAGTGGTACTGATGGTGGCACTGCTGAACTTGCTCATTACCTCCGGCTCCGCACAGTGGGCCCTGATGGCGCCGGTGATCGTGCCAATGCTCATGTACCTGGGCACCTCCCCGGAGGTGGCGCAGATGCTGTTCCGTATCGGCGATTCCCCCACCAACATCATCACCCCAATGAGCCCCTACTTCGCATTGGCATTGATGTTCCTCCAGCGTTACTACAAGAAGGCGGGCGTCGGTACGCTCATGTCCCTCGCGCTGCCGTACTCCATCAGCATGCTTGTGGGCTGGTTCCTACTGTTCCTGCTGTGGTTCACCCTCGGGTTGCCGCTGGGCCCTGGCACCCCGATGACCTACCCCGCATAATCGCACTACTCAGCACCCACTGCAGCTCCTCTTACCGCAGGTGAGCCAAGGTGGGTGTTTCCCTTCTTGAGGGTGTACCTTTGGAGGATTTTCCCTGTGATTTTTGGTTGAATAACCAAAAGAATCTTGCGCGGGTGGGGTGGGTAGCGCAAAATATCCGGCAAGCCGCTGGCGCAAACTGCTGGCTGCGCTCACTGTGCAATAAGCCCCATTAGTAAAGGAACGTGCCCTATGGATACATCACGGCTCCAAGAAATCATTGACTCCCTGGGCAGTTTTGTCTGGGGCCCGTGGTTTCTCATCCCGCTGCTGCTCGGCACCGGCCTCCTGTTGACCATTCGCCTCGGCGCCCTGCAATTCCGCTACCTCGGCGTTGCCCTGCGCCATGGCCTGATTGACCGCAATGATGAAGGCGGCGAAGGCGATATCTCCCAATTCCAAGCCCTCACCACCGCGCTGGCAGCAACCGTTGGCGTAGGAAACATTGTTGGTGTGGCTACTGCAATTGGCGTAGGTGGCCCCGGCGCTCTGTTCTGGATGTGGGTCACCGGCCTGGTGGGCATGGCCTCCAAGTACTCTGAAGCTTTCCTTGGTGTTCGCTTCCGCACTACTGACGCCAAGGGCAACGTCTCCGGAGGCCCGCAGCGTTACCTGGAGGAAGGCATCCCCGGCGGATTCGGTAAGTTCCTCGGGTGGTTTTTCACCATCGCTGCGATCATTGCATCCTTTGGTATTGGCAACCTCACTCAAGCCAATGCCGTGGCCACCGGACTGGAGGACTCTTTTGGGGTTTCGCCATGGGTTTCCGGCATCGTCATGTTCATCCTCACCGGCACCGTGCTGCTGGGCGGCATCCAGGCCATTGGCAAAGTGACTTCCGCGTTTGTGCCGCTCATGATTATCATTTACGTCGTCGGCGCACTGGTGGTGCTCGCGATGCGCGCAAGTGAACTGCCCGCCGCCTTTGCCCTCATCTTCTCCGATGCGTTCAGCGGCACCGCCGCCGTTGGTGGCTTCCTGGGCTCCGGCATCATCCTTGCCCTGCAGATGGGTGTGGCCCGCGGTATCTTCTCCAACGAGTCCGGAATGGGTTCCGCCGCTATCGCTGCCGCTGCCGCCAAAACCAAGCACCCCGTGCGTCAAGGCTTGGTGTCCATGACCCAGACGTTCATTGACACCATCATCGTGGTTTCCATGACTGGCCTGGTGATCGTGACCACCGGCGTATGGGAGGGCGGCCGCGCGGCTGCAGGCACCATGACCGCAGATGCATTCCGCGCCGGCATTGGCGCCGACTGGGGCGGCACGATCGTTTCCCTGTCCATCGTGTTCTTCGCCTTCTCCACCATCCTGGGCTGGGCCTACTACGGCGAGCGC
Source organism: Corynebacterium sp. 122RC1 (assembly GCF_024580955.1). Taxonomy (GTDB): domain Bacteria; phylum Actinomycetota; class Actinomycetes; order Mycobacteriales; family Mycobacteriaceae; genus Corynebacterium; species Corynebacterium kozikiae. The sequence continues at coordinate 30,173 of NZ_JANIKD010000019.1, read as the reverse complement.
AGCGCGGAGCGCGCATTTGGCATCTTGGGTTCGCTGCCCTACCGCTTGATCTTCACCTGCGTGGTGTTCCTCGGCGCAATCACCGAGCTACACTTGGCCTGGAGCTTCGCTGACCTGGCAAATGGTCTCATGGCGCTGCCAAACCTCATCGGTCTGATTATTCTCTCCGGCCTGGTTGCCCGCGAGACCAAGGCCTACCTGAAGTTCGACCCCAAACTGCGAGCCGGCTCAGAGGAAATCGAGCGCTTCCTCGCAGAGACGAACAACCCCTGGCGCAGCGGGAAATAAAAAAGCAGCGCTGGTGTGGGTGCCTGAAGCCTTACGACGGCACCACGCCGGCGCTTTTCCGTATCTCACCAATGAGCCGTCAGCCTGCTAGCTTTCTGCCTGCTAGCTTTCTGCCTGCTGTTCAGCTACGCGCCAGCGGATGCCCGCCTCGAGGAAGCCGTCGATGTCGCCGTCGAGCACGCGGGTTGGATCATTCACCTCGTAGCTGGTACGCAGGTCTTTCACCATCTGGTACGGATGCAGCACGTAGGAACGCATCTGGTTGCCCCAGGACGCGTTGCCGCCGGCCCCCAGCGCATCCAGCTCTGCGCGCTCTTCTTGGCGCTTGCGCTCCAAGAGCTTCGCTTGGAGCACGCGCATGGCGGAGGCACGGTTTTGGATCTGCGACTTCTCGTTTTGGCAGGTCACCACAATGCCCGTGGGGATGTGGGTGATGCGAACGGCGGAGTCCGTGGTGTTCACGGACTGCCCACCTGGGCCAGACGATCGGTACACGTCTACGCGAATTTCCGTATCGGGGATGTCAATGTGGTCAGTTTGCTCCACCACGGGCAGCACCTCCACCTCAGCAAAGGAGGTCTGGCGCCGGCTTTGGGAGTCAAAGGGGCTAATCCGCACCAGGCGGTGTGCGCCCTGCTCCACGGAAAGGGTGCCGTACATGTATTCGCCGTGGACCACAAAGGTGGCGGATTTGATTCCGGCTTCTTCGGCGTAGGAGATGTCGTAGATATCTACGGCATGGCCCTTCTTTTCCGCCCAGCGGGTGTACATGCGCATGAGCATTTCGGCCCAGTCCGCTGCCTCCACACCGCCCGCCCCGGAACGGATGTTGATAACGGCCTCGCGCGCGTCGTATTCGCCGGAGAGCATCGTGTTCACCTCAAGAGCTTCGATCTCTGCCTTGACTTCGGCGAGTTCGGCGTCGGCAAGCTCCGGGCCTTCGCCTTCCTCCTCTGCCAGTTCGTACATCACCGGCATGTCATCAAGGCGGGAGCGCAGCGAGGTGAGCTTTTTCAGCTTGGCCTGCACCCCGGAGAGCTCGGTGGTGACCTGCTGGGCGTGGTTTGGGTCATCCCACAGGCTGGGGTCTGAGGCTTGGGCCTCGAGTTCGCGGACGCGCGTTGCCAGCTCCTCGGGGTTCATCACCTTTTCAATGGTGCCTAGGGTGACGTCGAGGTCTTTCAGGGTTTGCTGGGTTTCCGGTCGCATGAGCAAACATTCTAGCGCGCCTAGGCCCGGCCCCGCCTGATCCCCTTCACTATCAAGGCCGCAAGCGCCCCCACCACCATCAGGCCGCTGAGCAACATGATCACACCAACGCCCGATTGGCCCGTGGGATCGGTAGGCACGGCCATCAAGCTAAACCCGAGCGTGTAGCCCACGGTCATGCCGGCCCAAATTCCCGCGAACGTGCCAATTTTGGGGGCGTTCCACAGTGCCCACAGCAGCACGCCCAGGTACAGCACGCCGGAGAGGAGCATCTGCACCACCAGCGGCTCAGTGGGGTTTGCCCAGCTCATCGTAGCCATCCAGATCGCCCAAGAAGCCAGGAACGTGAGCCCAAACCCGCGGACCCACGCACGCATTCTGGTGCCGAGCGCTTGGGCGCGGATGCCCTCGGTGAGGTCGCGAATCGCCGAAAGTGCAACAACCGGGCCGGCAAACAGCACCACCACCACAACCGCGCCAAGATAATCAGCTTCAGCCGGCAGTGGGATTTGTTGAGCGAGCATATGCACCTTTTCACCAATCCTGTCTACCGGTCATGTTCACCAATCATGTCCGCGCCCCGAGTTTGCGCGCGCCTCCAGCGATTGTAGCCAACCAGAAGGTGCCCCATAATGGTTTCCATGAGCACAGCCGAACCCACCCTCGCAGAGATGATTGCCGCGATCACCAAGACGTTTGTGATCGCGCACGCAGAAGATTCCGACGCCCACCTGGCCCAAGCACTGGTCTACAACGCGGGCCGCTTGGCCTGGCGCATGCGGGAACAAGGGGTGCAGGTTGATCAGAAAACCAGCATCACAGACGTGGTTACAGACGCAGACCGCGCCGCGGAAACCTTCATCGCCGGCGCACTCGAGGCGCTGCGCCCAGAGGACGGCATCCTGGGTGAGGAAGGCGCCGGCCGCGAATCCACCTCCGGGCGCAACTGGGTTGTGGATCCCGTGGACGGCACCTTCAACTTCACCCGCGGCTCCGACTACTGGTGCTCCGCGCTGGCACTGATCGAAGGCCCATTCGACGAGCCCAAGGAAGTCCTGCTCGGCGCGGTACACCGGCCCGCCATGGGCTACACCTGGTTTGGCGGGGCCGACTACCCCACGCAGCGCGACTCCCAAAAGGTCACCCCCCTCACCCCGAAACCACTGGCAGCCTGCGCTTTTGGCACCTATCTCCACCCCACGTGGATGGACAACGCCGAGGTCCGGGAAACCTGGCTACGTGCGGCGCGGGGGGCGTCGACACTGCGGATGCACGGCGCGGGCAGCGTGGACCTGGCGAGCGTTGCCGACGGCACCCTGGATCTGTGGATGCAGCACTCCGTTCCTGCTTGGGATTGGCTGCCGGGGCGCGCACTGGTGGAGGCCGCCGGTGGAACGGCGCTGCAGGTGACTGCGGGCGGGGTGACGTGGTCAGTTGCAGGCAACGAGCAGGCGGTGCGTGAGGTGGAAGCGCTGCTGCTCGGCGGGAGCGTGCAGTAGGATTACAGCCCATGAGTACCTACGTTGATGACCTCGCCTTTGCACTCGAGCTTGCCGACGCCGCAGACGCCATCACGCTTGAGCGTTTTGAGGCGACCGACCTGCACATCGACTCCAAGCCGGACATGACCCCGGTCAGCGACGCCGACACCTCCACCGAACAGCGCCTGCGCGCACTCATCGAGGCTCAACGGCCCGCCGACGCCATCGTGGGTGAGGAGTTTGGTGGCGAGGCCACCTTCGAGGGGCGCCAATGGGTGATCGACCCCATCGACGGCACCAAAAACTTCGTCCGCGGCGTGCCCGTATGGGCAACCCTGATCGCGCTGCTGGTAGACGGAAAACCCGTGGTAGGCGTGGTATCCGCACCGGCGCTGGCGCGGCGCTGGTGGGCAAGCGAAGGCTCAGGTGCGTGGCGGAGCTTCCAGGGTGGCTCGCCAAAGAAGCTGGAGGTCTCCGCCGTAGCTGACCTCGCCGACGCCTCCATTTCCTTCTCCTCCCTGGAGGGTTGGCGCGACCGTGGCCTGCACGAACAGTTCGTGGCGCTGAGTGATTCCACGTGGCGTCTGCGCGCCTTCGGCGACTTCTTCTCCTACTGCCTGGTTGCCGAAGGCGCCGTGGACATCGCCGCGGAACCCGAGGTTTCCGTGTGGGACCTGGCTCCTTTGGCCATTTTGGTGGAAGAATCTGGCGGCCGGTTCACCTCCCTCGCGGGTGTGGACGGGCCACATGGCGGCGACGCACTGGCCACCAACGGGCTGTTGCATAATGCCGTGCGCGGAGTACTTGAGGGTTAGATGATGAATAGCTGGTTTGGAGGCTTCACCCACCATCGGGGCGTTGGTCGATAGGGGCGTTGGTCGATAACCCAAGGTCGATAGCTCGCCGCATTGGTCGAAAGGACGGCGGATTTCGGGGAAAATCGGGTCCTATCGACTTTAAGCTATCGACCTTCGCCAAGCGGCGGCCCTACACCAGCTATTTGGTCAACTGGAATCCCGCTCCCACTCCCCCGCGGGCGTTGAGGTCTTTGACTACTTTATTGAAGTCGGTGGATTGGGTGGGCATGAACAGCGGGCCTTGCAGCGGGGTTGCGCAGGCGAGGTTTTGGTCTGGGAACATGCCGCCATTAACCAAACCAACCACCTTGTTGCCGTTGAGGATGGGGGCGCCGGAGTCACCTCGCATTGCGCAAATCTGGCTGAGCGCCATGGCAGATTGATTTGCCCACACAACGCCACAGGTGAAGCCGGTGGCCACGCCCTGTTTGCAGAGGATTTCGCCTTGGGCTTGGGCGCCGTGGTCGGTGACGGTCACGCCGTTGTAGGTGCTGGTGAGCTGCGCGTTTGAACCGAGCTCGATCACGGCGTAGTCCAAGTTCGTACCTTGGGCCACCACGGTGCCCGAGGGGCCGAGCTTCCAGGAGTCGGCGGAAATCACGGTGTCACCCACCGAACCGCAGTGGCCAGCAGTGATGGCCAGTTTGCGGCCCTGGGCGTCGGTGCCCGTTGCAGTGACGGTGCACATGGACTTCTCTGCCACAAAGATTGGGGTGCCCGGGCCATACAGGGACTTGCCTTGGGCCTCCGCAGCCTTCGACGCCTCCGGGACATCCGGCGCGTTAAACCAGGAGCCGGGCGCGCGGTGCAAAACGGGACCAGGGGTGAGCGCCATGATGGAGGAGACGGGGTCGTTACGCCACATGTAGTTCGGGCCGGCGGGGTCACCCACCGCGTACCCCGCAGTCGGAGCAACAGGCACAGCAGGCGCAACAACCGGAACTGCGGCCGCCACCTGCTCCTGCACCGCTGCTGCCTGTTGCTCCCACTGGGTGCCTAGGCGCTCGGCTTCGCGGTGGGCGTCGGAAAGCGATTGGTCAATGGCCTGCGCGAGCGCCGGGTCCACGGCTGGCAATTGGACGCCGAAGGGCTGGAGTTGCTTGTTCCACTCGTTGATGGTGTCTTGGGTGGACATCGGCGCGGGCAGCGTGAGGGCTTGGGCGGTGGGGGCTGCGCCGAACGCTATTGCTGCGCAAAAACCTGCCGCTAGAAGTTTGCGAACTCGCTGTTTACCCACCATGTTGAGGCCTCAATTCTGCGTTGCTCCACGCCACCCGAACCGTTCAATTGTGCCCGTTCATCTTGTCATATAAACCCTGGCAAAGCACGCGCAACGTGCGGGACGCCACAGGGATTCACCCCATGCGTGGGCATGCGCTCTGCGTTGATCAACTTGGCCAGGCAAACTCCTCCACTATTGCGTGCGCATGCAGCTTTTCTGTGTTCTTGGCTTTGCGCAGTTGGAGGTCCCAGGCTTGCTCCTCGGCGCCCGCCCGCAACGCCCAACACTGGACGCGTGCGGGCAGCACCACTGGCGCGGCGAAGTCCACGGTGAATCGCACAGCACGTTCCGACGCCCCCATGCGCCCCTCCAACAAGGTGAGCATCTTCGCGGCACTGAACATGCCGTGGGCAATCACGTTGGGGAAGCCAAAGAGTTTGGCGCCGGCCACGCTGGTGTGGACGGGGTTTTTGTCGCCACTTGCCGCGGCGTAGGCGTTGATTTGGTCCCGGGTGATCCGCCACAAGGCAGTCTGCGCTTGCCTTTTGGGCAAGGTGGGGGTGTCCAGTCGGGTGCCTCGTTGTTCGCCGCGGTTCACAATGTCCGCGGAGGCGCTGGAAGCGAGCTTGGCGCCGAGGCCCAGGAACGTGGAGGTTTGCACCCACGCTGGGTCCTGCTCGCCGGCGAGAGTGAGGTGCGTGATGACGTCGATGAGCAGGCCTTTGCGGTGGCTGCGCAGGTTTTCGGCGTGGACGCTTAAGGAGAACTCCTGGTCAATGCCTATTGGGTGGCGCTGTTCAATCTGGTTGGAGATGTGTACGGCACCCATCGCCGGGAAGGGGAAGTCTTTGGCGCTCATTACCTGTATTGCCAGCGGGAAGCCGAGGACAAAGGGGTAGGTGATGGGCAGCTCGTTGGTGTTGCGCAGGCCCACCGCCTGGTTGTAGTGAGCCAAGTGCTCGGGGTTCACCCGGATTCCGGAGACTTTGGCGCCGCTGGTGGGGTCGGCGACGGCACGGCGGGTAGTACCGAGGACTGGCACGCGGTCAAGGGCCACGCGGCGGTAGAGCTTGGAAAGCTCCGGGATGTTTGGCAGTTGGGTGTACTGGACGTGCTCGTTCATCGTTATGCCCCCATGATCGACTGGCCACACACCCGAATCACATTGCCACTCACCGCGCCAGATGAAGCGGCGGCGAGGTACGCCACTACCTCAGCAACGTCTACGGTTTGCCCACCTTGCTTGAGTGTGTTGGATTTCCGGCCCACTTCACGCGGGAGCGTGGGCATTGCTGCGGTCATGGCCGTCTCAATGAAGCCTGGGGCCACGGCGTTGATGGTGCCGCCGTGGCGGGCGAGGGTTTCTTTGAGGGCGTCTACCAGGCCAATCATGCCGGCCTTGGTGGTGGCGTAGTTCGTTTGTCCGCGGTTGCCGGCAATACCCGCGATGGAGGACACGCCGATAATCGCAGGTGCAGGGCCCAGGTGCCCGCCTTCAAGCAGCGCCTCGGTGATGCGCACGGGCGCCACCAGGTTGATGTTTTGCACCATGTCCCACATCGTGCGGTCCATGTTCACCAGCAGTTTGTCCCTGGTCACGCCGGCGTTGTGGACCAGGACGTCGATGGGCATGCCGTAGCGCACCTGCGCATGTTCAGCTATTGCGGCGGCCGCTTGGGGGTCGGTAACGTCCAGCGGCAGAGCCGTTCCCTTGACTTGATTCGCCGTTTCTGCGAGGGCTTCTCCCGCGCCTGGGACATCCACGCAGATCACTTTGGCGCCGTCGCGAGCCAGCACCTCCGCCATGGTCTTGCCAATGCCGCGCGCAGAACCTGTGACCACCGCGAGCCTTCCTGCCAGGGGCGTTTCCCAGCTTTCCGGGGCCGCTGGTGAGTCGGCAGCGCCCACGCGGATCACCTGGCCATCCACGAAGGCGGACTTGCCAGAGAGCAGGAAGCGCAGCGTGGATTCGAGTTGCTCTACCGACGTGCCCGGCGCGGCATACACGAGCTGCGCCGTGGCCCCGGCGCGCAGTTCCTTGGCTAGGGAGCGGGTGAAGCCCTCGAGGGCGCGTTGGGTGATGCGCTGGATGGTGTGTTCAACGCTGAGGAGTTCGGGCGTGGTGCCCAGCACCACCACGCGGGCGCAGGGGCGCAGCTTGCGCATTTGGGGGTTCAGGGAATCGTAGAGTTTGTGGAGGTCTTCGGGGCGGGTGATGCCGGTGGCGTCGTACACGATTGCCGCGCGTGGGGTGTCTGCGTGTTCGGGGATGAACTCGTAGGCGGCACTGTCAGTGCCCTTGTTGGCGGTGAGCAGGGGCTCGATGTGCGCGGCATAGTTGCCCTCACCGGCTACCGCGATGGGCCCGTCGAGAGCTGGCTTGCCGGGGGTGTAGCGGCGCAGCGGGACGCCTTGGGGCACGCCGAGTTTGCCTGCTACCGGGGAGTTAATGATGCCGTCCAGCACACCAGCTTTGGTTCCTGCTTTTGCCATTGTTCGCATACCTGCCTTGCTACCTGTGTTTGTGTGAGCGTTGCGCCCCTATCGGGGGTATCTAGGACGTGACGCACAACACCCTCTCCTGTGATGTAGGCTACAGTAACACCCAAACGTGATCCACGCCATAAAGTTTTGTAGGCAAAAGGAGTTTTCATGTCCACCCCACCGTCCGCTTCCCGCAGGAAAGTAGCCATCCTCGGCGGCAACCGCACCCCCTTTGCGCGCTCCAACCGCGAGTACGCAAACGCCTCCAACCAAGACATGCTCACCGCCGCCATCAACGGCCTGGTAGCACGCACCGGACTGCAAGACGTTGAGCTGGGCATGGTTGCCGCCGGCGCGGTGATCAAGCACTCCCGAGACTTCAACCTCACCCGCGAGTCCGTGCTGGGCTCCGCGCTCGCCCCCACCACCCCCGCCATCGACGTCCAGCAGGCGTGCGGCACCGGCCTCGCCGCGGCAGTGTTGGTTGCCGACGGCATCACCGCAGGCCGCTACGACGCAGCGATCGCAGGAGGCACGGACACAATTTCCGACGCCCCCCTGATGGTGAGCGACCCCCTCCGCCGCACACTCATCAAGCTTTCCCACGCACGCAGCGCTTCCCAGCGCCTCAAGCTGGTGGGCAGCATCCGCCCCAACCAACTGGTGCCGGAATCACCCGCCAACTTCGAGCCACGCACCGGCCTCTCTATGGGCGAGCACGCGGCCATCACCGCCCGCGAGTTTGGCATCACCCGCGAGGACCAAGACGCCCTAGCCCTGGCCTCCCACCAGAAGCTGGCCGCCGCCTACGACGCCGGCTTCTTCAACGACCTCATCACCCCCTTCCTGGGCGTCACCAAAGACACCAACCTGCGCCCCGACTCCACCATGGAATCCTTGGCCAAACTCAAGCCAGTGTTTGGCAAGCAGGATGCCATCGACCACGGCGCCCAGGCCACCATGACTGCCGGTAATTCCACCACGCTGACCGACGGCGCCTCCGTAGCGCTGCTTGGCACCGAAGAGTTTGCAGCGACGCACGGCCTCACCCCGTGGGCCTACTTGGTGGACTCCGAGACCGCGGCGGTGGACTACGTTCACGGCCCGGACGGTCTGCTCATGGCCCCTACCTACGCCGTACCACGGCTGCTCGCCCGCAACGGACTCACCCTGCAGGACTTTGACTTCTACGAAATCCATGAGGCTTTTGCCTCCCAGGTGTTGGCCACCCTGCAGGCCTGGGAATCCGAGGACTACTGCCGGGACCGCCTGGGCCTCAAAGAGGCGCTCGGGCCGATCGATGCCTCCAAGCTCAACGTCAAAGGCTCCTCCCTTGCCGCTGGTCACCCCTTTGCTGCTACCGGCGCGCGTGTGCTGGCCACCGCAGCGAAGACCCTGCATGAAAACGGCGGCGGGCGCGCATTGATTTCCATCTGCGCAGCCGGCGGCCAAGGCATCGCCGCGATTTTGGAAGCCTAAAACACCCCTCACAGTAAAGGAACACCGAAATGTCTACCATCACCAGCAAGTTAAAGGCCGCCGCAGCAGGCACCGCGGAGAAACTTGTCCGGCCTGAGCGAATGGATCGCGCCGGCAAGGAACATGGTGACGTCGTGAAGCATTCCCCCGATTCAGATGCCGACGCCGCACCGGAACTGGACCGCGAGGAGATCAAGAAGGAACTCGCCGCTGACCGCCGCGTTCCCAACACCCTGCCCACCACCCCGGACCCGAAGGCCGCAGAGGACCTGCGGATGATTCTGGACGGCCAGTTCGGCGAGCTGCGCGAAAGCATCCGCGAGATGCTCAACGACCCCTTCTTCCTCCCCAAGTTGGAGGGCACCATTGAGGAACAGCGTGACGCCCTGCTGCCAGTACTCGAGCGCTTCCGCGACTCTGGCTACTCCTATGACTCCTTTACCAAAGCCAACGGTGGTTCAGGCAAAGCTGACCGCGCGGTGATTGGCCTGGAGACCCTGGGCCACGCAGACCTTTCCGCAATGGTGAAAGCCGGTGTGCAGTGGGGTCTGTGGGGAGGTGCGATTGACAATCTGGGTACCGAGCGGCACCGCCACTACATCCAGCCCACCATGGACCTTGAGCTCATGGGCGTGTACGCCATGACCGAGATCGGCCACGGCTCCAACGTTGCGCAACTGCAAACCACCGCCACCTATGACCCCGAAACCCAAGAGTTCATCATCCATAGCCCCAGCCCTTCCGCGAAGAAGGTGTACCTGGGCAACGCCGCGCGCCACGGCCGAGTTGCAGCAGTGTTTGCCCAGCTCTATACCCCCGGCGTGGAGGAATCGCATGGCGTGCACTGCCTCGTGGTGCCAATCCGTGATGAGAACCTCAACCCCCTGCCCGGCGTGACTATTGGCGACCACGGCCGCAAGGGCGGCCTGTTGGGTGTGGACAACGGCACCCTCATGTTTGACAACGTCCGCGTGCCGCGCGAAAACCTCCTCAACCGCTTTGGCGATGTGGATGAAGCCGGCAACTACACCTCCCCCATCGAGTCCAAGAACCGCCGCTTCTTCACCATGCTTTCCACGCTGATCCGCGGACGCATTGCGGTTGGCGGCGCGGCCAACGCAGCAACCCGCACCTCCTTGGATATTGCGGTGCGCTACGCCACCAGGCGCCGTCAGTTCTCCCCTGGCGGCGACGCCCCCGAGAAGCGCCTCATCGAGCACCGCTCACACCGCCTGCGCCTGTTGGTGCCATTGGCAAAGTCCTACGCGCTGATGCTGCTGCAAAACGAGGTCACCGCGCGCCTCTACGAACAGCAGCTCCAAATCGCCGGCGGGAAGCTCAACATCTCCAACCCCACCGAGGAGCAGTTGATTGCCTCCCGTGAGCTGGAGAGCTGGGCAGCGGGCCTCAAAGCCATTTCCACGCAGCACGCCACCCGCACCATCCAGGAATGCCGCGAGGCCTGCGGCGGCGCTGGGTACATGGCAGAGAATCTGCTCACCACGTTCAAGGCGGATTCCGACGTGTTCACCACCTTTGAGGGTGACAACACGGTGCTCATTCAAATGGTGGGTAAGGAAATGCTCACCGCATATGCGAGGGACATGGGCGACCTCAACGCGCTGGACATGGTGCGCTACGGCATTGACGAGGTCTCCGACCTCATCCGCCGCCGCTCCGGCCTGCACGTCACCGTGCAAACCGCGCTCGACGCCGCGCGCCGCAACAACGACAACTCCCTGTTCGACGCCGGCTACCAGGTGAGCCTCCTAGAGGACCGCTCACAGAAGATCTTGAAGTCGCTGGCCGGCCGCATGCGGGCGGCACGCAAGCTCGACCCAGAGGAGGCAGCAAAAGTGGTGGACCTGGCCCAGGACCACCTCATCGCCGCCGGTTGGGCGCGCATGGAATCCTTGGCACTGCAGTCCCTGGTGGAGGCAGAAAGCAAACTGCCTGCCGACTCCCCCGCGCGGCACGTCCTCGAGCAGGTACGCGACCTCTACGCGCTCTCCACCATCGTGGAGCATGCCGGCTGGTACCAGGAGCACAACATGCTCTCCGGCCTGCGCTTGCGCATGGCCCGAGCCGCCGTGCGTGACCTCGTGGACTCCCTCGGCCCCTGGGCGGAGGTCCTGGTAGATGCATTTGCCATCCCCGAGGCTATCCGCAACGTGCCAATGCTCAACCAAGCCGGAGTAGACGAGCCGCGCTACGCCTAGGGTTTGTTTGGGAAAATATAAACGCTCCCCATGAGCCGAAAACCGACTTCTCGGCTCAGCTCATGGGGAGCAAGTCAAGCGCAGGGTGCGCTTTGGGGGTGGTTAGTCGATTTCCACCAAGGCCTGGCCGCCTTGGACGGAGTCACCCACTGCCACGTTGATGGAGGAAACCACACCGGCGTTGGGGGCGGTGATTTCGGTTTCCATCTTCATGGCCTCGAGCACCAGCAGCACGGTGCCGGCTTCAATTTCCTGGCCTTCTTCCACCAGGATCTTGAATACGGAGCCTGCCAGTGGGGCCACCACAGCGTTGGCGGAGACACCCTGCACGGAGGCGGTTGCTGGCTCAGCATGGGCGCCGCCACCGGAGCCACCGAAGACGATGGAACCCAGTTGGCGCTGCTCTTCCTCGACCTCGACCTCGACAGAGTAGGCGATGCCGTTGACTGTCACGTTGAGTTTCATGTGATGTTCTTTCTGTTCTAGATCTTGGCGCGGATGGAATGCTGCTGGATGGTCTGGCGGCCTTGAGCAGCCCAGGTGCGGTGGCGGGAGAAGTGCACTGCCTTCACCTTGCCACGGTTGCCCAGGTATGCGGAGACTGCTGCGGAGATGGCCATGATGACATCCTCTGGAATTGAGGCGTCGGAGCGGCGGCGGAGCTCGGCGATTTCGGCCTCGGCCGCGTCGAGGCGCTTGCTGAGCTGCGCAACCAGGGCCTGCAGATCCTGTTGAGTTTCAGACATTGTGCCTTCTCCTTACACCGGACCCAGGCCGTGCTTCTTAGCAGGGCGGGTCACGCGCTTGTTGGCCAGAACCTCGAGGGCGTCTGCGATGTGCAGGCGGGTTTCGGCGGGGTCGATGATGTCATCCACCAGTCCACGGGAGGCGGCCATGAATGGAGTGGAGAAGGTCTCCTTGTAGAGGCGGATGAGTTCCTCGCGCTTGGTGGCTGGGTCCTCTGCCTCGGCGATTTCCTTGCGGAACACCACGTTCACTGCACCTTCGGCGCCCATCACGGCGATCTCAGCGGTTGGCCACGCAAACACGCGGTCAGCGCCCAGATCCTTGGAGCACATTGCAAGGTGTGCGCCGCCGTAGGACTTGCGCAGCTCAATGGTGATCTTTGGCACGGTGGCTGCGGAGTAGGCGTAGAGCATCTTGGCGCCGTGGCGGATGATGCCGCCGTGCTCCTGTGCCACACCTGGCATGAAGCCTGGCACGTCCACAAAGGTCACAAGTGGGATGTTGAAGGCGTTGCAGAAGCGGATGAACTGCGAACCCTTGTCCGAGGAGTTGATGTCCAGCACACCGGACATCACGTTTGGCTGGTTGGCAATGATTCCCACGGTACGGCCTACCACGCGGGCAAAGCCCACCACCAGGTTCTGTGCGTAGCCTGCCTGGACTTCCAGGAAGTCGCCGCGGTCTACCACGCGGGTAATGACCTCGCGGACGTCGTAGCCCTTCTTGCCTTCCACCGGCACGATGTCGCGCAGCTCCAGGTCGGGCTCCACGATTGGGTCAGGATCCACGATTGGTGGCTCTTCGGTGTTGTTCTGTGGCAGGAAGCTCAGCAGCTTTTGGGCGATGAGGATTGCCTGCTCGTCATCATCGGCAACGAAGTGGATGTTGCCGGCCTTGGCCATGTGGGCGTCGGCGCCGCCGAGCTGGTCTGCGGTGACGTCCTCGCCGGTGACGGACTTGATCACGCCCGGGCCGGTAATGAACATGTTGGCCTTGCGGGTCTGGATGATGAAGTCAGTCAGCGCTGGGGAGTACGCTGCGCCACCTGCGCAGGGGCCGGCGATGATAGAGATCTGCGGGACCAAACCGGAGAGCAGCACGTTCTGGTAGAACACCTTGCCGTAGCCGGAGAGGGAGTCAATGCCCTCTTGGACGCGGGCTCCGCCGGAGTCGTTGATGAAGATGAATGGGGTGCCTGTGGTAGCCGATGCCTCCATCATGGCGGCAACCTTGTTGGACTGGGTTTCACCTGCGGAGCCACCCATCACGGTGAAGTCCTGGGAGGCAATGTGCAGTGGGCGACCGAAGACGGCACCGGAGCCGGTGACCACACCGTCGGCTGGGGCCACTGCCTTGTCCATGCCGAAGTGGGTGGTGCGGTGCTTGGCAAACATTCCGGTTTCGTGGAACGTGCCTTCGTCGACAAGCGCTTCGATGCGCTCGCGTGCGGTGAGTTTGCCCTGGTCGTGCTGCTTGGCGATCTTTGCCTCGCCGCCGCCGAGGGACACCACGCGACGGGCTTCCTCAAGCTGTTCGAGGCGCTCCGCCATGGTTGGTTCTTGTGACATTGTGTTCACTACTTCCTTTTCTTCAAGCTGGCTGAATGACCTGCCAATAAGGCGGGTTATTCGGCTGGCTCCACTCGGACGGTCTGCTCGCGGCCACCCACGGTGACCTTGTAGGTGATTGGCTCAAGCACAGCTTCGTTTTCGCGCTTCTTGAGCTTTTCTGGGTCCTTGCCTACGTTCTTGGGGCCTTCTGGGCGGGTCTTGAAGAACCCTGGCGCCACGCCTGGGAACAGTGCGTTGGTGAGCACGTCTTCGTCGGTGCCGTCGAAGCCTTCGAGCTTGGAGGCCTCCTCGACCAGCTTGTCCCACTCGGGCTCGAGAAGGTCTGCGGGGCGGACGGTAATTTCTTGCTTCTTGGTCTGCGCTTCTGCCTGCTTCACCAGGTCTGCGTTGCGCTCGCCGATGCACTCGCCGTAGTAGCCCAGCATGAGGTCTGCGAACTCGGCGGTCATCACCTTGTAGCGGCCCATGAGGACGTTGAACACGGCTTGGGTGCCCACGATCTGGGAGGAAGGGGTGACCAGTGGTGGGTAGCCTGCGTCCTTGCGCACGCGGGGCACTTCTTCCATCACTTCATCAATGCGGTCGCCTGCACCCTGTGCGGTGAGCTGGGACTCCATGTTGGAGAGCATGCCGCCTGGGATCTGGGAGAGGAAGATGTTGGTGTCCACCAACGTTTTGGACTCGAACTCCTTGTACTTGGGGCGAACCTTCTTGAAGTGGTCACGGATGTTGATCAGGCGATCCATGTCCAGGTCCGTGTTGTAGCCGGTGCCTTCCAACATTTCCACCAGGGATTCGGTGGGGTTGTGGCCTGGGCCGAGCGACATGGAAGAAATTGCGGAGTCCACAACGTCTGCGCCGGCCTCGATGGCCTTCATGAGAGTGACCAGGGTGACGCCCGTGGTGGAGTGGCAGTGGACGTTGATCTGGGTGTCCTCGCCGTAGGTTTCCTTGATGCCACGGATGATGTCATATGCAGGCTGTGGCTTGAGCAGGGCTGCCATGTCCTTCAGGGCGATGGAATCTGCACCCATGTCCAGCAGGCGCCCGGCCAGGTCCACATATCCCTGCACATCGTGCAGTGGGGAGACGGTGTAGCAGATGGTGCCCTGCGCGTGGCCATCGACCTTCTTCACGGCCTGCATGGCGTGCTCCAGGTTGCGGGGATCATTCAGCGCGTCGAACACGCGGAATACGTCCATGCCGTTTTCCTTGGACTTCTCCACGAACTTGTCCACCACCATGTCCTCATAGTGGCGGTAACCCAGGAGGTTCTGGCCGCGCAGCAGCATTTGGAGGCGGGAGTTTGGCATCAGTTTGCGGAAGGTGCGCAGGCGCTCCCATGGGTCCTCGTTGAGGAAGCGGATGCAGGCGTCAAAGGTTGCGCCGCCCCAGCATTCCACGGACCAGAACCCGGCCTTGTCAATGTCCTCGCATGCGTCCACCATGTCTTCCATTGCCAAGCGGGTGGCAAAGAGGCTCTGGTGAGCGTCACGGAGGGCTACTTCTGTCACTCCAATTGTCCTGGAGGTTTCTGACTGGCTATGTGGTTGGCTCATGTCCTCGAATGTATGCCAAATCAACCAGCAGCGCAGCAGGTGACCTATCTTCCCAATCACCTCCCGGAGTGAAGTTCTTCACACTTGAACACAGTTGCTTCAAAGAACGAAAATGCCCGTTCGGACATTTATGCATGTAGCAGGGGCGGTGATTCAAAAATAAGGCAACACAAACCCGCCTTCACGGACGGTTTTCGGGTGCGTGGAGCGTGAAAAAAATCGCAGAAAAATTTTTGGTGAACACTTCCCTCACCCGCCGGTTGAGGCCTCATACTTTGCAGCGCACACCAGGCGGGCACGTCGGTAGGCTGTGCGGTGATGTGCCCACACAACCCTTCCCCCGACTTTTCCATCCGCACCGCCTCACAGCAGGACGTTCCCGCGGCCGCCGAAGTGCTCGCCGGTGCCTTCGCTCAGGACCCCTCGGCGCAAGTCTTCGTGGCCGGCCGCAGCCCATCCAGCGCCGCGCAAGCACTGAGGCCGCTGCTTGAGGAGGTCATCACGCATCACTACCTGCGCAGGGGCAGTGTCGACGTCGCCAGCACCCCAGCAGGCAAGATCCTTGGCGTGGCGCTGTGGCAGGCCCCGCGGCAACGCATGAGTCTGCCGACGCTCGCACGTTTAGGCGTGGTGTTGGTGCGCCACATGGGCATTGGCGCGGTGTGGCGCTACCTGCGCAATGAAGCACGCAATGCCGGGCTCCACCCCAAGTTTGCCCACTGGTATCTGTTCATGATCGGCGTGGCTGAGGGCACCCAGGGGCTCGGCGTGGGCGGCGCGCTGCTGCGCCACGGCACCGAGCGCGCCGGGGAGACTGCCTGCTATTTGGAGGCCAGCACCCCGGACTCGGCGGCGCTGTACGCGCGCCATGGCTTTGTGCCGATGGGCGCAACCAACGGAACCGCGAATACCGCCATTCCCGAATACGGCATGTGGCGCCCCGGCGCGATGCCGCAGCGGGACGCCAGCGGAGACTAGCGCTGATGAGCGCGCACTAGTACATCATGACCTCAGCCCCGTTCCCTCCGGTACAACGGATGGTCTTGTTGGGGTTGTTCACGCATTGCATGCTGTAGGTTTGCCCAGTTGCCGGGCTGTACACGTTCACGGTGCGCGGGAGGGTGTCGCGGACGTTTTCCTCCGTGGCGTTGAGCCCGGCAGTGAGCACCTCCATGGTGGCAACCGCGAACTCAGGTGAGGTGTTGGGGCCATTGCCCACCAGATGTAGGCCAAATCCATCACCGTAGACCTGGACGGTGACCTCGGTTCCGTCGAGGTTCACCCGGCTGCCTTTCCGAGTATCCGGCGGGATCACTGGACGGGTGTCTCGCCCAGGTGGGTTGGCTTGTGCGCTCGGGGTTGGTTGGTTTGCTTGGGTTTGATTGGCTCGAGTCTGATTTGCTTGGGTTTGTGGCGCTGGCTCCAGACTCACAAGGCCGCTCGGAGGTGTAGTGGTTGTTTGGGTTTGGGTTTGCGTCTGTGTTTGGGTGACGGTGGTTGCAGCCACGGTGGTGGTGGCTTGCGTGCTTTGTTCCTCCGCGGGCTGGGAGTTGCCGCAGGAAACCAAGGCCGTGCTCACGCCCAGCACAGCCGCAATTGAGGCGAGACGAAACGCGCGTGACCTCTTCAAGGGGCGATTTGCGTTCATAGTGCCGATCCTAACGGCCACGTTGCCGCCCCGCCGCGGCATGAGGAAAAACTTATCGAATCCTTTTGGAACCCTTATGTGCTGGTCCCAAAGGGTTCGGAGGTATCGGGAGAATCGGAAGTATCGGGGAATTGCAACACTTGTAGTTCTTTGCCGCCTAGGGTGGCGTCGGCAGCGCTGTGGGTGACTTCCACGAGCGTCACGCCGGGTAGGAGTTCGGGCAGCCGTTCCCGCACGGCCTGGGCAAGCGCCGGGTCGAGGTGGGCGGTGGGCTCGTCGAGGAGCAAAATCTCCGGTTCCTGCAGCACTGCCCGCGCGATGCCGAGGCGTGCGAGTTGGCCGCCGGACCAAGTGCCCATCGGGGCGCTGAGATCTGCGGCAACTTCACTGAGTTCCAGGGCATCGAGGACTTCCCGGATGCGCGCCTGCTCCACCGGCGCCCCGAGGGTGAGGTTGAATCCCACGGTATCCGGGAAGGTGACCGCCTTTTGTGGGGCATAGGCGATGTGCTCGCGGAGCTCATGTGGAGCAATCTCATGCACCGGGATGCCGTCAATGCTCACTTGACCTGCGGAGTCGAGCTGCATGATGGTGCGCAGCAGCCTGGTTTTGCCCACGCCGGAGGGTCCGCGCACCAAGAGGTGTCCCGCGGGAGGGACGGAAACGCTCGCAGTGCCAGCTCCTTGCAGCCGCAGCTCGCCGGGATATGTTGGCCAGGGTTTGCCTTCCTGAGCGGGCGGGTTGGTGCTGAGCTGCTGGACGCGCCGTGCCGACGCCCACGCCGCCGCAAGGGAAGGGGTGAGCTGTTCCATTGCTGCTCCATGGAGACCACTCACGAGGACAATCGCCGTGGCTAGCGCTGCCTGTTGCCCGGAGAGCCCGATGAACCACAACAAGGTAGGGCCGCCGAGCAGGCCCAGGGTGAGCAGGGCGTTTCGGGCAGCTGTGATGGTTGCCAGGGTTCGCTGCTTGGCGTGAATGTGGCCGTCTACCGTGCTGATGCGGGCGCGGATTTTGGGCTGCATGCGGTAGTTGATGATCTCGCTGTGGCCGAAGACGGCGTCCGTGACCCGGTGGGAGATCTCCCCGCGTAATTGCGCCACTTCGTGGTTTGTGGCGAAAATGCGGCGGACTCCGAGTATCGCGCTGGCCCACACCACCGCGATACTGCCAAACGCAATCAGGGCTGCCGGGGTGTCCCCTGTTGCCGCGAGCACGAGGCCCGCTGCGAGGAAGGGGGTGAGCAGTGCCGTGGTGGCCGGCACCAGGGTGTGCGCGTAGAACACTTCCAGCCGGTCGATGTCTTTGGTGAGCCGTTCTACAAGGTCCCCGCTCAAGGAGCGCGATTGGGAATGAGGGTGTTCGTGGTGGTGCCGGTTGGCGTCGAATTGGGCGAGCAGCCCAGCGAAGGCTTTGGCGCGCAGTTGTTCTAGCACCTTGAATGCCACCCAGTGGCCGGCGAATTGCTCGCCGTAGCGCAACAGGGCTTTGGCCAAGCCCAGCACCACGGCAACCACCACCCATACCAAGTTGTGCTGGAACACGGCAAGCAGACCTGCACAGTACATGCCGATTGCCGCGATGAGCCCAAGCAGCCGCGCCAGCGCACTGAGTGCGAGCGCTGGCCGAAAGCCCTGAGTTTCCGCAGCGAGCCAGGAAGCGGTTGAAGGTGTTGGCGTTGGCAGTGCGTTGGTATGTGTGCTCATTGCTGCTCCTGGCCGATCTCGATGTGGGTGGCGTTGGGCAGGGTTGCCCCCGGAACGTGGCTGACCAGCACCACCGCGTGAGTGGCGGAGAGCTCAGCGAGCACATCCATGATGGCGTGGTGGGTGGCTTGGTCCACGTGGGCCGTGGGCTCGTCGCACAGCAGAACCTGCTTCCCCGCCAGCAACGCGCGGGCAATGCTGATCCTTTGCGCTTGGCCGGCGCTCACGTTGGTGCCGTCCTCCCCCACAGGCGTGGCCAGCCCACGCTCCTGTGCAAAATCTTCGAGTTGCACCGTTGCGAGCACCGAAAGCAGGGCCTCATCTGTTGTTACAGCCGAGCCACCTTCATCCGCGGGCATGGCAAGTTCCAGATTTTCGCGCAGGCTACCGGTGAACAGCCAGGTACGTTGCGCAATCAACGCGCTGCCTGCCTCCGGCAACACCAGCTCGCTTGTCGCATTCCCGGAGTGGCCGCCATGACCATTGGGCGCTGCCAGCGGCAGGGTGCCGTGCAGGGCCGCGATCACACTGGATTTGCCTGCGCCGGAAGGCCCAGTGAGCACCACCGGGCGCCCAGGTGCGGCGTGCAGATCAAGGCCCTGCACAAGGGTTCGGCCTTGGCGCGCAATGGTGGCGTTGCTCAGGCGAACCTCGTTGTCTGGGCCCACGATTATGGTGACGTTTTCAGGTGTTTGTTCACCACTGCGCTGTGTAAAACGAGCTCGGAACTTGCCCATTGCGCCACCGGCGGCGCGGCCGGCCATCCCGATGTAAAAGAAGCTGCCCACCAGTTGCAGTGGCGTGGTGAGCACCAAGCTCACGAGCACCAACGCCACGGCTTGGCCTTCGGTGAGCGCACCTGCTTGCATACGCGCCACCGCTATCAGCACGCTCACCGCGGTGGTGGCCAGGGCAAACGCTGCCTCGGAAACAAAAAGCACCAACTGGTTGCGCGCGAGCAACGCCATCGTGGCCTTCCGGTTGCGTTCACCCGCATGCGCCAACATCGAGTGCACCCGCTGGCCCGCCCTGCCAAGCACGATTGTTTCCATACCGCGAATTATTGCGGTGAACTGCGCGGCAAGGGTGACACGCATCCGCCTGGATGCACCAGCCTGGGCGCGGAACTTTCGCTGGAACCAGCCGATCGTTACCGGGGCAAGGGGAAGCACGAGCAGCAACACCAGTGCGCTCAGCCAATCCACGGCCACCGCTAGAAGCGCGAGCACCGCTATTGGGCCAAGCACTGCGCCAGCCACTTGGCCTTGGAATCCATCGTGGTTGTTGGTGTATTTCTCCACGTCTTGGGTGAGGAGCGCAACGTCCGCGCCCTCGTCGGAGGCCCCTGACCTACCACCGCCCGAGGCAGGATTTGGCGGGCGGTATTCAGGCACGGACCACAACGCACTCAGCAGGCCCGCACGGACGCGGGCCTCGGCGGCCCGAGGGCGTTCGAGCTGCAGGAAGCTCGCCGAGGATGCCGCAAGCAGCATGGTCAGCAGCCCGCACAGCACAACACCAACTGCAAAGGGCAAGCTGTGTGCGGATGGGGCGGAGGTGGTGACGTCGAAAAGCATCCCCACACCCACCGCCCACAGTGCCCAGCCGAAGTATCGTGCGGCGTTAGCGAGCGCGATTTGCCGCGTGGCCGCATGGCGCAGTGCAGGCAACAGGCCAAACCCACCCCCGCCGCGCCCATGCGGAGGTTGCGCGGCATGAGGGTGTGAGGGTTTGTGCTGCGTTGGATGGCTCATGAGTGGCAGTGTAATGTGCGGGCGGGACACGCCCCGTTTACCCCTTTTGACCTGTGGTGATGGCTTAGTTCATCTGCTTGAGGTTGTTCAGGATCGCGCGGTATCCCTCGGGGGTCTTCAGGCCGGAAATGCCGGAAGCCTCGCTTTGGGAAATCACATACACGCGGTTGTGTTGAATTGCAGGAACGCTCGCCACTGCGGGGTTGTTCAGCAGGGACTCAAAAGGTGCGATGCCCTTGCCCTGGAAATCCTCCACGAACAGGACTTCGGGGTTGGCTTTGAGGAGCTGTTCGGCGTCGATCGGGCGGGTGTTTTGCAAGCCGATGGCCTGGGCCTGGTAGGTCGCACCGGCGCGCGTGATCAGCCCCGGCAGCATGAGGCCCTGGTCCATCGCCATCACCTGCGGGCCGCGGACCATCAGCGCCAACGCGGTGGGGCCGTCAGTGAGTGCCTGGGCATCGAGGGCGGCGATCTCCTCCTCAAATTGCTTCACTTGCCGCTCTGCCTCATCCTTGAGCCCAATCGCCTGGCCAATCGTGCGGGTTGCTGCCGCCACGCCCTCTGGGGTGCCAAATTGCTCCGGGTCCACCACCAAAGACTGCACGCCGGTTGCCTCAAGCTGCTGCGCCAGCGTCTCCTCACCGCCGTGACGAGTGGTGGTAATCACCAGGTCAGGGCTCAACGCGAGCACCTGTTCCACCTCGGGATCGGTGCCAGGGGGCAGCGTTGCTTCCACACCGGCGGGTGCCTCCACGCTCGCCGGCACCGCAACCACACGTTCGCCGCCGGTGAGAGCAAGAACGACGCCCGCGACGTCACTGGTCACCGCCACAATCCGCTGCGGCTGTGCGGTTTCCTGTGCAGAAGCCTGCTCGCTCGGTGCAGCGGAGGCCGCCGCACTGGTGGCTTGAGTTGTTTCTTGGGATGGTTGCTCCTGCGCCGGGCTGCAGGCGCCGAGCACAGCCAGCGCAACACCAGCGCACACAAGGCGCGCCGAGAAACCGGACTTCAACGCGAACGGGCGGGCAATCTTTTTCAAAGCAAAACTCCTTTACTTCATATGGATGTAATGTTCGACATTTCTGCAGCTCAGCACACCAGCGCACCAGCGCACCAGCGGCGCCAGCACGCCTGCAAGTTCAACGCGCCTGCAAGATCAGCGCGCCTGCACCTGGAGTGCCCCTGTACGAGGGTGCGCGCTCACCTCCACCTGCACCCCGAAGGCCTCACTGAGGATGGTGGTGGTGAGCACCTCCGGCGGGGAGCCAGAGCGCGCAATGCCTCCGTGTGCGAGCAGCACGAGCTGGTCACTAAAGCGGGCTGCCAAGGAAAGGTCATGCACAACTGCCACCACCAGGCGTTGTGGATTTTCGGCGACCCACTGCCGCAGCAGGCGCATCACTTTTGCCTCATGGGAAATGTCCAGGGCACTGGTGGGTTCGTCCAGCAGTAGTGCTTTGGGCTCTTGGGCTAGTGCCCGCGCCAAGCTGGTGAGCTGCTGCTGGCCACCCGACGTGTGCCGCACCGGCTTGTGCGCCCAGTCCAAAGCCCCAGCTTGTGTGAGTGCTTGCTCTACTACTTCGGCGTCTTGTGCCGTGAGGGTGTCAAAGCGGCGTAGTCGCGCGTAGCGAGCCAGTTCCACGAACTGCCTGCCGGAGAACTCGATGCCTGGCGGGAGTTGCTGGGGAACATATGCCACCTTCCGCGCGCGTTGCCGCGGGTGGAGTGTGCGGGCCTCGGCGGCGTCGATACGCATGCTCCCGCGGTAGGGATGCAGGGAGAGCATCGCCTTGAGCAGTGTGGATTTGCCCGCGCCGTTGGGGCCGACAATCGCATGTACCTGCCCCGGCGCGAACGTGTGCGTGAGTTCCTTCAGCACCCCGGCGCGGCCGTAGCTCACGGAAACCCCTCGCAGTTCCAGCATCATCCTTGGCCCCCTTGCTGCTGTTTTGCTGCCCGAATCACCAGGAAGAGCAGGAAAGGTGCACCGAAAAGCGCGGTGACGACGCCCGTCTGCAGGGCAACAGGCTGCCAGACCAGCCGGGCGGTGACGTCGGCGCAGACGAGCAGCACGCCGCCAAGCAGGGCGCTCGCGGGAAGGAGCAGTCGGTGATCGCTGCCCCACAAGAGGCGGACAAGGTGCGGGACGACCAAGCCCACGAAGGCGATAATGCCGGTGATCGCCACGCCGCTGGCGGTGGTGAGCGCGGCTGCGAACAGAACGATTTGTTTGGTACGCCCCACCTGCATGCCGGAGGTGTGGGCGATGGCCTCGCCGGCTGCGAGGAGGTTGAGTTCGCGTGTGTGCAGCCCCACCACAATCATGCCGAGCAGCAGGGGCAGGATCACGAGCTTGATGTCAGCCATGGTGGTGCCCGTGAGGTCTCCGTTGAGCCAGAACATTGCGGAACGGGCGTCCTCGGCATCAACTGCGTTGGCGATCACCGCCGCGATCACCGCCCCGAGGAAGGCGTTGAGTGCCACACCTACCAACAGGATTGTGTGGGAGGAACCGCGCGCCGCGATGGCTTGCACCACCACAACCGCAAGCAGCGCACCGGCAAAGGCGCCGAGCGGCAACATCAGCGGATGCACGGAGCTCAACCCGGTGGTGATGGCCAGCACCGCGACCACCGCTGCACCACTGGATACGCCGGTGATTCCGGGTTCGGCCAAGGGGTTGCGGAACACGGACTGCATGGCAGCTCCAGCCACCGCAAGGCTCGCGCCCACCAGCGCGGCAGTGAGTGTGCGCGGGAGACGCACTGCGGTAACCAGGGCGTGGGCGGAGTCTTGAGCGGTGGAGTTGGCAGTGCTTGTGAGCGTGTGCGCGAGGGCGCTCAGCGTTTGCCCAGGCTGGAAGCCCAAGGGGCCGAGGCTTGCACCAAGAAACACCACGGCGATCAGCAGTGCCCCGAGACCGAGCATTAACAGGCCAAGCCGACCCTGCCGGAGCTGCGAGACCTGGCGGAGTTCTTGGACCTCCCGGCGCGAGCTGGGGAAGGCTTCACGGGAGGCTTCCTGCTGCTGGTGTGGCATAGTTACTCCTCCTTCTCTTTCGCGCGCAGCTTGTTTCGTCCGTACCGCCAGCGTCGCCCAGGCAGCGTAAATTCATGCAGTCATAGCAGTTTTCACACGCCTGAGTTTTCAACAAGTTTTCATTAATGGAAATGCTTTCCATTAAACACAAGGGCAAAGGGTAACCCAATCCACCTTCAGACACAAGCGATTCAGTCAAAACGACATTCAAGTCGGACACCCCTCCCCCCTCGCCGGGGTTAGCGGCCAAATAATCACTCAAATTCACAATCCCTATAAGCCATGAATAGGACCTATCGCCTGAACTTAAACCCGGCCCCGCGGGGGTAGAAACACGGTTTTCTATTGCGTGACAGGTTTCAGTGTCCTAGCTTTTCTATCAGCCAATAGGTTTTGTGGCGAATATGGCGTAACAGAGTTTGAGAAAAGGGGTGAACACGTTGGACGCAGCAGATATTGCATGGATTCTGACGGCCATCGCTTTGGTCAGCCTGATGTTCCCAGGCCTAGCATTCCTCTACGGAGGCATGCTTGGCCAGGGGCAGGTGCTGAATATGGTGATGATGGTGATGGGTTCACTCATTGTCACGGCAATCGTGTATGTGGGAATCGGCCACGGCCTCGTGGTGGGAGATTCCCTCGGTGGACTGGGAATCATTGGTAACCCAAGCGGTTACTTTGGCCTTCAAGGCGGCATGAATGACGACGGCGAGTATGAAGCCCTCTGGGGCGCCTTCTTCTACCTCTTCGCAGCAATCTCACTGGCACTGGTAGCCTCCGGCGCTGCAGGACGCATGAAGTTTGGCGCGTGGCTAGTCTTTGGCGCCATTTGGCTCCTGCTGGTCTACGCCCCAATGGCTCACTGGGTGTTTGCACTCAGCGATGAAGAAACCGGGGTGGTGGGCGGCTGGATGCGCAACAACCTGCACTTCCACGACTTCGCAGGCGGCACCGCAATCCACATGAACGCCGGCGCCAGCGGCCTAGCATTGGCTTATGTGTTGGGCCCCAGGAAGGCGGGCATGGGAAGGCCACACAACCTCCCTCTCATGATGGTGGGCGTTGGCCTCCTGGTTGCAGGTTGGTTGGGCTTCAACGGCGGCACTGCTGGTAGCGCCTCCTTCTTGGCAACCTACGTCGTCCTCACCTCTCTCATGTCCGTGGCCGGTGGCGCGCTGGGATTCATTGTGATCGAACGCATCCTCACCAAGAAGCCCACCATGTTGGGCATGGGCACCGGCATCATCGCAGGTCTGGTAGGCATCACGCCATCCGCGGATGCAGTCAGCCCAATGCAGGCCGTGCTGGTCGGTTTCTGCGCTTCCGCCGCAGCAGCGTGGGCAATTTCTTGGAAGAGGCAGCACCACATTGACGACTCCCTGGACGTATTCGCAGTCCACGGCATTGCCGGCATCGCGGGCGCACTGTTTGTGATGCTCTTTGGCAACCCGCAGGCACCAGCAGGCGTGGTAGGCATCTTCCGCGGCGGAGACATCAGCATCTTCTGGAGCGAGCCGATCGCAATCGTTGTGACCATTGCATACTCCTTCGGCATGACTTGGCTGATCGCGACCCTCCTCAACAAGATCACCCCAATCCGCATCAACAGTGAGGATGAAGCGGGCGGTATTGACCTCATGATCCACGCTGAATCCGCCTACGACATGCGCACCTTCGGCCCAAGCCAACTCTCCAAAGCGATGGAGCAGCGCCCGCAGGCAAGCGGCAAAGAAGCAGCGGTACCGACGCCACCGCCGCCGTCGGCACAGGCAACAGCGCCAGCGTCGGCTCCAGAACCGGAATCGGAACCGGAATCAGAATCGGAGGTCTTGCTGTCGGCCGACCCAGCGTCGGTTTCTGCGGAACTTCAACCAAGCAGCCCACGCTAGCAACCTGGTTAGTATGAACCCCCTCCCCCTCATCTTTCCTTCCCTCACCCAATAGGAGCACCGGCACGCAAATACTGCAAGCAAGACGTGCGTGCCGGTTGCCCCACAATCTTTCACATAAGGAGCCCCCATGAGCAATAACACCGCGATTGATTTTCTGTACCTCTCTGAGCCCGACATGATCGAGGCTGGAGTCACAGACATTGCCAAGTGCATTGACGTGATGGAAGAAACGCTGGTGCTGCTCGCAGACGGCGACTACCGCATGGCTGGCCAGAACGCGAACTCCCACGGCGCCATGATCGGTTTTCCCGCCGAACCAGAGTTTGAGGAAATGCCGAAGGACGGCCCAGACCGTCGGTTCATGGCTATGCCCGCCTACTTGGGTGGTCGTTTCCGTGGGGCGGGTGTGAAGTGGTACGGCTCGAACGCGGAAAACCGCAAGCAGGGCCTCCCCCGATCCATCCACACGTTTGTGCTCAACGACGCAGACACCGGCGCCCCCAAAGCCATTATGTCCGCCAACCTCCTGTCCGCATACCGCACTGGCGCGGTCCCCGGCGTGGGCGTGAAGCTGTTTGCCAAGGAAGATGCCGAGGTTGTGGGCGTGGTGGGTCCCGGCGTGATGGCCCGCACCCTCCTGGAAGCAGTCTTGGCACTGCGCCCAGGGATCACAACCATTAAGGTCAAGGGCCGCTCCGCCGGTTCCACCGAAGCCTTTGTGGAATACGTTAAAACGAAGTTCCCGAGCGTGGGCACCGTGGTGGCGGTGGATTCCGTGGATGAGGCCTCGCAGGATTCTGACATCATCATTGCCGCCACCACCACTGACGCCGCCGGCTCGGAGGCATTCCCATACTTCCAAAAGCAGTTTCTCAAACCAGGCGCCCTGCTGCTTCTTCCAGCCGCCGCCCGCTTTGATGACGAGTTCATCCTCTCTGGCGAGGCCCGCCTGGTCCTGGACTACCAGGGCCTCTACGACGCATGGGCGGAAGAATACGGCACCGAGGCCTACCAACTTCTGGGCATTCCGGGCACCCACTTCCATGACCTCATGCGCGAAGGCAAGCTGGACCCCTCGCGCCTTGAGCAGATCGGGGACATCTCCGCAGGCCGCATCCCCGGGCGCCGAAGCGAAGACGAGATCATCCTCTACTCCGTTGGCGGCATGCCGGTGGAAGACGTGGCTTGGGCCACCGAGGTCTACGAAACCGCACGCGAAAAGGGCATCGGAGTGAGCCTACCGCTATGGGAAGCCCCAGCCCTGGCCTAACCCAACAGCGCCCGCCACACAACGCCCGCAACGGTAGCACCGCCGTACTGTGTGCGGGCGCTGGCGGCGTCGGCACGCTCCAAAATTCACCGCACGCTCCAATATTCACACCACCGCACAGCAAGGGGTCTTTCACATGGCAAAGAAAACAATCGTGGTCATCGGCTTGGGAACCATGGGATCAATGAGTTTGTGGCAGCTTTCCAAACTCGCGCAGCGCTTTGACCTGGAGGTTATTGGCGTTGAGCAGTTCGGGCTATCGCACAGTTATGGCGCGTTTACGGGTGAGTCCCGGCTGTTTCGCACGGCGTATCACGAGGGCGAGAAGTATGTGCCGCTGCTCAAGGAGGCGCGCAGTTTATGGAAGGAGCTCGGTGCGGAGGCCGGCCGCGAGCTGCTGCTGGACTTCGGTTGCCTCAACGTGGGGCGCAGCACCGACGCTCCGTTTGTTCGCCTAAGGGAGTCGATTGAAAAGCACGGCCTGCCCTACGAGGAGCTGGATGCCCAGGCACTGCGCGACCGCTACCCTGGGCTGGATTTCCAAGACAACGAATCCGGCATCGTGGACCTGCTCGGGGGCGCCATGCGGCCCGAACTCGCCGTGTATTCCGCTGTTGAACAGGCAAAACTCAACGGTGCGAAGGTGCTTGAGCACACGGAGATCACCGCGGTGACGCAGCTCGAAGGCGGCGGCGTGGAAATTGTTGCCGGGGATCAGACCATCGTGGCCGACTGCGCGGTGGTCACCTCCGGCGCTTGGAGCAAACTGGTGCTGCCGCAGCTCGCCCCGCTCATCGAGGTGCGCAAGCTGGTGCTCACGTGGTTCCTGCCCAAGATCGCCGGGGAGTTCGACCCCCAAAACCTCCCCACGTTCATCCGCGACCGCGGCGACTTCCACCTCTTTGGCGCGCCCTGCGTGGACGGCTACTCGGTGAAGATTTCCGGCCTGGACCTGTGGGGAGGCCCGGAGACGGACCGGATTGAAGACTGCGACCTGCGCTTGGATCGCCAGGCGCTCAGCGAGTTCGGCCAGCAGGTCACCGAGCTCTTCCCCGGCGTCCACCCGGAGCCCAACCGCTATTCGGTGCACTTTGACACCTACACGGCAGACAAGACCCCGATCATGGACAGAGTCGGAGACGTGGTGGTCGCCACCGGCTTCTCCGGACACGGCTTCAAGATGGCCCCAGCCGTGGGCAAGCTCTGCGCGGAGCTGGCAACCCAGGCGCACACCGAGCTCATGCACCCGAGCTTTGCCATCCAGGCGCACGAACCAGTGCATGCTGCAGTGTAACGCCGAGCGAATCAAGGGAATTGCCGACGCCCCCAAGGTCACACCTCGCGGTGCTGCTTGGGGGCGCGCTGCTGCTTTAGTGGGGGAAGGCGTGACACGCCCAAAGTGCAATATTTTCAAGAATTTTTAAGGTTGTATTTTCCAAGGTCAGGGCTACTTATGGAAACTTTTTCACGTTTGGGAGTTGCATAGTTCACACCGCAATGCGCTAAAGTGAACAACAGGTAAACAGCAAGTGGCCGGAAGTTGCCTTTTATCTTATGCATGGACAAACTTCCAGCCCTGAGACTTTTGAGAAAGTGGGTGGGTACACATCATGCTCCACAACATCAACGCAAAGCGCTTTGAAACGCTCCGCGCGGACCTGCACGCCGCATTTGGGCATGCTCACTCCGCTGAGGCAATAGACGCAAAGCTGGACCAACTCATCGCCGAGCACACCGCAAAGGCCACCCTGGAAGAGTTCATCCCCTTGTTCGTGGAACGCGAGGCCAATGAATACTTCGGCGAGCACCGCATTCACGTGCGCTTCGCCGCCGGCACCAACGCAGCCCTGGCAAACGCTGCCGTGGCACTGACCAAGAAGTACGCCGGCGAGGCCCTTTACGTGGACGCCGCAGCAAGCCACCCCGAAAACGCCGCCATTGGACACATGCAAAAGGTGTTCAATGAGCGCGGCCTGGCCGCTGCCCCACGGCACACCAACGACGTGCGCACCGTAGCCATGCCGGACTTCATCGTGTTCTTGGGTACCGACGCTCCCCGCGACGAGGCTGGCAAGGAAGTCAAGGTCTGGCCTGTGGCCAAGGCTGAGACGCTGGAGCAAAGCCGCGAACTCGCAGACGACCTCGAGGCCCGCGTGCTCTACATGCTCAACAAACTCGGCATTTCCCCAGTTGAAGAGTCTGTCTACGCCTAAGCGGACAGCACAAACCCCTATAGCGGAGCCCACTACTTGTTCAAGCAGTGGGCTCCGTTTTTTTGCTCCCCTATTCCATCCTGGGATGCACCTGGGCTGCCTGGCTGGAGGGGGTTGGGCGGCGGAAACTGCCCTATTCCCAAGTGGGCTGCTCCAGGTCCACCCCCTGCTCCTGCGCTACGTGAGCGATGGCATCCGCCAGCCACTGCGCGAGACCCGGCTGCTGCTGTTCGTAGTAGCTGCGGAACCGAGGGTCGGCGATGTAGCCGCGAGAAATCAGGTAGTGCTTGGCCGGGGTGACCGGGAAGAACTCGCTAAGGACCTCGCGGTGGGCGGCTACCAGCGCGGCGGCCTCTTGGGAATCGGTGGGAATGGCCTCGCGGGCAGCTTGGGCAAGGCGGGCGTCGATGGCGGCGAATCGTTGCTTGTTCGCCTCCCAATCCTGGGCGGTCCACTTTGCGGTACGCTGCTGGCTGACCTGCCAATCCTGCGAGTCGCCGTAGCGCTGCTCGGCCTCCTGCTGGTGCTCGGCAAAGTTGGCGTCGCCGAGGATTTCACCGATCTGCTGTAAGTTCAACTCTTCTTTATTCATATGCTTCTCCAATAGCGTTTCCACAGCCTGCAGCATTGCCTCCACCCCGGCGCGCTGTTGCTCAAGGCGGGCGCGTTGACGGCGCAGGTGCTCCAGACTTTCCTGTTCGCCCTCCAAAAGGGCCTTAATTTCCGCAAGCTTCATCCCCGTTGCCCGGTAGATCATCACCTGCTGCAGGCGCTCAATTTCGCGTGCAGAATACAGGCGATAGTTCGCCCAACTTCGCCACTGCGGCTCAACCAACCCCAATGACTCCCAATAGTGCAACGTGCGCACCGTAAGGTTCAGCTCCTGGGCGACCTCCCCCACCGTGTAGAGGGGTTCGGCGGCTTGGTAGTCGGTGTTGTTAGAGATGTTGGGTGTGTTGGGGGCTTGCATGTGTTTCATTGTTGCGCCTCACGCTGCGTGAGGGTCAAGTGCAACGCTGGCACAGGAGTTGAGCGCGTTGGAGGTTGGGGTCATTGGGCATTGTTGTTTTGGTGGATATGACACGTTGGTCGATAGCTCAAAGTCGATAGGGCGCGGATTTCCCGGATTTTGCCCTCCCTATCGACCAACACATCGCCCTATCGACTTTGGGCTATCGACCAACGCCCGCAAAGCCAAGCGCTTCCGACGCTACCAACTGGCCCTACCCCGTTACCCCAGTTAACGAAAATGTTCCGTCATCACCTACTCCGAGGGTGACCGCATCTCGTTCACCCCACGCCGCACGCCGGGAGTCGGGAGTCGGGAGGCGGGGCCTCACTGGCGACGAACATGAATTGTTGTGCCTGTGGGGCAGTTGCTTCGAGTGCTGACTAATTCAGGCAATTTTGAAGTGTCCCGGGTTTTGTTCCGTTTGAGTAGATGGGAAAATCTGGAACATGCCAAAGAAGTTTGATCAGGATGCGAAGGACCGTGTGGTCCGCTTGGTTGAGGATCGTATTCTGGCGGAGAATCT
>NZ_JANIKD010000018.1 GCF_024580955.1 Corynebacterium sp. 122RC1 | reverse complement strand
GGGCTGGGATTGTGGTTGGTGGGCGCGGTGGCGGGCGTGGTGGCGGGCGTGGATTTTGGGGCGAAAAGTGCGTTGGTAGATAGCTAAAAGTCGATAGGACGGCGCGTTGGTCGAAAGGAGAGGCGGATTTGAGGAAAATCGCGTCCTATCGACTTTTAGCTATCGACCAACAGCATTGAGCGTGAAAACTGTAGGAACCACTCATTCCGAAAACCTCCGGAGCATCACAACTTCCGAACAATTCTATCCACCCACAATTGGAAAACCCCGAGCCAAAAACGCTCAAAACGATACCCACAGTAAGGATTAGGTGTGTTTTTAGTCACAAAGTTTCATCCTGGCTGGACGCTCGGCTATGCTTTCGCTATACTACGACAAAAGAAGTCGTAGTATAGCGAAAGCATAGCCGGCCACAAAGATCAATATTCGGGGGAACTTTCAGGGGGGGTTCGTTGCATATAGCGTAAGAGTTGTCCTGACTTTTTGGAGAGCAAAATGGATTTTCTTCGCAATCCTTTGACGGCAACTGAAGCCAACTTCATCCTGAATGCACTGCCTTCCAGTAGGCGTAAAACCTACCTGGACTTGGCGAACGAACACAGCAGAAACTCACAGGAAATAAATCTGCTTGCCGCTACCCTTTACGTTTGGAATGGCTATGTAGCCTCCGCTGTGGATAGAGCCACCGGTGAGGTTGAGATTATGTTACGCAATCTTATCGATAAAAGTTTTTCCACATGGAACAGTGCATATCCACGCTCGGGCTCGACCGAATGGATCCTGCACCCTGAAGGAGTCCTCAAAGACCTGGTGTGGCCCTCCGGGCAGAAAAAACTGCAACACTACGCTGACATTCGCAAGGAGTCCACCGCTCCGACCCATGATGATTACGTCGCCGGACTCACCTTCGGGAACTGGGTACACCTTCTACCAAGGAACCACGCTACAGATCGAAATTCAAGGGTTATTCTCTGGAAGGAAGCAATTGAGCCGAATACCTCTGCAATGAACATGCGCTCCTTCCAGAGTGCAGCGATGCAGGTCAAGAACATGCGCAACCGCGCAACTCACCGTAGGCCAATTATCAAAGATATCAATCTACTTCAGTCTACACATGGCAATTGCATCGAAATTGCCAAAGCCATAGATCCTGCCGTCGGCACTTGGTTGCGAAACCAAAGATGGATCCCAGATGCCCTAGCTAAGAATCCACTGAAGAATAAATAAAAGATAACCCCTGGTATTCCAGGGGCCAGAGCCTATTTGCCTTTCGGCTTGATGAACAACATCTTACACATTTTCCTACAAACATCAATCTGAAGTCTGGAAGCAAACCAAAACACCAACCCCAAACCCCCTACCCCAGCCACTCCGCCAACCGCGCCACCGCTTGCCGCGCCTGCTCCAAAGAGATGCAGAAGCTGATGCGGATGAATTTGTGGCCGGAGGTGGTGTCAAAGTCTTTGCCTGGGGCAACGGCCACCCCGGTTTCCTCAAGCAGGTCGGCGGCCCAAGCCTCGGAGTCATCGGTGAGGTGGGAAACGTCCACCCAGAGGTAGAAGCCGCCGTCGGGCGGGGCGAAGTTACCCAGGCCCAGTTTGGGAAGCTCGGCAGTGAGGAAGTCCCTAGTTTCGGCGTATTCGCGCACGTGGGAGCGCAATTCACTCAGCGAGTCAGGGGTGAAGGCCGCCAGGGCTGCGTGTTGGGCGATGGCGGGCGGGCAAAGGGCCAGGTTGGCCTGGAGGTTGTCAAAGGTCTCCACCAGGTGTTCCGGCATGATGAGCCAGCCCAGGCGCCAGCCTGTCATACAGAAGAACTTGGACATGGAGCCCACCGTGATGGCCTCGGGGCTGAATTGGCGGGCGGTTGCGGTCGTTTGGCCGTAGCTGATGCCGTGGTAGATCTCGTCAGAAAGCAACACAACGTCGCGGCGCTCACACCACCTCGCGATGCGCTGCAGCTCGGCGGGATCGATGATGGTGCCCGTCGGGTTGTCCGGGCTGGTCACGATCACCATCTTGAGTTCACGCCCGCAGGCCTCCAGGTGCTCCACCGTGGGCTGATAGCGCGTTTCAGGCCCGCAGTCCAGCTCCACCACCTCCGCACCGAGTGCGTGCAGCGTGTTGCGGTAGGCGGGGTAGCCGGGGCGCGCCAGAGCCACGGCGTCACCTGGGGAAAGCAGCGCCAGGAAGGCCGCCACAAAGCCACCGGAGGAGCCGGTGGTCACCACCACTTGCTCGGCGCGGGTGGGCGTGCCGTAGGTGTGTGCATGCCAACGGGCTATCGCCGCGCGCAGCTCGGGCAATCCGAGGGTCGCGGTATAGCCTAACGACGCCCCCACCAGGGCCTCTGAGGCCGCGGCCAACACAGGCCCCGGCGCCCCAGCCCGTGGTTGGCCCACGCACAGCAGGAGGGCATCCTCGCGTTGCTGCGCCTTGCCCAGGATCTGCATGACGCGGAAGGGCTCTACCTCTCCGCGCGGGCTCGGGACCAGCATGTTAGATGTGGATTTCGCCGCGCACGGCAGGCAGGGCGATGTCACTGCGGTAGTGGCCACCGTCCAGGTGGATCTGCTCCAGCACCGCGTAGGCCTGCTCGCGGGCCTGCTCCAAGGTGGTGCCAGTACCTACCACGTTGAGAACGCGCCCACCTGCGGAAACCAGCTCACCGGCTTCATTGAAGGCGGTGCCGGCGTGGCGTACCTGCGGGTGATCCGCGTCGGTGATCACGTCGCCGGTGCGTGGGGTTTCTGGGTAGTTTGCTGCGGCGAGAACTACGGTAAGCGCGTAGCCCGGCTTCCAGTCCAAGGCGGGCAGCTCTGCTAGGCGGCCCTCCGCGACGGCCAGCAAAACCTCCCCAAGAGGGGTGTTCAGCATATCCAGCACCGCCTGGGTTTCTGGGTCACCGAAACGGCAGTTGAACTCCACCA
This sequence comes from Corynebacterium sp. 122RC1, assembly GCF_024580955.1. GTDB lineage: Bacteria > Actinomycetota > Actinomycetes > Mycobacteriales > Mycobacteriaceae > Corynebacterium > Corynebacterium kozikiae. The sequence continues at coordinate 43,447 of NZ_JANIKD010000018.1, read as the reverse complement.
CGGCGGGCCCCTGCTCGCCCCACGCCAGCCCAGCGTAGAGCAGGCCCGAGTATGGGTTGCCCCTGGAGGCCATTTCCTTGGCCACAGGAATACACACTTCATCGACGATCCTCTGTACGCCGTCCTCCGGCAGCCACGGCAGCGGGCAGTATGCGCCCATGCCGCCGGTGTTGGGGCCTTCGTCGTTGTCGCGCACACGCTTGTGATCCTGCGCGGGCAGCAACGGCACCACGGTCTCGCCGTCTACCAGGCAGAATAGGGACACCTCCGGGCCGTCCAGGAAGGATTCCAGCAGCACTGGGTTGCCGGCGGCAAGCACTGCGTCCACGTGGGCGCGGGCCTCGGCGCGGTCGTTGGTGACCACCACGCCCTTGCCGCCTGCAAGGCCGTCATCCTTGACCACGAATCGGGGGCCAAAGCGGTCCAGCGCGGCCTCGATTGCCGCATCGTCTGCGCCAGGGGTGATCTGCTCCGCATGTGCGGTGCGAACCCCCGCTGCCTGCATGATGTCCTTGGCAAAGGCCTTGGAGCCTTCGATTTGAGCTGCGGCCTTGCTGGGCCCGAACACCTTGAAACCTGCGGCGCGGAGCACGTCGGAAACCCCCGCTACCAGCGGGATCTCCGGGCCAATGACCACAAAATCCGGGCGGACCTGCTCGGCGAGCGCCAGCATTGCCTCGGGGTTGGATACTGCGGTGGCCTCAGGGTAGACGGTTGCCATACCGGCAATGCCCGCGTTACCTGGGGCAACGTGGATTTCCGTGACCTTGGGGTCTTTGCTCAGACCGAGTGCGATGGCGTGCTCGCGGGCACCAGAACCAATAACAAGAATGCGCATAGTGCCCCATCATATCTGCCGCGTGGTGCCATTCTGGGTATTATCGGCTGGCATGAGCAGTGTATTCAGCAAGATCATTGCAGGTGAACTCCCAGGAACCTTCATCTACCGCGATGAAACGGTGGTGGCCTTTCTCACTATCGAGCCGCTCGCGTACGGCCACACCCTGGTAGTGCCGGTGGAAGAAGTAGATCGCTGGACGGACCTCGAGCCCGCAACCTGGGTGCATCTCAACGAGGTGGCGCAGGAGATCGGGCAGGCGATCACCAAGGCGTTCGATGCGCCGCGTGCCGGGTACATCATCGCGGGTTTCGACGTCCCGCACACCCACATTCACCTCTTCCCTACCAGCAAAATGGCGGATTATGACTTCTCCGCTGCCATCCCAATGGATCAGACTGACCCGGCGCGGATGACCGCGGCCGCCGAGGCGCTGCGCGCGGAACTGGGAACCGACGCCTCCGGCCGCAGGTAGCTCGTGCTCTTCGCGCGCCTGATTCCGCCGATGGGCGTGTTGCCGCCCTCCCCGCAGTGGATGGAGGGGGCAGCGCCACCGGTGGTGTTTCTGCATGGCGTGCTGGGCTCACCGGGAAATTTTGAGCGTCCCGCGGCCTTGCTCGCGGCACAGGGCAGGGCGTTTTTTGCCCCGGCATACGGCAACCACGGCACCGCCACGCTGGAGCGTTCCTATGCGGAGTTGGAAAAGTACTTTGCCGGGTTGCGCCGCCAGGGCATAGGCAGGGTGGATATCGTGGGCCACTCGGCGGGCGGGCACATGGGATTGCACATCGCGCACGCCTTCCCTGGGATGGTGCGCAGATTGGTTGGGCTCGGCGCCGCGTATCGGGGGACGCCGCGGCGGCTGCTTTCCGCGCCGGGGATGAGCCCGGCTGTGCGTCTTCTGCTTGGCGACGCCCTCCTGGGATTCAGCCGCCCCTTTGAGGCGCAGGCACCGGCGGGCGTGGAGGTGCTGAGCGTGTACTCCACCAATGATTTTGTAGTGCCACAGGCCACGGCGACCCTAGGTGTGATGTCCAGGGACGTTGTTGAGTCGGTCGAAGGGTACGCCGCCAATCGCAGAGTGGTGTCGGTGGTGGTTGTAGAAGTGGAGCCAGCCGGGCAGCGCCAGGCGTCGTTCGGCCTCTGAACCGTAAAACCTGGCATAGGCCCAGCCGTCCCCGAGCGTGCAGTGGAATCGCTCGATCTTCCCGTTCGTCTGCGGCCGGTAGGGGCGTGTCCGCTTGTGTCGGATGCCGAGCCGAGCGCAGAAGTCCCTCCATGCGTGGGATCTGTATGCCGACCCGTTGTCGGATAGGACTCCTCGACGGTCACGCCTCGTTCGGCGAACCAGGCCACGGCGCGTTCGAGAACTCCCACCGCTGTGCTCGCCTGCTCATCCGACCAGATTTCTGCGTATGCGACGCGGGAGTGGTCGTCGATGACTGTGTGAACGAACGCCGTCCCGGTGCGCGGCTTGTGATCTTTTCCTCGTGGTAATCCCGGAGTCGCGAGCTTGTTCCGTGCGCCTTGCTGCCGACCTACGTAACGATGTCCACCGCCGTCGGGGATGTTGCCGAACTTCGTGACATCGACATGAATCAACGATCCCGGATGAGGATGCTCATATCGCCGCAATGGCTCGCCAGTGACACGATCGATATGCGAGAGGCGGTTCACGCGGCAACGGACGAGGACCGCGTGAACAGTCGACGTCGAGAGACCAAGTCGCGCAGCGATCTGGGCTGGCCCCAGTCGAAGCCGCCAGCGCAGGTTGATGATCTTCTTCTTGACATGCTCGGGCGTCCTGCCTGGGATCCGGTGCGGCTTGCTGGAGCGATCCTGCATCCCAAACTCACCCTCTTCCCGGTAGCGGCCTGCCCATTTCCGGGCAGTGATCGGGGAGACCATGAACATCTTTGCGGCGATCGTGGCCGGATAGCCGTCTTCGACAATCAGCCGAGCTAACCGGAGACGGGCACGAGGAGTGAGAAGAGCGTTCGGATGGGTCATCAATTGGCCTCCGCCGCGGTCTTCGTAAGCGCGCGTCTGGTGAGAAGCATGATGACGAGAGCGATCGCTGTCAGCACCGAAGCGACCCAAACCGGCGCGAGCAGCCCCAGCCCGGTCGCGAGCCCGAGCGCACCAAGCACGGGCCCCGCTGCAGCTCCGATATTCAATGCTGCGGTTGCGTACGAACCGCCCATCGTTGGCGCACCCGATGCTGCATACAGCACACGCGTGATCAGAGTACTGCCGACGCCGAACGACAGAAATCCCTGAACGAGGACGAGGACGATAAGCGCAACGGGATGAGATGCGACCACTGCCAACACGATCCAGCCTGTCAGCAATAGCGGTCCGCCGACTGCGAGCACGAGGCCAGGTCGTTGATCTGATAGTCGTCCTGCGATCGTGACGCCAAGGAACGATCCGATGCCGAACATCACCAGCGCGACGGACACCCACGCTTCGGCCAAGCCCGCGGTCTCGGTCACGATGGGTGCCAGGAAGGTGAATGCCGCAAAGGTCCCTCCGTTGATCAGCGCTCCGAGTGCCATGGCCAGGATGAGCCGCGGCGTCGCCAACTGGCTGAGCTCGACACGGAGCCTTGGTGAGGTCGCGCTAGTCTCGCTCCGACCAACATTGTTCGTGACGCCACGAATGACTCCAACGGCCGCGGGAATACAGAGGATGGCGATCGCCCAGAACGTCGTTCGCCAGCCCAGCGCTGTGCCGAGCAGTGCCCCGGCGGGGACGCCCACGACGGTTGCGATCGTCGTGCCGGAGAGCAGGATCGACAGTGCACGCCCCTTCTGGTTCGCTGGCACGAGGGTAGTGGCCGTGCTCAGTGCTACGGCGAGGAATCCTGCGTTTGCGAGAGCGCTGAGCACCCGGGTGATGAGCAGGAGAGAGAACACTGGTGTCATCGCTCCGATGACGTGGCTTCCCGCGAACACGAGAAGGCAAACGATCAATGTGAGCCGCGGTGGCCAACGGCGAGCGAATGCCGCCATCACTGGCGCGCCGACGACCATACCGACTGCGAATGCGGAGGTCAGCAGGCCCGCAGTGCCGACCGAGACGTCAAGTTCGGTCGCGATCGCGGGGAGCAATCCCGCGAGCATGAATTCTGAAGTGCCCATGACGAAGACCGCCAGGGCAAGCATGTAGAGGGCAAAAGGCATCGAGTACTCCGAGGTGTGAGATCAAGAAATGGTTCTTCTTGTCACCACGGCCAGCGCCCCGGGTACGCCAGACATACGCCCACACAGATCGTGGGCGTCGTAACTAGTGGTTCAAGGGGCTGGCGGTGTGACCGACAACCCCTGACCTGTCTGATTCGGGACTCGACATGCCCCAAACTCTAACATGCCTTCAATGGCAAGCGGTCTGGACAGATACTTCTTGAATCGGCACGGTGTCATTACGGGCGGGGGCCAGAACAACGTCCCTGGACATCACACCTAGGCGCCACATATGAGATTGTGGGCCCGCGGCACGACCAACTCCCGCGGCTTGCCAATCTGATTGTTGCCGCCCTTGAGGTTGAAGACGTGGAGCAGTTTAAGGTGCCTCGGACTCTGTGGTAGCTCCCACCGATCCTGCTCCTGGATTCTGCGGGTATGCGGGCAACTCCACGCTGAAGGTGGTGCCTTGCCCCAGTTCGCTACGAACGCTTACCTGGCCGCCGTGCGATTCCACGAGGGATTTCACGATTGCCAGCCCCAGCCCGGAGCCGCCACCGCCGGTGGCTCGGGTGCGGGAGGCATCCGTGCGGTAGAAACGCTCGAAGATGTGGGAGGCGTCTTCTGCGGCGATGCCCACGCCGTTGTCGATCACATCCACCACCACGGTGTTCGCGTCCGGGTTATCCCCGTTGCGTAGAAGCACCTTCACCTGAGCGTCCGGGCCTGCGTGCTTGAGTGCATTCACCGTGAGGTTGGTGAACACCTGATGGAGGCGAGAGGCATCACCACACACCACCGGTACACCTGAATACTCAGAGGCCACGGCGATTTCCCGGTCTGGGAACGCGCCGCGTAGCGAGGTAGTCACAGCGAGCACGGTTTCCAACAAGTCCACCGGAGCTTCCTCAAAGCGGGCCCCCTCGGCGCGGGTGAGCGCCAGGAGGTCTTCCACCAGCAGGCTCATGCGCTGGGCCTCCTCCTGGATTTTGGAGATCACCTTGTCTGCATCATTGGTGGCGCCAGAGGAGTAGAGTTCCGCATAGCCTTTCACACTGGTCAGCGGGGTGCGCAGCTCGTGGGAAGCATCGCCAACGAAGCGGCGCATCTGCTCTTCTTTTGCCTGCAGTTCCACAATGGAACCCTGGAGGCGCTCCATCATTACGTTCATGGAGTTTGCCACCGCACCCACCTCGGTGTGTGCTGGGGCCTCGGGGACGCGGGCGTCGAGATTGCCCTCCGCGATGGTGCGGGCAGTGCGCTCCACTTCTCGCAGGGGGCGCAGGGCGCGGCGGATGAGGAAGAAGCTCAACACCGCGATGACCACCAGGTACAGCACGCCAATCACCATTTGGCCGTAGGCGGTGCGGTGCAGCGTGTTGGATTCCTCGGTGGTGTTTTTGGCCACCACCGTGATCACGTTGTTACTGCTGTGCGCAAGTGCTCGCCACTGCTGTAAGGAATCGCCTTCCGAGCCGATCTCCTGGGGATCACCGATGTAAAGCTGGGTAAGGTCGGGGGAGGCTTCGTTATCGTTGTAGACCACCACCGAGCCGTCTGGGAAGATCTTGGCCACATAGAAGTCCGTGGGCGGGCGCGAACCAATCCCCTGGTCCGCCAGGAAGAGCGAGTCCTGGCGCGCCCAGCCGTCGAGGCCGCGATGCAGCTCCTCATCAATGCGGGCGTAGGTGAAGTTCTCCATGGTCTTATAAACCGCGTAGGAGCTCAGGAGCACGCCGAATGCGGAGACAAAGAAGACAATGATGAGCAGCCCGGCGGTCAGCGGCATCGCCGAAAGCCGAAAGGAGAGCTTGGAACGCACCCGCGCGAAACGCTGGGAATTTCGGAGCGACATTAGGAGCGCGGGGTCCTGAGTACGTAGCCTACGCCGCGGACGGTGTGGATAAGGGCCGGCTCCTGGGTGTCAATCTTGCGGCGCAGGTAGGAGATGTAGGATTCCACCACGTTGCCGTCGCCACCGAAGTCATAGTGCCACACCGCATCTAGGATCTTGGCCTTGGAAAGCACCACCTCGGAGTTGAGCATAAGGTAGCGCAGCAGGTTGAACTCGGTGGGCGAAAGCTCCACGATCTGCCCGGCCTTGGTGACCTCGTGGGTTTCGTCATTCAGAGTGAGGTCGGCATAGGTCAAGGTGGCACCATCGTCTTCTTCCTCGATCACGGAGGCACCCCGACGCAGGATCACGCGCAAGCGCGTGATCACCTCCTCTAGGGAAAACGGCTTGGTCACATAATCGTCTGCGCCGATGGTCAGACCGTGGATTCGATTTTCCACAGCGTCCTTAGCAGTGAGAAACAGCACTGGGCCATCGAATCCTGCCGCGCGCAGTTTGGGAAGCAGCTCAAAGCCGTCCATGCCGGGCATCATCACGTCCAGGATGAAGGCATCTGGTTGGAACTCGCCCGCCACCTGAAGGGCTTCGGTTCCGCTGGTGGCGGTGGCCACTTCAAATCCTTGAAACTTCAGGCTCACGGTGAGCAGTTCAACGATGTTCGGCTCATCGTCTACCACGAGCACGCGGGTTGCAGAATCGTTCATGGGTTCCATTGTGCAGCATCCTTTAAAAACGAGGGTTCAATCAAACGATTTCAAGCGAAGTGTGCGCGCCTTCGCTGGCAGCAACCCCTCCCCCGAGCTGGGTGCGAGCTGGGAGCTCACTGGGGATTGCCCAGCCATCTGCGGCGCTGGGTGCGTCGGCACTGCGCCGAAACGTTGAAACTGTAACGACCGTTCGGTATTGTTTCCCTTCATGAGCATCACCCAAAGCCAAAGCCTCAACACCACGGCCCATAACAACCGCTGGCTGTTCCTTGGCGTCCTTTCTGCAGCACTGTTTCTCATTGGGGCGGATAATTCCATCCTTTACACCGCCCTGCCGGTGCTGCGCGAACAACTCCACACCAGCGAGGTGCAGGCACTGTGGATCATCAATGCCTACCCGCTCGTGCTGGCCAGCCTACTGCTAGGCACGGGCACGCTCGGCGATAAGATTGGCCACCGCCGCATGTTTGAAGTCGGCGTGGTGATCTTTGGCCTTTCCTCCCTATTCGCGGCACTCGCCCCGAGCGCCACCTGGCTCATTGTTGCCCGCGGCCTGCTTGGCTTCGGTGCGGCCACCATGATGCCCGCCACGCTGGCACTGATCCGTACAACGTTCACCGATGTGCGTGAGCGCAACACGGCGATCGGCATTTGGGGTTCAGTGGCCACTATCGGCGCGGCGCTCGGCCCCGTGCTCGGCGGGTTCCTGTTGGAGCACTTCTACTGGGGTTCGGTGTTTTTGATTAACGTCCCCATTGCGCTGGCTGCGGTCATTGCCACTCAGTGGCTGGCGCCACCAAACCTGGCCAACCCGCAGCGGCATTGGGACCTCACCTCTTCCCTGCTCGCGATGGTCACGCTCACCGGGACCGTGCTACTCATCAAGCAATTCGCCAGCACCCACATCGATTGGGCGCACGTTGGGCTTTCCGCCGCCGCAATGCTGCTGGGTGCAGTGGCGTTCCAATGGCGTCAGCGCCTCCTGAGTGATCCATTGCTCACCTGGGACATCTTCCGCAACCGCCTCTTTGTGGGCGGCGTGCTTGCCGCCGCGATGAGCATGTTCGTGCTCGCCGGCACGGAAATGATTACCACGCAGCACTTCCAGCTTGCCGAAGGCTTCTCACCCCTGCAGGCCGGGCTGGTGACCGCCGCAATGGCGCTGTGCGCCTTCCCCACCTCCATCTTGGGTGGAGCGAACCTCCACCGTTGGGGTTTCCAAAGCCTGATCGCGGGTGGCTTTGCGTTTATGGCCGTGGGCAGCGCGGTGGCGGCCTACGCACTGACGCAAGGAATGTTCCCACTGCTCATCGGCGGCCTCATGCTGTCCGGTGCGGGCGCCGGGCTGGTCATGTCCGTGACTTCCACCGCGATCATTGGTTCTGCACCGAAGCATCGCGCGGGCATGGCTGCCAGCGTGGAAGAGGTGAGCTTTGAGTTCGGCACCCTGATCTCCGTGGCGGCCCTGGGCTCGCTGTTCCCCTACTTCTACGCGCTGCGCGCCCCGGCCCAGTATGCGGACGCGATGGTGCCGCAGGCACACCAGGCCATTTCCACTTCTTACCTGTATATCTTGCTGATCGTGCTGGTGGTTTCCGCACTCAGTGCAGCGCTCACGGCGTACGCCTTCCGCGGCAACCCAAAGGAGACGGCGTATGCGCACGAGTAAGAAGGCAATGCTGCTGGAAAAGGCCATCGAGCTGGTGGAGCAAGACGGCCTGGCGGCACTCACCTACGACGCCCTCTCCACAGCCAGCGGCGTGAGCAAATCCGGGCTGATCTACCATTTCCCCTCCCGTATGGAACTGCTGCGCGGGGTACATGAAGCGCTGGCCGAACAGTGGGTGAGCCAACTCACCGAAATCGCCGGCGGCCCCGCCAGCCAGGTGAGCCCCGCCGAGCGCCTGCGCGCCATGGTGCTGGTGCATGCGAAAGCCGCCAACAAGGCAGACCTGCTGCTCACCATCGATTCAGTGGACGTCCCCGAGCTCAACCAGATCTGGCAAGAAGCCCTGGACCCCTGGACGGTGGACCCAGCCCAAGCGCCCGAACTGGTGGCAATCCAGCTTTTGGCGGACGGGCTGTGGGTCCATGACATGGTGGCCACCCGCGCAATGAGCACCGCCGAGCGCGAGCGCGCAACACAGCATGTGCTCAGGCTTATCGACGCCGCCGTGCAAGCCGAACACGCATAGCTGTGAGCTACCTTACTGGGTGAGGTGCGGCGCGCTAGTGGTGGTTTAAAGTTTTCTGCGGATCGGCACTCACTGCCGCTGACTGTCCCGCCTGATCCACCACCTCTAAAAAGGAGTCCCCGCGCGTGTCCCAACCTTTGGCTACCACCCCAGCCAGCCCGGCCAATCCAGCCACCACAGTCCACCCAGTGGACGCAGTGCCTCCGGCGCCGCAACTCGCGGCGCTTGGCCTGCAGCATGTGTTGGCGTTTTACGCCGGCGCCGTGATTGTGCCGCTGCTGATCGCAGGTTCGCTGAACCTGGATACGGAAACCACGATCCACCTCATCAACGCAGACCTACTCACTTGTGGCATTGCCACCTTGATCCAGGCGGTAGGCATTGGCAAGAAGGTGGGCGTGCGCCTGCCGATCATTCAAGGTGTGACCACCACCTCGGTTGCACCGATCATCGCCATTGGTCTTTCCACCACTGACGGCCAAGGTGGCGTGGAATCCTTGCCCACCATTTACGGTGCGGTGATTGTAGCCGGCCTGTTCACCTTCTTTGTAGCCCCGCTGTTTGGCCGCCTGCTGCGCTTCTTCCCGCCGGTGGTAACCGGCACGGTGCTGCTGGTGATGGGAACCTCCCTGCTGGCGGTCTCCGCGAACGACTTTGTGAACTACGCGGAAGAGGTACCCGCAACGCATGACCTCTGGTATGCCTTTGGCACCTTGGCCGTGATCATCCTGGTGCAGCGCTTCTTCTCCGGGTTCTTGGGAACGCTGTCCATCCTGATTGGCCTGCTGGTGGGCACCACCGCGGCGATCCTGTTCGGTCACGCCAACCTGGATGCTGTGGGCGAGGCCGCCCCGCTGGGCATCACCACGCCGTTTTACTTTGGTACGCCGCAGTTCAATGTGGCGGCGATTCTTTCCCTGGTGATCGTCATGATCATTACCATGGTGGAAACCACCGGTGACGTGTTTGCCACCGGCGAGATTGTGAAAAAGCGCATCCGCCGCGACGACGTAGAGCGCGCCATCCGCGCAGACGGCCTTTCCACCCTCATCGGTGGCGTGATGAACTCTTTCCCCTACACCTGCTTTGCCCAGAACGTGGGCTTGGTGCGGCTGACCGGTGTGAAGTCGCGCTGGGTGGCTGTGGCCGCAGCGGGATTCATGATTGTGCTCGGCTTGCTGCCAAAGGCCGGCGCGATTGTTGCTTCGATTCCTGCGCCGGTGCTGGGCGCCGCCTCGCTGGCACTGTTTGCAAACGTGGCTTGGGTGGGCCTGCAAACCATCGCGAAGACTGACCTCATGGATGGCCGCAACGCGGTGATCGTGACCACTGCCCTCGGCCTGGCAATGCTGGTGACTTTCCGCCCGGACGTGGCGCAGGCACTGCCGCAGTGGGCACAGATTTTTGTGTCCTCCGGTATGTCCATCGGTGCCATCGCGGCGATTGTGCTCAACCTGCTGTTCTTCCATTTGGGCTCGCAGTCCGGCAAGGACGTGGCCCGTGGCCGCAGCGGCGAAGGCATCTCCTTGGAGGAGCTGAACGCCATGGACGTGCAGGGCTTTGTATCGGCACTCCGCCCGCTGTTCAACAATGAGACGTGGCCACTGGAGCAGGCTGCGCAGGCACGGCCATTTGGGAGCGTCGAGAAGCTCCGCGAAGCGATTCAGGTAGCAGTGCTTACCGCCGAACCGCAGCGCCGCGAAGCCCTCATCCAGGACTATCCCGACACCGCCCGCCTGCTCCTGGCCACCGCCGAGGAAGCGCCGGCATTGTCCGCCGAGCGCGGCACCGTGGGCATCGATGAGCTTGACGACGTGCAAAGCGCCCAAATCCAAGAGATCTCAGCGCAGTATCAGGCCCGCTTCAACATGCCGTTTGTTGCCTGCCTGAGCACCACGGACACCGTGGATTCTGTGGTGGCACGCGGGCTGCGCCGCCTGGCGAACTCCGATGAACAGGAACACCGGGTGGCACTGACGGAGATCGTGGAGATTGCGAATGACCGCTTTGACATCCTGCTAGCCAACGCCAACCCAATCCGCAGCGCCTGGGAGCGTAAGTTCAGCGAATAGCCGCGAGTTCTGCCATGCTTAAACGCATGCGCACCGATAAAAAGACCGTGTTGAGTTGGGCGCTGTGGGACCTCGGTTCCGCGGCGTTCAATGCTGTGATGATCACCTTTGTGTTCTCGGTCTACCTCATTGAATCCGTGGGGCAGCACATCACCACCGAACGCACCCCCACGAGCTGGTACGGCCTGGCAATCGGCACCGCCGGCGTGCTCATCGCCCTGCTGGCCCCGGTGATCGGCCAGCGCTCCGACGCCCGCGGCACCCGCCGCCGAGGGTTGCGCGTATGGACCGTACTCACGGTTGCGCTGATGGCGGCGCTCTACTTCACCGAAAACACCGCCCCCGGCTATTTCTGGTTTGGTCTCATTGTGCTGGCTGTGGCCTCCATCACCTTTGAGCTCGCCGAGGTGAACTACTTTGCGCAGCTCAACCAGGTGTCCACCAAGGAAAACGTGGGGCGCGTCTCCGGCTTCGGCTGGGCGATGGGCTACTTCGGCGGCATCTTCTTGCTGCTCATCTGCTATGTGGGCTTCATTTCCGGCGAGGGCGGTGTGTTTGGCCTACCGACGGAAAACGGGTTCAACATTCGCCTCGTGGCACTCGTTGCCGCTGCTTGGTTCCTCCTGGCAGCCCTTCCCACAATGTTCCGCGTCCCCGAAATCACCCCAAACCCCAACATGAAAGGCGGTTCCTACCGCGAACTTGTGGCCACCCTGCGCCGCATGTGGCGCGAGGACCGCAACTCTGTGTGGTTCCTGGCCGCGTCGGCAGTGTTCCGCGACGGCCTCGCCGGCGTGTTCACCTTCGGCGCGCTGCTCGCGGTGAGTGTGTACGGCCTGGCGGCGGACCAGGTGCTCCTGTTCGGCATCGCCGCAAACGTGATTTCCGCGCTCGGCGCGCTGGCGTCTGGGTTTTTGGATGACCGCTTTGGGCCCAAGGTGGTGATTGTGGGCTCGCTGGTGGCGATGCTGCTCACCAGCGCCGCGCTGTACTTCGGCGAAGGCACCACCACCTTCTGGGTGTTCGGCCTGATCCTGTGCGCTTTTGTGGGCCCGGCGCAGACGGCCTCGCGTTCCTTCCTCTCCCGCCTTACCCAAGACCAGCGTGAGGGTGAGATGTTTGGCCTCTACGCCACCACCGGGCGGGCGGTGAGCTGGATGGCGCCGTTTGCGTTTGCGCAGTTCGCCGCAATCACCGGCAACGACCGCGAGGGCATCTTTGGCCTCATGCTGGTGCTTGCCATTGGCTGTGCGCTCACGTTGATTGTGCGTGATCCTTCGCGTGGTGTTGGTACGCGTGGTGGCGGGCATGCGGCTGCTTAATCTCAAGCGCCGCACCCCGCGTGAGCTCCCCGCAGCAACCATCGACGTTGCCAGGGCAGCGCCTTTGGCACCGCTCGCCCCAGTAGTGGATTTGGCGGACCGCGGGCAGATCACGGGCGTGCTGGAGATCGCGGCGCGAATCGGTGAGATCCTGGTGAGCGCCGGGTCCACCTCTTCCGACGCCACCGCCCAGGTCAAGGCCGTGACTGAGGCCTTCGGCCTGTGGTACGTCCACGTGGACATGACGCACAACCTCATCCGCCTGTTCGCTCAGTCCGGCGAGTACACCCCCGTGGTAGTGGTCCGCGTGATCCGCCCCGCACTGCAAAACTTCCACACCCTCACCGTGGTAGACCAACTTATTCATGACATCCTCACCGGCGCCGCCAACCCAGCCGAAGCGGCTGCGCGGCTGGATGCCCTGGACAACTCTCGAGAGCCCTTTGGGATATGGCCAGTGGCGCTGGCCTGGGGCGCGATGGGCGGCTCGGTTGCGCTGTTGATTGGAGGCTCGCTGGTCGCGGCAGCGCTGGCGTTCGTGGCGGGCGTGATCATCGTGCTGGGCAGCGACCGTCTCAGCGCGCTTGGCCTGCCACTGTTTTTTCAAAACGTCTACGGCGGCGTGGTGGCCTCCCTGCTCGCAGCGGGCGCCTTCTATGTGGGGCAGGTGTACGGTGTGGCGTTGCGGCCAAGTATGGTGGTGGCCGCCTGCATCGTTGCGATGCTCGCCGGCCTCACCCTGGTCCAGGCGCTGCAAAACCTCATCACCTCCGCCCCCATCAGCGGAACGGCACGCCTTTTCGACGCCCTCCTGGCCACCAGCGGCATCGTTGCCGGAGTGGGCATGGGCATCACCCTGTCTACGGCCCTCGGGTTCCCCCTCCCACCACTGGAAACCTCCGCCGCCCCCAACTTTGCCTCCACCTGGGTGCGCGTTCTCGGATCAGTGGGTGCCACCATGGCATTCGCCCGTGCCTGCTTTGCCAACTGGACCTCAGTGGCCGTATCCGGGCTGACCGCGGCCTTCGGCTCCAGCCTGTTCTACTACGTCTTGGTGCCCTACAACGTGCCCGGCGTGACCGCCAACGCGCTCACCGCCGTGCTCATCGGGCTCATCGGCGGCTTGCTGGCCCGCCGCTACAGCATCCCACCACTCATCATTTCCATTGCCGGCGTCACCCCGCTCCTCTCCGGGCTGGCAGTGTACCGCGGCATGTACGGGTTGCTCCACGAGCAAGTACTCGTGGGCTTTTCCAACCTCACATACGCGCTGGTAGCCACCACCGCACTCAGTGCGGGCGTAGTGTTCGGGGAATGGCTCGCCCGCCGAGTGCGGATGCCGCAAAACGTGATCTCCGCCGGTCAATTTGTGCGCCGGCGCGCCGCCGCGAGGGGTGGGCGCAGTGCGGGTGCGGGCGGTGCTGTGTGAAGCTTTTGTGCGGCAGTTACAGCCAGCACTTACAGCCAGCACAGAGGAACTACGTCACCGCGGCCGCCCGTCGTGGGCACGGTGAGGAAGGTGCAGGCGTTGTAGCCTCGGTTTTCCACGATTCGGCGAACTTCCGACCACTGCTCGCCAGTCAGCGCTTTGTTCCGGGACAGCACGAATCCTGAGAGGCGGGCGGGGTCGCCCACAATGGCCAGTGAGTACGCCTCGTCCAGGTAGGTGATCCGGTAATTCACCCGCCCATCGGGGTTTTGGAAGGGAACACCGGGGAAGTTCACCCGCAGGGATGCCCCGGAGCGCGCGGTGGCGGTGCCTTCAATCCTCGAATCGGACCCCAACAGCGTTCCGCAAGAGTTCTGTACTGAGATGGTGGTGGCGTCAATGACCCCATACTGCGCAGTAACATCACGGACGCACTGCAACGTAAAGGGCTGCGGGATCGCAGCGACCTGGTACCAGGTGCCGGCGTAGCGGTTCACATCAACTGGAGTGCTCACCTCTGGCAGCTCCTCGCCGAAGAACGAGGAACCCGCCGGAACCAGCTGTGAAGAAAGCCCACCAAGGCGGCCGCCTTCAAAAAGGTTCTGCGCCTGTGCATTGGGCGCCACAAGGAGCGCAGTCGCAGTGATAACGGTCAGAACTGCGGTTATGGTGGATCGGACCACGCGCATGTTTCTCAGCCTTTCAGTCTTTTCAGCGGGCAGTATCTGGGACTTACGCAAACCCAAAGCGCTCCGGCGCCTGATGGGTGGCTGTCAGCCTATCCGTTGTTCGCCGCCTGCGCGGGCAAATCGACGCAACCCTTTGCACAATTGGCCAATTTTGCAAATGCCCGCCGCCGGTGCGCTGGCCCCGATTTTGGTGTTGGTCGATAGCTCAAAGTCGATAGGACAGCGCGTTGGTCGATAGGACCCCGGATTTGGGGGAAAACCGCGCCCTATCGACTTTGACCTATCGACCAACGCGAAACCCCACCCCACCGAAAGGCCAATCCCCGCCCCTTGGAAAGAAAAAAATGAGCTGAAGATGGGACTCGAACCCACAACCTACGGTTTACAAGACCGTTGCGCTACCAATTGCGCCACTCCAGCACCGGCCGGCATATGCTGCCAACTCGGTGCAAGATGTTACAGCATATGGGGGCACCGCCGCGAATTTCTGGGCGCACTGGTGTACAAAGTGGTGTAGGACTTCACATTCAGAAAGGTTGCCCGTGGCGCATTTGCTGCAGCACCTTACGGCTCGGTGGCGCGCGGGCGGCTCGCAGCTTGCCACCATCGACGCCGTCAAGGCCGCTCCCCCTCCATCACCACTGGCGCCGGTGGACCTTACGGACCCGGCGCAGGTGACTGCCGTTATGGATCTTGCAGCACGCATCGGCCACATATTGTTGGCTGCGGGCACCTCCAACCGGGACACCCTGGCCCACATCCACGCGGTGACGAGCACCTATGGCCTCCACTATGCCCATGTGGACATCACGTTGAACACCATCACGCTGTTCACCACCATCGGCACGGAAACCAAGACGCCAGTGAGTGTGTTCCGCGTGGTGAGCCACATGCGCACGGACTTCTCCAAGCTCTCAGAGGTAGACCGCCTCATCCGCTCCATTCAGGCGGGCGCCACGCCACCGGAGGTGGCTATCAAGATTTTGGACGACCTCACCGCCGCCCGCCCCACCTATGGCCCCAAAGTCGCGGTGCTCGGTTGGGGCGGCCTGGGGGCGTCGGCTTGCGTGCTTTTGGGCGGCAACGCCTTAGGCGCAGTGCTCTCTTTTGTACTGTCCGCCCTGATCATTGCGGGTGCGCGCTGGCTGGGCAGACAGAGTTTGCCGGTGTTTTTCCAGAACGTGTTTGGCGGGTTCATGTCTACGTTGCCGGTGGCGGTGGCGTACAGCTTGGCACGGCAGGTGGGGATGGATCTGCGGCCGAGCCAGGTGATTGCGGCGTGCTTGATTGTGCTTCTGGCGGGGCTGACGATGGTGCAGTCGTTGCAAGATGGCATTACCGGCGCCCCCGTGACTGCCAGCGCTCGCTTCTTTGAAACCTTCCTGTTCACCGGGGCGATCGTGGCTGGCGTTGGTGTGGGCATGCAGGCCAGTGAGCTGCTGGGGATCACGTTGCCAACCATGGAAACCGGTGCACAAGCCGGCGCCGGAATTGGCTATGTGGATTCGGCAGTGCTGGTGGGAGCGGGTGTTGCCGCGAGTGCCTCCTTTGCCCTGGCCTGTTACGCGGAGTTCTCCGCAATTGTGGTTTCCGCGCTGACCGCCGCCACCGGTGCAAGCATCTACTACCTGCTGCTTATGCCCGCCGGCGTGGATCCGGTGATTTCCACCGCCATCGCCGCAACCGTGATTGGCGTGGCCGGTGGTCTTTTGGCGCGCAGGTTCCTGATCCCGCCGCTGATCACTGCCATCGCCGGTATTACCCCCATGCTGCCTGGCCTGTGGATTTACCGCGGCATGTACGCTGCACTCAACGACCAGATGCTCGTGGGCTTCACCAACGTGGCGCTCGCCCTTTCCATCTGCTGTGCCCTTGCCGCTGGTGTGGTGCTGGGCGAGTGGACGGCCCGCAAAATCCGCAGGCCAAAGGTGTTCAATCCATACAAAGCCTTCCGACGCCCCCGGCGCTACACTTTCCCAGAGCAAAGCACGGGGGATTCCGGGCTCAAGGTGGTGTATAGCGACACCCCCATCACCGGCAGCTTCCCCGCCCAGGGGCTGCACGAGGACCAAAAGTAGCGTAGAATTCGGGTTTTGCACCTACTCGCCTCTTGTTATTGGAGAGATCCTTGCCACCAAAGGTCACAGATACCCGTACTACGCCAGTGGAGTCCCTGCACGCCCTTGAGGCGGAGACCGCCGCGGCTGCGCGTCGCATCGTTGCAACCTACTCCAAGGACTTCTTTGATGGCGTGACTCTCATGTGCATGCTCGGCGTAGAACCAGAGGGCTTCTCCTACCGCAAGGTGGCCGCGGAGCACGAGCTCGCTAATGCGCCAAAGAAGGCAACCAAGAAGGCCGCCAAGAAAGCAACGAAGAAGGCCGCCAAGAAGGCTACTAAGAAGACCGCAAAGAAGGCGGCTAAGAAGACTACAAAGAAAACCGCAAAGAAGGCCTAAATGGCACATTCCTTTGTGGTGGTGGCAAACCGCCTTCCCGTAGACCTCAACGTCGCGGCGGATGGCTCAACCACATGGAAAGCCAGCCCGGGCGGATTGGTCACAGCGCTCACCCCGATCCTGGAAAAACACCATGGCTGCTGGGTGGGGTGGCCCGGCAGCGTGGACAGCTCCTTTGAGCCCTTCCACACTGACTCAGGGGTACTCCTCACTCCAGTCCCCCTCACCGAGCACCACTTTGAAGGCTTCTACGAGGGCTTTTCCAACGCCACGTTGTGGCCGCTGTACCACGACCTCATCGTGACCCCCATCTACCGCAGGGACTGGTGGGAAACCTACCGCGAGGTCAATCTGAAGTTCGCCGAGGCCGTGGCGGAGCTCAGCGCTCCAGGCGCCACCGTATGGGTGCAGGACTACCAGCTCCAACTGGTCCCGGGCATTTTGCGCCAAATGCGCCCAGACTTGAAAATCGGCTTCTTCCTGCACATCCCCTTTCCCCACCCGGACCTGTTCCGCCAATTGCCGTGGCGCGAAGAAGTGGTGCGCGGGCTGCTGGGCGCGGACCTGATCGGCTTCCACCTTCCCCAAAGCGCCAACAATTTCCTGGCGCTCACCCGCCAGGTTGCCGGTGCCACGGGCTCCCATACGGGCCAGCCGGACCGCCTCCAGGTGGACGGCACCGCCAGCACCCGCGAGGTGAGCGCCCACATCACTGCGTCCGACGGCCGCCGCGTCGGCATTGCCGCCTTCCCCATCTCCATTGACACCGCTCCCCTCACCGCACTAAGTGGGAGGGCGAACACGCAGGCAATCCGCGAACAGTTTGGCAACCCCAAGACCCTACTGCTCGGCGTGGACCGCCTGGACTACACCAAGGGGATTTTGCACCGCTTGCAGGCCTTCGAGGAGCTTTTGGACTCCGGGGCGGTGAACCCAGAGGACTGCCTGTTTGTGCAGATCGCCACGCCTTCGCGTGAGCGCCTGGAGCAGTATCGCCAGGCCAGGGTTGAGGTGGAGGCCGCGGTGGGCCGCATCAATGGGCGCTTTGGTTCGCTGGGGCACCAAGTGGTGCATTATTTGCATCAGTCCTTGTCCAAGGAGGAGCTCGCGGGGCTGTACACGGCCGCCGACGTCATGGTGGTAACCCCGCTGAAAGACGGCATGAACCTAGTGGCCAAAGAGTATGTGACGTGCCACCCGGACGGCTCTGGGGCGTTGGTGCTCAGTGAGTTCGCGGGCGCGGCTTCTGAGCTCAGCCAGGCATATTTGTGTAATCCTTTTGATGCAGAATCCTTGAAGCGCCAGGTAAAAAGCGCCATTTCCGGGCTGGGGCAGCAGGACGCGCGCCAGCGGATGCACGCCATGCACGAGCAGGTCATGACCCACGACGTAGACCTCTGGGCCAATTCCTTCATCGAGGAGCTCAACCGTGTCTAAGCAACTCACCAACACCGCACTAGCCCTCGCCGCAACAGCCACAGCCGCGGCCCTGAGCGCCTGCTCCGCCGCACCCGAACCGGAAGCGTTCGGCCCCACGTGGCAGGTCACTGACCTCTACAAAGTTCCTGGCGAGCCAAGCACCCTGCCCGCCGCCGTGGCCGGCACAGTGACTGTTGCTTTTGGCCAGCGCTCCCTCGCCGGGTACACGGGCTGCGCGGGCTTCCAGGCCACCTCCCTACTGAGTGACACTGAGCTCACCATCACCGATCTGCAATTCGACGACCCCGCACCAGACTGCCCCACCGAAGTGCACGACGCCATGGTGAACTTCTGGAACCTGGGCCGCTTCGAGGTCATCCGGCCGGGCAACGGCAGCGGCAGCACAATGATCCTGCGAGAGCAAGGCAACATGGTGGACCCTGAATCAATAAAGTTGGTGCAATGATCCCCATCCCCGCCCACACTCTCCAGCGCATCGCCTCCGCCGAGCGCTTGCTGGTGATCTCTGACTTCGACGGCACCCTCGCCGAGTTCTCCACCGACCCCATGAACGTGCCCATCAACCAGGCCGGCATGGCGGCCCTCTCCGCGCTCGCAACAATGCCCAATACCCGGGCGGGTTTGCTCAGCGGCCGCGACCTGGAATCCCTCAAAACCATCAGCGGCGCCGATTCCGATTCCGGTTCCGATTCCGGCGGCGGGCTCGTGCTGTGCGGCTCCCATGGCGCTGAGGAGGAGGGCGTTGGCCTCGAACTCTCCCACGCCCAGCAGGAAACGCTCGAACAAGTCACCGCAGCCCTCAACGAGCTGGTAGCTGGCACCGAAGCGCACGTGGAGCACAAGCCGCTGCACCGGGTATTGCACATGATCACGCTGCGTGACGACGCCGCCACCACCGCAGCCCTCACCGAGGCAGCGCTGGCACTGCAGATTCCGGGCACGGTGACCAAGCAGGGGCACTTCATTGTGGAAATTGGGGTGTCGCAGGCCACGAAGGGATCATGGTTGCGCCAGGCTATAGAACGTTTTGGTGCTGACGCCACGGTGTTTTTGGGTGATGACCGCACCGATGAGGACGGCTTTGCAGTCCTCGGCCCACAGGACTTGGGAGTGAAGGTGGGCGCCGGGGAAACCCTGGCCAACGTCCGCGTGGCCAACCCCAGCGAGGTGGGCGAACTCCTACAGGCCTTGGCTAAGGCTCGCGCGGAGGCACAACGCTAGAGCCCCGGTGGAATGTGGTCTCGAGGATTTCTACCGCCCGATTTTCTGGCGTCGGCTCCCCGATCAGTGAGTGCAGGAGGGCGGCCGCGCGTTCACCCTTGAGCCGATTCGGCTGGATCACGGTACTCAGTCCCTTAGCCAGGGCTGGAGCGATGCCGTCAAAGCCCGTCACGCTGAGATGATCCGGCACGGAAATGCCGTGGTCATTGGCATATTCCAGTACCCCGAGCGCCATGGTGTCCGTGGTACACAGCACGGCGGTGAGCTCGGGATGGGCCTCCAGGAGTTCCTTGGCCGCGGCGTAGTTGTTCTCGCGGTCGTTGATATGGCGCTCCACCACGGGCACGCCCTTGGGGTGGATGCCGGCGGCTGCGAACACCTCTAGTGCGCCTTGCACGCGGGCGCGTTGCACGTGGTGCTTGGCTTTCTCCAGGCGCTTATTACTCACCGGCCCGTTGTTCGGCGTGGGATCCAGGCGGATGCAGAGGATGCCGATCTTGGTATGCCCCGCCTCCACGAGCGCCTGCGCTGCGGGGCTGATGGCGGTGAGGTCGTTGATTCCTACGAAGGGGGTGCGGGGCTCGTTGGTGGGTTGGTCACAGACAACCACCGGCAGGCCGCGGGTGAGGGCGGCTTCCAGGTGGGGGTCTCCGGCTGCCACCGAGTAGACCACAAAGCCGTCCACCACGGCGGAGTTGACGATCTGCCGTGCGCTGACTGGGTCTGAGGCAGACTCCGGGCTGACCGGCACCAGGGTGAGTGAGGTCTGGTTGTCCGTGGAGGCGGAGGCCATACCGGCCAGGAAGTCCACGGATGCGCGGTCCTCAAAGGCGTAGGTGAGGCGGTCGGTGAACAGTACCCCCACGCTACCCACGAATTTTGTACGCAAAGAGCGCGCCGTGGGGTCTGGCCCTGGGTAGCCCATACGCTCCGCGGTTGCCAAAATATCCTCCCTGAGTTTGCGTGAGAGCTGCTCAGGGTGGTTGTACGCGTTGGATACCGTGGTTCGCGAAACGCCTAGGGCCGAAGCGATGCTGGCCAAAGACGGACGCTGCCTGCCTTTTGAAACCATATATTCACCCTAGTTCAACTTGGGCGGGCTCCTTCATGGTTTTTCAATAGGTTTTCAATTGACAATTATTATCAATAGGGGTTAAATCGGTGCTCATGCGTACCACAGTCACTCTTGCAGCCCTTGCCCTAGCCCTGAGCGCATGTCAGGCGACCACCCCCGCGGACTCCACCCAATCCACAACTTCCGCGGCCTCCGACGCCTCCGGTACCTCCACGCAGGCCCTCACCATCGTTGCCAGCACCTCGATCTGGGCGGACGTGGCAAAGGAAGTGGTGGGTGAAGACGACGCAGCAATCTCCGCCATCGTCACCGGCAACTCCATCGACCCACACACCTTTGAGCCCACCGCGCAAGACATCGCAGCGGCGCAGCAGGCAGACATCGTGCTCGTCGGTGGCGGCGGTTACGATGCCTGGCTCTACGAGGCCGTGAACCAATCAAAGGTGATCTCAGCGATGGACCTCACCACACACGATCACGATCACGACCACGAGCACGAGCACGAGCACGAGCACGAGCACGATGCCGAAGGCAACGAGCACATCTGGTACGAACTCCACGCCGTGGAGGAACTAGCCCAAAGCCTGGCCGAGCGCGCCACCGAGCTGGCCCCGGAGGCCACCGTGGACACCGCTGAGTTCGGCGAACAGCTCGAGGCCCTGGAACAGCGCCTGTCTGCGCTACCAGAAAAGCGCGTGGTGCAAACGGAGACAATTGCTGACTACCTGATTGCGGATTCCTCCCTGCAAGAGGTCACCCCGGAGGGTTACCGCAGCGCAACACTTTCCCACTCAGAGCCTTCCGCTGCGGACTTGGCCGCGATGCTGGAGATGATTTCCGGCGGCCAGGTGGACATCGTGGTGTTCAACCCACAGACCCAAACCGATACTGCGCAGCGCATCCGCGAGGCAGCCGAGGCCGCAAACGTGCAGGTTGTTGAGGTGTACGAGACGCCTTCCGAGGGCGAGTCCTACCTGGAATTCGTGACCTCTGCCATCGAGCGCCTCGAGGCGGCAACGCGGGCATAGCGTCGCCTAGACTGTCACTGTGCTTTCCTTTACTCACGCCGCGGTAGCACCCCTTTGGTTCGACCTCGACCTCACGGTGCACCGCGGCGAATTCATTGCCGTTTTGGGCCCCAACGGCGTGGGCAAATCCACGCTGCTGCACACGGTGCTCGGCACCCGGGCGCTCACCGCAGGCGAGGTGCGTACCGACGCCCGCATCGGCTACATCCCCCAGCAGCGAATGTTTGAGGACATCCCCGTGCGCGCCCGTGATCTGGTGGACCTGGCGCTGAACCACAAGCCCGCCTGGTGGCGTCGGAAATCCGAATCCGGCAGCTCCCTTGAGCTGCTTGAATCGGTGGGGGCGCTGGGCCTTGCGGATCGGCGCGTCGGCTCGCTTTCCGGCGGGCAGCAGCAACTCATCCGCCAAGCTCAGGCACTTGCTTGCGACCCCGAACTCCTGCTGTGTGACGAGCCGCTGCTCTCCCTGGACCTCAACATGCAGGAGAAAGTGGTGGGAATGCTCGCCGAACGCAGGCAGACCAAAGGCACGGCGATTTTGTTTGTGACCCACTCCATCAACCCCGTGCTGCAGCATGTGGACCGGGTGCTATACCTGGGGCCGCACGGCCACCGCATTGGCAGCGTGGAGGAAGTGATGACCTCCGAATCCTTGAGCGAGCTCTATGGCTCCAAGGTCACGGTGATTCGCGTGGATGACCGGCTGGTGGTGCTCTAAATGATCGCAGATACTCTTGCGCTGCTCGGCGTGGATTTTGTGCGGCAGTCGCTGATCGCCGCGGCCCTGCTTGGCGTGGTCTCCGGCGTGATGGCTCCGCTGATCGTGATGCGCCGCATGAGCTTTTCCGTCCACTCCACCTCTGAGCTAGCCCTCATGGGCGCCTCCGGCGCGCTGCTGTTCGGGCTGAACGTGGGCTTCGGTGCCATCGCCGGCGCTGTGGTGGCCGCGGTGGTGCTGGGATTGTTGGGGACCAAGCGCCAAGACGCCACCGTGGGCGTGGTCTTGAGCTTTGGCATGGGCCTTTCCGTGCTGTTCATCCACCTCTACCCCGGCAACTCCAACGCAGCGCTTTCCCTGCTCACCGGCCAGATCGTGGGTGTGCGCTCCTCCAGCGTGTGGGCGCTGGCCGGCGTGACCGCTATTGTGCTGCTCGCCTTTGCCCTGTGGTGGCGCCCACTGCTGTTTGCGGCAACGGACCCGATCATGGCCAAGGCCATGGGCGTGCCGCTGGGGCGCTACAACATGCTCTTCGCGGTGCTCGTGGGCCTGGTTGCGGCGCAGTCCGTGCAGATCGTGGGCGCGCTGCTGGTCATGGCGCTGCTCATCACGCCCGGCGCGGCGGCGGTAGAGATCACCGATTCCCCACGCAGGGCAGTGCTTTACTCACTGCTGTTCGCGGAGGTGGCCGCCGTGGGCGGTTTGGTGCTCTCGTTGGCGCCGGGCCTGCCAGTGAGTGTGCTGGTGACCAGCGTGAGTTTTGCCATCTACCTGGTGTGCCGTGGGATTGGCTGGGCGCGTAATCGCCGCGCCACCAAAGATCTTGTACGCTACGCCCATGCGCCAACATCTCATTGCCACCCAGAACGGGACTGACCTGCTGCTGTACTTCCACGGCTCGCAGCAATCCGCGCGGGTGGCGCGCCGCTTCACCAACCTCAGCTTTGAGCACATTCAGGCAACAGTGGTCTATCCGGAGGGCGTGCACCGCCACTGGAATGATTCGCGCAAGACCCTCCCGGAGCGCACCAGGGAGCTCGGCACTAACGACGTCTCCTATATCCAAGACCTCGTTGCCCACATCCCTCATGAGCGCGTGTTCGCCGCCGGCTATTCCAACGGCGCGCAGATGATCATCCGCCTGCTCCATGATGCTCCCGGCCTCCTGGCCGGCGCAGCGCTCATCGCGGGCACCATGCCCACGCCTGAAAACTTCCTCTCCACGGCCCAGGGCTGGGTGCCCACTCCGATCCTCACGATGCATGGCACTGAGGATCCAATCGCGCCTTTCGACGGCGGCAGCGCAGGCTCCCGCGGCGCCCACCGCAGCTTTACGGACTCCAATCTGTACTTTGTGCAGCACAACGGCCTCATGCCAAAGCCCCGCCACACAAGGCAGCAGGGCTTTGATGTGTATGACTGGGCAGGTGAGGCCCCCGTTCAGGCCTGGGTGCTCAATGGCGTAGGCCACCACGTACCCACCACCAGGCCGGTGGCCTCACCGTTTTTAGGGCCGGCGAGCACGCACTTTGTGGCGGCGGAGGCGATCGCGCAGTTCTTCGGCCTGGGCTTTAGCCTTGACGGCGCTGGCGGGCAAACTCGCTGAGCACCACACCGGCAGCCACGGAGGCGTTAAGGGACTCCACCCAGCCGGCCATGGGGATGGACATGATGACGTCGCACTGCTCGCGCACGAGGCGGGAAATGCCTTTGCCTTCTGAGCCGACCACGATCAGGACCGGTCCGGTGCCGTCGTAGGTGTCCAGGGTGTGCTCACCGCCGGCGTCGAGGCCCACCACCTGGTAGCCGTTTTGCTGGAACTGCTTGATGGTGCGGGTGAGGTTGGTTTCCTTGGCCACCGGTAAGCGCGCGGCGGTGCCCGCGGAAGTGCGCCACGCAACGGCGGTCACGGAGGCAGAGCGGCGCTCGGGGATCACCACGCCGTGCCCACCGAAGGCCGCCACAGAACGAATCACCGCGCCGAGGTTGCGAGGGTCGGTGATGTTGTCCAGCATCACCACCATTCCTGGGGCGCCGGAGTCCGCCACACGCTCCATGAGGGTGTGCGCATCGGTGTACTGGTACGGCGGGATTTGCAGACCAATTCCCTGGTGCATGCCGTTGCCAGTCATGCGATCCATCTCATGCCGCGGCACCTCGATGATGGGGATGTTGCGGGTGAGCGCCATCTGCAGCGCCTCGGAGAGGCGGTCGTCGTTGCGGGTGCCCTCCACCAGGTACAGGGCGGAGGAAGGCACCTTGGCGTGCAGGCACTCGATCACCGGGTTGCGGCCCACCACCATCTCATCTTGTTCCTTCACATGGCGGCCGCGGTCACGGCGCTCACGCTCCAGCTTGCGCTTGTGCGCTGCGTGGTACACGCGGTCCTCGGCCTTGGGCGTGGGGCCCTTGCCCTCCAACCCGCGGCGACGAACCCCACCGGAGCCTTTGACGGCGCCCTTCTTGTTGGTCTTACGCAGACCAGGGCGGTTAGTTTTTGATCCCATTCAATAATCCTCAAAATTGTGTTTCGGAAAGCTCCCAAGTGGGGCCCTCCGGGGTGTCCACCACGCTGATGCCGGCGGCCTGGAGCCGATCCCGCACCGCGTCTGCCCTGGCCCAGTCCTTGGCCGCCCGGGCGTCTGTGCGCTCCTGAAGCGCCGCGGTAATGAGTGCGTCGAGGGCAGACATGGCGGCGTCGGATTGCTGCTGGCTGCTGTCCTCCCACTCAGTGGGGTCGATGCCCAGCACCTTGGTCATGGCGCGCAGCTCTCCGGCGATCTTGTGCGCGGCGGTGGTGTCCCCGGCAGCGAGCGCGCTGTTGCCCTGCCGCACATGCCCATGAATCACTGCCAGCGCCTTAGGCACGGAGAGGTCCTCATCCATTGCGGCTTCGAACTCCTGCGGCCAGGCCGTGGCCTCAACATTGCCGACGCGCCCAAGGAAGGCTTCAATGCGGCGATACCCGGCGGCTGCCTCTTGCAGCGCGGCTTCGGAATACTCCAGCATGGAACGGTAGTGGGCGCTGCCCAAGTAATAGCGCAGCTCAACGGGACGCACCAGCTCCAATATATTGGGCACGCTGAGCACGTTGCCCAAAGACTTGCTCATCTTCTCACCGCTCATGGTGACCCAGTGGTTGTGCATCCAGTACTGGGCAAAACCGTCACCAGCCGCGTGAGCCTGGGCAATCTCGTTCTCGTGGTGCGGGAACTGCAGGTCAAGGCCGCCGCAGTGGATGTCGAACTCCCCACCCAAATACCAGGTGGCCATTGCCGAGCACTCCAAGTGCCACCCAGGGCGCCCCGGACCCCAAGGGGTGGGCCACGAGGGTTCGCCGGGCTTCGCAGCCTTCCACAGAGCAAAGTCCTGCGGGCCGCGCTTGCCCAGGTTGTCCGTCTCCCCTTGCTCCATCTCCTCCACGCGGTTGCCGGAGAGATGGCCGTAATCGGAGTTGGGGGCCGCGGTCCAGGCAGCCACATCAAAGTACACGCTGCCCTGCGCCTCATAGGCAAAGCCGGCATCAATGAGCCGCTGCATGTACTCCACCATCTGAGTCATGTGCCCCGTGGCGCGTGGCTCCACGGAAGGCGGCAGCACTCCCAAGATGTTGTAGGCCTTGGTGAACTCGCGCTCATAGGTGGAAACCCACTCCCACCAGGGGCGATTATGCTCGCTGGCCTTGGTCAAGATTTTGTCATCAATATCCGTCACGTTGCGCACAAACGCCACATCCAGGCCCTTGGCCAGAAGCCAGCGGCGCAGGATGTCAAAAGCCACGCCGGAGCGCACATGCCCAATATGCGGCTGCGTTTGCGGCGTTGCACCACAGAGGTAAATGGAAGCGTGCCCCTCGCGCAGGGGAACAAAATCTCTCAAAGTGCGGGTGGCGGTATCAAAAATCTTCAAGGTCACGCCGCTCAGTCTAGTTGCCACACCACAGCGGTGGCTATTGCGGCTCGCCCTTCCTCACGGCCAGTGAAACCCAAGCGATCCGTAGTAGTAGCAGAAACACTCGCCGGCGCGCCGAGGATCTCCCCAATCACACGCTCCGCCTCCTCACGGCGCGGGCCCATCTTCGGCGTTTGGGCCACCAACTGGCACGCCACGTTTCCGATGGTGAAACCCTTCTCACTCAGTAGCGCCTTACATTCGGCCAGCAGGCGGGCGCCGGAGGCGCCTTGGTACTCCTTGCGGCCAACGCCTACGAAGGAACCGAGGTCGCCCAAATTCGCGGCGGAAAGTAATGCATCCACGATGGCGTGGGCTACTACGTCACCGTCTGAGTGTCCCTCGCAACCGTGGTCCTCCGGGAACTCCAGGCAGGCGATGAAGCAGGGCTTACCTTGTTCAATCTGGTGGGCGTCCGTAGCCACACCTACGCGGGGAATGATCATTGGTGCTCCTGAGCATCGATGAGGGTTTGGGCCAACAAGAGGTCCAGCGAGGTGGTGATTTTGAAAGCCAGAGGGTCTCCCTCCACGCACTCCACCGGGATGCCAGCCCATTCCATGAGGGAGGCGTCATCCGTGGCTTCAAAGCTGCGCTGGGCAAAATACTTGGCATTAACTTCACGCAACGTGCGCAGATCAAAGGCCTGGGGAGTTTGCACCGCCCGCAGCGTGGAGCGGTCTGGGGTGGACTGTACCGTTGACCCGCACACTTCCTTGATGGTGTCCGATACCGGCACCACCGGGATCACAGCGGGCGCCTGAGCGGCAGCGACGCGCGCGATCATCGCTGGGGGCGTGAGGGCCCTGGCAGCGTCGTGAATCAGCACCCTGCCCTCCTGGGCCTGGATTGCTTTGAGGCCTTCCCAAACGGAGTCAGCGCGCTCTCCGGCGCCGTACACAATGCGCGCGCGGGCGCCGATTTCCGCCTTGACCTGTGCTTCCATCTCCGGGCGGATGATCACCAGGATCTCCTGGATTGCCCCGGAGGCCTCCATCGCCGCCACTGAGTGATCGAGCAGCGTACGGCCGGCAAGGCGAACCATCGCCTTGGGCATGTTGGCGCCAAGGCGCGTGCCCTGGCCGGCTGCTGCGATAAGGGCGAAGGTCATGGAGTTAATCTTCGTCGTCGAAGTTGAGATCATCGAGGTCCAGGTCGGCGTCATCGTCCGCGAGCTGTGGGGTGGGCTCTGCAACGCCGTCCGCGCGCTGACGCTCGATGGTGGCGTTGACCTCCTCCATAAAGGCATCGGCCTTGGCGTCATCCACGTTTTCCGCGAGCGCCAGCTCACCCACCAACACCTGGCGAGCCTTGGCCAGCATGCGCTTCTCACCGGCAGAAAGTCCACGGCCCTGATCGCGGCGCCACAGGTCACGCACCACCTCTGCGACCTTGTTCACATCACCGGAAGCAAGGCGTTCTTGGTTGGCCTTGAAACGGCGGGACCAGTTTCCAGCCTCCTCCACGTCCGTCTCCCGAAGGAAGCCAAAGACGCGCTGGAGACCTTCATCATCCACCACATCGCGCACGCCCACGAGCTCAGCGTTTTTGGAGGGGACGCGGACCACAAGGTCGGATTGGTGAATCTGCAGGACCAGGTACTCCAGGGTCTCCCCACCCATCTCCCGGTGCTCGATAGCCTCAATGACAGCCGCGCCGTGGTGTGGGTACACAACGGTATCGCCGACCTTGAATTCCATGCATCTACTCCCTTGCTGGTTCGTAACTCGCCAATGCTACCACGACCATGGAAAACGCGCCCTTAAAAGGCTCGAAAACCCCTACACCGAAAGTTTGCCCCCGTTTGCCGGAAACTAGATGTGAGGGGCCAACAAATACTAGAGTTAAGAACGATTTACGCCACCTTTTACCCTATGGAGGACGAACTCGTGAAGTCCCTGAAGTCTGCAGCACGCCGTGGCGCGCTGATCTCAGTAGCCGCCACCTCTGCGCTCGCACTCGCATCCTGCAGCGCCGGACA
The DNA here is from genome assembly GCF_024580955.1 of Corynebacterium sp. 122RC1. GTDB lineage: Bacteria > Actinomycetota > Actinomycetes > Mycobacteriales > Mycobacteriaceae > Corynebacterium > Corynebacterium kozikiae. Next base: position 15,283 of record NZ_JANIKD010000018.1, on the reverse strand, counting down.
AATCACCCAAACCTCCTCCCAGGTCCCTGCAGTGGATGGCGCTTTCAGCGCGTACCAAGGTGTGCAGCTCCGTGATGTCACCGTGCACGTGAACGAGGAAGGCCAGGCAGGCGTGAAGTTCTTTGCCGCCAACCTGGACACCGCAGACCGCAGCTACGACCTCCGCGGCATCACCGTGGACGGCACCCCAGTGACCCTCTCCGAGCCAGTGACCCTGGACAAGGGCTGTGTTGCTATGGGCGGCCTCCCCGAGGAGATGGACCTCCTCACCGAGCCAGAAGGCCAGTGCTACCAGCTCGTGGACGCAACCCTGGAGAACACCGGCCTCGCCTTTGGCGGCAACGTTCCCGTGGTCTTCAACTTCGGCTCCGGTGAAGTCACTGTGAACTCCACCGTCTCCATGCCAGTTGCACCTTCCGGTGAGAATGACCGCGTCATCGGCGAAGGCGCAGGCGAAGGCCACTAATTTGTCACCTAGGTTGTAGCCTATGAGCTCCCCGTGAATTGAGTTGGACTCACGGGGAGCTTTTTGCTGTCTGAGCACCCCAACTAAGACGAAAGCCGCCACCGAGGCCTCAACTTCTCACCTCGGTGGCGGCTTTCCCTTCACTGTTAAATCAGGCGGATTAACACCACCAAGCCGACCACAAGCACAGTTGCAGCCACCATGTTCAGCAGCACGGTGGGCAGTCCCAGCTCACGGGAAGGCTGGGCAACTTGGATTTCATGCGTCTCCAGGGGTGCAGCCACCACACCGTTGGATTGCTCACCATCGGAATCGGCAGCGGAAGGCACAGGGATATTTTCGTCCCTCACTTCCACAGTGCCCACCACCTCACCGGCCTGCCCAATGCCCTGACCGAACAGGCCGGGCAGGAACGCCAGAGCGGGTGTCACAGCAACAAGAGACTGAATCTCCGAGGGCAACTCAGACTCCTGGAACTCTGTAGTTTCACCATTCGGATGCGTTTCCGCTGCCTGCGCATTTGGCTGGGCACCCGAATCCGGAGCCGGACCAGGAGCTGGACCCTGCCCCTGCACCTGAGCCGGACCCGCATCCGGACCCGGATCGGGACTTGGCTGCGCCCAGAACTGAGGAACGAGCTCCGCACCGATGATTGGAGCAAGAACTTCATAAGGGAAAGCAGGAGCCTCCGGAGTAGGTTCCGGCGCAGGCTCAGGTTCTGGCTCTGGTTCGGGCTCAGGCTCTGGCTCTGGTTCCGGCGCAGGTTCTGGCTCGGGCGCAGGTTCTGGCTCCGGAGTAGGTTCCGGCGTGGGCTCCGGAGTAGGTTCCGGTTCTGGGTCTGGCGTAGGCTCAACCACCCGCACTGGCGCCGGCACATTCATGCCGTAGGACCGGGTCTGGTCAGAGGTGATCTCAAAACGCACCTTGCTATCTTCCACGCCCTCAACCCCAATGCCGGGAATTTCCATGGAAGTACCGGCGGGCACGTGCGCGATGTTGTAGAAGATCTCGCCGTTTTCCTCCACCAGAGTGACCCCTTCGGGCAGCGCAGCGCCGGTCGAGTGGATGCTGGCGCCGTCGGTACCTGATGCACGGATGATGACGTTGGTGAGGTCGCGCTCCGGTGGATTGATGACCACAGTCATTTCCTGGCCCACAGTGCGCACAAACCATGGCAATTGAGAGTAGGCAACGGAGAGGGTAAATAGCTCGTGGTCAATACCCAATTCCACCGAGGAAGGCTTGTGTTCCATGCCAGCGGGGATGTAGCCGAGCTCCAGGTTGATGCGGACGCGGCGGTTCTCCTCGGCGAGGTGGCTGTTGAAAATGATGATGCCTTCACCAGACGTGGAGATGGAACCCACAGCTATGAGGTTGCCGCGATCGTCGTGGATGTCAAATCCCACGTCACGGGAAATCCTGAAGCCTGTGAGCTGGAAAGTCACGTAGTCGCCATCCTCAGGAATCTCGTTGAGATTGAAGTGGATGATCTGGCTCAGGCGGGTGCCAGCTTGGTAGGTGGAGCCGTCGGTCAGAACGTTCCCCTCGGCATCGCGCAGAGTGCGGGTCACCGTCGCATCAACGGGGCTGGGGATGGAGCCCACGATGTCGTCCGCAATCACCGCGGGCGTTGTAGTGGGCGCGGCAGCTGGCGCGGTAACGACGTCCGTAGCAGGCTGTGAGCCGTCTACGTCCTGCGCCAAAACGAGTGGAGATACAGCAAAACTGAAGCTCAGCGCCATTGCTGCCGCTGCCGCCCGACGAACAGACTTGCTCACGGGCACCTCCATTCCTGCTTCAATCTTGCTGTTAGAAATTTTCTAAGACGATACTACCACTAACTCTTATATTTTCCTAAGTTTCTTGTGGTGGCGTAAAGCACCAAAATCATCCTAGAAAAAAATCACCCACCAAGGAATTATGACATACCCACCAAGCCCACTCAGTAGACGGTGATCTCAGGTGATCTACAGTGTTCTACAGTGTTCTACAGTGTTCGCATGGCCAAGAAACCACAGCACACCTGCACCGAGTGTGGGTACACGTCACCTAAATGGCTTGGACGCTGCCCGGAGTGCGGCGCCTGGGGTTCCATGGAACAAGGAGCCCCGACGCCTGCGTCGGTAAGCAAAGTGGGAGTACTTACCCCCACCTCCCCCGCTACCCCCATCACAAACGTTGACCCCACGGCCGCGACCAGCCTACCCACCGGCATCTCCGAGCTGGACCGAGTACTCGGCTCCGGCATCGTGCCAGGCTCAGTGATCCTGCTCGCGGGTGAACCTGGTGTCGGCAAATCCACCCTGCTTCTTGAGGTGGCCAGCAAGTGGGCGAAGCTGGGGCGCACGGCACTGTATGTGACCGCGGAGGAATCAGCGGGGCAGGTGCGCATGCGCGCGCAGCGTACCGACGCCCTCGTGGACAGCCTCTACCTGGCTTCAGAGAGTGAACTCGATGTGATCTTCGGCCACGCCCGCGAGCTGACACCCAGCCTGCTTATCGTGGACTCCGTGCAGACCATGCACGCGAGCGGTGTGGAGGGGGTGGCCGGCGGCGTTGCCCAAACCCGCGCAGTCACCGCCGCGCTCACCACCCTGGCCAAAACCACCGGCGTGCCCATCATTTTGGTGGGCCACGTGACCAAAGACGGCAACGTCGCCGGCCCCCGCGTCCTCGAGCACCTCGTTGACGTGGTGCTGCACTTCGAAGGCGACCGCCACCTCAGCCTCCGCATGCTCCGTGGCATCAAAAACCGCTTCGGCGCCACCGACGAGGTGGGCTGCTTTGAACAACGTAGCGACGGCATCCACGAAGTCCCCGACCCCACCGGACTCTTCCTCTCCCACCGCGGTGAAACCCCCGATGGCACCGCGGTCACCGTAGCCATGGATGGGGTTCGCCCCATGCTCACCGAAGTCCAGGCACTCGTGGTGCACACCGAATCCAAATCGCCCCGCAGGGCAGTCACAGGCCTCGATGCCACCCGAGTCCCCATGGTCCTCGCCGTGCTCGGCGCCCGCGGCGGCAAACCCACCCACAATAAAGAGGTATATGTGGCCACCGTGGGCGGGCTGAAAATCGGCGAGCCCGCAGCGGACCTCGCAATCGCGCTGGCCACAGCCAGCGCACTCAGTGGAACCCCGCTGCCACCCCGCACCATCGTGCTTGGCGAGGTAGGCCTGGCGGGAGAAATCCGCGCCGTGCCCGGCCTGGACAAGCGCCTACAGGAGGCCGCCCGCCTTGGCTACGAGCGCGCTATCCTCCCCGCTGGAACAAAACAAAAGGCGCCCGCGGGGCTGGAAATCCGCCCCGTAGGCACCATCAAGGAAGCGCTACTGGAGATTGAACGTGGCAGGCTGTGAGGGGTTATCCCCCACCACGGTGTGCAAGTAGTAGCTGCCCGCCGGCACGGGGGCTCGGTCCTCACACTGCTCAGGGGCGCTCGTGGTGCGCGACCACGTTGCCTCGAAATAGCGCTCCGAGCCGGCAGCGAAGGTTTCCTCACCGTTGCCCACCGCTGGGTTGCAGTCAATATCTGCCCACATGCGCTGGTTGGTGTCCATCGCGTAGACCTCAAAGCGCAGCACGTCCTGGTCCAGGTTGATCACGCAATCTTCCTGAGTGGGGTTGCGCACCGTCATGTAGAACACCGGCTGCGAGTCCGCCGGGTAGTTGGCAAAGTCCGTCTCTGCGGTGATCTCAAGGTCAGCCAAGGTGCAGCCGCTGGCTTCGGTAACGGCTGGAGTCTGGGTTTCCGTTTCGGTTTCCGTGGGTTCGGAGCTTGCAGAGGCTGGCGCCGCGGTGGTGGTGGTGATCACCGTGGAGGTTTGTGCCGCCGGCGCGGAAGTATCGGGGCGGTTAAGAGCAAACACCGCCACCAATAGCAGCACAACAATCACCAGAATTGCCGCCGCGGCGGCGCGCCTGCGCTGGTAGTACACCTCTGGAAGCCTGTTCATGCCTACCAGAATAAGCGGTGATCACCAGCGCGTTGAGGTTTTGTTTGGGCGTGTCTAGAGCCCGTAAGTGGCTACGGTTTCCACGGCGCCGTCGGAAAGCCGGTAGCGCGCAGCCACCACGGCAGTATCTCCGCGGTCCACGGCCTCTTTGATCGCCGGCGACTTATACAGAACCTTACGAGCGGTGGCATCCGCGTGGTGACGCTCAAAGTCCCCAGAAGTGAGGTGGTCCTGGGTGCGGGCCTCGAGCACCGAAGGGGTGATCTGCTCCACCAAGGTACGCAGGTGTCCCTGAGGAACCTCCGCACCGTTGAGCACCTCCACCGCTGCTTTCACCGCGCCGCAGCTTTCATGACCCAGCACCACCACAACTTCCACCCCGAGGCCACTGACGGCAAACTCCAGGGAGGCCATCACGCCGGAGTCCACCACTTCACCGGCGGTGCGCACCACGAAGATGTCCCCCAGGCCGGCGTCAAACAGGATTTCCGCCGGTACGCGGGAATCACCGCAGGTAAACACGCACACCCTCGGCGACTGCCCCTTGGTCAACTCCAGGCGTCGCTCCAGCTCCTGGTGCGGGCGCATTGGGGTGCCGTTGGCAAACCGCTCATTGCCCTCTAGCAGTGCTTCCCATACAGCTTTTGGATCTCTTTCATTCATGGTTCAATTGTGCACGCATGAATGAACTTTTGCCCGTAATTTCTTGGTATCACACCCACAAACGCACCATCGTGTGGCGCAATGAGCACACCACCGCCTGGGGCGTGCTCGTCAGCGAGGTGATGAGCCAGCAAACCCAGGTCTCCCGCGTCGAGCCACTCTGGGAGGCGTGGATGCGGCGTTGGCCCACGCCTGCCGACGTCGCCAGCGCCCCAACCAGCGAGGTTATCCGCGCGTGGGCGAACTTAGGGTACCCAAGGCGGGCGCTGCGCCTCCAAGAGGCCGCGCGCATCGTCGCCGAAGAAGGCATGCCCACCACCGTCGAGGGCCTGCTCAAACTACCGGGGGTGGGCGACTACACCGCCCGCGCCGTAGCAGCCTTCGCCTACGGGCAGCGAGTTGGGGTGGTGGACACCAACGTCCGCCGCGTGGTCAGCCGCGCCTTCGGCATCAAACCCACCATCGAGGCAGTAGAAAACTTGCTTCCCCTCACCGATGCGCCCACAGCCTCCGTGGCCCTCATGGAGCTAGGCGCACTCGTGTGCACCAAGAACCCCCAGTGTGGGGCCTGCCCACTCAGTGGGCGCTGCCAATGGGACGGCACTGTGGAGGTGACGCGGAAGCAGGGGAGGTTTGCTGGCAGCCACCGGCAGGTGCGCGGGAAGATCCTGGCCTTGCTGCGCGAAAAGGGGCCGGTGCCAAGCGTTGATGTTGCTTGGCCCGACCCCTCGATGCGCCAGGTGGCATTGGATTCACTTATTGCCGACGGCCTCGTGGTCCACCACGAGGGCCACTACGACCTGCCGGCTTAGCGCCAGCGCCCTCGGTAGGTGAGCCCACCGGGCAGGTTCACCCACACTCCGCCACGGGAGTTCACCGTTACCGGCCCAATCTTGGTGCTGGCGGACGCACCAGAGCCGGAGAGGTTCAGCCAAGAGTTCTTGCCGAGCTTCTTGCGCTTGCGGAAGGTGATTCCCATTGCTTACTCCTCTACCAGTTCCTCAGGGAGGTCCTCGGGGTTGTCCGCTGCGTCGAGCACGGCCTGCTGCGCTGCGAGCACCTCCTCTGACTCAGTGAATGCATCCAGCGGCTTTGGCCGAGGCGTGAAGGTGAAGCGGGCTCGGTCGGTGTCCTTGGACTCCCCATCCCAACCTTCAACGTCTACGGTCACGATCTCACCAGCGCCGACCTCGCCGAAGAGGATCTTCTCACTCAGTACATCCTCGATCTCACGCTGGATGGTGCGGCGCAGTGGGCGCGCGCCGAGCACAGGGTCGAAGCCGCGCTTGGCCAGGAGGTTCTTGGCCAAGTCGGTGAGCTCGATGCCCATGTCCTTCTGGCCGAGCGCCTTGGACACGCGGCCAACCAGCAGGTCCACCATTTCCACAATCTGCTCTTGGGTGAGCTGGTGGAACACCACGATCTCATCGATACGGTTGAGGAACTCTGGGCGGAAGTGCTTCTTGAGCTCGTCGTTGACCTTCTGCTTCATGCGCTCGTACTGGCCCTCAGCATCGGTCTCACCAACGGAGCTGAAGCCCATACCCACAGCCTTGGAAATGTCCTGGGTACCTAGGTTCGAGGTGAAGATCAGTACGGTGTTCTTGAAGTCCACCACGCGGCCCTGGCCGTCGGTGAGGCGGCCGTCTTCCAGCACCTGCAGCAAGGTGTTGTAGATTTCCTTGTGCGCTTTTTCGATTTCGTCGAAGAGCACCACCGAAAATGGCTTGCGGCGCACCTTCTCGGTGAGCTGGCCACCCTCCTCGTAGCCCACGTAGCCCGGAGGGGCACCGAAGAGGCGGGAGGCGGTGAAGCGGTCGTGGAACTCGCCCATGTCGATCTGGATGAGGGCGTCATCTTCACCGAACAGGAAGTTCGCCAGGGCCTTGGAGAGCTCCGTTTTACCCACACCAGATGGACCGGCGAAGATGAAGGAGCCGGATGGGCGGCGAGGGTCCTTGAGGCCGGCGCGGGTGCGTCGGATTGCCCGAGAGACTGCCTTGACCGCATCCTCCTGGCCGATGATGCGCTTGTGCAGCTCCTCTTCCATGCGCAGCAGGCGGGAAGATTCCTCTTCGGTGAGCTTAAACACTGGAATGCCGGTCCAATTGCCCAGCACCTCAGCGATCTGCTCCTCGCCTACCTCAGCGATTTCCTCCAGGTCGCCGTCGCGCCACTGCTTTTCTTTGACCGCGCGCTCCTCGGAGAGCTGACGCTCTTGATCGCGCAGGCCAGCAGCCTTTTCAAAGTCCTGGGCGTCGATGGCTGCTTCCTTTTCGCGGCGAACCTCCGCGATCCTGTCATCTACCTTGCGGATGGACTCAGGGGCGGTCATGCGCTTGATGCGCATCCGGGCGCCGGCCTCGTCGATGAGGTCCACTGCCTTGTCTGGCAGGAATCGGTCATTGATGTAGCGGTCAGAAAGCTGCGCCGCTGCTGCTAGGGCGCCGTCGGTGATGGACACGCGGTGGTGTGCCTCGTAGCGGTCGCGGAGGCCCTTGAGGATCTCGATCGTCATCTCCACGGATGGCTCCGGGACCTGCACCGGCTGGAAGCGGCGTTCAAGGGCGGCGTCCTTCTCGATGTGCTTGCGGTACTCATCCAAGGTGGTAGCACCAATGGTTTGCAGCTCACCGCGGGCGAGTTTTGGCTTGAGCAAGCTGGCGGCGTCGATCGCACCCTCTGCGGCACCTGCGCCAACCAGGGTGTGGATCTCGTCGATGAACAGGATGATGTCACCACGCTGGTTGATTTCCTTGAGCACCTTCTTCAGGCGTTCCTCAAAATCACCACGGTAACGGGAGCCGGCCACCAGGGAGCCCAAGTCCAGTGAGTAGACCTGCTTATCCTTGAGCGTCTCCGGCACCTTGCCATTCACAATATCCAGCGCCAAGCCCTCCACCACGGCGGTCTTACCCACACCGGGCTCACCGATCAGCACCGGGTTGTTTTTGGTACGGCGGGATAGCACCTGCATAATGCGCTCGATTTCCTGCTCGCGGCCCACAACTGGGTCCAGCTTGCCATCGCGCGCAGCCTGGGTGAGGTTGCGGCCAAATTGGTCCAGTACCAGCGAGTTGGAACGATCGCCCTGGCCACCCTTTCGGCCCTGGCCGCCGCGTGAGGCCGATGCGCCCACGGGCTCGTCGTTTTCCTGGCTGTTTTCTGGCGTCTCACCCTCGTAGCCGGAGAGCAACTGGATCACCTGCTGACGCACGCGCGGCAGGTCAGCGCCGAGCTTCACCAGCACCTGCGCAGCAACGCCCTCGCCTTCACGGATGAGGCCGAGCAGCAAGAACTCGGTGCCGATGTACTTGTGGCCCATCTGCAGGCCCTCGCGCAGCGAAAGCTCCAAAACCTTTTTGGCGCGCGGGGTAAAGGGGATGTGGCCTACCGGCGGTTCCGCGCCGCGGCCGATGATTTCCTCGACTTCACGGCGGACGTCGTCAAGCGAAATCCCCATGGACTCCAGCGCCTTCGCTGCAACGCCTTCACCCTCATGGATAAGACCGAGCAGGATGTGCTCAGTGCCAATGTAGTTGTGGTTCAGCCCGCGGGCTTCCTCCTGGGCCAGCACGATCACGCGACGAGCACGATCAGTAAACCGCTCGAACATGTTCACTCCCCTAAAAGATTGTCCTAATGTGTCACCCACTCTAACGCTCGCAATGGACACGCATTTCCCAAACGCTCACTCAACCCCACCCAAAACCCCCATTTTCCCAGTTCAGGCACCATGTACGCCATAAGCGAACAAAGCGCGCTACAAAGGAAGAATGCAACTCAAACACTTCCCCACCCCACAACGTCCCCGCGCCACAGTGCTCATCGCCCACGGCTACGCCGAGCATCACGGACGCTACCTGCCGTTTATCGAGGCGCTAAACGACGCCGGCATCGAGGCCTACACCTACGATCACCGCGGTCACGGCGCAGCCGCCGAAGAAGGAAAGAAGGCACAGGTAGACGTAGCTACTCTCGTGCAGGATCACCTCGCCGCACGCCGCGAGCTTGGCTCCCATCCGCTGGTGCTCTTCGGCCACTCAATGGGTGGGCTCATCACCGCCCGATCAGTGCAGCACAACGCCGAAAACGTGCAGGCAGTAATGCTTTCCGGCCCGGCATTTCTCCCCGAGACGGCGCTGCCCCTGCCCGCAGTGCGCGCAGGCCGCGCTCTGGCCAAGTTCTTCCCCGGCCTCCCTGCCGCCAGCCTGGACGCCGCCCACACCGCTCGCGACCCACAGGCAGTAGCCAAATACCAGAACGATCCCCTGAACTACCTGGGGAAAGTCCCCCTTCTCACTGGCGCCTCAATGATGCTGGAGGGACACGCCGCCCTGGCCGGCTCCTGGCCGAGCATCCCCACCCTGATCCTCCACGGAACCGACGACCACCTGGCCAACCCCCAAGGCTCCAAGGAGTTCGCCAAGAAGTCCACATCCATTCAGCTTGAACTGCAGCCGGGCGGCTACCACGAAATCCTCAATGACTACGGCAAGGAGGAGGTCACCGCCCGCTACATCGAGTGGCTAACTGAGACGCTCCGGCTTGACCATGGGGAACAGGACGGTCTCGCGGATACCTAGGCCGGTCAGCGCCATGAGCAGGCGGTCAATGCCCATGCCGCAGCCCGCAGTGGGCGGCATACCCTGCTCCATGGCTGCGAGGAAGTCCTCGTCCAACACCATTGCCTCTTCGTCGCCGCCGGCAGCCAGGCGCGCCTGGTCCTCAAAGCGCTCGCGCTGGATCACTGGGTCCACCAGCTCCGAATAGCCGGTGGCCAGCTCAAAGCCGCGCACGTACAGATCCCATTTCTCCGTCACACCCGGCTTGCTGCGGTGCTGGCGAGTCAGCGGCGAGGTCTCCACCGGGAAATCCCGCACAAAAATCGGCCCATGGAGCTGGTCTGCGCACAGATGTTCCCAGATCTCCTCCACCAACTTCCCGTGGCCCCAGCCGCCTTTCGACGGCACCTCCAGGCCAATCACCGCAGCGATTTCTTTGAGCTCATCCACCGTGGACTGGATGGTCACCTCCGGCTGGCCAGGGAACTTCCGCGCCAGCGCCTCATTCAGTGAGGGGTACATCTCAATGGATTTCCACTGGCCACCGAGGTCGTACTCAGTGCCATCCGCAAGCGTCACCGTGGTGGAGCCGAAAACCTCGAGGGCTACGGATTGGATGAGGTTTTGGATCAAGGCGGCGCCGTCGTCGTATGTGCCCCACGCCTGGTACGTCTCCAGCATGGCGAACTCCGGCGAGTGAGAGGAGTCCACGCCCTCATTGCGGAAGTTGCGGTTGACCTCGAAGACCCGCTCGATGCCGCCGACCACGCAGCGCTTCAGGTAGAGCTCAGGGGCGATGCGCAGGTAGAGGTCGATGTCGAGGGCGTTCGAGTGAGTGACAAAGGGGCGTGCCGCTGCGCCACCGTGCAGCGTCTGCAGCATCGGGGTTTCCACCTCAAGGAAGCCCTCCCCCTCCAGGAAGTTGCGCAGGGCGCGCATCACCTTGATACGGGTCAAGGCGTTGGTGCGGGCTTGCTCACGCATGATGAGGTCGGTGTAGCGGTGGCGCACGCGGGAATCCTCGCTCATCTCCGCAAACGCCACCGGCAGCGGGCGGATCGCCTTAGACGCCATGTGCCAGGAGGAGGCCATCACCGACAGCTCACCGCGGCGCGAACGGATGATGCGGCCGCGAATGGAAACGATATCACCCAGGTCAACGTCCTGCTTCCAGCTCGCCAAAGCCTCCTCGCCGACCACCGCAAGCGAAAGCATCGCCTGAATCGTCTGCCCATTGCCCTCCTGCAACGCTGCAAAACACAGCTTGCCGGTGTTGCGCACAAACATCACACGGCCCGCGACGGCAACCTCATGATCCGTCTCTTCGCCGTCTTCAAGCTTGCCCTCATACTGCGCACGCAAATCAGAAATACTATCCGTGCGATCCACCTCCACCGGATACGGCTCATGGCCGCGATCTAGGAGGGACGCGCGCTTTTCACGCCGAATACGAAGCTGCTCTGGTTCTTTTTCCACACGGGATACAATAACAGCCATGATCATTTGCGGCGAAGGCCTAGTAGACCTCGTACCCCAGAACGGCGCATTCACCGCGGCCCTCGGCGGCGGCCCCTACAACGTAGCAATCGCGGCGGCACGCCAAGGCGCCCAAGTCCGCTTCATCTCACGCCTCTCCACAGACACCTTCGGCGAACAACTCGTCCAAACCCTCGCCCAAGAAGGCATCGACACCACCGGCATCCAACGCGGCCCCGAACCCACCACCCTCGCACTCACCAACATCGGCCCCGACGGCTCCGCCACCTACACCTTCTACACCGAAGGCACCGCAGACCGCCTCGCCAACCCCTCACTGAGTGAAACGCCCTCCATCGCCTGCTTTGGCACCGTCTCCCTCGCCCTCGAGCCGGCGGCCAGCCGCTACATCGAGCTGGCCAAACACCTCCACTCAGTGGGATGCTTCGTGGCGCTGGACCCGAACATCAGGCCGTTCTACGCCACTGAGTCACACAAAGCCCGCCTGCTGGACTTGATCGATCACGTTGATCTGCTGAAACTCTCCGAGGAAGAAGACGAGTTCCTGGGCCACCCCACAGCGCCGGTCAAGGTGATCACCCGTGGCGGCGAGGGCCTCGAGGTCCACTCACTGGGCAAGGTGTTCCGCGTGAGCGCCCCGGCGATTGAGGTGGCAGATACGATCGGCGCCGGCGACACTGTCATGGGCGCCATCCTGGCTCAGCTCCAGGCAGGCGCTACTGAGTGGGAGGAGATCGCCCAGCACGCCGCCAACTCCGCCGCGGTGACGTGCACACGGGTGGGCGCCCAACCACCTACGAGGGAAGAAGTCAAGGCCTTCCTCGCATCTGTGGATAACTAGCCGCTTGGTTGCCGCCTGGTTGCACTGAGTTATCCACAGGCAGACAGGGCCTCTTCTCTGCCGCTTTCCGCCCCCTTAGCGTGTGTGCCATGGAACAAATTGCACTGGCGTATCACAAGGCAGGTATTGCGCTCGTGGCGGCTGTGGTGGCCGCGCGGCGCAAGGATTCAAAAGAACAGGTGGCGCGGCGATTTTGCATGTCCAAGGACACCGTGCGGCGCATGGAGTGGATGTATAAATTCTTCGCGCCGCCCGGGGTGCGCGAGGCGGCGCAGGGGATCCCGCTGGAGGCCCTCGACGGCATCGCAAAGCAGGTCAAGGTCCTCTCGGAGGAGGATCGCCCCGAGGTCACGCGTCGGTGCCTTGTCAAGGCCGCCGGCAAGACGGTGGATGAAGCTATCGACGTAGCCAAGGAGCTGGTCACCGAGTTCAAAACCAGCCGCGGCTACGCCCCGAACCGCAAGCAACGCCTCTACTCTCAGCGCAAAGCTGACGCCAACGGCCAGCGCCGCCTCCACGGCGTCTTCAACGACGCTACCCTCACCCGGATCGAGCGCCTCCTCGAACGCGACATCAACTCCCGCCTCAAACAGGGCGTCAGCCGCCCCGAAGCCTTCGCCGAGTCCCTCATCGACGCCATCCTCGGCAGCAAACACGCAGCCGACGGCGCGCGGGCCTACCAACCTGGCCTCCTGCTGCCCCTGCGCCCGTCGGAAGGCTACTTCAAGGACGGCAAAGTCTACACGTTTGACGGCGCCGGCATCCCCCTGTCCGAGCTCGGCGGGCTGGAGATCGGCGACACCGGCTACGCCATCGTGACCGCGCAGGACGAACGCGGGCGCATCGGCGCAGAGGCCATCCCCATCAAACGCTTCGCCGACCGCCTCCAACGCCTCCTGCTGGCCACCGAAACCCTCGTCTGCCCACAACCAGGCTGCACCCAACCCGCCTGGCGCTGCCAATACCACCACGTCGTCGCCTTCAGCCGCGGCGGCGCCACCACCACCGACAACCTCATGCTCCTCTGCCCCGACCACAACGCCACCAACGACGACAACCCCGCCCACCCCAAAAACGGCCGCATGGAACGCTGCCCCACCACCGGCGCCCCCATCTACAAACGCACACCCCACCACCCCGGCACCCGCAACCACACCGCCACAACCCGCAAAGGCTGGCGCGAAGAAACCGAAGCCTACCTGGCCCAACCCACCGAATCATGAAGCACCACACCACAAGGGAGCTCCACACCACCCAATAAACGCACATCCCCCTCCCGCGGCGCAGGCCCCAACCCCAGCCCCCGCAACTCCAAATACAACGGGGCAATCCCGGCTGCCTCAAACACACCCAACGCCGCCCCCACCGAGTCACCCTGCGCCGCATGCACCCCAGCAGTGAGTGAAGCAGCCAGGACCAGCGCCAACTCCCGCTCCGACTCAGGCACACGCACATTCCGGCCCGACACCGCCAACCCATCCGGCATCCGCACCACCGGCACTGAGTGAAGCTTGAGCGGCAAACGGTAATCGTTCACCACCCGCTGAGTGATCACCAGCAGCTCATAATCTTTCTCGCCCAGGAACATATCGCTGGCACCGACACTGTTACTCAGTGCAATCAGGCGGGCGAGTTTGTCGGGGACTTCGGGGTTGAGGGGCTCGTAGTCAAAGCCGATTCGGGGAGTGAGTTCACGGGGATCGTAGTGCCAGGTGGCGTCGACACGCTCCTTCTCCAACCCCTGCACCGCGAACGGCGCGGCGACCAGCGTGACCGCCCCAGGCACTGAGCGGGCGGCGCGGATGAGCGCAAAGTGGCCGGCGTGGAGGGTGTCACTCAGTACAGGGACCAGGCACACGGGCTTGCCGAGGCGGCGGAAGGCGCGGGTGAAGGGGGCGGGGTCGGAAAGCGGCATTGCGCGGCCGGGTTCAAAAGGCACTGGGGCTCCTTGTGATCAGGGTGTCCAATTCTTGCTGCGCACGCACGAACGCCGCGTACGCCGCCCGGAAAGCAGGCAGGTGCTCCAACGCCACTGAGTAGGGGTGGGCTGGGAACAGCAGCTCAATGAGTACCTGGGCGATCTCACTGGAGGCGAAAATCACCGTGCGCTCGCCGTAGGGAACCGCCAAGCCACTGTGGTCCACCGCGGGCTCAAGGCCGAGGGCGGGGTCGGTGTAGATGACGAGCTGGCCACGGCGCAGCCCACTCAGTGGAGTGGCGGAGATTAGGGCGTCTGCGGTGTGGGGGTCACTCACTAGGCGGTGGTGGGTGGGGATGGTGACGGTGGGGTCGGTGATGTGGACGCTGAGGCTGGGGGTGTTCATTTGCGGTTGCGGGCGATGAGTTCGGCTACGGAGATGCCGTTGGTGTGGGCGTCGGCGCGGCGGCGGCCGGCGGATTCGGTGTCGGGGTCAGAGTCGGCTGCGGGCAGTTCAGCGATGCGCTGCGCCTCGGCATGCAGGGCTGGTTGCTGTGCCATTGAGTAGCCGCTGAGCTCCTCAAGCTGCTCGCGCATGGCGTCCAGTTGAGCGCGTATTTCACTCAGTGAGTCCTCGTGAGCCTGCTGTTGGCGGAGGCGGGCAACCATGAAGGCGCCGCCGAGGGCGGCCCATAGGGAGATGAGTAGGGCGATTTTGAGGAGTGGCACTGATCCCGTCGTGAGCGTGACAATGCTGCACACCACGGCCAGCGCGATCAGGACCCATTCTTTCATGGGTTCTAACCTACCGCGTTCGGCGGGGTCATGCAGTTGCGCTCCAGCCAGCGTGCCGCCACCGCGAGGGCTAGGGAGGCGATTACGGCCGCGACCACCACGGGGGCGTCGGCAGCCGCTGCACTCAGGCGCCCCGCCCGCGGCAGTACGTAGCCCGCCATGCCGAGGTAGGTGCCGCCCATGATCGCCGCCGTCCACTCACTGGCTTTCGCGAACGCCAGGTAGCCGGCGGCGCGCAGGGGGTTGAGTTGGGTGCGGTCGAGGCCGACGCGGCGCTGCGCCACACTTCGGCGGATATGGAGAGCGAAGCCGACGCACAACGCCGCCATACCAAGCAGCGTCACCGGGACCGCCGCGGGCACCGGCACGAGGACGCCGTAGAAGCGCAGCATCAGCATGTAGGTGCAGGCCGCGAAGAAAGCGGCCGCCGCGAGGAACCGGATCATAGGTCCCCCAGTGTAGTGAGTGGGGGGCCCGTGATCAGGCTGGTCACGGCCTTCCCACTCAGTGTGGCGTGGGGGTCGGCGTCGAGCCAGGGGATGAGGACGAAGTCGCGGTGGTGGGCGTGGGGGTGCGGGA
>NZ_JANIKD010000017.1 GCF_024580955.1 Corynebacterium sp. 122RC1 | reverse complement strand
CTCCCCAACTGCTGCCCCTACACGGACACCTCCGGGTGCAGGTCCTTGAACTTCATTTGGCGTTCACGGCGCCCCGCCAAGGTGGAAATGCTTAGGCACAGGACGGTGATTCCCACAAGGATCAAGATGGCCTGCTGGCCGCGCGGATCAAGCGCGGTATCCGTGTTGTAGAGCACCTGGCGCAACAGGTTCACTGTGTAGGTCATGGGGTCGTAGGTGTGGAACCAGCGCAGCGGCGCGGGCTGCGTCTCCGGCGGGTAGAGGCCACCGGAGGAAACAATCTGCAAAGACATAAACGCGATACACAGCACCCTGCCCACGGTGGTGCCAAATACTGAATTAAACATCTGGGTGATGCTCATGAAGGTAATGGAGGCCAGACACATCGCGAGCCACGCTCCCACCTCGTTGTACGCCTCCAAACCAATACCGAAGCGCTGCACCAGCACCATCACGGTTGCTTGTGCGATGCCAATGAGTGCCGCGGGCAAGTACGACGCAACCACGGCCCGAAATGGCGAGGCTCCAGCATCAATTGCGCGCCGCTGCAAAGGCCGCAGCACCATGAACGTCACCGTGGCACCCATGAACAGGCCCAGTGAGATGAACATTGGCGAAAGGCCAAAGCCAAACAGGGACATCGTGTCTTTGGCGTAGTTCAAGGACACGGGTGCAGCCACGTTACGGGCGGCTTCTTCCAGGGTGTTTTCGGAGAAGTTGGGCACCTGGTCTGCGCTCTGGTTGAGCTTGAGCGCGAGCTCCCCCGAACCTTCGTCGAGCTGCACCAAACCGGAGCTGAGTTGCGCCGCGCCGACCGTGAGCTGCTGGGAGCCTGCGGAGAGCTGCTCTGCGCCGTCGGTGGCCTGCTGCATGCCGTCACGGTAGTCCGAGATGGGGTTGCTCAATTGGTAGGCCAATTGGCCGGTGCCGTCGCTGAGTTTGCCCAGTTGGGTCATGAGTTCGCTGCCCTGGCCCAGGCCCTGGGTGTGGATTTGGTTGACCAGTTGGTCGGCCATGTTGGCCAGCTCAATGGCTACGGGGATGCCGGTGGAGCGCAGCTGCGCGGCGAGGTTGATCAGCGGCACGGTGAGCTGCTCCTGTGCCAGCGAGGCACGGTTTGCCACACCGACGAGCTGATCCACACCCTGGGAAATTTGGCCTGCGCCCTCACCGAGTTGCTGCGTTGCCGCGTTGAGTTGCTGCAGCCCTGCAGAAAGCGAGTTCGCGCCTTGGTGCGCGGTTTTGATGCCTTCGTCGAGCCTTTCGGCACCATCGGTGAGCTGCTGCGCACCGTTATCAGCCTGGCCGAGGCCGTCGGAAAGCTGTGTGGCACCGCCAACAAGATCTCCCGCGCCGTTGTTCGCGGTGGCGGTGCCGTCAGCGAGCTGCTGCGCGCCGTCACCAGCGGTGTGCAGACCGTCGCCGATAGTGTTGAACCCCACCAACAATTGGGAGGCCACCTGAGTACCAATTTGCTCATTGACCGTAGCCAGCACCTGGCCAACAACCAGATTGCCCAGCATTGTGGCCAGGAATCCATTGGCATTGTTATACACCGCGTTGAGCTTTGCCTGATGCGGCGTGTCACTGTTTGCGCTGGTGGCGGCAATGGAGAAATCGGTGGGCAGCTCCACTGCAAACTAATAGGTGCCGTCGGCAATGCCTTCGCGAGCCTGCTCAGGGGTCACCTCGATGAAGTCCGTCTGAGTATTGGCAATCAGGGATTTGGTCACCTCGTCACCCGCGTTGAGCTCCTTGCCGTCAACGGTGGTGCCTTGATCCGAGTTCACGATCGCCACCGGCAACTGGTTAATCCGCCCGATTGGGTCCCAATAACTCCACACAAACAACCCGCCGAACAGCAGCGGCAGCAAGATGATCACCGTAATCGCCACCGGGGGCAGCTTCCCGTGGCCGAACCTGCGCAGCTCCGAACCAATGTGAAACAGATTCACTGCCCCACCTCCTGTTGAATACGCTCCCGGACCAAATGCAGTGGCCCCTGAGCGCTGGCACGACTGAGCGCCTCACCCACTTGAATGGTGGCGTCGGCAATGCCATCCACATCATCGTTCACGGCGATTGCAAGTACCGACGTACCCAAGGCCTGCCCCTCGCCGGGAGCACCTAGGCCGCGCAAGGCTTGCAGAAACTCGGCACGCAAGCGGAGACTGCGGAGCTGATCAATGTCATCGACGATGAGCAGCTCAGCCTCAGGACGGGCGAGCAACGCCAGACAGATACGCAGCTTGAAGCGCTCGAGGGGACCCAATTCACCGACAGTAGTGTGCTTGGCCTCTTGATTGCTCAACGTGAATCCGATGCGCTCGGCGGCGGTGCAATAACGCTCGATGTGATCGATATTGCTCGGGGTGCGGCGGTACCACGGGCTGATCCACGCTACTTGCTCGCGGACAATGGAACGCACCGGAACCAGGCGCTCCACGTAGTCAATATCCGGCACCCCACTGAATGCGATGTGACGATGCAACTCATCTAGCGAGGTGAACTTCCCGTGGCTCGGACGGTACTCAATGCGGCCGGATTTCGGCTTCATCCGCCCAGCGAGCGTGAGCGCCAACGTGGTGGCAGAGGTTTCTCTGGGGCAATGCAGTACCGTTAGGCCCCGCTGAACCTCCAGTTCACTGAGGTGGAACCCGGAGGCAAACTGGACGTCAGTGGCGTTCAAAATGGGATGGGGCGCTTCGGCCGCTTCTTGTTGGGTGGTCTGTGTGTGCCGCTTGGGCTGCGGCAGGGTCGATTTTTGTGGATGCGTCTTCTTGCATCGGCTTCACCTGGTT
The DNA here is from genome assembly GCF_024580955.1 of Corynebacterium sp. 122RC1. Classification (GTDB taxonomy): domain Bacteria; phylum Actinomycetota; class Actinomycetes; order Mycobacteriales; family Mycobacteriaceae; genus Corynebacterium; species Corynebacterium kozikiae. The sequence goes on along the minus strand of NZ_JANIKD010000017.1, from coordinate 51,064 downwards.
TTGAAGTAATTTGGCTCAACATTACGCCGCACCCAATGCAGCGAGGAGCTGCGCTTGGGCGGCGTTTGTGAGCCTTGTCTTTGATTTCTTTCCGCTTCCGAGGCGGTACTAGAATTTGATGTGGTTGAGGATACCTCAACTGATAAACTTAACTCCACTTTGAAGAAGGCCACCATGCGTACCGACGCACTCCGACGCCGCAATGCGATCCTCGCAGCCGCCTCAAAGGCGGTAATCACCAACCGATTCGGCTTCACCGCCGAAGAAGTGGCCGCTGCGGCCAAGGTGGGAATCGCCACCCTGTACCGCAACTTCCCTACCCGCCAGGATCTCACCAACGCTGCGCTGGCGTTCCTGTTGGAGGGGTGCGCAACCCAGTTCGAGCAGATCCTCGCAGAGCTTGAAGCACAGGATTCCGTGGATGAATCGAATCCAGAGGCAGCAGAAAAGGCCATCGCCCAAACCATTGATGTGATTGCGAGCTTCGGCCCAAACGTTCTTGGCCCAGACGTCCTCTCCCCTGTGTTCGATCCCGAAGCACATGAAGAAGACCTGTTCCGCGAATCCCGGGAACGCATTGTGGAAAGCCTTCGAACACTGGATATCCATTATCGCGCCGCTGGTCTTATTCACGAAAGCGTGCAAGTTCTGGACTTCATCAATGGCCTCGTGGCACTGTGCGGCCCCCCGCAACTGGAAGAATTTGAATCCACCCGCACCAGCAGTGATACCTTGATCGCCATCTATCTAGCCGGCTGCAAGGTTGGTATTTCCACTCCGGTAGTACCCACGGTGATGCGCACAAAGGACTAACCTTTGTGCCATGACCATCAGCGTGTGTGATCTGTTCAGCATCGGCATCGGCCCTTCCTCAAGCCACACCGTAGGCCCCATGCGGGCGGCAAACAACTTGGTGGAACGCTTCCCGGAAGCACTCAGATCAACCGTAGAAATTACGCTGCACGGCTCTCTAGCAGCCACCGGCGTGGGTCATGGCTCCGACCGCGCAGCAATCCTCGGCCTCGCCGGATACACCCCCACTACTTGTGACTCCACCACAGCTCCCGCATTCGGCGAGGCCATCGCCCCCTCCGGGACCGTCACCGGGCCAAATGGCACCGTAGATTACCGCCTCCACTTTGACACCACCGCGCTACCCGAGCACCCCAACGCAATCACCTTCGCCGGCCCTAATGGCGTGTGGGAGGTCTACTACTCAGTAGGCGGCGGGTTTGTGCAGGACTCTACAACCATAGGCCAGCGATCCAGCAGTGCCGGCAGTGCCAGCGCTGCAAGCCAAGCAAACCAAGAAGCGGCACTTCCCTACCCGTTTCACACCGGCGCCGAACTGCTGGCCCACTGCACGCGCACAGGCCTCACCATCCCCGAGGTGATGCTCGCTAACGAGACAGCGATCCACGGAGACTCCAACAAGGTCTTTGCCCACCTCGACGCCATCTGGCACACCATGCAGCAATGCGTTGCACGTGGCATGAAAACCGAAGGCATCCTGCCCGGCGGCCTCGGCGTGAGCAGAAGGGCAATGGGCATCTACACCGCGCTTGTGGAACGGGAAACAAAAAGTACCGACGATCCCCTGCGCGCCATGGAGTGGCTCAACCTCTACGCAATGGCGGTGAACGAGGAAAACGCCGCCGGTGGCACCGTAGTGACCGCCCCCACCAACGGGGCTGCCGGCATCATTCCCGCGGTGTTGCACTTTGCCAAGAAGTTCCGCCCGGAATACACCCACACCACCCACAGAGACTTCCTCCTCGCCGCGGGCGCAGTGGGCCTCATCATCAAAGAAAACGCCTCCATATCCGGCGCGGAGGTGGGTTGCCAGGGTGAGGTGGGCTCCGCCAGCGCAATGGCGGCGGCGGGAATCTGCCAGGTCACTGGCGGCACCCCGCATCAGGTGGAACACGCCGCAGAAGTGGCCTTGGAGCACAACCTCGGGCTCACCTGCGATCCCGTTGGTGGCCTCGTCCAGATCCCCTGCATCGAGCGCAACGCCATTGGCGCAGTGAAATCCATCAACGCCTCGCGGCTTTCCAAGCACAGCACCGGCACGCACCTGGTGAGCTTGGATGATGTGGTGAAAACCATGGCTGATACTGGCCGTGACATGCTCACAAAATACAAGGAAACCTCAACTGGCGGCCTTGCCGTCAACCTCGGTTTCCCTGTGAGTATTACTGAATGTTAGCGGGCGCTAGAGCTGCTCGGCGATAGTGCGCACCAAAGAATCGATGCTCACTTCCTGCTGCTCGTGGCTGCGCAGGTCTTTGAGCATCACGGTCTGCTGCTCCAGCTCCCGGTCACCGAGCACCAGCGCGAAGCGCGCCCCGGCACGGTCGGCGCCCTTCATCGCGCCTTTGAGCCCACGATCCCCATAGCTCATGTCCGCCCTGATGCCTGCCGCCCGGAGAGCGTCGATAAGCTTCACCATCGCTGCCTTGGCGGGGGCGCCCATGGCAACGCCGAACGCGTCCACCCTGGAGCCGTCGGTGACGGTGCGCTGTTCCGCCTGGAGGGCCAGGAGCGCGCGGTCCACGCCCAGGCCGAACCCGATTCCGGAGAGTTCTTGGCCGCCGAGCTGGGCCATGAGGCCGTCATAGCGGCCGCCGCCGCCGATGCCAGACTGCGCGCCAAGGCCGTCGTGGACGAACTCGAAGGTGGTCTTGGTGTAGTAATCCAAGCCGCGAACCATGCGCGGGTTGATGACATACTGCACGCCTAGGTCATCGAGCAGCCCGGTGACGGTTTCAAAGTGCTCGCGGGCCTGGTCCGAGAGGTGGTCGATCATCAGCGGGGCGTCGGCGGTCATCTCGCGTACTTCCTCGCGCTTGTCATCGAGCACGCGCAAAGGGTTGATCTCCGCGCGGCGGCGAGTTTCCTCATCGAGGGGCAGCTTGAACAAGAACTCCTGCAGCTTCTCGCGGTACTGAGGCCGGCAGGTGTGGTCGCCGAGGCTGGTGAGTTCCAGGCGGAAACCGTTGAGCCCGATGGAGCGGAAGCAGCGGTCTGCGAGGGCGATCACCTCGGCGTCCAAGGCGGGGTCATCCACTCCAATCGCTTCAACACCCACTTGCTGGAGCTGGCGGTAACGGCCTGCCTGGGGGCGCTCGTAGCGGAAGAATGGGCCGTAGTAGTTGAGCTTCACCGGCAGTTGCCCGCGGTCCAGGTTGTGTTCGATCACCGCACGCATCACGCCAGCCGTACCCTCTGGGCGCAGCGTGGCCGAACGCCCACCGCGATCCTCAAAGGTGTACATTTCCTTGCTCACCACGTCCGTGGACTCCCCCACACCGCGAGCAAACAGGGCGGTCTCCTCAAAGACAGGCAGCTCAATGTGCTCATAGCCCGCGAGCCGTGCCTGATGGGCGAACGTATCGCGGACAGCAATGAACTCTGCAGATACCGGTGGGATGTAGTCTGGCACGCCCTTGGGTGCGGAAATCTTGTCTTTGCTCACGATCTCCCACCTTAATCGTTTGCCCCGCTACTAATCCACACCCGCGGCCTGCGTGTAGATCAGCAAAAGCCGTTGAGGAAGGGGTTACTGCGCCGCTCCGCCCGAATGCTCGTTGCCCCACCGTGCCCCGGCAGCACCTGCAGTGCATCGTTCAGAGGCAAAACGACGTTCACAAGGCTGCTGTGCATCGCTGCTGGGTTGGAGTGCGGCAGGTCCGTGCGTCCAATGGAACCAGCAAAGAGCACGTCTCCGGAAAAGACCACCTCTTGCCCCACGAACAGCACCGAGCCAGGGGAATGCCCTGGGGCATGCGCCACTGTGAAGGTATGGCCGGCAATCGCTACCTCTTGGCCGTGGTTCAACAAGCGCAAGTCCTGGGCCTGGGGCAGCTCCTGTGCATCGAACAGGACTTTCGCCTGTTCGCTTATGCCGTCACCCCCAGCCAGCATGAAGGCATCCTCCTCATGGATCCACAACGGCACACGCCACTTGTTCGCCAGCGCTGCGGCGTCCCTGGTGTGGTCGATGTGCCCGTGGGTGAGCAGGACCTGCCCAAGCTCTACGCCTTGTTCTTCCAGAAGTTGCTCAACTCTTCCGAGGGCGTGCATGCCTGGGTCAATCACCGTTGCTTTGGGCAACGTGTTGGCGCCGGCGTTCGCGGCACCAGCACTCACCACATAACAATTGGTCTGGTAAGGCCCGGCCGCGAAACCCGTGATGTTCAGCTGCAGCGCCATGGTTAGCGCAGCGCCTCAATTGCGGCGTCGTAATCTGGCTCCTGAGTGATCTCTTCCACCAGTTCAACATGAGTGATCGTACCGTCGGCATCAGCCACAATCACGGCGCGAGCCAACAGACCCTTCAGTGGGGAGCCCTCGAGGTCCAAGCCGTAGTCCTGCCCAAAGCTGGAGCGGAATGCGGAAGCGGTGACCACATTCTCAATACCCTCAGCGGCGCAGAAACGCCCCAGCGCAAACGGCAGGTCCTTAGAGACGCCCAGGACCTTTGTGTTCTCAAGGGATGCGGCGAGCTTGTTGAACTCGCGCACGCTTGCAGCGCATACGCCGGTGTCAATGCTTGGGAAGATGTTGAGCACCAAACGAGAGCCCGCAAAATCTACTTGCGCCACGGTGCCGAGGTCCTGCCCTACCAGGTCGAATGCCGGAAGTACGTCACCTACCTTTGGCAGCTCGCCGGAGGTGGAAACTTCTTCGCCTTTGAAATGTGTGTTAGCCATGGTCCAAGCCTAGGAGCTTTGAGCGTGATGCGCCACACTTTTGCTCAGGATTCTGCGGAGGATTGAAACGGCTCGATCAGGGTTTCCCAGCTTTAGTGGGTTAAGATGGCGCTTTGATACTTGACCACTTTGATTCATGGGAGACGCATCTTGAGCGCAAACAGTGAGCGCCTCGAAGAAGGCCTGCGCGATCTTGACAAGCAAATCAAATCGCGTGATCGCGCAGAAAAAACCAAGCCGCTCGGAGTGATCGCGGCAGCAGCCGTGGCCATCTTGGCAATCGTAGGTGGCATCTACTACGCCACCACCTACACCAATAACGATGAGCAAACCCAAGCTGCAGAGACCGCCGCGGAATCCACCGCGGCTACCCCCGAATACCAGCCGCTAGCGCTCACCCGTGAAACCCCACTGGCAAACACGGTGACCTGTGAATACACCGCAACCGAGGAGGAAACCGGCGGCGACGCACCCGATCTGCCATCCACCTCAAACATCTCAACCTCCGGCACCGTAGATATCACCCTGGAGACTTCCCAGGGCACCATCGGCATGGAGCTGGACCGCAGCGTCTCCCCCTGCACCGTAAACGCCATTGAGTCCCTGGTGGAACAGGGCTACTACGATGACACCGTGTGCCACCGCCTCACCACCTCCGGCATCTACGTACTGCAGTGCGGTGACCCAACCGGCACCGGCTCGGGCGGCCCAGGCTTCCAGTTTGCAAACGAGTACCCTACTGATGAGGCAACGGACACCAATACTCCTGTGATCTACAGCCGCGGCACCATCGCTATGGCGAACGCGGGCGCGGACACCAACGGATCCCAGTTCTTCCTGAACTACCAGGACTCCCCGCTCCCACCGAACTACACCTATTTCGGTCAGATCGATGAGGAGGGCCTGGCTACCCTCGATGCCATCGCTGCCGCAGGCGCGGAAGGCGGCGCTACCGACGGCGCACCCGCCGAGGAAGTGCGCATTGAAAGCGCAACTGTAGCAAGCTAGAAACAACACGAGGCGGTGCCCCACTAAGGGGCACCGCCTTTTGCTTTGCTCGTTCTCAAGCTCCCGGCATCTTCGGGTGGGATTATCCGCCGCTGGTCACACGGTAGACGTCAAACACCCCTTCAATGTTGCGCAGTTGGGTCATGAGAGAGCCCAGTTGTTTGGTGTCAGATACGGAGAAGGTAAACCGTACGGTTGCAACGTGATCGTCGGAAGTGTGTGAGTTCATGGCCACAACCTGCACGCGCTGCTCATTGACCACCCTGGTGAGTTCCATGAGCAGGCCGTCGCGGTCGAGTGCCTCGAGCTGCAGCGTGGCGGCGAATGCGCTACCCGTGCCTTCTGCGGCCCAAGCAACCTGGATGAGGCGCGCGGGCTCTTGCTTGAGCTTTTCCGAGTTGGTGCAGTCCGTGCGGTGGACCGAGACGCCGCCGCCGCGGGTGACAAACCCAAAGATCTCATCCCCAGGCACAGGCATACAGCACTTGGCCAGTTTTGCCATAACGTCTGGGCTGCCCTCCACGAGAATCCCGTTGGAATCAGAGGTCAAGGCCTTCTTGTTGACCAACTCGCTGAACGGTGTGCGGGAAACCAGGGTGTCTTCGGCTTCGTCAGCATCACCGAAGGCGGCCATGAGGCGCGAGGCCACGTGGTGGGCAGACACCGAACCGGAGCCAATGGCGGTGTAAAGCGCATCGATGTCTGGGTAGTGCAGCTCGGTTGCCACGGCCTTCATGGACTGCGCCGTGAACAGCCTGTGCATGGGCAACCCGCCGCGCTGCACCTCAGCGGCCAGGGCATCGCGGCCCGCCTCCAAGTATTCCTCGCGGCGCTCCTTGGCAAACCACTGGCGGATTTTCGCCTTTGCGCGCGGGGACACCACGAAGTCCTGCCAGTCTCGGCTTGGGCCCGCGTTGGGGTCTTTGGAGGTGAAGATCTCCACCTTGTCCCCAGACTTCAACTTGGATTCCAGGGCAACGAGCTTGCCGTTTACCTTCGCGCCGATACAGCGGTGGCCCACCTCGGTGTGCACGGCGTAGGCGAAGTCCAATGGGGTGGCATCCACGGGCAGATTCACTACGTCACCCTTCGGGGTGAACACAAAGATCTGCTGTGAGGTGAGGTCGTAGCGCAGAGAGTCGAGGAACTCGTTCGGATCAGCAGCTTCCTTCTGCCAGTCCAGCAGTTGGCGCATCCACGCCATCTGGTCTACTTCAGCCTGCTCAGAACCATGGTTGCCCTTGGTTTCCTTGTAGCGCCAGTGCGCCGCGATGCCAAACTCCGCGTTGTAGTGCATCTCATGGGTACGCACCTGGACTTCCAGCGGCTTGCCGGCGTCCCCCATCACCGTGGTGTGCAAAGACTGATACACGCCGAACTTCGGGGCGGAAATGTAGTCCTTGAAGCGGCCGGGCATCGCATTGAACATGGAGTGCACAACGCCGATCGCGGCGTAACAATTGTTCACATTGTCCACCAGGATGCGGATTCCCACCAGGTCAAAGATCTCATCAAAGTCTTTGCCGCGCACGATCATCTTTTGGTAGATGGACCAGTAATGCTTTGGTCGGCCCATGACATCGGCCTCGATGTGGTTTTCTTTCAGTGCCGCCTGAAGCTGCGAGGTGATTTCTTTAAGGTAGCGGTCCCTGGAAGGCGCGCGGTCTGCAACCAGGCGCACCACTTCCTCGTACTTCTTTGGGTAGAGGATGGCAAAGGAGAGATCCTCCAGCTCCCACTTCACGTTTGCCATACCGAGGCGGTGTGCCAGCGGCGCGATCACCTCCAGCGTCTGGCGAGCCTTCTTGGCCTGCTTCTCTGGCGGGAGGAAACGCATGGTGCGCATGTTGTGCAGGCGGTCTGCAACCTTGATTACCAAAACCCGGGGATCCTGGGCCATGGCCACGATCATCTTGCGGATCGTCTCCGCCTCAGCCGCAGCACCGAGCGCCACTTTGTCCAGCTTGGTTACACCGTCCACCAGGCGGGCAACCTCCGCGCCGAAGTCCTCGGTGAGGTCATCCAGCGAGTATTCGGTGTCCTCCACCGTGTCGTGCAGCAGCGCGGCTACCAACGTGGTGGTGTCCATGCCGATCTCCGCAGCGATGGTTGCCACGGCCAGCGGGTGGGTGATGTACGGCTCCCCAGATTTCCGGAACACACCCTCATGAAGGCGCTCGGCGGTGGCGTATGCGCGGGACAACAACTCAGCGCTCGCCTTGGGGTGAAACTCCCGGTGAATGCTGAGCAGCGGTTCGAGCACAGGGTCAATGCGTACTCGGCTGCCGGTCAGGCTGCGCGCAAGCCTTGCAGACATGCTCAACACAGAATTGCTCTGCTTTGCTGGACGCTTCTCACCAGTCATTTCTTGGCCTTCCCTCGCTATCCCTCACACCAGTGTGGAGTGTGCCCAACCGCGCACCACTGTTTTACTGTTGCTGATTGACCACCACGAGCGGGATCCCCTCAAGGTTTTCCCGCCCACCGAGGCCTTTGACCTCCAGCACCACGGCGCAGGCCACAACTTCACCGCCACACGCGTCAATGAGCTGGCGCGCAGCATTCAACGTACCGCCAGTAGCCAGCACATCATCAACGAGCACCACACGCTTGCCTTGCAACTCCAGGCCTTCTGCAGGCAGTTCGAGCGCGGCGCTGCCATACTCCAGGTCATACTCCTGCGTGTGCACTGGCGGCGGCAGCTTCCCCTTCTTGCGGATCGCAAGGATTCCAGTGTCACAGCAGTACGCCACCGCGGAGCCCAGCAAAAATCCGCGCGCATCCAGACCACCGATCAAATCCGGGGAGTAGGGCTCTAACGACGCGCACAGCGCATCCACCACGAGCCGAAACGCGGCGGGGTCCGCGAGCACGGGTGTGAGGTCCTCAAAAACCACACCTGCCTCCGGAAAATCAGGGACGAATCGCGTACGTGCAGCGATTGCTTCCTGTGCGCTCTGGTACATCCTTGGCCTACTCACTTTCTGTTGCGTCACGCCAGCGGCCCATGTTCCAACCGATGCCGGAAAGATCTGTATTACTCACAACGTTACCTACGGCGCGGTGCGTCACATAGACACGGGGCTGGGCAGCCAGTGGGATGGTGTTCACTCGCTGCCAGGAATCCCGCTCTGCATTTCGCGCGGCTTCCAAGTTTGTGCTGGGAGTAGCAATTTCTGGGAATTCTGCCATAGGGTCAATCGCCTGCAAAATCGCATCTGCGCTGCCCTCAGCATAGGTTTCGTACCCCCATTCGGAGATGTACGTGCGGCTCAAATCACCAAAGGTGTGGGCTTGCTCAGAAACGTCCACCACCGTGATTCCCGCCTGCTCGCAGGACACCCGGATCGCCTCCACCATGGCTGCCTTGCGTGCGTCGGGAGCCTCATAGCCGATCCTCACGGTTTGTCCTGCGAGACCCCTGGCGTAGTCCATGTTTGTGTGGCGGTGCGGCTCGATGATGTCACCCATTTGTGCCACCGCTGGATCGCCGCTGCGCACCGTGCGGGCAAAGAGGGGCTCCACCTTGACGCCCGAAATGCGGGAGGATTCCGCGGCCACAGTGTGTTGGTCTACACATGCGGCGAACTGTCGGCGCGCCTCCTCGTCATAGAACAGCCCGGATGACCCGAGGACTAACTGCTCGGTGAGGATGCCGGAGATGAGCTCAACGGCAAAAGGATTCTCTGGATTATCCCGGTCCAACCAAGAAAGGTCCACCGCGGATTCCGTATCCACCACCCGTAGGTCACCGGACTCGCGCAGCGCCTTCAAGTCTGCCGTGCGAGGCCACATTTCGACGTGACTCAGAGGTGCAGCACCGCCGTTGAAAAGGTCATTCCTTTCCAGTACCACTTCACCCTGCTCCCCCACGGACACAATCTTGAACGGGCCGTAGGAAACCTGAAGTTGCGGGTCGAAGGAAGTCAGGTTGAAGCCCTCGCGCCACACCTGAGCGATTGGCTCGAGCACGGCTTCATCACCGGACTTCAGCGTGGTGTTGAGCTCTTCCAAGCTCATCCCGAGTTTGGCCGCCACAGCGTGCGTAGGCAGCAGCACACCAGGGCCGAACAGTTGGCGCCAGCGCTCACCGAAACCGGGTTTGAAGGTAACGGTAGCGGTACGCGTGCCCGCTGGACATTCCACGCGGCTGATCTGTTCCATCATGGGCAAGTGGGCATCAAACAACTGCGGATGCTTCCCTGCGGTGACCGCCAAGAGAAAAGAATCGCAGGTCACTGGCTGACCATCTGAGTATTTGGCCTCAGGGTTGATGCGATAGACCACCTGCGGCTCGCTTGCGGGAAGCACGCTGGTTTCCGCTAAGTCAGTGTTGGGGATCAACTGCCCTTTGGGCCCCAACACATAGGTCCCTGGGTACAAGCGCCCGGCGATTACCTGGGCGTTACTCGCTGACCCCTCATTGGTTCCCGCGTTGGTGGTACTTAGGGCGCTATCGCTGACGTAGGTGAAGTGGTCCGTCTTTTGTGCTTGCTCCTGTTGGGAGCCCATCCCACAAGCAGTTGCAAACACGCCCACCGCTACCGTTACGGCGCATAGCGCATGAGCGCGCTTCTTCCCATGGGTAAAGGGCAACACTACCTCCAGTGGTTTAGCGAGACAGGCAGAAACACGGTGCGGGGATACCGCACACAGCCTGCAGAAATTATAAGCCGCCATTAAGAAAAAGCCCCAATCCCAAGAGTAAGGATCGGGGCAACAGCTCCGGCTGAGCTGTGAACCGGTTCTAGGACCGCGTGGCCTAAGACGGACGGTCAGGGCGCCAGGATGCGCCGGCAGTCTCTCCGGTTGAATTCACCGTGCGGGTGGCAGGCGACACCACGGAACGCTTCACCGTTTGGGATGCGGTTTCCTGCACAGGCTGTGCCTCCCCAGCAAGCGCCGCCGCAACCTTTGCATTGTGCTCACGGGTTTCCTTGGTGCGGTTCTTCAAGCTGACCAGCATTGGGGTGGCCAACAGCACGGAAGACAAGGTGCCTTCGATCACGCCGATGAGCTGGATCACCGCGAGGTCCTTCAGCGTACCCACCCCCATGAGCCACACCGCGATCACCATGAGTGCCACGATTGGCAATGCAGAGATCACGGTAGTGGAGATGGAACGCATCACGGTCTGGTTTACCGCAAGGTTGGCATGTTGGGCATAGGTTGTTCTGAGATTGCCCAAATAGCCCGCGGTGTTTTCGCGGACCTTATCAAACACAATCACTGTGTCATAGAGGGAGAAGGCCAGAACCGTGAGCAGACCGATCACGGTTGCTGGGGTGACCTCAAGGCCAAAGATCGCGTAGATGCCGCCGATGACCACGATGTCCACGACCAACGCAGCAATTGCCGCAATGGCCATCTCTCGCTCGAGGCGCACCGTGATGTAGACGAACACCGCCGCAAGGAAGACCGCCATGGAGATCAACATGCGCTGAGTAATGGTGGAACCCCAGGACTCGGACACAGTTGAATCACCCACGGCGTCTGGGCTTGGCTCCCCATTGACGTCGAGTGGCTGGTACTCCTCGTAGAGCGCTTGCCGGGCCTGGGCGATCTGATCCTCGCTCAACCGCTCAGAGTTGATTTCCAGCACTCGGGTATCGCCGGAACCCACAATCTGCACCTGCTCGGGGACCACACCGGTTGCTTCCTCAAAGGTTTGGGCAACCGCTGTGGTTTCCAGATTTGCAGCGGGCATGTTCAGCTTGGTGCCACCCACAAAGTCAATGCCCAGCGTGAAGCCACGAATCACAATACCCAGAATGCACACCGCCATGATTGCGGCGGTAGCCCAGTACCAGGTGCGGCGGCGAGATACGAAGTCAATGCCACCGGCACCGGTGTAGAGATTTTCCAGAAAACCTTTCTTGCTCATTGCGTTACTCCTAGTTTTCTGTGCTTACGTTGGTGCTTACGATGGTTGCTGGGTGTGCGTTGCTTGGCGCGCTGGTTGTAGCTGCCGCAGCGGTAGCTACCTCGCGCGCTGCCCGGCGCTCCTGAGCCAGTTTGAACACTCGACCCATACCATTTGCGCTTGGCTTTGCAGTCCATGGCTTCCTGGAGGCAAGCACCACCAGTGGTGCGGTGACCAGGAAGGTCACAACAAGGTCAAAAACGGTGGTGATGCCCAGGGTGAAAGCAAATCCCTTGACGTCACCAACTGCCAGGAAGTAGATGATCACTGCACCAATCAGGGTGACAGCATTACCGGTCACGATGGTTTGCTTTGCTCGATCCCATCCACGCGGCACCGCCGAACGGAAGGTTCTGCCGTCACGCACTTCATCCTTGATGCGTTCGTAGAGCACCACGAAGGAGTCTGCGGTGGTGCCGATACCGATGATTAAACCAGCGATACCCGCGAGGTCTAGCGAGTAGCCAATCGCGCGGCCAAGCAGCACAATCATGCCGTACACCAGCGCGAAGGATAGCACCAGAGACACGAGCGAGATCACGCCGAAGAAGCGGTAGTTCACCAGAGAGAACACGGCTACCAAGATGAAGCCCACCAGGCCGGCGATGAGGCCCGCTTCCAGGGAGGCGATACCCAGGGAGGCGGGAACCGTGGTGGTGGTACCACCGGACTCGCCATTTTCACCAGCAAAGCTGAGTGGCAGCGCACCGTACTTCAGGTTGTTGGCCAGCTCTTGGGCCTCAGTTTGGGTGAAGTCACCCGTGATCGAGGTTGCCGAGCCCACGGGAGTTGCCGCCTGGATAACAGGCGCGGAGATCACCTGAGAGTCGAGGGTGATCGCAATCTGCTGCCCCAGGTAGGTGGTGGTGAGGTCTGCCCAGGTAGCAGCGCCCTGGTCTCCGCCGTCAGACTTGAAAGAGAAGCTAATCTCCATCTGGCCGGTGGTTGGGTTGAGGCCACCGGTAATCGGGCGATTGGAATCAATTTCATTGCCCGTCAATCGGGTGCCGTTTTCCTCATCGGTTTGGCCGAGCAGCAGCGGCGCTGGGGCGAGTACATAGCTCTGCCCCATCGAAGGGTCACAGGTGACCAGCGGCAGACGAGGATCATCGGTACCCTGCAATGGGTCGGGCTGATCGGAAGTGCACTGCATCAGCGATGTGGCTGCGATCTGGGTGGTGCCGTCGGTAGACTGCCGATCTTCCTTGAGCACCTCCAAGCGTTTGGTGCGCAGTTCCTCAGCCTCAATGGAGTTGCGTGGTTCCGTGGGGGCCTTGGCACTGACGGTTGGGGCTTCGTCGGTGGTGCCGTTTGCCGAGTTGAGCTGGGTGGTGGTGAGGGTGAGGGCAGCGTTGGCCTCGTCGGGCGTCAGAGCGCCCACCTCGACCCAGCGGTTTGCCATGGATTCCAGCTCATCCATGAGGTTGGTGAGGTCAGCCTGCCCGGGAGCGGAAACCGGACGGAAGAGCAACTGGGAAGTTTGGCCGAGCGCTCGGGCCTGAGAAGTATCTTCACCTGGGACGGTGATCACCAGCGTGTTGCCGTCTACCACCACGTCGGCGCCGGAGACACCCATGCCATTGACACGGTTCTCCAGGATCAGGCGGGCTTGCGCGAGCTGCTCCTCAGTTGGGTTCTGCCCCTGGGGAACGAGCGTCACCCTTGTGCCACCTTGGAGATCAATACCCAGGCGCGGGGTGAGACTGCGGTCACCTGTGAGCAAGACGAGCGCATACACCAGCGCCAGAATGGCGAAAAACAGGGCTAATGCCCTTTTTGGCCAGCCCTTCCACTGTGAACTCGCATTCTTCGGCTTCGAAGACAATGCAGTTTCTCCTTACAAATGAACAACATGTCCCGCAGGGAAATCCTGCAGGGATGTACCCGCGCCACAAACGCTATTTTCGCTCCTTGCTCCATTGCAAGACGGCGCGGAAAAACACACAAAAGCACATGGTACGGCATGAAGCTCAAAGCTCGTGAACTCACACAGTCTTCATGACGCCCGCACTCTTGCTACTTTTGCTCAGCCCAGTGAAAAGTATTCCGGTGAAAAGCCATCACCGGACAGGAGTGCAAAGGAAATGAGCAACAAAAAGCACGGCACCATGATCGCCTAGATCGCAGTTCCGTGCTGATTTGTGAGCCTCCAAGGTTGGGCCGATCATCATGCTCGGCCCAGAGGCTTATGTTACGGCTGATCGTTGTTTTCTGGATGGCGGCCTTCTACTGGCTGTGCTTCTTCCGCTGCCGCCACGGAGCCGTTGGCGCGTGAAAGGTTTTGCACCACTGCGAACTTCTCCCAGGTAGACACCACACCGGGCGAGATCTCCAATGTAACGGTTTCCCCAGTGACCGCCAGTACGGTTGCGTGCAGGCCGGCGGTGGTCACAATCTTGTCGCCTGGGGCCACGCTTTCTTGAATGGCGCGAATCTCATCAAGGCGGCGCTTCTGGCGGCGCTGCAACAAGAAGGAGGGCAAGACCAACACGGCCAGCAGGATGACGAGCAAAAAGATACTTTCCATAGCTCACCAGTGTGCCAGTTAAGACGTGAAGCCGCATCCGCCACCTAGATCAACGTACCGATGGTCCCTTCTGGCGGCGTGAGCCCCAGGTGCTCCCAGGCGGCGGCCGTGGCAACGCGCCCACGGTGAGTGCGGGCAATCATCCCAGCGCGAACCAGGTACGGCTCGCACACTTCAGCCACAGTGGAAGGCTCCTCCCCCACGGCAACGGCCAAGGTGTTCACACCAACGGGTCCGCCACCGTGGCCTTTAATGAGTACTTCCAAAACCGCCCGGTCAAGGCGATCAAGGCCCATCTCATCCACATCGAAGACCACGAGCGCCGCCCGGGCGGCACCGAGGTCGATGTGGCCGCCGCCGTGAACTTCAGCAAAGTCGCGCACGCGGCGCAGCAACCGGTTGGCAATACGCGGAGTGCCACGGGAGCGTGAAGCAATTTCGACGGCAGCATCAGGGTCAATACTCACACCCAAAATTCGGGCGGCACGGCTGACCACCTCAGTGAGATCCTCGGTGTTGTAGAACTCCATCTGCGCAGTAAAGCCAAATCGGTCACGCAGGGGGCCGGTGAGCATGCCCGAACGGGTGGTCGCACCTACCAGGGTAAACGGAGCCAACTCCAGCGGAATTGAGGTGGCACCGGGGCCCTTTCCGACGATCACATCAATGCGGAAATCCTCCATCGCCATATAGAGCATTTCCTCCGCCGGCCTGGACATCCGGTGGATCTCATCAATGAACAGCACGTCGCCTTCCATGAGATTGGAAAGCATAGCCGCAAGATCACCCGCACGCTCCAGCGCTGGGCCCGAAGTCATGCGCAAACTCGTGCCCAGCTCATAGGCAATAATCATCGCGAGCGTAGTCTTCCCCAGACCCGGAGGCCCCGAGAGCAACACATGGTCTGGCGTCACACCACGCTGCTTCGCCCCGGCGAGCACCAGGTTGAGCTGATCACGGACCTTCGGCTGCCCGATGAACTCCTCCAGGCTACGCGGGCGCAGCGTGGTCTCCGCATCCTGGTCTGGCGGCTGTAGGTTCGGGGAAATAGCATCGTTTTGGCCCAAAGGCGTGCCCTGACCGGTACCAGCACCGCCACCACTTTGGCTACCACTTTGGCCACGCAGGTGCTCAGGCAGGCGGAACTCAGTTTTTTCTACGTTGCTCAACGCTGCCTCCTGTATGGCTCAAACAATTCCGCTTCCGCGAACATGCACACCAGCTTACTTCCCGGAGCCCAGCACGCTGAGCGTTGCGCGCAGCGCGGCTGAAGTATTCAGATCTGGCTGCTCCGCCAACACCCCTTCAAGCGCCGGAACCGCCACCTTTTCAGCAAACCCGAGCCCAACCAGGGCCTCCAGCACCTGCGCGTGCACCAGCGGAGAACCGGGAACAGCCACCGTAGCGCCCTGGGGAGCGCTTTGGGGGGTATTTGGCTCGGCCGCATACTGTGCAACCTTGTCTTTCAGATCAACAATCATGCGCTCTGCGGTGCGCTTTCCCACACCCGGCACTCGCTGCAGCGCCTTCGCGTCGCCAGCGGCGATCAAGGAGGCAATGTCCTCCGTGCTGTACACCGCCTGGGTGGCAAGGGCCAGACGAGGGCCGAGGCCAGAAACGGTTTGCAACAGACTGAACATTGACCGGGTAGCAGCATCCAGGAACCCAAACAAGGTTTGGGAATCTTCGCGGACAACCATGGTGGTGAGCACAAATGCCTCTTCGCCCCGCTGCAGCCGTGCAAGGGTATTTGGCGATGCCAGCACCTCGTACCCCACGCCATTGCATTCGATGACTGTGTGGTCCAAGGCGATGTCCTGTACCGTTCCGCGCAGGGAGACGATCATGTCAATTCCATTTCTTCTCAGGTCAAATATCGGGTTCTAGCTCCGGCTACGAGCCAGTGTTCCACGTTTGGGAGTGGAGTTTGCGCTGTTCTTTCTCTGCGGCCAGGAGTTGCTGTTTGGCTTTGCCGAGCTTGCCCTGTTGGCGTTGCGCCTGATCGTGGGCAATCTTTTGGGTGTGGATGAGTGGGGCTCGCCAGCAGTGGCACACGGCGAGTGCGAGGGCGTCGGCAGCATCCGCCGGCTTCGGCGGGGAACCAAGGCCCAAGATCCTGGTGATCATGGCGGTCATTTGCTTCTTGTCCGCCCGCCCGTTGCCGGAGATCGCCTTCTTCACTTCACTCGGCGTATACATGTGCACCGGGATTCCCCGTTGTGCGGCTGCGAGCACCAGCACGCCCACGCCGTGGGCGGTGTGCATCACGGTGGAAACGTTGCCGCGCTCGAAAATACGCTCGATGGCCACCACATCCGGACGATATTCATCCATCCAATCATTCACCGCATTGGATAGGTCCAACAGCCTGTCCGGCAGGTCACCGCCCACTTCGGTACGCACCACTCCCACCGCCACGGGGATCACTTGGCGGCCGCGTCCTGCCTGCACCACGGAAAGGCCGCATCGCGTGAGGCCTGGGTCTATCCCCATGACCCGCAGCCCTTGAATATTCATTGCGACCCTTTCTGCGTGTGCCTCAGTTGCGGCGCATCACCAACACAACTTAGCACACATATGCGAATATCTGGGCAAAGCGTAGGTGCCTACCCCAAGTTTCGCAAAACGGGGCAGGCACCTAGGCTCAAACCAGAGCTCGGGCTAAAAAATTAGTCCTCAAGCTGCGCCAGCACGTCCTCGCTAAGGTCCATGTTCGTGTAGACGTTCTGCACATCATCGGAATCTTCAAGGGCATCGATGAGACGGAAAATCTTGCGGGCACCGTCAGCATCCAGCGGCACCAGCACGTCAGCACGGAAGTCGGACTCAGCCTCCTCAACCTCAATGCCGGCATCGGCCAGAGCTTCCTTGATCGCAGGCATGTCACCCGGCGCGGAGAGGATTTCAAAGACCTCGCCCACCTGGACTACTTCCTCAGCCCCGGCGTCGAGGACCGCAAGGAGGAGGTCATCTTCACTCAGATCACCCTGCTGCACGGTTACCACGCCGCGGCGGTTAAACATGTAGCTCACTGCACCGGACTCGGCCATGTTGCCGCCATTTTTTGACATGGCGGTGCGTACTTCGGTGGCGGCGCGGTTGCGGTTGTCGGTGAGACATTCAATCAGCACAGCAACGCCGTTGGGGCCGTAGCCCTCGTACATAATAGTCTGCCAGTCAGCGCCGCCGGCTTCTTCGCCGGAGCCGCGTTTGCGGGCGCGCTCAATGTTGTCATTGGGCACGGAGGCCTTCTTGGCCTTGCGGATCATATCGTCCAAGGTTGGGTTAGCCGCTGGGTCACCACCGCCGGTCCGTGCCGCAACCTCGATGTTCTTGATCAGCTTGGCAAATTCCTTGCCACGCTTTGCGTCGTTTGCGGCCTTCTTATGCTTGGTGGTTGCCCATTTAGAGTGGCCTGACATAGCGTTCCTTGTCTCCCTTATCCTTGATGCGCAGCGACGTGCAGCCGGACACCGCACGATTCGCTACATTTCGCTGTGGCGATTATACGCGATCCACACCGAACCCCATTACTTGGGTTCATTGAAGAACCGTGTGAGCCCTTCTTGCGTGACCACCGCTACCAGCTCACCGGCATGGTTGAATACTTGCCCCTGGGTCAGCGCACGCCCATGTGCGGCGGAGGGGGAAACCTGGTCATAGAGCAACCATTCGTCGGCGCGGAATGGGCGCAGGAACCAAATCGCGTGGTCCAATGAGGCCATCTGGACCTTTGCCTTGGGATGCCGCGCGATGGCGGAGTGGAGCAACGTCATGTCAGACATGTATGTGAGCGTGCACATGTGGAAGTTTTCGTCATCCGGCAACGTGTTTTTTGCTTTGAACCACACGAGCTGCCGAGTTGGTGGCGTCGTTTCTGCTCCCTGGCCCTCAGGCTGTGCTACCCGCAGGTCAAAGTTCGTCCATTCCCCGAGCAGCGCGCGCTGGCCTGGGGTGAGTCCCTGCGCCGGTGGGAGTGAATCCGGGTCGGCCACGTTGGGCATTTGGTCGGAGTGGACAATGCCTTCATCACCGCGGATGTGGAAGCTCGCGTGCATATTGAAGATGACCTTGCCGTCCTGAATGCCCGCGACTTGGCACACGCTGAAGCTGCGGCCTTCACGCAACGTTTCTACTTCAAAAATGGTCGGCTGCTTGGGATTTCCCGGGCGCAGGAAGTAGGAGTGCAGCGAGTGCAGCTTGTAGGCGGGGTCCGCGGACCGCGTGGCGGCTACCAGTGCCTGGGCGGCCACCTGGCCACCGAACGTCCTGGTAAACAGGGAAGGCACCACGGGGCCGCGGAAGAGGTTGCGGTCGATTGTTTCCAGGTCCAAGACCTTTTCAATCCCATTTTCAAAGCCGCCTTCGGGCACCTTCGGCCGGGGTTCGGCCGTGCGCTTCTGTTCGCGATCCTCGAGTTGCGCCATCACAGTCCACCTTCCTTCTCTCACCTGCGT
Organism: Corynebacterium sp. 122RC1; assembly: GCF_024580955.1. Classification (GTDB taxonomy): domain Bacteria; phylum Actinomycetota; class Actinomycetes; order Mycobacteriales; family Mycobacteriaceae; genus Corynebacterium; species Corynebacterium kozikiae. The sequence continues at coordinate 32,434 of NZ_JANIKD010000017.1, read as the reverse complement.
GCGATGTTACAGAAACCGCGTGCCAACCGCCGGATTGAGTACACATCGCTATGATCTTTGCGTGCGCAACTCCTCATCCGCGGCCGTCACGCCATCCGCGAGCAAACCCCGCCCGCCCCTGCTGGGTCGCACCTGGCTACAGTGGCTGGCTTGGGTGTTGGCCAGGGCTGTGCTGGGCTTTGTCACCACACTCAACCTCATGCCGCTCGGGGACGTGAAGTACTATTTCACCAATCTGAACAGCTCCGATCCTGCTGCTCTGCGCGAATATCCCCTCACCGGCCTACTTCCGGCGATGACAGCCAATGCGTTCGCCGGTCAGAATGAAGAACACTTCATCGCAGCGTTCATTGGGTTAGTGCTGCTTTTCGACGCCGTGTTTCTCCGCTCACTGCAGTACGGCAAGCGCGGCGGGGTTCCGACGTTGGCTGCCTGCTGGTTCTGGATAGTTTTCCCACCGCTGCTGGCACACCTGCACATTCTTCGCCTGGATAGTTTCACCGCGGTGGTGGTGGGTTGGGCTGCAATGGCGTTGTTCCGTTTTCCCGCGCTGGCGTCAACATTGCTCGCTTTTGCCACCACAATGAAACTTTGGCCCGGTGTGTTGGGTGTGGGGCTGGTGCGAGGCTGGCGGAACTCCACAACATGGGTGTCGGTAGGCACGTTCGCGGCAACGCTGCTTGCGCTGTGCGCGAGCATCTGGGTGTTCTTTGGCGCTGATCGGGTACTTTCCCCGCTGGATTACCAAGGTGACCGCGGCCTGCAAATTGAGTCCGTGGCCGCAAGCCCACTGATGGTGCTGCGCTACTTCCACCCCGAAACCTGGACGGTGAGCTACGCACCTTCCAAGAGCTTTGAGATTTTTGGCCCCCACGTAGATCTGGCGATCACCATCACGGACGCTGCCACGGTGGGCATGCTAGCCTTCGCCATCGGGTGGGCGCTGTGGAGCCTGTTCCGTGGGAATGTTTCCCCTCAAGCCACCCTGGCGCTGTGGATCGCTCTGATTTTCCTGCTGCTGTGCACCAACAAGGTATTTTCCACCCAGTATGTGCTGTGGCTGGGCCCCATCCTGGCAGTGGCGTTGCAAAACATGCCTCGCAGTAAGGCGCTGAGCACGCTGGTGTGGGGCACCATGGGAGTTGCCGTGATGTCTTTGCTGGTCTACCCGTTTATGTACAACCAAATACTGAACCCAGAGCTGGGCGGTTCTCTGCTGCAACCGGCGGTGCTGGCAGCACGCAACCTCCTTATCGTGATCCTCACCGTGGTCGCTGTAGCGTGGGCGATTCAGGAGGCCAGGCGCGGCACCCGGACGCCTAAGAAGGACTGGAAGGACTAGAAGGGCTGGCAGGGCTGAGCAGTTCAAAATACTCGGGCAAGCTGGCTGTTCCACCGAGGCGCATCACCCGGACCAAGGGCCTCGTGCGAAGCGCGCGGGTATCTGCCACCGCGTCGTTGTAAAAGCGCACCGCAAGGTGCAGGCGGGCTTCGGCGTCTGTGAGAGCCGCTGGCACCTTTTCACCAAGATCCTCGATGGCCTGAGAGATGGGCCACTCCCTCTCCCCTCGCTCAGCAAACGTGGCGTAGCGCAGTTGCACTGCCTGGGCTTTTGCCGCTTGTCCTGCACTGGAAGGAATCAGGGCCGCGCTCAAGGCGGCGCGGCGATCCAATGCGGCCTGGAGGGCCTGGAGGGCGGCGTCGGTACGAATGTGCAGCCTGTTCAGGCGCTGCGCCGTGTTCCAAGCCCAGCCCAAAAACGCCGTGATAAGCACAGCGAGGAGGACCAAAAGTGCAGTGCTCATTTACGCCTCTACCTTCTCATCTGCCACAACAGTTTCATACACCCTGGTGATCAGGGTGGCTACTCGCTCCCAATCGTAGAGCTGCGCGCGAAGCTCCCCCGCGCGTTGCAGAGCCGCACGCTTCTGCGGGGAATCGATCAGACTGCGCAACACGCAAGCGAGGTCCTTGGGGTCACCGTTGCGAAACAGCATTCCGGCGGGTTGCTCACCTTGGGCGTCGCAGACCGCGGCGAAGGCTTCGAGGTCACTGGCAACCACCGCGCAACCCGCGGCCATCGCTTCCACGAGCACGATCCCAAAGCTCTCCCCGCCAGTGTTCGGCGCAACGTAAATGTCCGCTTGTGCCAGCAGCCTCGCCTTTTCCTCATCACTCACCCGGCCAGCAAAACGCACCTCTACCCCAGGTGAAACTTGGTGCGGCGCCAGCGGAGGTGGCGTGCCGCCGCCCATCACCGTGATCGTGGCGGGACGCGCCAAATATCGCAGGGAGTCCAGGAGAATCTGCAGACCTTTGCGGGACTCGCCAAGGCGGCCCAAGAAAGCGATCTCCACTGGGCGTTCCTGTGCCGGCGCCGCAGTTCCGACGTCCATCAATGCCTGGCGATACATCTGCGTATCCACGCCGTTGGGGATCAGCACCGGATCCCCGCCAAGTTGTTCCACCTGCCAGCGCCGCGCCATTTCCGATACGGCAATGCCGCCGCGGATCTTCTCCAGCGAGCCGCGAAGCAACGGCAGCGCCACTTTCAGCAACTTCGATCCGCTACTCGACGCATGGTAGGTGGCAACAATCGGGCCCCGTGCCAGCCTCAAGGCAGCAAGCGAAAAGCTAGGCGAGTTCGGCTCATGGATATGCAGCACATCAAAATCGCCCTGCTGAATAAAGCTGCGCACCCGGCGAAACACCTGGGGCCCAAAGGCGAGTCTTGCGACGGAACCGTTGTACGGAATCGGAAAACTTCGCCCACCTTTTGTGACAAACTCCGGCACCTGGGTCTTGGCCGAACACGGACCAATGACCTGCACCTGATGGCCCCTACGGATCAGGATCTGTGCCAGATCGAGGATGTGGGCTTGTACTCCCCCGGGTTCGTCGAAAGAGTACGGGCACACAATACCGATGCGCATGCGGTCTTATTCCTCTTCTGGTGGTGCTGGCTGGTGACGCGTCACGAGGCTGGTCATTCAGCGTCACGCTTTAGGCCACGAGCGTAGCGGCGTGAGTCAAGATCGGCAATCCACAATGGTTGGAGCATGTGCCAATCCTCGGGGTGAGCTGCAATGTTGCTTTCCATGATGTGGGCCACTTGCCGCATCGCGGATTCCAGCCCCTGCTCGCCTTCCGCGGTGGGGACCTGCTCAGAGATGCTAAAGCCCCACCCATCGGGTTCAAACCAGCAGTGCACCACATGCAGGGCCGCACCGGTTTCCTGCGCCAGCTTCACCGCACCAACCGGCATTCGCGCAGTTTCACCAAAAAACTCCACTTCGTGGCCCGTAGCCTTGAGGTCCCGCTCCCCCAGCAGACACACCACCTTGCCTTCACGCAGGCGCTGGCGCAGGACGTCGAAAGGTCGCACTACTCCGCCAGTGTGCGGGAGGACCTCAAAGCCCAAGGATTCCCGGAAGTCCACGAATGCTTGGTACAGCCGCTCTGGTTGGAGACGTTCGGCAACGGTGCTAAACGTTCCAAGTTCATGGACCAAGTACACCCCGGCCATATCCCAGTTACCGGAATGAGGAAGGACCAGCACCACCCCTTTGCCCTGGGCAAAAGAATCGCGCAAATATTGCTCCCCTTGCACCACCTGGCTGAGCTTGGAAGTGACCCGCGCATACGCCTTGGGGCTGTGCACCATGGACGGCAGGCGGAACGCCTCCAGCCAATACCTTGCATAGGAGCGCATGGAGGCCTGCACCAATGCATCATTCACTTGGTCCGACCCCACCACCCTGGCAAGGTTTTTGCGCAACTGCGGAAGCTTGCGGCCATTGCCACTTGCCAGGTCCGCACCGAATTGGAAGAGTTTTTCTGCCACAGGTAGCGGGAGGGCACGCACCAGCCGCCAACCTAAAAGGTATGCCTGGGCTGCGAGTTCCTGGCGCACTTGTGTGGGCGCACCCAGTGGAAATTTTGCCATGCCCGCTATGCGCTTTCACCGGAGGTGGTTTCCGCGCCGGCAGGTGGTGCGGTCTTTTCATTGGCCAGCGGTGAGTTCGCCGCCATGTGCAGGCGCTGTACCACCGTGAATACGCTGCCGACGGCAAGGAGCCAGAGGGCAACGTCGATAGCGTAGGGAACGCCGAAGCCCTGCAGCCCCAGGCCGCCAAGGCCCAAGATGAGCCGCTCTGGGCGCTCCACCAAACCACCAATCATGGTGAATCCAGAGGCCTCGCCGCGGGCTTTTACGTAGGAGATCACTTGAGAGCACACCAGCACCACCAATGACGCGACCACCAGAGCGGGGTGTGCCTGGTAACTGTAGATCAGCCACCAGGTGATTGCGGCAAACAGGGCGCCGTCGGTAAGGCGGTCACAGGTTGCGTCAAGCGTTGCGCCAAATTTTGTGCCGCCGCCGCGCAGCCGCGCCATGGTGCCATCAATCATGTCAAAGGCGGCGAAGAGCCCGGAAAGAACCGCGGCGGCAACCAGATGGCCGGTGGGGATCAGCACCACTGCAATGGCGATGGTGATGACGGTTCCCACCAAGGTGATCGTGTTCGGCGTGAATCCCACCTTGAGCAGCGCTCGCGCAACCGGCTCCACCACCACTGCAGCGGGCTTTCGCCCGCGCACACTAAGCATGAGCTTCTCCGTTTTGGGCAGCATCTTTGGGGGATGCTGGAGCTTCGGGGGCTGCTGGGGTTGGGGGGAGGTTGACCCAGGCATCCGCCAGTAGCGCGCGGGTTTCTTTCAGTGTCTGTGGGAGCACCTTGGTGCCGTCGATCACCGTCATGAAGTTTGCATCCCCGCTCCACCTGGGCACGATGTGCATGTGCAAGTGCTGCGCAACCGATCCTCCGGAGGCGCGACCCAAGTTAAAGCCGGCATTGACCGCGTCGGGACGCGAAACCTCCTTGAGTGCCCTGATTGCCCTCTGTGCGAACGCAAGCAGCTCGTGGGACTCCGCTTCGGTGAGCAATTCGAGCTCCGACACCTCGCGGTATGGCACCACGAGCATGTGCCCAGGATTGTAGGGGTACAGGTTGAGCACGCAGTAGACGTGCTCGCCCCTAGCCACGATGAGTGACTCCTCATCGGAATGCTCGGGCAGGGACACAAAGGGATTGCGGCGGGACCCGCCTGGTGAATCCGCGGCGTCTTTGACGATGTACGCCATGCGGTACGGGGCCCACAGCCGAGTGAGCAAATCGGGCGTACCTGCGCCTTGGTCCACATAGGGGCCCGCTTCCGGTTCTCCATGTGAAGCCGTGTTCGGCGATTCCGCACCCATGATCCCAACCTTTCCCTTTAATGACACCTGTTGTGGGCTGTACTGCCTTGAGACTTGCCTTTAGGCCAGGGCTTCCTGCACATTCTCTTCCGTTGGCTGCTCATTGTTGCGCTGCGCAACCCACGAGGCAATCAACTCCACAGCCTTGTCCGTAGGAACGCCATTGACCTGGGTGCCATCGAGGAAGCGGAAGCTCACGGCGCCAGCTTCAACGTCGCGCGCGCCGGCGAGCAGCATGAACGGCACCTTGCCGGTGGTGTGATTGCGGATCTTCTTCTGCATGCGATCATCTGAGGTATCCACCGTTGCACGAATACCTTTTTCGCGCAGCGCCTTGGTGACTTCCTCCAAGTGCGGAATGAAAGCGTCCGCAACAGGAATACCGATCACTTGCTGGGGAGCGAGCCACGCAGGGAACGCGCCGGCGTAGTGCTCCAGCAGCACGCCGAAGAAACGCTCGATAGAACCGAACAAGGCACGGTGGATCATGATCGGCTTTTTCTTGGTGCCGTCTGGGGCGGTGTACTCCAGATCAAAGCGCTCCGGCAGGTTGAAATCCAACTGAACCGTAGACATTTGCCAGGTGCGGCCGATGGCGTCACGCGCCTGCACGGAAATCTTCGGCCCATAAAATGCAGCACCCGCAGGATCTGGCACGAGCTCAAGGCCGGAATTGGTAGCAACTCGCTGGAGGATCTCCGTGGAGTGCTCCCAGATCTCATCCGAACCCACGAACTTGTTTGGGTCCTTGGTGGAAAGCTCTAGGTAGAAGTCATCCAGCCCGTAGTCCTTGAGCAGGGAAATGATGAACTCCAAGACCGTGGTGAGCTCTGCTTCAAGCTGATCCTCGGTGCAGTAAATGTGCGCGTCATCCTGGGTGAAGCCGCGGGCGCGGGTGAGGCCGTGGATCACACCTGACTTCTCGTAGCGGTACACGGTGCCGAACTCGAACAGGCGCAGCGGCAGCTCGCGGTAGGAGCGTCCGCGGGACGCGAAGATCAAGTTGTGCATCGGGCAGTTCATTGGCTTGGCGTAGTAGTCCTGCGCCGGCTTGGTCACGTTGCCATCTTCATCGTGCTCGCCGTCAAGCTGCATTGGGGGGAACATGCCGTCCGCGTAGAAGTCCAGGTGGCCGGACTTTTCAAAGAGATCACCCTTGGTGATGTGAGGGGTGTTCACAAAGGAGTACCCGGCAGCAATGTGGCGCCGCCTGGAGTGCTCCTCCATTTCAAGACGCACAATGCCGCCGTTGGGGTGGAACACGGGGAAACCAGAGCCGATCTCATCTGGGAAGCTGAACAGGTCCAGCTCCGAGCCGAGGCGTCGGTGATCGCGCTTCTCCGCCTCCGCCAGCATGTGCTGGTATTCATCCAGGGCTTCCTGGGATTCCCACGCAGTGCCATAGATACGCTGCAGACCGGCCAGGGATTGATCACCCCGCCAGTATGCGGCGGAGGAACGGGTGAGGGCGAACGCTGGGATGTACTTGGTGGTTGGTACGTGGGGGCCGCGGCAGAGGTCGTACCACTCCACTTCACCGGTCCGCGGGTTGAGGTTGTAGTAGCCCGTGAGCTCGCCGGCACCGACCTCGGTGGCCTCGTCGGAGTTGGGATCAACGTTGCCCTTGTCCTGGATGAGCTCAAGCTTGTACGGCTCATTCTTCAGAGCCTCGGCGGCTTCCTCTTGGGAGGCGTAGACGCGACGCTCAAACTTCTGCCCCTGCTTGATGATCTTCTTCATCCGCTTTTCCAACGTCTTCAGATCTTCTGGGGTGAAGGGTTCTGCTACGTCAAAGTCGTAGTAGAAGCCGTTTTCTATGGCTGGCCCGATGCCCAGTTTTGCGCCTGGGAACTCCGCCTGCACAGCCTGCGCCAGAACGTGGGTGCAGGAGTGGCGGATCACAGCGCGGCCTTCCTCGGAGTTTGCTGGCACAGGCGTAACCACGGTATCAACCTCGGGGACAAAGGAAAGGTCCTTGAGGTTACCCTGCTCGTCTTTAACGCAAACAATAGCCTCTGGACCCTTGTTTGGCAGTTCTAGCTCACGCATAGCCGCACCGGCAGCGGTTCCTGCTGGGACGGTGAAGGCGGGCAATGGTTGTGCCGTGATGTGTTCTGAAACCATGGAAGGTCGCGCTCCTTTACTGCGCTCATGCGCACCCGTCATACCTGGACGAGTACGCTACGAAAAGTGTGTTTGCCCAGCACCCACCGCAGGATTTGGCGTCGCCGAAAAGCCACGGGGCTCAATCCCCTTGCACGCAGCTTTTCGGCGCCAAAAGGCGTAGTGCATGTTCAACTTCCCCACTCTACTTTCCGCACGCCAAGGGCACAAAGCTATGCCCCTCAATCGCGGAGGGCTTGGTCGAGAGTGGCGAGCCAAAAATGCCGGGTCAAATGCGGCGCACCCCGACGCTTTTTCTTCCCGCTGGGCCCCTACCCCTAGGTCCCTATCCGTTAGGCCCCTTCCAGCAGGCGCTGCCCCCAGAAGCGATCCTGCCCCTGCGTCTGGCCGACCCCGGGGAAGATGGCGTACACGGCGGAGCCCACATGGGTGATCCACTCATTGAGCCGGTCCGATTGGTCCAACCTGCGCTGAATCGGAATAAAGGATGTCCGTGGGTCCTTTTGGAAGCAAGCAAAAAGCAGTCCGGCGTTGCTGAGCTGTTCACTGCCAGGCACCGGCGGCTGGAAATAGTTGTACGCGCGCCGGCGCATCCTCTGTTCCGGCTGGTCACCAGGCGGTGCGGCGAGCGCCATGTGACTGCGGGGATCAATCACCGGCAAGCCATGTTCGTCGCGCGCGTCAAAGTTTGCCTGATCAAACTCATCACTGCCACCAAGGGGCGCGCCGGTGTCCAATGTGCGGCCAACCGCGTTTTCGCGCGACGCACGATCCAGCATCTCCCAGGTGTCCAGGTTCATTGCAATGCGACGCAACACCATGGCGGTTCCACCGCGCAACCACAGCGGGCCTTCGTTGGCAATCCAGACCTGCTCATCAAACTCGATGTCGCTTCGCGGGTTCACCGTGCCGTCTTTTTGCCCAAACAGGTTGCGTGGGGTCTGCCCTGGCTCAAGCACCCCATGGGCGTTCAGGAAGCCCTGCTGCACCCAGGCCACCTGTGCGTAACTGACACCCGAGCGCACCATGTGCCGGCTGGCAAAAGCCACGTACAGTGGGTCATCGCCACAGATTTGCAGCATGAGGTCCGTCTGCCCGTACTCTGCGCTGAGCTGGTCCAAGGAAAATTCCGGCAGGTCCGCCAGCCATTCCGGACGTTCCTCCTGTTTCCCAATAATGCTGAAGAAGCGCTGCCCCACTCCGCAGGTGATGGTGAGGTTCGCCGGGGTGCTCACCATCTCCGGCTCCAGGGAGCCCACCGGGTTGCGCCCCTGAGTGAGCTCCCGTGCGTCCTCAGTCCACAGGCGCAGCAAGCGCGTGACCGCCGCCCGATCCACTCCCGCCCGCAAATTGAGCCCCAGGATCTCGCAATGCGCCTGCGGCGGTGTTGCGATGCCGGCCTGGTGCACGTCGTCAAACGCAACCGTTGCGGTCCCGAGGGTGCCCTGTGCACCGCTGCTTCCTGGAGCGCCTTCTGCTGCGGCGCCACTGGGCTGGGTGTCTGCCTGGCACGCCGCGGTTGCTGCGGTGGCAGTCACGGCGGTGGCGGCGAGGAAGGCTCGGCGGGTTACCAGGGCAGGTTGGGAGCTGGTCTGTTCAGGCATGGCGCTGGGGTTTCGCGGTGGAGGGTGGTGAGTGGACTAGTGTGCGTATTCTTCGTCACCGGCAGCGACAGTCCGCACTGGCACGTCGGTGAAGCTCACGGAACCGAGTTCGCTCACCTCGAGGGTGATGTCCGCGGTGTCACCAGCGGCAACGGGGGTCTCCACGCCCAGCACCATGAAGTGATCCGAGCCTGGCTCCAGCACCACGGTCTCACCCGCGGGAATCACCAGGCCGCCCTCTTTCTGCCGCATCTGCCCGTCCACAACCTCGTGGATCTCGTATGCCTGCGCGGGAATCGAGCCACTCAGACCAGTCACGGTGACGTCCTGCTCGGTGTTGTTGGTGAGCTCGCCGAAAATCGCGGTCATATCTGCATCCGCTGCCATTTCACGGATGTACGCGCCGCCCAACACCAACGCATTCTCGGCGTCCTCGGCGGAGGTTGCCGAGGAAGCGGCGGCGCTGTGCGGCACGGCGGCGGAGGTGGCGGTTTCCACCTTCATTTCGGAGTCGCGCTCGGAGGTGGTGCAGGCCGCCAGCCCCAACGAGGCCAGCACAATCGCGCCCGAGGTGAGCAGGTACTTCTTGACGTTGTTGTTCAGCATGTCTCTTCCTTGACTTAAAGATGGAGGTGAAAGGCTTAGAGCTTGGGGCGGCGCAGCACTACCGCCGCCACACCCGCCGCCGCAAAAATGGCAACTGCGGCACCCAGGATCAAAGGCAGGTTGCTGCCGCTTTCCGACGTCACCATGTCCTGATTACTCGGGGTTTCCTCACTAGCCGTTGGCGCGGGTGCGGGTGCGGATTCTGTATTGGTCTCGGTGGCTGCGCCGGCGTAGGAGAACTCGAAGCTTCCCCTGGTCGCATGGCCGTCAGACGAGGTGATCTGATAGCCGACGGTGTATGTCCCCGGGCTAAGCTGGAGATCTTCTGGCACCTCGATGGAGACATTTTGGCCTTCCACAGCGGGCTCACCTTCAAACACCACCCTGCCTTGAGCCTGATCCGTAACGGCAATGGTGTTGAAGCCATCTTGCACTTCACCGGAGAACACAAAAGAAATAGTTTCGGGGAAGGCCTCAACGGTAGTGCCCGCCTCCGGCGAGGTACTCAGCACCGAGTCATGCGCTGCGGCGATTCCAGCACCGAACGAACCTGCCCACAGCACCGCAGTTGCGGCTACGGCACCGGTGAAACGCTTGCCCATATTTGAAAATCCAATCCTCGAGTTTTGGGGTGTATTTGGGGACTCAACCCACTCATAGCACCACCCCACGCAATTCATCACAACCCCGTAGAGTGCATCTCCTTGGTTGTCCGTAGAAGACCATGAGCAAGAAAACACCAGGTGCGGGGTCGGTACAGCAGTAGTCGAAGCAGAATTGCGATAAGTTCCCCAGGCTAGGTGTGGGAAACATCTCACATCTTCGAGCGTGCCCGAGGCGTGTGCCGGGGGTTGGTGCTGAGGAGTTTTCTGGGAAACCGCCGACTACCGGTGGTTCAACTCCGATCTTTGGTGCCGCGGAACGCGTTGGTAGATAGCTAAAAGTCGATAGGGCGCCGCGTTGGTCGATAGGGCCCGCGATTTCGGGGGGAAAATCGCGCCCTATCGACCTTTAGGTATCGACCAACGCCTCCTTTCGACCAACGCGCAAAAGCCCCAGGAACACCCCACCCATTCCAACAACAAGCAACCCGCCGGGCAAAACGCCTCGGCGGGTTCATTCAAACAAATTGGTGGTCCTAGCTGGGATCGAACCAGCGACCTTTCCGGTGTGAACGGAACGCTCTTCCACTGAGCCATAGGACCGCAAGCACCACTTCTTCAGTGAAGCTCATCGTGCGTTGTTGCAAGACCTGCTCACAACAGGTTTTAAAGCTAGCACGGGTGCGGCATTCACACCTAATCCGCACGTTATCCACCACTTGCGCGCCACCCAGCGCGCACCAAACACCAAATCAACCAACCCCACCATCAACAGCGCACTCCACAGCACACTCCGTGCCGCAAACTCACCTCAACCACACCGCACACCCGCACCTTGCTGGGGATTTGTCTCAGGCGTGGAAGTCACGCTAATGTTGTTCATCGCAACGAAGGTTGCATGCGGATGTAGCGCAGTTGGTAGCGCATCACCTTGCCAAGGTGAGGGTCGCGAGTTCGAGTCTCGTCATCCGCTCCATTTCTTTTTATCCATCCGCCTTCACCATGAGGTGGCTCGGAGAATAAGGAATCCCGGGCGCGTTTAGCTCAGCGGGAGAGCGCTTCCCTGACACGGAAGAGGTCACTGGTTCAATCCCAGTATCGCGCACGGAGTCTTTTGATCCAGACTCCCCAAAAATACGGATCATGCGGATGTAGCGCAGTTGGTAGCGCATCACCTTGCCAAGGTGAGGGTCGCGAGTTCGAGTCTCGTCATCCGCTCTGGTACTTCGTACTTCGCGGTACCTGAGGCGGTAACGCCGCGGTGGAATGGCCGAGTGGTGAGGCAACGGTCTGCAAAACCGTGCACACGGGTTCGATTCCCGTTTCCACCTCGTACCGGCGCGTTTAGCTCAGCGGGAGAGCGCTTCCCTGACACGGAAGAGGTCACTGGTTCAATCCCAGTATCGCGCACGGAGTCTTTTGATCCAGACTCCCCAAAATACGGATCATGCGGATGTAGCGCAGTTGGTAGCGCATCACCTTGCCAAGGTGAGGGTCGCGAGTTCGAGTCTCGTCATCCGCTCCACCACACCCCCAAGTTCGTCTCGGTCTCGAGCGCTTGGGGGTGTTTCCGTACCCACGACCGTACCCAAACCCCATTAAGGCCTCCCATGCACGATGCACATTCGGCGCTGCTTTCCCGCCTGCTCGGCCCCACCAAGGACGTTGGCATTTCCGATGTCCGCGCCGTAGCAATCCAATCACTCAACGGCGCAGCAACGGTGGGCGGCACCTCCGGGGGCCTGGGCAACGAGCTCGACCAACAAGTGCTGCTCACAATGCGAAGCTGGGCCGACCTCATCCTGGTTACCGCCACCACGGCAGACGCGGAATCCTACGGCCCCGTGCAACTTTCCACAGAGGCGCAACAAAAACGCACCAACCGCGGCCAAGCCCCCTTGCCCACATTGGTGCTATGGGACCGCTCGCTCAATGCCATCAGGCAATCTGCGCACCTCCAGGAACTCGCCCAACACCCAAACACCGTAATTCTGACCCACACGAGCACTCACACCGCCAACTCTGAGCTCACACTCCCCCGCGCGATCACTTACCAGGGCGAAGGCGCCGAGGCCCTAGCGGCCCTGCGCGAGCATCTGCCCCATTCCGCACGGGTCAGCGTGGAGGGAGGGCCGCACGTGTACAGTGAGCTGCTGGGTGCTGGGCTCGTCGATACGCTTCACCTCAGCATCTCCCCTGTGATCAGCGAGCACATCGAGCATCCCTTGTTCGCCCCTGAACACGCAGTGCATTTGGAGCCGGAGTTTGTGCACGTGGAGGGCCTTATTTTCACGCGGCTGCGCGTGCGGCGCGGGGATGAGTAATCTGGGCAGCATGACTGATTTCAAGCTCATTTCCGACGCAGAATGGCGCCAGCGGCTCAGCGCCGAGGAGTACCGCGTGCTGCGGCAGGCGGGCACCGAAGCACCTCATGTGGGTGAATACACAAATACCACTACAGAGGGCATCTATTCGTGTAAAGCCTGTGGCGCTGAGCTGTTTCGTTCCACCGAGAAGTTCGACTCTCACTGCGGCTGGCCCTCATTCTTCTCGCCGTTGGCCGGTGACCGCATCATTGAACGCGATGACTTTTCACTCGGCATGCACCGCGTGGAGGTCCTGTGTGCCAACTGCGAATCACACCTTGGGCATGTATTCGCCGGGGAGGGCTACAACACCCCCACCGACCTGCGCTACTGCATCAATTCCATTAGCTTGACCCTCAGCGAGCAGCCGGTAGAACAGTAAAGCGCCACCGAAACCGGTGGCGCTTAGCCCTTGAACCTGCGTTCGTTATGGCAGCACAGCGATGAGCTCTGCCACGTCCTCTACGCGGCGTCCGGTGAAGAATGGGATCTCCTCACGCACATGCAGGCGCGCATCGGTGTAGCGCATCTGGTGCATGAGGTCCACGATGCGGTGCAGCTCGGGTGCCTCGAATGCGAGCAACCACTCGTAGTCGCCCAGGGCGAATGCCGGAACCGTGTTGGCGCGGACGTCTGCGTAGTCGCGTGCAGCTTGGCCGTGTTCGGAGAGGATGCGGCGGCGCTCCTGTGGGTCCATGATGTACCAGTCGTAGGAGCGCACGAATGGGTACACCACTACCCACGCGCCTGGGTCTTCGTGCATGATGAAGCTCGGCAGGTGAGACTTGTTGAACTCGCTTGGGCGGTGCAGGCCATTGCCGATCCAGAAGACCTCGCTGACCTGGCCCAGGACGGTCTCGCGGCGGAAGTCTGAGTAAGCCTTCTGCAGGGAGGTGAACTCTTCAGCGTGCCACCAGATGGCAAAGTCTGCTTCTGGGCGCCCGCCGGAGAGGTCGTAGATTCCGCGGACAGTGACCACACCTTCCGCCTCTAGTGCAGCGAAGAATTCCTGGGCCTGCGCAATGATTTCCGCACGCTCGGTACCCAAAGCACCTGGCAGGGATCGGAATGCTACGAACTGGGTGTAGCGCTGGACAGCATTGAGTTCATCAAAGTTGAGCTTTTCAGCCACGGTGGCGTTTCCTTTCTCAGGGATCTGGCACGGCACCGAGGCACAAAAGAACTCCGGCGTCTTGCCCGCGACACTCGATTTCGTGCCGCTTCAACACACAACGATATCAATCATAAGTTGTACCCGTGGTTTCTGGCCAAACACACCCCCTCTCGGCGTGCCTTCCCCTAAGCCACCGCAGTTGCGGATAGGTTGACACTGTGAATGAGATCCATGCAACGCCAAAGATCGCGCCCTCACCAACCCAGGTTGGCAGCGATCAGACGCCGCGTGAATTTTCCCAGGCGGTTGAGTCGATGCACAGCGCTCGTCTGCGCCCCGAAATCAGCTTGGGCACCATCCGCCCACCGCAACGCCTCGCCCCCTTCAGCCACGCTATCGGCCTCGAAATTCTCCATGAGGAGGAGCTTTCCGACGCCACCCGATTGGACACACACGGTGATGCGTTCGGTCGGCTCATTTTGCTGCACGATCCCGCCTCTGAGGAATCCTGGGAGGGCTCGATGCGCCTGGTGGCATACATCCAGGCAGACATGGACGATGCCGTAGCCAACGACCCCATGCTCCCAGATGTTGCCTGGGAGTGGCTCTCCGAAGGCCTATCCCAAGCTCAAGCCGAGCACACCAACCTCGGGGGTACCGTCACCTCCACGGCTTCCGTCCGTTTTGGGGAAATCGGCGGGCCACCACGCGCCTACCAAATTGAGATGCGCGCGTCCTGGACCGCCCAAGGCACTGACCTCGCTGCGCACGTTGAAGCCTTTTCCTATGTGCTTGCCAATGTTGCTGGCCTCCCGCCGGAGGGCGTGGTTGAGCTCGGGCCCCGGGCATAGTTTTGGGCACGTCCAACACCCAGGCCCACCAACGCAGCAAGCACAGTGAACGCACCTTCAGCACAACCGCCAGCAGACCGCACCTTTGTGCTCGCGGATACCCCCGCAGCAATTGAAGCAGCCGCAACGCACCTAGCCTCCGGGAGGGGAAGGTACGCTGTGGACGTCGAAAGAGCTCCCTCACACCAGTACTCCCCCGATGCCTGCTTGGTGCAGATCGCGCGTGAGGGCGCTGGGACCTTTTTGTTTGATGCTCACCTGCAACCTCAGGCCGTTGCCGAGCACCTGGCAACGCTTCTCAACGGCCAAGACTGGCTGCTTCATTCAGGTGCAAATGACCTTCCTAACCTGCACACACTGGGGCTGACCCCGGGATCCGTGGTGGACACGGAGATCACCGCAAGGATTCTGGATTTGCCCAAGGTGAACTTGGCCACGCTCGCGGAACACTGCGTTGGGGTGCACCTCGCTAAGGGTTTTGGTCAGGAAAATTGGGCTAGCCGCCCGCTCCCCACTTCCTGGCAACACTACGCGGCAATGGATGTGTTCTACCTCAATGCCATCGATGAGGTGTTGCGCCAAGAAATCCACGCCCAAGGTAAGCAGCGGATCTTCGAGGAGGAAATGGCCTGGCAAACGCACCTCTACCAGCACTTTCAATCCCCCTCCCGCACATGGTTGGACATCAAGGGCGTGCATCGCTTGCGCACGAGGCAGCAGCTCGCGGCGGCACAGGCGTTGTGGCAGGTTCGAGAGCGCATCGCCCAGGAACATGATCTTCCTGTGGCGCAAGTGTTGAAAGACTCCCACCTGATCACCTTGGCGTCCAAGCTTCCGCGGGGTTGGCGCGACGCCCAGCGGCTCCTTCCCCCACAAGCCACCCGACCAGCGTGGATGCATAGCTTTGTGGGGTGCATCCTGGACACCTTGCGCGCGCCGAAGCACAGCTATCCAGAACTCGCGCCCAGTTCCAGCTTCACCGCCGGCAGCGACCACATCAAGGTGCCACCGCGCAACCAATGGCAGGCGCTCGCCCCGGATGCGTACAAGTGCTACGGCCAAGTGGAGGCTGAGCTGCGGGAAATCGCCAGTTCCCTTGACGTCCCGCTCGACATTCTGCTCACCCCCGCCGTACTCAGGGAGGTTGTCTGGAGTGCGGTGGTGCTGGGGCAGCTTCACAATCGTTCGCAGATTCACGACGCGCTCAGGCAGGCAGGTGCGCGGCCGTGGCAGCGCGAGGCGGTGCTCGAAGTGCTTGTGCACGCGCTCATCGACCAGCGTGCATAAGGGCGCGAGCCTAAACTTCTGCGCTAGTCCTCCGTGCTGGCGAGTTCACCGAAAAGCTCGCTGATCCACTGTGTGCTTTGCTCTGCAATGCCCTCTGCGTTCATGCCAAAAGCATCCATGAGCTGCTCACGCGTGGCGTGCTCTGGGAAAACTTCGGGGAAGGCGATATTGCGCATCGGGGTGTCGATGCTCGCTGCGTTGGCGGCGGAGGCGATCAGCGCCCCAATGCCACCGTGGACCACGCCGTCTTCCACCACGATCACAAGGTCGTGGTCGTCTGCGAGGGCGAGCACCGACGCCCGCACTGGTGCCACCCAGCGAGGGTCGATCACCGTCACGCCAACGCCTAATGCTTCGATTGCCGGGACTGCTGCCTTGACCTCGGTTGCCATGGGGCCAACGGCCACGATGAGCACGTTCGGGGTGTCCTCCGAGGCGTCTGCCGCGTCGGTGTAATGCAGCACCTCCACGCCGTCTTCAAGCACGCTCAGTGGCTCGATGACCTCCGGAAGATTGCCCTTTGGGAAGCGCACCACGGTTGGCCCAGAGGTGATTTCCAGGGCCTCATTGAATTGCTCCACCAGGGCTTCGCCGTCACGGGGTGCGGCGATTTGAATCCCGGGAATGATGCTCGCCAGGGAGAAGTCCCACACGCCGTTGTGGCTGGCACCGTCGGAACCGGTGATCCCGGCGCGATCCAGCACAATGGTCACGGGCTGGTTGATGAGTGCCACGTCCATGAGTAATTGGTCGAATGCGCGGTTGAGGAAGGTGGAGTAAATCGCTACCACTGGGTGCAGGCCGCCCAGCGCCAACCCTGCCGCGGAAGTGACGGCGTGTTGTTCGGCGATGCCGACGTCGAAAAAGCGCTTGGGGAACTGCTCACCGAATGCCGTGAGCCCGGTGGGGCCTGCCATGGCTGCGGTGATTGCGACGATGTCCTCGCGGCGTTTGCCCGCCTCCACGAGTGCCTTGCTGAACACTGAGGTCCAGCCCGGGCTCTTGGTGCCCACGGGTTCTCCGGTTTTGGGGTTGATGACCCCGGTGGAGTGCATCAATTCGGCGACGTCGTTTTCCGCAGGCGCGTAGCCTCGGCCTTTTTCCGTGACAACATGGACGATGATTGGGCCTTCATAGTCGCGGGCGTAGCGCAGGGCGTGTTCTACGGCTTTGAGGTTGTGCCCGTTCACGGGCCCCACGTACTTCATCCCGAGCTCGGGGAACATTTCCGTGGGGAACACAGTGGAGCGCACCCCCTCTTTGAAGGCGTGCAGCGCTTCGAAGGTGCGTTCCCCCATCCAGCCCAGGGATTTGAGCGTGGACTTCCCTTGTTCCATCACCTTGTCGTAGAAGGGCTTCATCCTGAGGTCAGCGAGGTTTTCCGCAAAGCCACCGATGGTTGGTGAGTAGCTGCGGCCGTTGTCATTGACCACGATCACCACGTTGCGTTCCTTGGAGGTGGCAATGTTGTTCAGTGCCTCCCAGCACATACCGCCGGTCAGGGCGCCATCGCCCACCACTGCGATCACGTTGCGCTCTGGAGTGCCTTGAATCTCAAAGGCCTTAGCAAGGCCGTCGGCATAGGAAAGCGCTGCTGAGGCGTGAGAAGATTCCGTCCAGTCATGCTCGCTCTCTGTACGGCAGGTGTAGCCGGAGAGACCACCTTGCTGGCGCAGGTTGTCAAAGCCCTCCATGCGCCCGGTGAGAATCTTGTGGACGTAAGACTGGTGCGAGGTATCAAAAATGATGGCATCAGCGGGCGAGCTAAACACCCGGTGCATCGCAATGCTGAGCTCCACCACACCCAAGTTGGGGCCCAAGTGCCCGCCAGTGGCGGAGACCTTTTCCACGAGAAAGTCGCGGATTTCTCTGGCGAGCTGTTCAAGCTCTTCACCGCTGAGCTTCTTGAGGTCTGCGGGCGAGGAAATGCGTTGAAGGATTCCCATGGGTGAAACGATCGCACCTTTCTCTACATACCGATGTCCTGCCCGATGCCGCGGTAAGCACCGCAGGTGGCGCTCCACTGAGGTGAGTACGCCACAGGGTCATTGAGTTCGCCACAGGGACGCAACAACAGGATCTCCCACGCCGAAGTGCGGGGCTGGCCACACTCCCCAGCAGCACGAATGCCACTTAGGCGCAGACGCCCGCGCAGTGCGGGCACAAATCTACTTGCATTCTACAAGCTGGCTTCCAAAAACTGTGTTTCTGGCGGTTTGTGGCACTCGTTGTGGCCCTCATTGTGTCACTCGTGGCTTGAGCGCACGGGGCGCAACCTGCCGAGCGTTTCAAAATGGTGGGTCCCTGGAAAAGCATTGACCACCTGCACTTCTTCCAGTTCGTACCCGGCTTCACGCCACGCCAAGGCGTCTCGTGCAAACGTTGCCGGATCGCAGCCTATGTGCACCACAATGTTGGGTTGTGCCGCCGCAATCTGGGCGATCACCTCAGCACCTGCCCCTACCCGCGGCGGATCCAGCACCACTGCGTGTGGCGCGAGCAGGCCCTTGACGGCCCGTTCCACCTTCTCACTGTGGAAACGTACCTCGAAGCCGTCCACCTGCGCATACGCCTGTTTGCCGGCTGCCGCAGCCTGGGGTGCAAGCTCCACAGACTCCACGAGGACAGAGGGGACGGCGGTGTTGGCATCTGGGCGTATCGACGCCAACCCATCGCCCAAAGCCGCCACAAAGGCTCCTGCGCCGCCGTACAAATCCCAACCGACGAGCCTTGCGGCCTGGTCTTGCTGAAGTTCCAGCCCAGCAGTGGCCCCATCCCACTTTCTTACCCACTGGAAAATCACGTCCGCATACAACTGAGCTGCCCCTTTGTGGGCTTGCCAGAAGGCGGTGGCTGGAAGCTCAAAGCGGACATCGCCCACCTGCTCCGTGACAATGCCAGAGCCAAGAACTACCCGTTCCGTGCGCTCGGCGCGCTTGCCGCGTGCGGGTGCGGTGACTTCCACGATGTGGACCTGGCCGAGGGCATCGAGCACACCCACAACCTCACTGCCGGGAGTGAATCGTTGTGCAAAAATCGCATCAGCTAACTCTTGGGGCATTTGTGCACACGGCACGCCTGCAAGCACCTCACGGGAATGGAGCTTGCGCACGCCTGCAACACCTGAGCTGTCCACCCCCAAACGCACTCGGGTGCGCCACGCCGTTGGTTCCCCAAACGCAGCTTGGCTAATCTCTGGCAACTCGGCAAACCTGCCCACTTTCTGAAGCTGCTCGCGCAGCACTTGGGTTTTCAACTCAAGTTCGCTGGCTGGGTTCAGGGCTCCGAAGTCGCAGCACCCACCGCCCTGTGCGGCCGCCTGGCAGCGTTGCTCACTACGGCTCGGAGAAGCCTCGAGGATCTCCACCGCATGACCGCGAGCGAATCGCTTTTTTACCTGATCCACGCGTACCAACACTTTGTCCCCAGGGAATCCTCCTTGGACGAACAACACTTGGCCGGCCACTCGGGCGATGCCCTCCCCACCATGGGCCATGGTGGTGATGAGGGCTTCGAGTTGTGCCCCCACTTCTAATGCGGGTTGGTGCTGGTCCATGATTGCCTGACTTTTCAAATGTGCTCGGGGGGAGAGTCCGGGGAGAGTCTCAGTGAATGGTTGGTGTGGGGCGCAGCGTTGTTGGCCTACTCCTGATTTGGCTGCTGCTCCTGCTGAGCTTGCTGGTTCTGCTGAGCTTGCTCGTTCTGCTGCTGTGCCCGGCGCGTCATCTCTTGCTGCACCTGCTTGGCAAGCGGCTCAGGCAGGGTTACTGGCAGTGAGTTGCCCGCAAGGATTGGGTTGTTGCCGCGGACCACAAAGGTGCGTGCCACTACTTCACGGGCGAGTTCAGCCATGGCTTCGGCCTTGTCTGCGGGCGCTGCGGTGGTCATGCGCAGCATCCAGCGTGGGCCATCTACACCAATGATGCGGATGATGCCTGCGCCTTCCTGCTCTGGCTTGCCCACAATTTCACGCCCCCACGGGCCCTGTTCGATGGTGACGTGCAGGTTTTGGGCACGCATGTCCTCTGCTACCACCTTGGTGTGCTCGCGCCAATGCCCATCCGTTTTGGAAGCTGCGAAGGCAACTGGGGTGAGCCTGCCATGCTCGGTGAGGATGTGCAGCATCTTTGGCCCCTGTGGACCCATCTCTACCTGCACTTCGCTGGGGCGTGGAAGCGCCACGATGAGCGAGCCGAGGTTCAAGACGCCGTCGGAGAAATCGGAGAAATCGAACTCCTGGGGGTTCACCAGGCCCGCGTCGTAGGGGCCCATTTCCCCGCTCACGGGGTCGTGCGCAACCTGCTCGTCTGCGTGAAAATCACCCACCTGGGTTGCTTCAACGGCCTCGGCCGCAGGGGTTTCTCCCTCAATTCCAGCGGCCGGGTGATCTGTGGTTGGTTGATCGGCGGTTGGGGTTTCGTCGGTACGCTTCTTGGAAAATGGCCACGCCATAATTAATTCTTCCTTTTACATTTCGGTTGGCTTCTCAGGGGTCTGGGCACTGGGCCTCGCGCGAAGGCAGATGGCTAATTGACGCCCGTGGAACCGTAGCCTTGGGCGCCACGGGTGGTGGAATCGAGTTCTTCCACCTCAATGAACTCTGGAAGTTCCACGCGTTGAATCACAAGCTGCGCAATGCGCTCACCCCGGGTGATGGTGATCGGTTCAGAGGGGTCCAGGTTGATCAGGCACACTTTGATCTCACCGCGGTAGTCGGCATCAATTGTGCCCGGGGTGTTCACCACGCTCAAGCCCTCTTTCAGGGCGCGCCCACTGCGAGGATGAATCAGGCCGACGGTCCCCAGCGGCAGGGCTATGGCTACGCCCGTTCCGACGAGCACCCGGTGGCCAGGAGCGATCACAGCATCCGAAGCCGCGTAGAGGTCCACACCTGCGTCACCGCGGTGTGCACGCACCGGCATAGGGAGCCCTTTATCCAGGCGCTGCAGGGAGACCTTCTTCACCTCGAGGAGGATTTCAGGAGGCTGTACTTGTAGATCTGGTTGCGCTTGTTGCAAGTTGTCTTCCACCCAAACAACCCTACCTTCCCAAACCCAAACATCTCCCCTCTGCCGGATTCCGCCTACGGAGCCGGGAGCGAAAGCAAGCCGCGGGCTGGGCGCACATGCGTTGGGGGATTTACCGGGATTCCAACTTTAGTGGGATACACTTGCTGCTTGTGACGCAACAGCAAGACTCTTCCCAAATCAAGGTGCTCTACAGCGAACGGCAGTGGGTGCCGTGGTATTGGTGGCTCATCGCCGGTTTTTTGGTTGCTCTGCTCACCGCGCAATTTGCCATGAACCGCGCGGAAATCTGGCTGTATGTACCTGCGGTGCTGCTCAGCGCCGCAGCGGTGTGGATCCTGCTGTCTCTTTCCGGGACGCGGCTGCGCGTTGAGGAGGATTCCACCGGCGTGAGGTGGCTCGTGGCAGGCGAGGCCAACCTACCACACACGGTGGTTTCCCGCGCGCTCGCGGTTCCTTCCAACGCGAAGCGCAGCGCAATGGGGCGTCAATTGGACCCCGCCGCCTACCTGGTGTCCCATGGCTGGGTGCCCGAAATGGCAATGCTTGTGCTCGACGACCCGGAAGACCCCACCCCCTATTGGCTGATCTCCACTAAAGACCCTGATGCCCTCTTGGAGGCGTTCGTTCCCGACGTCACGCACGCGCGCAGCGCGGAACAAGTTGGACAATAAACACGAAAAGGCGCCCCACGATCGTCAATGATCATCAACAGTGGTGGGGCGCGGGATTTGAAGCGCTATGCGCAGTCTCGGCAGATAACCGAGCCGTCATCCTCTACATGGTCAATGAAGCTGTTGCGCTGCACCAGGAAGCAGGATGAACAGGTGAACTCGTCAGCCCTGCGTGGCTCCACCTGCTTGACATCCAAGCCTTCACCGGAGACATCGATCGCGGGGAACTCATAGGAGTCGATGAGCTCGCCGTCGTCGTCAACGTCACTCTTATTTGCCTCCGCGGCCTTGAGCCCCTCCAGGGAATCGGTTTCAAGATCGTCTTCCATGCGGCGGCGCGGAGCGTCGTAGTCAGTCGCCATAATCGTTGTCCTTTTTGTTCAAGGCGGAGTAAGGAGCAGTGCCTTCTTTGCAGGCGAGTCTTATCCCTTCCCTTTCCTGCCCGGGTCCGTTCCTGCTGACCAAAAGCCTGGACTTGAGGTTGGAAAGGTTTGGAAATTTTGGGAATTTTCTTGAGCCGCCCACATGCGTGTGCAGCGCGCGTGTGCTACTTCCTACCACCACATGCGTTGGTTGTCGAGGCGCATATTAAAAGAACTTCCCCTTTTTGTCACCTCAAGGCGCGAGGGGGCAAAGTTTACCCCTGCACAAACCCCTCAGAAACACCCAGAAAAATATGCCGTGAAAAGCAAAAATGCACATTTTCTACCCTAAGGGAAGATTGCCCCCGATCACCCGTTCCAAGGCGCGGACGTTCTCCAGTTGTCCACCAACAATCGCCGCACCATCGGCCCCTGGGGTGTCCAGCTTGGGGCGGTGAATCGCCAACCCCGCCTCCGTTGCAATAAGCGCACCTGCGGCAAAATCCCAGGAGTGCAGCCCGTGCTCAAAATACAGGTCCACCTGCCCGGCTGCGAGCGCACACAAGTCAAGTGCGGCGCTCCCCATCCTCCGGACGTCGCGCACACGCGGTAGCAATTGCGTGAGCAGCTCGGCCTGGGCAGCCCGCCGTTGCGCGTTGTAGGAAAACCCGGTGGCAAGCAAGCTCTGCTGCAGCGGCGCGGGGCGCGGCCCTGCCAACACTTCTACACCTCGCGCGTTTACCGCAATCGCGCCGGACCCTTCCACAGCAGCGTAGAGCGTGCCTGTGGCCACGTTCACCACCACACCAACGAGCAGCCGCTCCCCCTCCGCAGCAGCAATCGACACTGCATATTGGGCAATGCCGTACAAAAAGTTCACGGTGCCATCAATGGGGTCCACATACCAGGTGACTCCGCTTTCCGACGCAGCCTGGGCCCCCTCCTCCCCCACGAAACCATCGCGCGGACGGGCAGCAGACAAGGACCCCACGATGTGTGCTTCTGCTTGCTGATCCACCACCGTCACCGGGTCCACCTCAGAGCTCTTCGTACTGGTGTACGCGGTGAGATCGCCGAGCTCCCCACGGGTGCGTGTGATGAGTTCTGCTGCGCTTAATGCAGTGCGAACTGCGAGTTCGAGCAGCTCCAGCTTCTCCCCCTCCGCCCTCTCCACCCCTTGCTCCGCCCTGCAGCCTTGGGTGAAGTGACGCTGGGCGGCGTCGGCAATTGCCTGGGAACCGGGTGTCATGAATGTCATGTTTTTCAAGGATATCCCTAGGGCGCGGGGTTGGCGCGGCGGCGGGAGAGTTCTGGCTACACTGTTGGGCATGACGAACATTGGTTTTGGCATTGACATTGGCGGCTCCGGCATCAAAGGCGCCAAGGTAGACCTCTCCACCGGTGAGTTCATCGGTGATCGCATCAAAATCCTCACTCCTCAGCCAGCTACCCCTGAGGCAGTGGCTGCAACAGTGGCCGAGATTGTGCAGCAGGCGGAATGGGAAGGCCCGGTTGGCATCACGATCCCCGCAGTGGTGCGTGGCGGCGTGGCGCTGACCGCGGCCAACATCGATCCTTCCTGGGTGGGCACGGACTGCAACGAGCTGTTCACCGAAGTACTTGGGGATCGTGAAATCAGTGTGCTCAACGACGCCGACGCCGCGGGCCTTGCCGAGGTGAACTTTGGTGACCCACGCGCGAAGGAAGGCGCAGTCATCCTGCTTACTTTCGGCACGGGCATTGGCTCCGCCCTACTTATCGACGGCGTGCTGTTCCCCAACTCCGAACTCGGGCACATGATGGTTGATGGCGCTGAGGCTGAAAGCTTTGCCTCTTCTTCAGCGAAGGACCGCGAGGAACTGAGCTATGGCAAGTGGGCCAAGCGCGTCAACACTGTTTTGGCTGAGTACGAGCGCCTGTTCTGGCCTTCGCTGTTCATCGCCGGCGGTGGCATTTCCCGCAAGGCGGAAAAGTGGATTCCCAAGCTCGAGGTGAACACTCCCGTAGTCCCTGCTGAGCTGCGCAACCGCGCTGGCATCGTAGGTGCCGCAATGGCAGTTGCCGGGCACGTTCACCCGTAAGTGGGCGCAGCCCCAGCACCCACTGGTTGGGATTGGGGCGCTAAATCCGGCAGTTCAAAGCGCCGCTCAGCACAAAGATGTGCAACTTGTTTTATAATGGCGCTTTGTTCAATTCATATTCAATCCACTTTCTCAATAGTTTCGTGGGGGCTCACCCTCCCCCACTTGCCATTGAGTGCCGCACTCGGCGGAGGCGTTCCAAACCGGCATCCCTCCCCGCGGGGCGTACACCTTGACCGTTGAAACTACTCACCCCGACGGCCAGTTGCATGCCCTGTAGTGCAAAAAGAAGTTTTCCAACTCCGAGCGAAAGGGCGTTCGTGGCAGCCACTGACTCTCCCGAGAATGCAACCGCTGAGGCAAGCGCGGATCAAAGCACCGCGAAAAAGACCGTGAAAAAGGCAGCCAAGAAGTCTGCCCGGAAGGTTGCCCGCAAGGTAGCACCACGCGTTGAGGCAGCAGACGCCCAGCCATCAGCGGACTCCACCACGGCCGGCGCCCGAACCGACGCCGCTACCGACGCCGGCGAGGAACGCAGCGCGGCCGAAAAGCCAGCAAAGAAGACGGCAAAAAAGGTTGCGGCGAAGAAGACAACCAAGAAGGCTACGAAGGCGGCTGCGAAGAAGACCGCGAAGAAAGCCACCAAGGCCGCAAAGAAGACGGCGAAAAAGGCCACTTCTCGCGCGACCAAGGCAGAAGGTTCCCCGGAGGCGGAAGACAAGGAGGAGCTAGCAGGGGCGCTCGGCGCTGATGGCGTTGTTGAGGCCGACGTTGATTTGGACGCTGATGTAGACGCTGACCTCGACGGCGACCTGGGCGACGACCTTTCCGAAGACCTTGACGAGGACTTCTCCGATGACGAGGAAGACATCGAAGGCGGCATCAACGAGATCGATGAACTCGGTGGCGGCGACGATGAAGAAGACGAGGACGACGAAGAAGACGCCGGCGCAGCCGTCTGGGATGAGGACGAGAACGCGAATCTGCGCCAGGCACGCAAGGACGCCGAGCTCACCGCATCTGCGGACTCCGTGCGCGCGTACCTCAAGCAGATCGGCAAGGTAGCTCTGCTCAACGCCGAACAAGAAGTGTCTCTGGCAAAGCGAATTGAAGCCGGCCTGTATGCCACCTACCGCATGGAGCAGATGGAGGAGGCATACGCCAACGGCGACAAGGACGCTAAACTCACCCCCGCAGTCAAGCGTGACCTCCGCGCAATTGCCCGTGATGGCCGCAAGGCAAAGAACCACCTCCTTGAGGCGAACCTGCGCCTCGTGGTGTCTTTGGCCAAGCGCTACACCGGCCGTGGCATGGCGTTCTTGGACCTCATCCAGGAAGGCAACCTAGGCCTGATCCGTGCGGTGGAGAAATTCGACTACACCAAGGGTTACAAGTTCTCCACCTACGCAACCTGGTGGATCCGCCAGGCCATTACCCGTGCGATGGCTGACCAAGCCCGCACGATCCGCATCCCAGTGCACATGGTGGAAGTGATCAACAAGCTTGGTCGTATCCAGCGCGAGCTGCTGCAGGACCTCGGCCGCGAGCCAACGCCGCAGGAGCTGGCCAAGGAAATGGACATCACTGAGGAGAAGGTGCTGGAAATCCAGCAGTACGCCCGTGAGCCCATTTCCCTGGACCAGACCATCGGTGACGAGGGCGATTCCCAGCTCGGCGACTTCATTGAGGACTCCGAGGCCGTCATCGCCGTGGACGCCGTCTCCTTTACCCTCCTGCAGGACCAGCTCCAAGACGTGCTGCACACGCTCTCCGAGCGCGAGGCCGGCGTGGTGAAGCTGCGTTTTGGCCTCACCGACGGCATGCCGCGCACTTTAGACGAAATCGGCCAGGTCTACGGTGTGACCCGTGAGCGTATCCGCCAGATCGAATCCAAGACCATGTCGAAGCTGCGCCACCCATCGCGTTCGCAGGTGCTGCGCGATTATCTGGACTAGCACAGCGCGAAACGACGCCACCAGGTGTGTTGGTAGACCTGGTGGCGTCGTTTCGCGTTTCGGTGCTGCGGCTACGCCTGCTGCACTGCCGCGTCGAGGGCAGCGAGCCCACGGCTGAAGTCATTACCGATGGAGCGTTCCATCTTCATCACTTTGAACATCACCTTCATGAACGCGCTCTGCTTACCGGTCATTTTCCAGGTGACCTCAGTGTGCTCATTGTGCTCACCCACCGAGACGAGCTCGAAGTGGCTGCGGTTCTGCGCCGGGAAGGGCTTGATGAATTGGATGTCCACCTCAACCAGGGTTGGGGTGTCATGGACAACAGTCATGCGGCCCTCACCAGCTTTTTTGTTGCCCACCCAGTGCATCTGGGCGCCGGGGCCAGACTCCGGGCCGGTGTAAGTCTGGGTCATCTCTGGATCAAGCTGCTGCCACGGAGACCATTGCTCCCAGGCATGCAGGTTATTGATCATCGAACGCACCTGCTCAATCGAAGCGTGGATCGTTGCGCTGCGCTTCATTTCAAAATTGTTCACCGGCAAAGCCTAACACCCACAGCGGCTATGGCACGCACCACGAGATGCCTACCCCGCCGGCGCCCGCCTACCACTGCCGCAGGTAGTCAATCCTCGCCTGAAGCTGCTCCGCGGAACACAGCGCGGTTGCCGGACCCCCGCATGCCTGGCGCACCTCGGTGTGGATTGCACCGTGAGGGCGCCCCGTGCGACTAGCGGCGTGGGCTACCAGGTTGTTAAGTTCCTTGCGCAGCCGTGGGATGACCTGGCTGGCCACCTCCTCAGCGCGTGCCTGCTCGTTCGGCGCTGCGGACGCGGCGGCACCCGATGCCGAAACGGATTGTGCGCCAGGTTGCTGTGCTGCTGACCTTTTCAAGCTCTGGCTTTCGATTTGCTCCGCCTGGCGTTTTTGCAGCAGCGCCCGCATCTGTTCCGCATCCAAGAGCCCGGGCAGGCCTAGGTAGTCCGCCTCCTCCGCGGAACCAGCGATGGCGCCGGTTCCATAGGAGGAGCCGTCGTAGATCAGGGCATCCAGCTCCGCCACCGCACCGAGCGACTCAAACTTCTTCAATTCATCGGGCTCTGAGAGTTTCCTGTTTGCTTGGGCAAGCAAGTCATCATCAAAGCCTTCCTTTTCCCGGTGCGGCTTGCCCAGCACATGGTCACGGGATTGCTCCAGCTTGGCGGCCAATTCCAGCAACACCGGCACGGATGGCAGGAACACGGAGGCGGATTCGCCCTGGGCGCGCAGGCGCACAAATCGGCCGATCGCCTGAGCGAAAAACAGCGGGGTGGAAGAGCTGGTGGCGTACACGCCCACGGCAAGACGGGGCACGTCCACGCCCTCGGACACCATACGCACCGCAACCATCCACTCATCCGCACTGGCGTTGAACTCTTCGATTCGTTCGGAGGCCCCGGCTTCATCAGAAAGCACCACCGCAACCGGGGTGCTGGACATGGTGGCCAGGATCTTTGCGTAGGCGCGCGCGGTTGTCTTGTCCGTGGCAATCACCAGGCCACCGGCATCAGGGATGTGTTGGCGCAGTTGCGTCAAGCGGGTGTGCGCCGCCTGCAATACGGCTGGGATCCACTCACCCTTGGGGTCAAGGGCTGTCTTCCACGCCTTGGCGGTTTGTTCCGCGTTCAGCGGCTCGCCGAGCCTCGCCTCAAATTCCTCCCCGGCGCTGGTGCGCCAGCGGGCTTCACCGGAGTAGGCCAGGAACACCACGGGGCGCACAACGCCGTCGGCAAGCGCATCGGAATAGCCATAGGTGTGGTCCGATTGGCTGACCAGGTGCCCCTCACCGTCTTCTTCGTAGCGGACAAAGGGGATGGCGGCATCGTCGGAGCGAAATGGCGTACCTGTCAGCGCGAGGCGGCGCTCGGCGTCCGCGTAGGCCTCTCGGATGCCGTCGCCCCAGCTCTTGGCGTCACCGCCGTGGTGGATCTCATCGAGGATCACCAGGGTGCGCCTGGCGGTGGCCACGGCGTAGTGCTTGTAGGGGTGCATGGCAACCTGGGCATACGTCACCACCACACCTTGGTACTGGGGATTGATCGCATCGGTGTTTTTGAACTTGGGGTCCAGTGCGATCCCCACCCGTGCCGCAGCGAGCGCCCACTGCACTTTCAGATGCTCCGTGGGAACCACCACGATCACTCGGTCCACCGTGCGGTTTCCCAAAAGCTCCGTGGCAATGCGCAGCGCAAAGGTAGTTTTTCCAGCGCCAGGGGTTGCCACGGCCAGGAAGTCTTTTGGCTTTTCGGTGAGGTACTTCTCCAATGCTGCTTGCTGCCAAGCGCGAAGGTTGGAACTCACTTTTTCCGCAGACCTCGGTACACGCGTTCGCAGTCAGGGCACACGGGGCTGCCCGGCTTGGCTTGTTTGGTCACCGGGAACGTTTCCCCACACAGCGCCACCACCATGCGGCCGGATACGGCAGATTCCACGATCTGATCCTTCTTCACATAGTGGAAAAACTTTGGGGTGTCATCATCCGTCCCGTGGTCTTCCCGGATTTCGGGACGCTCAATCGTTTTGGTGCTCGTACTCACCCCACCCATATTGCACCACTTGGAGCGTTCACGCACACTCAAGGGCTAGGCTATGAACCATGTCCGTTTCAGGCCCCGATGAGGTGTGGCACGATGACCCCGCGCAAGCCGAGCAGCACCGCACGGTCAGCCCTGCTCGTCGCCTCTGGCGCAGGCTTCGGGGTCACAGGGCGGCTTTGGTCACGGATGCCAGGCGCTCCGCCCAGGAAAACTTGCGTCACCGGGAACGGGCCTACGCTTGGCTGCAGGGCCTGCGTATTCCTTTTCTTCTCGCCGCCGGAGCCACGTATGTGTGGTTGGAAAATTGGTGGCTGTCCTCCCTGCTGTTCGTCATCTCGGTGCCCCTGCCTTGGATCGCCGTGGTGGTGGCCAATGGAGTGGGCGAGCCCCGCGATTCCCGCGCGCCCAAAGTGTATAAACCCGCGGTGGCACGCTTCGAGATCGAGCAACGCTCCACACCCGCACTGCCCCAAAGCCCGCCCGAAGGCCGCGATGCTGAGATCATGATTTACGACGACGCCAGCGCCACAGCCCCCACGCAGCAAGCGCGGCCTAGCACCCCTCCCTCAGCCTGAGTGCAGGACCTATTGCGACCGGAAATATTTGAAAGAAAACGAGGAACACCCCTGTGACTGCACACCTTCACCTCGCGGCAGCACTGCTCGCTGAGTTCTTCCGCTCGGTGGGCTACACCCCCTCCGGACTGGAATCCTTGTTGGGCGCCGCAGCCCTCGCGGCACTCCACCGCGGGGACCCTGCCTCGGTGAGCTTCGCCCTGCGTGAGAATCACACCCCACAGGCGCAGGCAGTCCGCGTGTTTGCTTTACACCAGGGCATCACCCCAGAGGAGCTCGCAGCGCTGTTGGGTGCAGATCTGGCAGCCACGCTCCAGGAAACGGGTGTACTCGCAGCAGCTACGAACGCGGGCGCTTCAGCGGAATTGCTCTACGCGCAGTTTGATATCCGCCCTCATACGATTGCGGGTGAAGACCATTGGGTGTTTTCAGACCGCGACGCCTCCATCATCTACCAGCACGTTCCCAGTAGTGACCATGTGCTCGGCGTGGGCGCCGCAAGCCTTTCGTTGTTGTCCGTCACCCCCACTTCCCCGGTATCGAGCGTGCTGGATCTAGGCACCGGCTCGGGCGTGCAGGTGTTGGGCCAGCTCGGATGCGCCGAACAGATCGTCGCCACAGACGTCCACCCGCGCGCGCTCGATCTTGCCCGTGCCACCTTGGCCGCGTCGGCAAGCGGCACTGACATCACCTTGGCCGAGGGAAGCTGGTTTGAGCCTGTGGCGGGGCGGCGCTTCGGACGCATCATCGCGAACCCACCGTTTGTGGTGGGCCTTGGGCAGGTAGATCATGTGTACCGTGATTCCGGGCTGGATTTGGACGGCGCCACAGCCCTGGTGACCAGCCAAAGCCCGGAGCACCTGGAGCTTGGTGCAACAGCATTTCTGCTGGGCAGTTGGGTGCACACCGCGAGCGAGCGAGCCCAGGCGCGCATCGCTTCCTGGCTGCCCTCCCACGGCGTGCGGGCCTGGGTGCTGCAGAGGGATATTGCTGACCCAGCACTGTATGTGCACACGTGGCTGCGCGATGAAAGCATCGACCCTCGCTCCCCCGAAGGCCAACTCCGCGCAACCGCCTGGCTGGAGCATTTTGCCCGACGTGAGGTGGAGAGCATCGGTTTTGGGTTCATTTTCCTGCACAAAGTGGACGAGGACACTCCGAGCGAGTTGGTGTTTGAAGAGTTCAACCAGCAATTTTCCGGCAGCCTGGGCCAAGAGGTGGAGGAATACTTCACCCGAGCACAGTGGCTCAGCGAGCAAACCCCCGAGGATCTTTTGGCTGCGCGTTATCAGGTGCGCCCGGGCCTCGCGCTGGAGGAAGTGAGTGTGCCTGACGACGCAGCCGGCCAGGGCTTCCGCAATGTGGTGCGGCGCCTCACCCGCACCGAGGGGCCGCGGTGGACGCATGAGATTGATGAAGCCGTGCAGACTATTGTGCAGGGCCTGCACCCGCAGGGGCTAGGCTTGGAGGAAATTGGGGCGTTATATGCGCTGAGCCAGGGTCTCGGTGAGGAAGAGTCGGACGAGCTTGTGAGCGAGCTGCCGCGACTGATTGCTGATTTGGTACGGCATGGCCTAGTAATCCCTGCCGAGCTTGTGGAATAGGTGGTGATTCTCAGTGAAAGCAGTGCTCACTCGGGTTAGTGAGGCAAGCGTTACCGTGGACGGTGAAGTGGTGGGAGCCATTTCCGCCCCAGAGACTGGTGGGGTGCTCGCGCTGGTTGGCGTGGGCAGCGAGGATGCGCCCGATGCTTGGGAAACCATGGTGCGCAAGATTGCGGAATTGCGAATCCTCGAAGGCGAGCTCAGCGTGGAAGATGCCGGCGCGCCCGTTTTGTTGGTCAGCCAATTCACGCTGATGGGAGCTACCAAGAAAGGCCGGCGCCCGTCTTGGTCCGCCGCGGCGAAGTCTGAGATAGCGGAACCCGTGATGGACCGCATTGCGCGGGGATTGCGCGAGCGCGGGATTCCGGTGGAAACGGGGCGCTTTGGGGCGATGATGCGGGTCTCCAGCGTCAATGAAGGACCCTTTACTTTGTTGGTGGAGTGCTAGCGCCGCGAACGCGTGTGCCCCCATGTGGGGGCGGAGTGTGACGTCGGAAGGCAGCTCTTTTGCAGCAAATTTTGTGCCGCATGGATGGCTCGGGAACTTATTTCAAGGCAAGTCCGTTGGGCTGTGTAGAACCGCGGTAAGGGCGCTGTGCACACCACGCATGGGCAGCCTGTTTTGCACTGTCATTCGGTGCGCTGCTGTGAACGCAGGAAGACAACCGCGCAACAACGGCTTTGAAGGAGGCGAGGATGACCAACCCATCCATGCAGGAGATTGAATCCGAAGAGGTTGACCGCGGAAGCCGCCGCGGCCATAGCAATGACAACCCCTCCGCAGACCTGGTCCGCGTGTACCTCAACGGTATTGGTAAGACCGCGTTGCTGACGGCCGAGGACGAAGTTGAGCTCGCCAAGACCATCGAGGTTGGCCTGTATGCAGAACACCTCCTGGAAAACTCAGATCAACCGCTGACTCGAGCGATGAAACGTGACCTCAAGGTGCTTGTCAAGGATGGCCGCAAGGCCCGCTCCCACCTCCTTGAAGCGAACCTGCGCCTGGTAGTTTCACTGGCGAAGCGCTACACAGGCCGCGGCATGCCCCTGTTGGACCTCATTCAGGAGGGCAACCTAGGGTTGATCCGCGCCATGGAGAAGTTCGACTACTCCAAGGGCTTCAAGTTCTCCACCTACGCCACCTGGTGGATCCGCCAGGCCATTACCCGCGGTATGGCAGACCAATCCCGCACCATCCGCCTCCCAGTGCATTTGGTGGAGCAAGTCAACAAACTTTCGCGCATCAAGCGCGAGATGTATCAGCAGCTCGGCCGCGAAGCTACCAATGAGGAACTCGCCGAGGAGTCGGGGATTGAGGAAGACAAGATTGACATGCTGCTGCGGCAGTCCCGTGACCCAGTGAGCTTGGACATGCCCGTGGGTGCTGATGAGGAAGCCCCACTGGGTGACTTCATCGAGGATTCCGAGGCAACCGACGCAGAATCCGCAGTTGTAGCTTCCCTACGCCACTCCGACATCCGCGACGTCCTGGACACCCTTGAGCAGCGTGAACAAGATGTGATCCGTATGCGTTATGGTCTGGACGACGGCGTCCCTCGCACCCTGGACCAGATCGGCCGCGAGTTCGGGCTCTCCAGGGAACGGGTACGCCAAATTGAACGTGAAGTGATGAGCAAGCTGCGTGACGGCTCACGAGCAGACAAGCTGCGCGCCTACGCTGTGTAGGCCAAGTCGGTTCGGAACGAGGTGGCTGGCTCTCACAGTCGGACCTTTCCTCCACCTCTACCTCCGCCCAAGCTCCCGCC
>NZ_JANIKD010000016.1 GCF_024580955.1 Corynebacterium sp. 122RC1 | reverse complement strand
ACCCCAACCCCAACCCCAACTCCGGCACCTAATCAGCCAGGCAAGGCAGTAAGCACGGCACCTAGCCAAGCAGCTGGCCCAGCAAAGGGAGTCTCCAGGACCCTCGCCAACACAGGCGTTCAGGTGACGGGCATCCTCGGAGCATCCGCTCTGCTGCTCGCTGCAGGCGCAGCCCTTGTGGTTCAGCGCAATCGCAAGCAAAATGGCTAACCCAACTAGGGTGAGTCAATAGCTCGCAATGGGCCCCTCGAGTGTGATCTCGAGGGGCCCATTTGCGTCAGGGGGAAGAAGTATGAGTAGGCCGGGAGGCAGAACGAAAATCCCGCTGCACCACACCAAGACAGACGGATGAACAGCGGCAAAGGGGCACAAAGCCCAAAAGAAACTTGCCTACCCCCTACGCCCCAACAACCTCCTGCCACGCAGCGATAAGCTGATCCGATTCTTCAGAAGTTGTCACGGTAATTCGTACCCCCTCGGGGAATGCCCGCACCAACACGCTGTGCGCCGCCAGGGCTTCAGCCAGTGCAAACGGCTCCAACCCACCAATTGCCTCGCAATCCGCGGGCACCCACACAAAGTTCGCCTGAGACTCCCCGCTGATCCCCTCCAGCCCGAGCGCTGCGGTTACCCGAACACGTTCCTGCGCCACTTCGTCGGTGCGTTCCATGAGGGCATCGGCCTGGGCGAGCGACTCCACCGCCGCCACCTGCGCCACCGCATTTACACCAAACGGCAGCGCCACTTTGTTGAGCGCGTCAATTACATCGGCCTGCCCAAAGGCGTAGCCCACCCGCAGCCCGGCCAGCCCATACGCCTTGGAGAAGGTCCGCAGGCCCACCAGGTTGGGGTAGCGGCTGATCAGCTCGGTGGTCAGCGGCGTGTCCTCGGTGCGCACGTATTCGGTGTAGGCCTCATCCAGTGCCACAATGACGTTCGCGGGCACGCGGTCCATGAAATCCAGAAATGCCTGTTCAGGGACCACGGTGCCGGTGGGGTTGTTGGGGTTGCACACAAAAATGAGGCGCGTGCGATCAGTGATCGCCTCCGCCATGGCATCGAGGTCATTGAAACCGTCCTCGGTCAGCGGCACCGGCCGCGGGGTAGCGCCCGTGACCTGGGTAAAGATCGGGTAGGCCTCAAAGCTGCGCCAGGGGAACACCACTTCGTCGCCAGGCCCCGCAGTGATTTGCACGAGCTGCTGGCACAACGCCGACGACCCGCACCCCACCGCCACCTGATCCATCCCAACCTGAAGCTGCTCGGCCAGGGCTTCGCGCAGGTCAAGTGCCCCCATGTCTGGGTACCTATTCACTGCCGACGCCGCCAAGACCATAGCCTCCCGCACGCTGGGCAGCGGCCCCTGCGTGACCTCGTTGGAGGAGAGCTTGAGGGCGTCAGGAAGGCGCTTACCGGGAACATAGGATGGGATGGAGGCGAGATCTTCACGGAACATGCAGCTCATCATAGCCGGTTTGGTGCTCTGCGCCTTGATGGGTAGTATTGAGCGAGATCTTTTCTTCAAAGGATCGCTGGAGACGTGCCAGAGCGGCCGAATGGGGCTCCCTGCTAAGGAGTTGACTTGTTTACGCAGGTCCGGAGGTTCAAATCCTCTCGTCTCCGCTCCTCCCACTTGTTGGGAGCGTTTCACCGGGCCTGGTGGAACTTGCGCCCGTAGCTCAACGGATAGAGCATCTGACTACGGATCAGAAGGTTGGGGGTTCGAATCCCTCCGGGCGCACCAACAAAAAATCCCTCGTGAAGATGTTGAACTGGCATCTTTGCTTGGGATTATTGTGTATTTCGTTAAGTCTGCGTTTCGCGTTGCATGCTCGAAAACAAATTGGCTAGATTTAACAGGAAACGAGGTTGGATAATTCCAACCTCGTTGGGTAGGATTCGCGGGTACTTTTAGTCTTTCATTACCTGCGTTTACTAAGGAAAGTATTTTCGCAGGTAACTGGGGATTTCGGGCTTAGGAAAGGGCCGAAGAGAATATGTCGAATAAGCGAGTGAAGCGTGTTTTTGGCGCTTTAGGCGCGGCAGCCGTTGCGGCCACAGGTGTCACTGTGGTCAATTTTGCGCAAGCACCTCTTGCAATGGCCGCTGAAGGGGCTGGCCAGCCGGGCGTTTTGCAGGACAAGACTGTCATTTTCTGGGAGGGCTTTGAAAACCGCACCGACCAAAATGCGCCGCTATCTCTCACCAATTACACCGGTGGTGCAGGTCAAAGTAATCAGGGCCTGAATAATGATGGCCAGAAGTACACCGCCGAAGGTGCATGGGCCCGGACGGATTTCTGCAACGGTCTGGTATTGGACTCCGATGATCCATGGGTAACTGACCCTGCTTTGTGCCCTAACGGCGCGCCAGGTAATGCTACCTACGAAAACTTCTACACCAACCTGAAAAAGGTTGTTGGCTCAGTTGGCCCATTCACCGAATCGCCAAGCGCAGTTGGCGCCTACACCTCGGGCACTCAGAACACCCGAACCACCGCCTACGGTGCGGCGATGTTGAATGCCACTGTCACCCCACAGGTTACCGCTGTGGTTAAGGATCGCTTCCTGACCTACGGCGTTGATGTGGCAAACATGAACTGCTACCGCGCAGACAGGAAGCACACCCATCCTGCGCTGGTGTTCACCTACCAGAATTTCGATGACTCGGGTAACGCTGAGTCTGAGAAGCTGCTCGTTGACCAAGTTGTGGTGAATAACGACATCGCGACCGTGGTGGACAACGCGGTCTCGTTTGAAGGCCCCTCCTACGATGGCGCTCAGGATCTCGTGTTGCCTGTTGGATATGAATTCGCGCCAGATAACAAGCACAACGATGGCCTGTGGATCTCCCAGGTATTCAACATGACCACCGAGCCAACAACTGGCGTGGAGGGCGTGGACTGGATCCGCAAGACCTCCACCACCACCAACGCTGATGGGTCTACCGTTGAGTACTTCACCAAGATTGCATCCCATGTGATCAATCCTTGTTCGGCCCCAGCTTCCGTGAGCACGACCATGCCTGATGCGGGCGGTACGAACGTAGACGTGTTCGCGGGTACCTACCTGGCAAGTGGTTCCTTCTTGACCAGCGGCAACAACGTGAAATACACCCTCCGTAACCTGAACCCAAGTGGTTCCGGTAACGACGGTGCCTTCGACAACGTTCGCATTTACGACGTCACCCCACAGCTCGACGTTCACTACGGCACGTGGAATGAGACGGATGCGAGTACTCACGAGGGCGTTGATCCGGCGGACCGTGATACGCTCCTGTACCCCGAAAAAACGACTATCACCTACACCATCACCAACACCGATGAGAACTCCTCCAAGTACGGTTGGCAGTTCGATAACGTGTTGCCAACCGGTCTGAAGTTTGCCGGTGACCCGAAGTTCGTGTGTAACGATGTAACTCAGACGACCACGAACAACACCGCCAAGATCACGATCAGCGAAGACAACACCGGGATTTCTGTCCGAGAAGGTTTTATGCCTGAAGGTGGCACGAGCTGCACGATCGAGATTCCTGTTGAGTCCACGGAATCTCCAACCGACAACCCCACCACTGGTGTGACGGACGCGAACGGCAACGTTCAGGAAGCTGAAACCCGTGCGAACCACCGCACGTACACCACCATGTCTGCGTCCTTCACTAACGTGCGCGGCCTGGATATGCCAAACCCCACCACGGTGAGCTTCTACACCGAAGCCACCACCACGGAGGCACCAACTCCGACTGCAGAACCTTCACAAATTGTGATCCCGCTGCCAGTGCCAATCGGTACTCAGCCACCTGCAACGAACACCCCACAGCAAGCCGTACAACCAACTGCAGCGAACACTTCACAGCAGCCGGCAAAGTCACAAGCTGCTCGGGAGAGGGGTGTGCTGGCTAACACTGGTGTAAGCGTGATGGGCATCGCGATCACAGGCATCCTCATCGTGACGGCTGCTGGCCTGTTGGTTATCAAGCGTCGTTGCCTCAATGACTAGTAATAAGCCTAGGAGTAATTCCATCTCCTCGCTTTAAAGTGATTTGCTACTGAGCTAGTGAAATGGCAAGTCCGTTCTCAAGGGTCTGCCCCAAAGACTGGGGTAGGCCCTTGAGCATTTTGTGGCATAAACGCGCAAGGCCCTTGCTGCAAGGACTGATGTTGAGGAGAGGGAACTTTCAGCACCGCCGATCAAGAAGGCTCTCGCACAGCTTTGACGTTGGTGGCTGAGATGGTGGCGTCGGTTCCCGTATCCTTGCGCTCGCTTGCCGACGCTCTGATAACCGCATTGCCCCGAGGACAACGTACCAGTGTCTTGGCTGCCAAATGCCAACTCGTGCTCAAGTTCAGTGAAACGCAAATTTTTTAGCTCTGGCCAGCAGATTTGTACTTTCCACTTGGGTTGGAGTAATGTTCTTTCTCGTTGCAAAGCCAACTTGCGCCCGTAGCTCAACGGATAGAGCATCTGACTACGGATCAGAAGGTTGGGGGTTCGAATCCCTCCGGGCGCACCAAACAAAACCCCAGCTAGAAAGCCATGAGTGGCGGACCGGCTTGGGGTTTTTTGTGTTTGACCTGTCGGAAAAGTAGTCCCATGTTTGCCGAGGTGGCTCAAGGTGGGTACGAACGTGAAACGAACAAACTGCGAACGGATTGCGAACGAATTAAACCAGTGGAACGGAGAAGGAACAAAAGAAAGAAGCGAATTGACTGACCAATCACCTTCAACCGCGCGCGCCGCCAGCAGGCTGGACAAAACATTGAGTGGCCACGCCTTTCGTACTGTCGCATCCCCCGCTACGAGGGGAACGGCATCTCGACAGTGTTTCCGGGGGAGAAAGTCCCGCCGCTGGGCAAGATGCCGGGGCATGTGCTGCATGAGTGGCGTGACTTGCGCGAAGGTGACCGTAAGCGGTTGTCCGATGGAGTAAGCGTCCGAGGGTGGCCGCATGACGAGAGTCTGGCGGACGGA
This sequence comes from Corynebacterium sp. 122RC1, assembly GCF_024580955.1. Taxonomy (GTDB): domain Bacteria; phylum Actinomycetota; class Actinomycetes; order Mycobacteriales; family Mycobacteriaceae; genus Corynebacterium; species Corynebacterium kozikiae. The sequence goes on along the minus strand of NZ_JANIKD010000016.1, from coordinate 51,297 downwards.
CATCGGTGGGACTCCAAACGCGAGGGTGCATCCAAGTTTCCGAAGGACTGGACAGACCAGAAGATTGTCGACGCGGTTCGTAGTGCCTTGGAGAATCCGGAATTCTATTCGGCCAAACCAGTCAAGAGGATTGTTTGGAAGGAAATCGACGGGGTATTCGTGCAGGCGAGGTACAACGTGCGGCCAGACGGTAAGCTGAGCTTTGATACAGCGTTCCCCGAGCACACTATTCCGAAGGAGGCGAAAAGAGTTGCAGGATGACGTAAATGTATACAAGAGTTTGGACCTCATGCTGCCGGCGCAAGTGCCGCGAGAACTCTCGGAATCTGCGCTAAGAGCGGGAGAACCCGAGTCTGCTATTTCCGGCCTTTTGGATGAGGCCTTTGGAGTAGGAGCTCTAACGCAAGAGGTCATTGACTTCGTCGAGAGCGTTTACTCCGACGGTCCGGTCATTGAGATGCTGGAAGCGCTGAAACAGCTCCAGCGAGATAGCGCCGCCTAGCCGGTAGGTTCGCGCCGGGTTCGAGTCCCGGTCGGCGCACAGTAGAACCCCAGCTCAGAGTATGTTTGAGCTGGGGTTTTCTTTACCGTGGGTCCGGGGCGGGGGCTTTAGGGAAATCAGGTCTGACATAGGGATTCATTCACCAATTTCAGTTGGCTTATGCTGCTCCACTCTGGATTCGAGGCGGCCTCTGCGCGGCAGCGGCTTCTTTAGATCGTTGTCCGGGGCTACCACTAATGAATATTCAAGTCACGATACTAATAAACGGCAAAGGGTTCGAAGTTTAAGAGGCGTGAGCCCTTAGATGGTGACCTACGAAGTCAAAAGGATGTGCTCGGTGTGCCCACCCCAAGAAGTGGGCTGCAAATCTGTGAAGATTTGTAATCTTGAGATTGATAAGGTTACGAGCTCGAAGGATTCTGCAAACAACACGCCTTCTACCCCTGGTGATGGTGGTTCCTCTAACTGTGGCGGTTCGTGGTTGCCGTGGATTATCGGTGGTGCGATCATCGGTGGTTTGGCTAATGGTTCCTCGAATGGTTCCAGCAATGGTTCTGCTGGTGCAAACCAGAGCAACCAGGGTGAGCAGGGTCAGCAGCCTGCTAAGGGTGTGCGTGGTGCGTTGGCGAACACCGGTGTGTCCGGTGTGGTAGCTGCTCTTGCCGCTGCACTGCTTGCTTCTGCTGCAGGTGCACTGCTGCTGGTGACCCGCCGCCGCAAGGAAAGCTAAACCCCCACAAAGGGAAAGTGACTTCACCCGCCCAATCCAACCAACCGCTGTTGAGTTGAATTGGGCGGGTGGCAAAAGCCACGGCCCTTCGTTGTGGGTAGCTTCGATTAGGGCCGTGAGTCCTGCCCGCTCCGGCTGGGCGGGACAGTAACACCGAGTGATGTTGTGATTTGGGGACAAGCCACAACATTGCTCGGTGTTTTTCTATCCCCTAACCCCCACAAACTCCTCCAACCACCACTGGTGCACACGCACATCAGGGGTGGATTCTGGGTGAAAACTCAACCCCAACAGGTTGCCGGAGCGCACGCCAACGATGGTGGCGTCGGGAAGCGTGGCAACCACAGCAACCTCACCGCCGATCCCGAGCACCTTCGGGGCGCGGATAAACACGGCGGGGAAGTCTTTCACCGGCCCCACATCTAGGGAGGTTTCAAAGGAGTCCTGCTGGTTGCCAAAGCTGTTGCGTGCCACGGTGATGTCCAGCGCGCCCAGCGTTTGCTGCCCGGGTGCCAGGCCGTGAACCTCCTTGGCCAGGTAGATCAGCCCGGCGCAGGTGCCCATCACGGGCAAGCCGGCGGCGATGGCGTTCATGAGGGGGTTGGCAAGGCCAAATGTTCGGGCCAGGCGGTCCATTACGGAGGATTCGCCGCCGGGGATCACCACGCCGTCCAGCCCTTCGAGCTCATGAGGGCGGCGCACTCGCACCACGTCCGCATCAAGGCGTTCCAGCATCGCCTGGTGTTCTTCCACGCCGCCCTGGAGGGCCAGGATGCCGATGCGCATTACCAGCCTCGTTCGGCCAGGCGGTGGGGTGCGGGGACGTCGGCAACATTGATGCCCACCATGGCCTCGCCGAGGTTGCGGGAGAGGCGGGCCAGGGCGGTGGGGTCGTCGAACAAGGTGGTTGCCTCCACGATGGCCTTCGCGCGGGCGGCGGGGTTGCCGGACTTGAAAATGCCGGAGCCCACGAACACGCCCTCGGCGCCCATTTGGCGGACCAGGGCGGCGTCGGCGGGAGTGGCCACACCGCCGGCAACGAACGTCACCACGGGCAGCTTGCCGGTTGCCGCCACCTCCGCAACCAGGTCATACGGAGCCTGCAGCTCCTTGGCTGCCACATAGAGTTCGTCCTTGTCCAAGGTGCGAAGGTGATTGATCTCGCCGCGGATGGTACGCAGGTGCCGCACCGCCTCGGAGACGTCGCCAGTGCCGGCCTCACCCTTGGAACGAATCATCGCCGCACCCTCAGTGATGCGCCGCAGTGCTTCGCCCAGGTTGGTGGCGCCGCACACGAACGGCACCTTGAAATCCCACTTGTTGATGTGGTGCGTGTAATCGGCGGGGGAGAGCACCTCGGACTCATCAATGAAATCCACCCCCAGCGCTTCCAGGATCTGCGCCTCCACAAAGTGCCCAATGCGGGCCTTCGCCATCACCGGGATGTCCACAGCGTTCACGATCCCCTCAATGAGGTCTGGGTCAGACATCCGGGCAACGCCGCCCTGGGCACGGATGTCTGCGGGCACGCGCTCCAGCGCCATGACTGCCGACGCCCCCGCGTCCTCCGCAATCCGTGCCTGCTCCGGCGTGACCACATCCATGATCACGCCGCCCTTGAGCATGTCCGCCAAGCCGCGCTTCACTTTGGTTGTTGCAATGTTGGTTTCAGTGTTGGTTTCAGTCATGGGGGATATTCTGCGGCCCCAAAATGGTCTATCACAATATCCAAATAGAGCGTGTTGTATTGGTCCACTATGCTGGTTGGGGTGCGTTCAGAAACAGTGGTTCAGCTCCCAGATCTTCCCACGTTTTCTTCGGGCCCATTGCCGGTGCAGATCGCGGAATGGCTGCGCGGGCACATTGCTTGTGCAAACCTCCGCCCGGGCGATCACCTGCCCTCCACCCGCAGCCTGGCCCGCACGCTGGGGGTGTCCCGCGGGACGGTAGTAGCGGCGTATGAGCAGCTCGCCGCAGAAGGCTACGTGGAGGGTGCACAAGGCGCGGGCACCCGGATCAATCCCGCGCTCGCGCAGGTGCACCCTTTACCTGCGCCCAAGCCGAAGGCCAAGCCAGCCACCCCTTCTGTGACCGTGCTGCGCCCTGGAGCCCCGGATGCTGCGGCGCTGGCAACGTCGTCCTGGCGCGCCGCATGGCGCCAAGCCGTGGCAGCCCCCTTGCAGGAACTGGAACCCCTGGGAAGTTGGGAGCTTCGAGTCCAGATTGCTGAGCACCTGCGGCATATGCGCGGCGTTGCTGCAGACCCCAGCCACATTCTGATCAGCGCAGGCGCACGTGAAGGCCTGGGCATGGTGCTGCGCGCCCTCGATGTGGAAACGGTGGCAGTGGAGCAACCGGGATTCCCAGGGCTGCGCCGCGTGTTTGGGCACCACGGTTGCAAGCTAGTAGACGCCCCCATGGACGCCCACGGCATCCTGCCCGCGCAAGTGCCCCAGGCCGAGGCGCTGCTGGTTACCCCAAGCCACCAGTATCCATACGGCGGAGCGCTCGGTGCGCAGCGGCGCCACGAGCTGGTCCAATGGGCGCGCAGCAATGATGCCTGGCTGATTGAGGATGACCACGACTCCGAACTGCGCTACACCGGCCAGCCCCTGCCCGCACTCCACGCCTTGGACCCTACCCGCACTATCCTGCTGGGCACCTTCTCCGCGCTGCTCACCCCCGCGCTCGCGGTGGGCTATGTGGTGCTGCCGGCGGCATTGGTGGACAAGGTGACGCAGACACGCCGCGAGCTGGGCTCCCCGGTGGGTGCGATCCCGCAGCTCGCGCTGGCGGCCTACCTGGAAAGCGGGGCGCTGCGCAGGCACACGCAATCCAGGAGGCGCGTGTACCGGCGGCGCCGGGACATGGTGCAGGCCGCGCTCGGGGACCTTAGCGGTGACGGCGGTGGTGTTGGCGCCGTTGGTGGCGTGGAGCTCATGCCCATCAGTGGCGGCCTGCACGCCGTATTGCTGTGCGAGCGGCCCAGCGCAGAGGTAGTGGAGGCGTGCGCGCAGGGCGGGTACGGCGTGGTGCCGCTGGAGGGGTACTGGGGTGGCTCGGGAGAAGGCGTTGCCGCGGGCCGTGCGGGGCACGAGGGCCGTGACGGCCGTGAGGGCCGAGAGGGCCAGCTCAACGGCGTGGTGTTTGGCTTTGGAAGCTGCAGCGACGCCGTACTGGCAGACGCCCTCGAGGTAATCCGCGGGGCGCTGCTGGGGAGCCGCTAGAACACGTCCACGCGGGCCCCAAGGTTTTCTGCCTGGATGAGCTGGCTGATCCAGCCGGGATTGGTGGGGTCAGGATGGACGCGGAACACGGGCCTGCTGGAAACAGCGCCGCCTACCGCGCGGGCCTCGTAGCGAACGCGGGAGCGATAACCAGCGTCAGCCAGTTCTTGCAGGTTGGGTGGGGTTTCCACTAAGTGTGCGCGGGCGTCGGTGAGCAGTGAGAGCGCTTCGTCGAGGGCGTCCACCAGGGCGTCGCGGTTGGTTTCGCACATGGCGCGCACCAGGGAAGGGGCGGTGCCGGCCACGCGGGTGCCATCGCGGAAACTACCCGCAGCCAGGGAGAGAGCCAGGGCACCGCCGTTGTCGCCAACAATCGCCAGCGCCTCAGCCAGCAGGTGCGGCAGGTGGGAAATGCGAGCTACGGCGGCGTCGTGGTGCGTCACCCGGCTTGGGATCACTTCAGCGCCCACGAGGTTCGCCATGTTCGCCACGTCAATCCAAAGCTGCACCCATTCAGCCCTGATTTCCGCGCTGGGAGCCTGCGTTGCTGGGGTGCTGGCGGCGTCGTACATGCTCGCTGCGTAGTCAAACGTGACCACCCACGCTGCGCCTTTGAAGAGGTCAATTTGTGAGGCGGTCCAGCCGGAGTCGGCGGTGCCGGCCATGGGATGCCCACCCACGTAACGCTCCTGCATGCCGTGCGCACAGATGAGCTCGTAGACTTGGGCTTTCACACTCACCACGTCCGTGATGCCGCAGCTCGGCGCGTGCTCGGCGATGGCGGTGAGGAGGGAGTCGATGGCGGGCATGGGGGTGGCCAGCACAATCAAGGCGCCCTCGCGTTCGGCGCGCTGCAGCGTCTCGGTGAGGTCCGCGGAGACATCAAAGCCTTCCTTCTCTGCGGCGCGCACGCCAGAAGGGGAGCGGTTGTAGCCAAACGCAGGCACCGCTTCCGCGTGGAGGGCGCGCAAGAGGGAGCCGCCAATCAGGCCGAGGCCCAGGATGCATACGGGGCGGGAAATTTGATGGATACTCACCCTGACAAGCATGGCACAAGCGCAGTAGTGTTGAGCGGTATGAAGCAAGATTTCGCAGTAACAGTGGCACGGGTTGAAGGCGCATGGCAGGTGCGCCCCTTTGAAGACGACTTCACGAACGTGCGCACCTCCGTGAACGCGGTGCGGAACCTACGCTCCGAAGGTGCAGCATTCGCCCTGCTCTGCGTAGACAACGACTATTTTGTGATCGTGCGGCCCACACCTACCCGCGTCCAATTCTTGCTTTCCGACGCCACCGCCGCGGCCGAAGACGACTTTGCCGCCGATATCCTCGACGAGCTGGACGTAGACATCCCAGACGCCGATGAAGAGCCATACGCCGAAGGTGACTTTGACATCCTCGCCGACCTTGGCGTGAGTGAACAAGTGATGCAAGTGATCACCGACGAAATCGACTGGTGGGCATCCGAACAGCTCCTACGCATCGCGGAAGAGCTGGGCTTTGAAGACGAGCTCGCTGACCTCTAGTGAGTCCTGTGCTGCCCACTCCGGCTGGCCAAGCCCAAGCCGAAACCTGGATGCGGGAGGCCATCGCGCACGCGCGCACCACACCCCCTGCCGACGTCCCCTGCGCCGCCCTCATCTACGGCCCCGAAGGAAACGTACTGGCGCGGGCTACCAACCGCAGGGAAACCGACCATGACCCCACCGCCCACGCCGAGGTCCTTGCGATCCGGCAGGCCGTGCGGGCGTTGGGCGCAGGTTGGCGCCTTGAGGACTGCACGCTAGTAGTCACTTTGGAGCCCTGCACGATGTGCGCGGGCGCCCTTGTTGGCGCCCGCGTAGGCGCACTCGTATTCGGCGCCTTTGAACCCAAAACGGGTGCCGTGGGATCCGTGTTCGACGTCATCCGCGACCCCATGGCCCTCCATCACATGAACGTCCGAGGCGGCGTGCTGGAACACGAATGCGCCCAACTCCTCAGGGACTTCTTCGCCGAAGTGCGTGGCGGTGCTGGTGGTGATTTGCCGCCTTTGTAGGCACTCCGTTAGGCTGATCGGCGGTGGCGTGTCCGAGCGGCCGAAGGTGCTCGCCTCGAAAGCGAGTGTTGGGTAACCCCCAACCGCGGGTTCAAATCCCGCCGCCACCGCGTTTATTTTCAAACCCCAGGGCACCGTGAACAAAACGGTGCCCTGGGGCTTCCTCGTACGGGGTTCGGCTGGGGTTTGGCTGGCGGGATATGATTCTTTGGCAGTTCTGGGCTAAAAGTCGATGGCTTAAAGTCGATAGCCCGTGGCGTTGGTCGATAGGGCGGCGATTTTCGGGGAAATTTGGGTGGTATCGACCTTAAGGTATCGACCTACGCGCCCTATCGACCAACGCGCCAACCCCCGCAACCCCCACCCGGCCCCGCCAACCCCAGCAAAATGCCATTTTCCCTAGCCGTAGTAGGCTGGCTACTTGGAACAACGCGCGCCACTTGGGACCCGCCCGGTAACACAACACACAGCCGGTGCACACCGGCGCGCGAATTGATTGTGAATAAGTGTGAATAAGGGAGCCTAGGGAGTAGTGGCTGATTTTCTTTACCGCCTTGGAAGGTGGTCGTTTCGCGCGAAGTGGTTGGTGATTACTGCGTGGGCGGTGTTGCTGGCGGCTGTGGGCGGCTCGGCACTCGCGTTCCAGCAGGGGTATAACGACGTCTTTGAGATCAACGACACCCCCGGCGCCCGCGCGTTTGAGCTGTATGCGGAAAACTTCCCGGATGCGGATAACCCCATGACCGCTGCCGGCGTGACGGTGGTGTTTGCCGCCCCGGAGGGGCAGCGCCTGGACGACCCACAGAATGAGCAGGCCGTGCAGGACGTGGTGGATAGCCTCGAGGCGAACGTAGACGGCCTTGTGCCTGGTCAGCGCTTCGGTAATCCGCTTACGCTTAGCCCACAGCTTGAGCAGATGGTGGTGGAGCAGAGCACTGCGTCCGGCCTACCGGAGGAGTTGGCCCTGGCGGATGCCGCGAACCTCAGCTTGGTTAGTGCAGATGGCCGGATCGCCTACACCGCATTTGACCTGGACGTCGCGCTTCCTGCGGACGTCACCCAGGAACAGCGCGATGCCATTACCGCCGCCATGGATGTGGGCCGCGCCGAGGGCCTGCAGGTGGAGGCCGGTGGGGCGGGTTTTGGTGACCCGATTGTGATTGAGTCCACCTCGGAAATCATCGGCATTGGCGTGGCAGCCGTGATCCTGGTGGTCACGTTCGGTTCCTTTGTTGCCGCAGGCCTGCCGCTGATCACCGCGATTGTGGGCGTGGGCCTGGGGTCGCTGCTGGTTACGTTGATGACGGCGTGGGTTTCCCTGAACAACGTCACCCCGGTGTTGGCAGTGATGTTGGGTTTGGCGGTAGGCATCGACTATGCCCTGTTCATCCTCTTCCGCTTCCGCCGCGAGCGCCACGATAAACCCCTTGAGGAAGCCGCCGGCATTGCCACTGGTACGGCTGGCTCCGCGGTGGTGTTCGCTGGCCTCACGGTGATCATTGCGCTGGTGGCGCTCGGGTTGGCGCAGATTCCATTCCTCACCTACATGGGTATCGCCGCCGCCGTCACGGTGGCGCTGGCCGTGATGGTGTCTCTCACCCTGGTCCCGGCTCTGCTCGGTGTGCTGGGTGAGCGCACGTTTGCACTGCGTATCCGCAAGGGTCGCACCCCCTCAACTGATCCAACGAACCCCACCAAAACCATGGGCCGGGCTTGGGCGAACTTTGTGCAGAAGCATCCGGGTGCGGTCCTCACTGCCTGCGTGATTGGCCTGGGAGCGCTTTCTTTGCCAATCGCCCAGCTCCAGCTCTCCTTGCCCTCCGATACTCAGGCTGACCGCGGGACCACCCAGCGAGCGTCGGCAGAGCTTTTGGCGGAAGGCTTCGGCCCCGGTATTAACTCACCGTTCCTGGTGATTGTGGATGGGCATGAAGCGCGTGCCGACGCCCCCGCGTTGGAGCCGTTGGTGCGCGCCCAGCGGGAGGGCGCTGAGGCAGCGGGGCAGGAGTTTGATCCACAGGTTGCCGCAGCGCAGAGCACGTTTTCTTATGTCGTGCAGAAATTCTCCACGGTGCAGGGTGTGAAGCATGTGCAGATCGTGGGCCAAAGTGAGGATGGGCTGGCGGCGCAGCTTCTGCTCACCCCGGAAAGCGCGCCGGAGGACCCGGCAACCAATGAGCTCATCTCCGCATTGCGCCTGCAAGAGCCGCAAATCCAGGAGGCCACCGGCGCGGAAACTGGCATCACGGGTTTGGTGCCGGTGCAGCAAGACATCACCAACCGCCTCGCGGAAGTGATGCCGCAATATCTGGGGATCGTGGTGGGCTTGGCGGTGTTGCTGCTCATGATCGTGTTCCGCAGCTTCTGGGTGCCGATTGTGGCGGGTGCCGGATTCCTGCTGTCCGTGGGTGCCGCCTTTGGCGTGACCGTGGCGTTCTGGCAGGAGGGCCTGTGGGGGCTGGTGCCAACGCCTGGGCCGATCATCGCGTTCATGCCGATCTTCCTTATTGGCGTGTGCTTTGGTTTGGCAATGGATTATCAAGTGTTCTTGGTTTCTGCCATGCGTGAGCACTTCTCCAGCAATGATGGGGACGCTATCCGCCCAGGCACGCTGCTGAACGCCACTGAGGAGTCTGTGGTGGAGGGCTTCGCCAAGTCGGCGCGGGTAGTCACCGCCGCTGCACTCATCATGATTGCGGTGTTCGTTGCGTTCATTGGCCAGCCAATCCCGTTCATCAAAATCTTCGGCTTTGCACTGGGCGCGGGCGTGCTCTTTGACGCCTTTGTGATCCGCATGGCCTTTGTGCCAGCCGCGATGTTCCTCATGGGGCACCGCACCTGGCATATGCCAAAGTGGCTGGATAAGATCCTGCCGCACCTTGACGTTGAAGGCCACAAGCTACAAAAGGAGCACAGCCGCGCATGACCAATCAAGATACTTCCTTTACGCTCGGAACTGAGCTTCACGCAGACGGGCAGCCGGGGTCCGGGCGCCACGGCCGCACCGGGATCATCCACACCCCTCATGGAGACATCCACACCCCTGCGTTTATCCCGGTTGCCACCAAGGCCACGGTGAAAACGCTCACCCCAGAGCAGGTGCGCCAAACCGGCGCGCAGGCCATCCTCTCCAACGCGTACCACCTGTACTTGCAGCCGGGCCCAGACATTGTGGATGAGGCCGGCGGCGTTGCCGCATTTGAGCACTGGGACGGCCCAACCTACACCGATTCCGGCGGCTTCCAGGTGATGAGCCTCGGCGTGGGCTTCAAAAAGGTGCTGGCAATGGACACCAAGGGCTTGGATCAAAGCGACATCGTGGCGCAGCGATCCAAGCGCATGGCAGTGGTGGATGAGGATGGCGTGGATTTCCGCAGCGTCATTGACGGCTCCAAGCACCGCTTCACCCCAGAGGTAAGCATGCAGATCCAACACCAACTTGGCGCAGACATCATGTTCGCCTTCGACGAACTCACCACCCTCGTAGACACCCGCTCCTACCAGGAAAGTTCCGTAGAACGCACCCACCGTTGGGCGCGGCGCTGCCTCATCGAACATGACCGCCTCACCCGCGAACGCACCGGCAAACCCCTCCAATCCCTCTGGGGCGTGGTGCAGGGCGCGCAGTACGAGGACCTCCGCAGGCAAGCCGTGCGTGGACTGCTGGAGCTAGATAAGGAAGCTACCGACGCAGGCAGGCGTGGCTTCGGGGGGTTCGGCATCGGCGGCGCCCTGGAAAAGGAGAACCTGGGAACCATTGTGGGTTGGGTCTGCGATGAGCTGCCCAAGGACAAGCCCCGCCACCTGCTGGGCATTTCCGAGCCGGATGACCTTTTTGTTGCCGTGGAGGCCGGGGCAGACACTTTTGATTGTGTGGCCCCAACCCGCCTTGGCCGCCGCGGAGGCGTGTACACCCTGGATGGCCGCATGAACCTCACCGCCGCCCGTTTCAAGCGCGACTTCCGCGGTGTAGACGAGGAATTTGGCGGCTACGTTTCTGAAAACTACTCCCGCGCCTACATCCACCACCTGCTCAAAGCCAAGGAGTTCCTCGCCGGTACGCTGTGCACCATGCACAACCTGCAGTTCATGATCACCCTGGTGGACAACATCCGGGAAAGCATCAACGGCGGCTACTACGAGGACTACAAGCGCGAGTTCATGGGGCGCTACTATGCCTCCAAGCGAGGCAGCTAGCTCTGGTGAAATTCGCGCACATAAGCGCCAAAACCTGGGGCAGTGAAACTGAGCTTGCCCCAGTGCTCTATCCCGGTGGGAGGTCCTATACGAACCTATACATTGCCCAATGTATAGGAAAGTATCGGATGGCCACCTGGGAAAATGGTGAAAATGGCCAAAAAATCAGACCTATACATTGCCCAATGTATAGGAATGTATAGGTCGGTAACAGTACCCCTGAACCCCCATGGAGCCATGCCTTTGGGCGTGCGGGAGGGGAGCGTCGGAACGCGCTTTACAGCACTTGCCCTTCCTGCCTCGCTTCAAGGTAGGGCTCGCGGCGCTTCACCCACCCGATCACCTGGTAGGTCACTGGCATGACGAGCACCTCGATGAGGGTTTTCCACACGAAGCCCACCACAACGTAATTCACCAGGTCGCTGGCGGTGGCGATGCCGATCACGGGGGCGGCGATGAGGCAGAACACCAGGGTGTCACCGAACTCGCCCACGATTGTGGAGCCGATCAGCCGCCGCCACAGGCCACGTTCACCGCTGCGCTGTTTCATACGGGTGAGCACCCAAGCGTTGAGGAGCTGGCCCAGCGCATAGCCCGCCAGCGAGGCCACCACGATCTGCGGCACCAGGCCTAACGTTGCGGCAAAGGCCTCCTGCCCTTCGTAGAAGTCTGCGGCGGGCAGCCAAATAGCTACATAAAATGCCGCGACCGCCAGTAGCGTCACCCCGAAACCTGTCCAGATGGCGCGCCGGGCTGCGCGGAAGCCAAAGCATTCGCTGAGGACGTCGCCTAGCACATAGGCGGCGGGGAAGAGGAAGAAGGCGCCGTCGGTGACCAGCGGCCCAATTGTCACGCCTTTGGTGGCGGTGATGTTGGAGATGAGGAAAATGCTCACAAACAGCGTGACCAGCACGGGGTACACACTGTGTTGGACGGGGATGTAGCGGGGTTGTTGAGTCACCCGTACATAGTGGCACACCAGTTGGCCTGAAGGAGACTGTGCACTTCGGGTTACACTGGCCCACATGACTGGAGCAGGTAGATACGCGCCCTCACCCAGCGGCGACCTCCACTTTGGCAACCTCCGCACCGCCGTCCTGGCGTGGCTGTGGGCCCGCAGCACCGGCCGCGCATTCCTCATGCGCGTGGAGGACGTGGACACACAGCGCAGCTCCATGGACTCCGCCGAACGCCAACTAGAAGACCTTGCCACCCTCGGCCTGGACTGGGACAGCGTCTCCTACCAGCATGAACGCCACGAGCTGTACCAGGGGGCGCTGGCCAGACTGCCGCACTATGAATGCTTCTGCTCCCGCAAAGACATCCAGGAAGCCTCCCGCGCGCCGCACGCCATCCCCGGCTCTTACCCCGGCACATGCAGGGAGCTTTCCGACGTCGCCAAGGCCCGCAAGCGCGCCGAGCTCGCAGCGCAAGGCAGGGTCCCAGCTCTTCGGCTCCGCGCCGAAGTGACCGAATGGACAGTGCACGATGAATTGGTGGGGGAGTACCGCGGCGAGGTAGATGACATGATCCTGCGCCGAGGAGGCCACACCCCCGACTGGGCCTACAACCTGGCCGTTGTGGTGGACGATTCCGCCCAGGGCATCGACCAAATAGTCCGCGGCGACGACCTCCTCCCCTCCACCCCGCGCCAGGCGTACCTCCTCCACCTCCTGGGCCAACCCACGCCCACCTACGCCCATGTGCCCCTGGTGCTCAACGAGCAGGGAAAACGCCTGGCTAAGCGCGATGGTGCGGTGACCCTGCGTGAAATGCTCTCCCCTCATGAACAAACCAGCGTTGGTGTTGCTGCTGTGGTGCGGCTGATGTGTGAAAGCCTCGACATGCCGCAGGTGGACACGGTGCCTGAAATGCTGGAGCATTTTTCACCTGCGGACCTGCCGCGCGAGCCATATGTGTGGCGCGCATAAACAAAACCCGCCTCGCGTGTGATGCGGGGCGGGCAGGCGGGGCGGGCGGAAACGCGACAATTAGGCGTTGCTGTTGGTATTGGTTGGTGGGACCACACCCATTTCTGCATTTGGGCGCATACCACCCATGCCGCGGCCATCCATTCCTGTACCCGTTCCGGCAGCAGCCTGGCCGGCGGTAACGTTGGTGCCATTCACGGAGTAGGATTCGCCGGTGGTGATTTCAGGTGAGGAGTACTGCACCATTTGGAAGTTCTTGATTGCCTCAACTTCCGCCAGTACCGCGCCGGCACTATCAGTGATGGTGATTGTGTCACCGGCGCTTCCCTGCACGCCAGCGGAAAGCCATCCTTGCCCACCGGTGTTGGGGTTCACGGCCATACCTGCGGAGCCAATGGTGATGAGCTCACCACCGGTAATGGAGTAGGTTCCGTTCACATCTATGCTGCCATTGCCGGAATTTTCAGGGCCGTGCACCACGGTGGTGCCGCCAGTGATGGTGAGGTCACCGTTCGAATCCAGGCCGTCGCCACCGGCATTGATAGTCACCTCGCCGCCAGAGATCGTGACCTGCTCACCGGAGGACTGATCCATGCCGCCCATGCCGCCCATGCTGCTAGGGGAGTTCGTGTTTGCGGTCGCGCTGGCTGCGTCGGTAGTGCCAGATGCGAGTGCCTCGGCGGAGGTGTAGCCGGAGCCATTGATGGCGTCGTCGGTGGAGGCGAGGTTGATGGTGCCTGCACTGATGGTGATGAGGCCGCCTTCCAGCGCTTCGTTGGATTTGGTGACGTCAACGTTGGCGCCGTCGAGCACGGCGGCAACCTCCGCGTGGATGCCGTCATCATCGCTGGCTAGGGTGAATGTGCCACCACTGAGGCGCAACGCACCGTTAGAATGAAGGGCGTCATCGGTGGAGGTGACTTCCACGGTGCCGCCGGAGGTGAGCAGATAGGTGCCGGCCTTGATGCCTTTGGAGGAGACGTCTTGGCTGGTGTCGCCGTTCGTGGTGATTGTGCTGTTGCCGCCGGTGAGGACGGCGTCCGTGGAGGCGTCAATGCCGTCGCCGCTGGCCGTGAGTGTGATATCGCCCCCGGAGATGTGGACGTAGCCCTGCGTGAGGTCATCGGTTTGGTCGGACTTCAGGGCGTCACCGCCGCTGGTTACGTTGATGGTGCCGCCGCTGATGGTTAGGGAATCGTTGCCCTCCAAGCCATCGTCGCCGGCTTTGACGGTGACCGTGCCGCCGAGAATTACCAGGTCGTCGGCGCTCTTGATGCCGTCTTCAGCGGCGTCTAGCTCAAGGGAGCCGCTGCCGGTGACCGTGAGGTCGGACTCCGCCTGGATGGTGCCCTTCACGGTGCTGCTGCCCTCAAGGACGATCGCAACGTCATCCGCCGCAGTGACCGTGATGTCCCCGGTAACATTTGCATTGTCCACAATCAAAGTGACTTGTTGGTCTGCTGCATTGATTTCCACGCCGGTGCTATCACCGCTGATGCGGTAGGTGCCGCCGGAGGTGATCGTGCCGCTGACCTCTTGTGCACCCGAGGTGCTGCCCTCATATACGCTGGCCTGCGCGTTTTCCGAAAGCGCTTCAGCAGCAGTTGGGGGATTTCCGACGCCCCACGCGCCGCTCGTGGCCACCGCCTGCGTGGTACTTGTGGCGAGTGCGCTGGTTTCTGAGGTTTGGGTGGTGTTCGGTGCAGCGGTGCACGCCGACAGTGCGATGGTGGCTGCGAAAGCGGTGCTGAGTAGGGAAGTGTGGATTGGGAGGCGTTTCATTGTGTGCAATTCTTTCTGTGATTTGGTGGGTGAGTTACTTGAGTTATTTGAATGACTGCTCGATGATGCGGTGCCAGCGATTCCGCGGCAGGGTGGGATCTAAAGCCGCCATCCCGGTGCCGAACTTGGAAATCTTTTGTGGGCGGTGGCCGTATGCCCATAACAGGCGATCCAACTGCGAGGGGCTGGCACCGGACTTGGTTTCAAAGATCGCCATGTCCGGGCAATCCAGGTAGGCGCCCTGGTGATTGGCCCAGTCCAGTTCCGTATCAATGGTGGCTCGGCCTACTCCGTCCGCCATGAGCAGGGTGCTGCGGTTGTAGCTGCCCCAAAGCACTGGATGCAAGTCCCAGGCGGTGTTGGCGTCCATGCCCGCCAGCTCCAGCTTGCTGCCGAGCCAGGGAATGACGTCCGGGAGGAGTTCGTCGGACATTGCTGCCTCAAAGTTGTACGGGATGCGCTCTTTGACCGTCACCCCCCTGGGGCCTGTGCCCTTGACCTCAAGGAATGCGATCTTGGAATCCACGTAGCTGCGGGTGCGAACTTTGAACTTTCGCCGCCGAGGCCTGGCCGCCATGTAGAAACTAGTGAGCCCTGGGGTGTCAAAGTAAGTTGAGCGATACGCCTGTGGCGCCTTTTGGTTGTGCACAAGGGTTTTGGTGTTTGGGTCCAGTCCTTGGATGATCCGCTGTACCTCGCCGCGTGGTAGGACGTACTTGCGGTCCACCCTGGTGAGCATCGCTGCCTGGCTGATGAGCTCCTCGAGGCTGATGGGTTGGAGTTCGGAGAAATCGAGGGCGGTGGAGTGGGCTGTACTAAGCATTGGTCAACTCCGGGTGAGCTGGAAGGGTTTGCTTGCGATCAGTAACAACCTCGACGAGGGTGATGTCATTGACCAGGTCCAGGCGAAGCACATTGGCATGCTTGACCTTCTGCCCGAGCACGCGCTCCAGCTCCTGAACGAGCTCGGTGTGGTCCGTGATCGCGTGGTCCAGATTCACCTCCTGGCGCTGGCCTCCAAAGGAGGCGACCATTCGTGTATCCGCCACGGCCAGCACAAGCACGATGAGTGCGATCATTGCTATTGCCAGTATGGACGCGGCTTGCGTGAGGCCGCAGATGAGGCCGATCGCCAGGGCTGCAAAGTAGTACGCCACCTCGCGCTGGCTGATTTCTGAGCTACGCAAGCGGATGATCGAAAGTACACCGAACAACCCGAGGCCCAAACCTGCGCCTACCGAAGAAGTAGCAAGCACCTGCGACACCGCAAGCACACCCACGTTCACACCCAGGAAGGCGACCACGAGGTCTGCACGGCGGTGACGTGGGAAATAAATGGCGAACACGAGGGTGGAGATTGCAAGGAGGTCGATGAGAATCATGATGGGGGACATCGTGATTGGCCTTTCTAAAACCATGCGGAGGATTTCCGCGGATCAAATGCAGCGGATGCTGTCTGTCTCTGGGAATGAGTTTGGCTTTGCTTGCTTAGGGGACCCTGGGTTTGGGTACAAAAAACCGTGGTGGGTGACCGGACGTTTTATCGTCGCAGGTGAGGGTATGTTTTTGTGGTGGGAGAGTGGGGTGGAGGGTATCTGTATGGGCGTGATTGTGTGTTTGTTTGCGTCCGTTTAGTTGGGTTTCTGGGAGTCGGCTGGGAGCGTTAAGGGATTTTCTAGATGTTTGGAGGGGGCGGTTCGCCGTGAGAGGCGGTTAGAAGTGTTTGCAACTGCCTTTTGCTCAAAGTTCTCACCGTCTTGGTTCAGTTTCGGTATGAACGTGAAGCGAAATGGGCCGAGTCTGAGCGTTGGTCGAAGGCTAAAAGTCGTTAGCTCGTGGCGTTGGTCGAAAGGGCGGGCGATTTTGGGGATTTTCGGGTGGTATCGACTTTAAGCTCTCGACCTACGGGTCCTATCGACCTCCACCCCGAGCGCCCCTCAGCGCGCCAACACTCTCCACCCCACACTCTCAACGAGGTGATGAATAGCAAAACCCGGCTCCCTTATTTCAAGGGAGCCGGGCGGCAAATGTGCGGAGGATGTGGGATTTGAACCCACGAGGGTCGTGAAACCCGCACGCGTTCCAGGCGTGTGACATAGGCCGCTAGTCGAATCCTCCAGCGTTCACAGAAGTCACTTCCGTGTACTGGAAAGACAATACACAACCTGGCCATTGCTACACAAATCACCAGTATTACCGGAGGAAACGGAGGGAAAGTTGAGGGGTTCCGTCGGTTTCCGCTAGGGTGAGTGGCAGGACTTCGCATGGCGTGTATCCCATGAACTCCCCCAGGGCAGGAATGCAGCAAGGGTCAGTGGGCTCTGGCGGGTGTGCGGAGTCCCCTTTTTTATGCGTGGCCGCTACCCGCCCTCAAACCTCACCGATCCGGCTGACTAATTCCCCTACGCAGTCTAGAGTTGGAGAGAAAAGCTCGATCCGGGTTGCTCGGCGTCAAGGGCCCAAAAACGGCCCATTGATGAAGAGGGCCCGGAAGGACCGGAAGGACTCACAATTATGGCAGTCGCTGATTTGAATCTTGATGACCTCCGCGCGGAATATGAGCAGCTCAAGGCTAAGAACTTGAAGCTGGATCTCACCCGCGGCAAGCCATCAAGTGAGCAGTTGGATTTTTCCAATGCGCTGTTAAGCCTTCCGGGGGAGAACTTCAAGGCCAAGGATGGCACTGATTGCCGCAACTACGGAGGCTTGGTTGGCATCCCGGATATTCGGGAGATGTGGGCACAGGCTTTGGGTTTGCCGGCGGAGAACGTGATCGCTGGAGATGCCTCGAGCCTCAACATCATGTTTGACATGATTAGCTGGGCATACATCTTTGGCACCAACGATTCGCAGCAGCCGTGGTCCAAGGAGGAAACCGTGAAGTGGATCTGCCCGGTGCCAGGCTACGACCGCCACTTCACCATCACCGAGCACTTTGGCTTTGAGATGATCACGGTGCCTCTCAACGACGAGGGCCCGGACCTGGACGCCGTGCGCGAACTGGTGAAGGATCCCCAGGTCAAGGGTATGTGGTGCGTGCCAGTGTTTGGCAATCCGACCGGCATCACTTTCTCTGAGGCCACCTGCCGCGCCCTTGCGGAGATGGAAACTGCCGCACCGGATTTCCGCATCGTGTGGGACAACGCCTACGCGCTGCATACCCTCACGGACGAGTTCCCCATCAACCACAATGTGCTGGAGTTCGCAGCTCAGGCGGGCAATCCAAACCGATTCTGGTTCATGAGCTCCACCTCCAAGATCACGCACGCGGGTGCGGGTGTGTCCTTCCTGGCAACGAGCACGGACAACCTGAAGTGGTACGAGTCCCATGCGAGCGTGCGCGGCATTGGCCCAAACAAGATCAACCAGCTCGCTCACGCCCAGTTCTTTGGCAACGTGGACGGCATCAAGGCTGTTATGCAGAAGCATGCCGGCAGCCTTGCGCCGAAGTTCGCGCGCGTCCTGGAGATCCTGGAGCACCGCTTGGGCGGCAAGGATGTGGCCACCTGGTCCAATCCAACCGGCGGCTACTTCATTTCTGTGGACGTGGTTGATGGCACCGCTTCCCGCGTGGTGGAGCTGGCCAAGGAGGCCGGCATCGCGCTGACGGGCGCCGGTTCCTCTTTCCCGCTGAAGCAGGACCCGCGGAACCGCAACATTCGCCTCGCGCCTTCGCTGCCTCCGGTTGAGGAGCTCGAGGTGGCCATGGACGGCTTTGCTACCTGCGTGCTGTTGGCTGCGGCCGAAAAGGCGCAGGCGTAGGGCGCGCAGCATGGATGTAGCGGCCAGCTTGGAGTGGCAACAGGGCTTCTTCCCCGGCGAGCTTGAGCAGGTGGAAGAGGCTCCCTTCGCCCTGGCGTCCACGCGTATCGACGACACCACGTTGGTCACCACCCTGGATTTCCAACATGTGGACTCCGGGCTGGAAGCAATGGGGTTGGATGTGCGCGCGGAGGTCTTCGCCCTTTCCACTGAGCCGCTGCCGCCGGTTGCCGCCGTGGTGCGTGAGGCATGTGAGCTCGTGGCCGCGTCGAACTTTGCAATTTCCGCGCAGCCCGGAACGATCTTGCCCGCGCTGGCCGATTTTGCGCGCCTGCCGGGGGAGATCACAGCCCGCCACGGCCTGTTTATTGCGCCCTCTACCTGGGAGGAAGGCGTGCCGCAGGTGGTGGAGGAAGGTCGGATGGTGCTGATGTTGCAGCTCATCATGCTCACGCAGGCGGAGTTTGAGTTTGCGCTCACGCACAGCGCGCAGGAGCTGTTGGCAAAAATTGCCTCTGAGCAGGTGCCGGTGCTGGATTGGCGCAGAAGTCCATAGGGTTCAGTAGGCTTTACAAGCGTGGCACTGTATCGCAAGTATCGTCCGGGTTCTTTCGCTGAGGTTGTGGGCCAGGAGCAGGTGACTCGGCCGCTGTCCGTGGCGTTGGATAGTGGCAGGATCAACCATGCGTACCTGTTCTCCGGGCCGCGTGGCTGCGGCAAGACTTCCTCCGCGCGCATTTTGGCGCGTTCGTTGAACTGCGAGCAGGGGCCTACGTCCACGCCTTGTGGCGTGTGTAATTCTTGTGTGTCGCTGGCGCCGAACGGCCCCGGCAATTTGGACGTGACGGAGCTCGACGCCGCCAGTAACAACGGCGTGGAAGACATGCGTGAGCTGCGCGATCGTGCGGTGTATGCCCCGGCGGAGTCGCGCTACCGCATCTTCATCATCGACGAAGCCCACATGATCACCACCTCCGGCGCCAACGCGCTGCTCAAGATCGTGGAGGAACCCCCAGAGCACCTGATCTTCATCTTTGCCACCACCGAACCCGAAAAGGTGATTGGCACCATCCGCTCGCGCACCCACCACTACCCATTCCGCCTGCTCACCCCGCAGGCGATGCGCGGGCTGATCGAGCGCACCGTGGCCGGCGAGGGCGCCCAGGTGGAAGACTCCGTATTTCCGCTGGTGATCCGCGCAGGTGGCGGCTCCCCGCGTGACACCCTCTCCGTCCTCGACCAACTCCTGGCCGGCTCCGGCCCCGAGGGACTTACCTACGAGCATGCCCGAATGCTGCTGGGTGCTACCGATGAAACGCTTCTCGACGCGGCCACCGAAGCACTTTCCTCAGGCGATCACGCGGGCTTGTTCACCACGGTGGACAAGGTGATTGAGGCAGGTCTCGACCCCCGCCGCTTCGCCTCTGACCTGCTGGACCGCTTCCGTGACCTCATGGTGCTCCAGGCGGTGCCCGACGCCTTCACCCTTGGCCTGGTGGATGCCCCCACAGACCGCGCGGACATCCTGCGCGCCCAAGCGGAGGCCTTTGCCCCTGGCGAAACCGCCCGCCTAGCCGCCATCGTGAACGACGGCCTCTCCGACCTCCGAGGCGCCACCTCCCCGAGGCTGCTGCTGGAAATCCTGTGCGCCAAGATGTTGCTGCCCACCACGGGAGTGGTTGGTGTTGGTGCTGTTGGTGTTGCGGGTGCTGCAGGTGCTGGTGCTGCGGGCGTTGGTTCGGGGACTGTTGGTGGCATGGATCCGGCGAAAGCCCAGGCAGCGGCCAAGTATGACCGCGCCGCCATGCGCAAAGCCCGCGAGGAAGCGCAGCAGGCGAAAGCGCAAGATGCTGAGGCGCCGAAGGTTGAGGCGCGAGCACCGGAGCCACAGCCCGTGCCTGCGCCGCAGCCGCAACCGCAGCCGCAACCGGAAACGGCACCGCAACCGGAAAGGGCACCGGCACCGCAACCTCAGGCGGATTTGGCACCCGAACCGAAATCAGTGCCCGCACCAGAACCAGCACCGGCACCAGCGCCCGCGGCAGCACCGGCGCCAGAGCAAGCCCCCACCTCCCAGCCAGCGGACCTGGACAAGGATATTCGCGCCAAGTGGGCCGACGTGCGGGCTACCGCATTCAAGCTGAACTCCGTGACCGGAATTATGCTCACGGAAGCCAAGGTGATTGGGTTTCGTGAGGATACGTTGGTGATCGGCCACAACACGGGTGCGCTTGCGCAGCGCCTCAACGACCCCGCAAACAATGAGGTGATTGTGCGCGCAATCGAGCAGGAGCTCGGCGCGAAGATGCAGGTGGAATGCGTGGTTGGCACCAATCCTGAGCAGGTAGAAGGGGTTAAGGCAACCGCGCCGCAGAAAGTCTGGAATCCCGAGCCGAAACCGGAACCGGAACCCACACCCGCACCCACACCTACACCCGTAACCGAGCAGCGAGCGGAAGGGCAGGGGCCTGGGGACGTCGGAAATGCTGATGATTCCTGGGGAGAGCCCGCATCGCTGGGAAAAGATGAGGTTCCGCTGCCGCCTGAACCACCTGAGTTCGAGGCGCCGCCGGAACCCTACGGATATGCCGCCGATGAGGGGATGCCTCAGCCTACACCGGTGCGAACGGGCGGCAGGGTGGATTTAGGGGCTGCGCGGGAGCAGTTCCGCAAGCGTCAGGCGGAGGCGGAGGCCGCGCCGCAGGAGGCGGCCCAGGATGATCGGGAGGCCCAGGAACAGGAGATGGCTGAGCAGGCCGCCACTGAGCTGGGTGAACGCGACGCCCGCGACGCCCTCACCGTGGCCATGGACTTGGTGACCGAGGAGCTTGGCGCGCGCCGAATCTAGGTGTGTGGGTAAGCTCAAAGGCACTTGATGATCAAATAAGTGAAAGGTACTTCATGACTCAGCCGGACATGTCCCAGATCCTCGCCCAGGCGCAGCAGATGCAGGCGCAGCTTGAGGCAGCTCAGCAGGAAATCCTGGCAACCGTGGTGAGCGGTTCCGCAGGCAACAACCTCGTCTCCGTGGAGTTGCAGGGTAACGGCCAGGTGGTTGCAGTGCGAATTGACCCCCAGGTAGTGGACCCACAGGACGTGGAAACTTTGCAGGACCTCGTGATCGGCGCCTTCAATGACGCCCACGCCAACCTCGCGCAGCTCGCTGAGCAGAAGATGGGTCCGCTTTCCCAGGGCTTTGACGGCCTGATCTAGCGTTTTCGCCCGCCTGTGGACCTGCGTGGGTGCTTTCGGGGCGGGCTTTTAGGGGGTGATTGGGCGTTGGTCGAGGGCTTAAAGTCGATAGGCCGTTGCGTTGGTCGATAGGACGCCCGTTTTTGGGGAAATTGGCGTGGTATCGACCTTTAGCTATCGACCAACGCCTCCTTTCGACCAACGTGATCGCCCCCACAGCCCCAATAACACTCAATCAGCCCCGGAGCCGGGTCCGGGCCGTTCCACGAGCTCACGCAGGGCGGCCCAATGGGATTGGAAGGCGGCGCTGCCTGCGGCGGTGAGCATCACCCACACGGTGTCTTTCGCGCGAGTGGAGCCGTATTCACGGAAACGGGTGATGTAGCCGACTTGCTCCAAGGCGCCGAGGTGTTTGGAGAGGGAGGCGTTCGAAAGCTCGGTGGCGTCACGCAGCTTGGCAAACTTCATCTCTTTGCTCGGCGCGCCGCCTTGTGGATCACTCTCTACGGCGCTGAAGGCATTGAGGGCGGCGCAAATCTTGAAGCGCGCAAGGGGTGTGAGCGTTGGGTCCAGGGAACTCACTGCCTGGCCTCAGCTCGCGCCAGCCACAAGGCAGCGGCAAAGGTTCCGACGGCTACCGCCACCCGCACCGGCCACGTTGCTTCTACTGAGAGCTGCATGGCGGCAACCAACGCCAGGATGACTGCGGCACCGAACCAGGAGAGTTTGGGCCCATTCCCAACCGGTTGTCTTGCGGCATTGCGTACACCACGGGTCCGTGCGTAACCAAAATAGAAAATCAGGGCAACCGCCAGCAAGGCCCACGTGAGCCAAGGGGTGTAGAAGGGCAGCATGTACACCGCCAGCGCAAATAATGCGGCGAAGACCACGGAGGGCCACCAGCGCGGGGTGGCTTGTTGTTCAACGGTGCTGGCAAAAGCTAAGGCTTCTTGTTGTTCGCGCATTCGCATCCCCTCATGAACAGATTGCTTGTTTTCCTATATGGAAACTGTAGCGAGTCTATGGAGAGCTCACAAGGATTTGTGCATATAGTGGGGTGTTGTTTGGTTCACCGGTGACCACCATATACACGGGGAAGGAATGCATAGGCAGTGTTTGAAGGCCCAGTTCAGGATCTGATTGACGAGTTTTCTCGGCTGCCCGGCATCGGCCCTAAATCCGCACAGCGCATCGCCTTCTACCTGCTACATGTAGAACCCGCAGACATCACTCGCCTCCAGGACGCCCTGGGTGCGGTGCGTGACGGGGTGGCATTCTGCCGCATCTGCTGCAATATCTCCCGCGAGCAAGTGTGCCGCATCTGTGCGGACTCCTCCCGTGACCGCAGCACCATCTGCGTGGTGGAAGAACCCAAGGATATCCAGGTGATCGAGCGGACAGGGGAGTACAACGGGCGCTACCACGTACTCGGCGGCGCGCTGGATCCCTTGGCCAACATCGGCCCGCGGGAACTCAACATCGCGCAACTTTTGCAGCGCATCGGTGGCGCCCTGCCCGACCGCGAGCTCGCCGATTCCACCCCCGAGGCACCACTCTATGACACCGCCCCCGAGATCCACGAGGTCATCCTTGCCACTGACCCCAATACGGAAGGCGAGGCCACCGCAAGTTACCTGGCCCGCCTCCTGCGTGACTTCCCAGACCTCGTGATCTCCCGTCTGGCGTCCGGGATGCCGCTGGGCGGAGACCTGGAGTTCGTAGACGAGCTCACCCTCTCCCGCGCGCTCAGCGGCCGCTTGAAGCTCTAGCCAAGCTCACCAAGCTCACCAAACTAGCCCAATTAGGCCAGGCGCTCCCGGCGCAGCTTCTCCACAACCTCAAGATCCAGCGGGGCAAGTTCCATGAGGGGGATGCCCATGGCTCTGGCCAAAAGCAGGTCCGCGAGCTGCGGGTTGCGCGCCAGCGCGGGGCCGTGCATGTAGGTGCACACCACGCTTCCCTGCACCACGCCCTCGGCGCTGAGTTGGGAGCGATCCGCCGCTACCTCGTCTGCTCCGTACACATCCGTGTTGCCCACGCCGCGGGTCACGCGGCCAAGGGGTTGGGCATCGGGCCCCAAGATGGTTGCGCCCATATGGTTTTCAAAGCCGGTGAGCGGCTCGGTGAGCTCGGCGGTGATGCCCGCGCCGGTGGGGGTGGACTGCACTTCGCCGATGGCGCGTTTTTCCAGGGCAATGGT
This sequence comes from Corynebacterium sp. 122RC1, assembly GCF_024580955.1. Taxonomy (GTDB): domain Bacteria; phylum Actinomycetota; class Actinomycetes; order Mycobacteriales; family Mycobacteriaceae; genus Corynebacterium; species Corynebacterium kozikiae. The sequence goes on along the minus strand of NZ_JANIKD010000016.1, from coordinate 27,736 downwards.
GGTGGCATCGATCAGACCCACGCCATCAACCACCCGGCCGCCGGCGCGGAACGACCATCCGAGTACCTGCAGGCCTGCGCAAATGCCCAACACTGGGGTGCCTTTGGCGGCTGCGCGCTGGAGTCCGCCGTCGGAAAGCAAGTGTTCCGCAGCGAGGATTTGTGCGGTGTCTTCGCCGCCGCCGAGGCAGTAGAGGTCCAGGGAGTCGGGGACGGGTTCGCCGAGGTGAATTTTGTGGATTTCGGCGTCGATGCCGCGCATGCGGGCGCGTTGGCGCAGGACGAGCGCGTTGCCGTCGTCGCCGTAGGTGCCCAAGACGTCTGGGAGGATGAGTCCAATACTGAGCATGTTAAGCCTCCTTTGCCGCCTGGAGCAGCGCCTTCTTCAGATCGCGGAACGCAGTGTAATTTGCCAAAACCTCCACCCGGCCGGGCGGGCAGGCACGGATGGCGGCAAGTGGATCAGCGATCAGCTCATGCTCCACCTCCGCGTACGTGAGCCGCACCGCCAGGTCCGTGGAGCGCTCACCGGCAGCCTTCACCGCCAACGAGCTGAGATCCTCAAACTTCACGTCCCACAGCCAGGAAAGATCCTCACCGTCAGCAACCTGGCCATTCACGGCAACCACAAGGCCCTCCGCGCTGCGATCCACCATGGACAGCGCCTCTTGCCAACCGGCGGGGTTCTTTGCGAGCAGCAGATGTACCTGGTGCTCGCCAAGCTGGATCGTGGAGTAGCGCCCGGCCACGTCATCCACCTGCTCCACCGCGCGAACAGCTTGTTCAAGAGGTATGTCAAAGCCGGCCACCGCCGCCGCGACAGCCTGCGTGGCGTTGCCACGGTTCGCGTTGCCGGGCAGCTTCAGGTTGAGTGGGATTGGCATTGCCGACGCCACCTCGTCAGACGTCTTCCCATGAGGGGAGAGGATTCCATCTGAGGTGATCACCCAATCCGGTGTGGGCCGCTCAAAACGCTCACCGGTGGGGAGGGGCTTGGCGGCGTACCAGTGCTCCCCCTCATGGACAATGTGGCCGCCGGTGCGGGGGCAGGAGACGGAGTCGCCTAACCAGCCGCCGCCTGCAGCTACCCAGATGACGTTTTTGGCGGAATAGGCAACGGAGGTGATGAGGACGTCGTCGCAGTTTGCCACCACGGTCATCTCCGGGTGCTTGCGCACGCATTCGCGCAGGGTGCGCTCGATTTTGTTGATTTCGCCCACGCGGTCTAGTTGGTCGCGGGAGAGGTTGAGCAGTACGAGGACCTTGGGGTTGAGGCGGTCTGCCACTGCCGGGACGTGTAGCTCGTCCACCTCTAGGACCACGTGGGTGGCGTTGGCGCCGGCCATCAGCGCGGAGATGATGCCCGCGTCCATGTTGTCGCCGCCCTCGTTGGTGGCCACGCGGTGCTGGGTGCGCACGGCGGAGGCGAGCATGCGCGTGGTGGTGGACTTGCCGTTGGTGCCGGTGACCAGTGCAACGGGGCGCCCGCCGCTCAAGTTTGCCATGATGTTCGGGTCGATTTTTTCTGCAACAAGCCCGCCGATCATGCCGCCGGAGCCGCGCCCAGAAATCTGCGAGGCCTTTGTTGCAAGCGTTGCCGCACCCACAGCGAGGTGCGTGCGGAGGTGGTTCAGCGGCCCGGCGCCAAAGCCGGTACGGGGAGCAAACTTCATGAGGGGAAGTCTACTCACGCACGCTGCCCTAGGTGGTAGGCGCCGGTGTCCCTTGGGCTACATTTTTCACGGCTTCCATGAAGGCGGTGTCGCTCAGCAGGGGGATCCCTTTGCGCTGCCCGTGCATGGCCTTGCCCAGCAGGTGCTCAGTTTTGTTGCACACCACCACGGAGGTCTTGCGGGTGAGCTTCTCCGAATAGGCCAGGCCCTCTCGCATGATCGCCTCAATGAGATCGTCGGGGTCCATGGTGACCTCCGGGGCGATCACCACCTCCATGCCCTGCACAAGGCCAAGCTCAGGGGTGTAAATACCGGGGTTTTCAAAGTGGCGCGGCGCATCCAGTGCGGCCACACGAATCTCGCTGCGTTGCAGGTGGAAGCGGTCACCGCGCAGCTCCTCCGGCGAAATTTCGCTGAGTGGCCCGCGCTCGCGCTGCGCCAAGAACAGGTCCCGGATCAGGAGGGTCTCCTCCCGCGAGGTCTTGGCTTCCGGCACAGAGGCGCGCGCCACCGAGGCCTGTGCTGGGGGAGCATCGAGGCCAAACGACGCCGCCAGCGCCCGCACGCGCGTATCTTCAAAGGGCACTGACTGCCGGCGCGCAGACGCGAGGGTATCCACGATCATCGAAGGGGTGGGTACGCGGCCCACCCGCTGCCGACGCCGAGGCCGGTTTCGGTTCCGGCTCCGGTTTTGGCGTGCGGCGTTGCTCATGGCGCGCCGGGACTCAGCCACCACAAACCCCCAGGCCCGAGGCGCGTTGTGGACAATCAGTGTGCGATCGTCCAGGGCCTTGCCTACGGTGCGCAGAATCTGGCTGAACTGCTTGCCCTTTGCTATCTGCTCTGGCTGTAGCCCGTGCAGGTGAAATGGCCCAGGGTTGGTGCCGGGGTTGAGCACCTGGTGGTAGGTATCCACCACCTCTCCGGCCTCGGTGAAGGTCACAATATCGATGGACACCATCCGTGAGGTGGAGGGGTGGATGCCCGTGGACTGCACGCTCAGCGCTGCGTAGGGCGCGGTTTCAACGTCCGCGAAACGACGCTCCCGCGTAGGCGCCTGGCCGCCTTGCTCCGTTGGGGCGCTGGCGGCGTCGGTACGCGACGGTGAAGGGGCAGCGCTTTGGGAGGGGCGGCGATGCCTGCGGCGGTTGTTGCGCTGCTTGTTGGTCATGGTGCAAGTGTAACCGGCGCTCTTGCTTAGGCCAGTGCCCGGTTCACTGCGGAGGTGATGGCCTTCAAGGAGGCGTAGGTGATGGAGCTTGCGATACCCACGCCCCAGACCTTCTCTCCGTTCACATCGGCGTAGATGTAGCAGGCGGATTCGGCGTCGTCACCGGCGGTGCGGGCGTGCTGGACGTACTCCTGCACCTCAACGTCGATACCGAGGGACTCCAGGGCCTTGGCATATGCGGCGATCGGACCGTTGGAGGTACCGGTGATCTCTCGTTCCTCGCCGTTGTAGCCCACGATAGCGGTGATGGAAACGGGATCGCCTTCCTTCTGTGCGGCGTCAATCACTACATTGACCTGCTCCAATGGGGAGGCCTTGTCCAGGTACTCCAGTGCAAAGATGTCCCACATGTTCTTGGAGTCCACCTCGCCGCCCTCGGAGTCAGTGACGGCCTGCACCACGCTGGAGAACTCCACCTGCATTGGGCGTGGCAGTGCCAGACCGTGGTCGGTCTTCATGATGTAAGCCACGCCGCCCTTGCCGGACTGGGAGTTCACGCGAATCACGGCCTCGTAGGTACGGCCAACGTCCTTGGGGTCGATGGGCAGGTACGGCACCTCCCACACCTCATCGCGCAGCTCCTCCCACTTCACGTCGGTGTGGGTGGCACCTGGCTTCACGCGGGCGGCCATTGCATCCAGGCCCTTGTTCACAGCATCCTGGTGCGAACCGGAGAAGGCGGTGAACACCAGGTCGCCGCCGTAGGGGTGGCGCTCTGGAACTCGCAGCTGGTTGCAGTACTCCACCGTGCGGCGAATCTGCTCAATGTCAGAGAAGTCAATCTGTGGGTCCACGCCCTGGGTGAGCATGTTCAGGCCCAAGGTGACCAGACAGACGTTGCCGGTGCGCTCACCGTTGCCGAACAGGCAGCCCTCAATGCGGTCCGCGCCCGCGAGATAGCCCAGCTCAGCGGCGGCCACGCCGGTGCCACGGTCATTGTGTGGGTGCAGGGACAGGATGATGGAATCGCGTCGGTTCAGGTTGCGGTGCATCCACTCAATGGAATCCGCGTACACGTTCGGGGTAATCATCTCCACAGTGGAAGGCAGGTTGATGATGATTGGGTTTTCTGGGGTGGGGTCCATGACCTCCACCACGGCGTCACACACTTCCTTGGCGTAAGCAACCTCGGTGCCGGTGTAGGACTCAGGGGAGTACTCCCAACGCCAGTTGGTTTCTGGGTAGTCCTGTGCGATCTCCTTGATCAGCTCCGCGGCGTCGGTGGCCAGCTTCTTGATGGCCTCCTTATCCTTCCGGAACACCACCTTGCGCTGCAGGATGGAGGTGGAGTTGTAGAAGTGCACGATCACGTTCTTTGCGCCCTCGCAGGCCTCAAAGGTACGGCGGATCAGGTGCTCGCGAGCCTGCACCAATACCTGGATGGTGACGTCATCCGGGATCATGTCCTTTTCAATGATCTCGCGAACAAAGTCAAAGTCAGTCTGGGAAGCAGAGGGGAAGCCCACCTCAATTTCCTTGTAGCCCATCTTCACCAACAGGTTGAACATGCGGCGCTTGCGCTCTGGGCTCATGGGGTCAATGAGGGCCTGGTTGCCGTCACGCAGATCCACCGCACACCACTGTGGGGCGTGGGTGATCTTCTTGTCTGGCCAGGTGCGGTCCGGCAGGGTGATGTCTTCAACCTCAACCGCAAACGGTTGGTAGCGGTCTACTGGCATTTCAGAGTTGCGCTGCTTATTCCAAGGGGCTTGGTGCTCACCGCGCGGACCGGAAGGGGTAGTGATTTCAGAAGGGGCGGTGATGAACGCATCAGTGGGGGTCATGGGAGTGGGGTTCCTTAAGTCAATGTGAGTGAAAATTCTCGACATGTGTGCCCCACCAGCGCATTTGGCCTGCTTGTATGACGCATACAAGTCGAGTCCGGCCGGCATACTTACACCCGCGACGGGGTGCCGGCCGAAAAACTAGGCCAAAGACCCGCCGCGGCGAAGAAGGAGAAGGTTCGCACGCTGCATGTGCAACAACATACACCGAAAACTGTGCGGGTGCACACAAATGTGTCAGTTTTCGGCGTAGGCCATCCCCCGGTGGTGCCCCTGCGGCGCGAGTTTGCGGAGTGCGTGTGCACTTCGGGTGGAGATGTCCGCCCGTGCAGTTACAGTAAACACATGCTTGATCACACCCCCACCGCTCCCTTCTCCCCAAAAACCTTGCAGGGCCGTGCTCCCTGGGTGGGGGAGACGCTGGCGGCGTCGGCAATTGTTGGCACCACCATGCTGGTGCAACTGCTCATGATGCACTGGCTCGGCGAGGGGCCGCTGGGCAACGCGCTGGCCTCCTGGGACGGAGAACACTATCTAGCGATTGCACGCGAAGGATATTTTGCCGGCGGCAACGAGGCCACGCGCCTGGCGTTCTTCCCCGGTTTTCCCGCGCTGCTGGCGCTGGCGGAGCTTCTGGGGGTGCCTGCGATTGCGGCGGCCCATGTGATCAACACACTTGCCTGCGTGGCGCTAGCTGTGGGGATCATGCGGCTGGTGCGGGTAGGCCTGACGGGGTTGGCTGATGGGGGAGCGGCGGCGGTGGGCATCGCCGCGGGAAGTGCTGCGGTGTTTGTGCTGGGTGCGCCGATGGCACTGACCTTTCACATGGTGTACACCGAGGCGCTGTTTCTCAGCCTGTCTGTGTGGGCGCTGCTTGCGATGATGCAACGCGCGTGGGGCCGTGCGGCGCTGATGGTGTTCCTGGCTGGTTTCATCCGGCTTACCGCTATTGACCTCTGGGCTGTATTTGTACTGTGCATGCTCGTGGGGGTGCTGGGGTGCGGGGGTTTGCGCTGGCTGCGCCTGGTGGGGCTCGCGGTGGTTTCCGCGCTGCCGCTGGTTGGGTACCTGAGCTGGGCAAGCTGGCACACCCGCGAGCTGGGTGGATACTTTGGCATTCAACGCGCCGGGTGGAACAGCTCCTTTGACTTCGGCGCCGCGACATTGCGCTGGATTGTTAGCAGAGCAAGTTCCGACGAACCCGGCTACCTCATTTCCTCAGCCGCAATCATCGGCGCACTGGTGATCGTGGTGATGGGTGTTGGGGGCTTTGGGTTTGGTGCTGGTGCTGGTGTTGGCTTGCGGGGCGGCGGCTTGCAGGGCGCGGTGAGGGCGTTTTTCGAGTGGCGTTGGTGGCCGGTGTGGCTGTTCGCGGCAGCGGTTGCGGCCAACGTATTGCTTTCCGACGGCATCATGCACTCCCGCCCCCGGCTCCTTCTGCCCGTGTTCCTCGCGGCCATCCCGGCGGTGGTGTGGCTAGCTGGGCATATCGCCAGGTGGCGGCTGGTTTTGCTCGGTGGATTGTGGGTTGTGTTCGGCGCATGGATTTCCGCGTACATGGTGGGCCCGTTTACTTGGGCTATTTAGCGGCTAGTTCGGTCAGGCCGGCACCCCGCATTCCGTCTCGCCTTTTGGCAGCTACGCCGCGCCGATTTCCCTGCGTGACAGCGCAAACGTGCCGGCCACCATGAGCACCAACGCCACCGCCATGTAAGCCCAGTTCCAACCGGAAACTTGGAATTGCTCACCGAGCACGATGTACCCCAGAGCAAAAGCCACGATGGGCTCGGCGACCGTCATCGCTGGCAGCGAGTTCTTCAACGCTCCAGCATTAAACGCGTACTGCTGAATTACCGTGCCCAGCACCGCGCCCACCACCAGCAAGTACCCCTCCCAACTCCTCAGCAGGCCGGGGACGCCAAAGTGCACAAAAATATCCACGGTGGCCTTGGAAAGCACCGCAACATAGCCATACAACGCACCCGTTGCGATCCCCAACATCAATGCAGACGTGTTGGTACGGCGGTTCTTCGCCCAAAAGAACGTTGCGCTAATCAGCACACTTCCGACGCCCAACGCCGGCAGCCACCGCGAAAGGTCCGGCTGGGGGTCACCGGCGGTGGGGTTGCCTAACACCACCAGCACACCCACCGCGACGGTGAGCACGATAGACCAGAAGATCTCATCATTGTGCATCCGGCGGTGTGCGAGCTTCGCCGCAAGCGGCAACGTAAACATCAGGGAAAGCACCAAAATTGGCTGCACTACCAGCAGCGTTCCAAACGCCAGCGCGGCCACCTGCAAGGCGTAACCCACCATCGCTGTGGCCGAACCGAACCACCACTGTGGGCGCTTGATGGCGGACCTCATCACATGTCCGGCGCCTGCGTGCTCAGCAATTGCATGGCGGATCACCGTTCCCCACGCGATGGTCAGTGCTGAGGCGAGGGCAAGCACGACCGCCAAGAAATTGCTATCCATCACCTGCTCAGTCTAACGGCGGAGTGCGTGCCGGGGGTGGGATCTGGGCTGGGGGTGGTTAAGGGACGTGGGCATTACTTCCAAAGTAGCGATTCGCAATCCCATGTCCGGTTGGCTTCCCGCATCTCTCCATTCAAGATCGGGTCCAAGAGGAGTCCAGCGACCCTCAGTGCTTCGTCTAATACATCTAAACCCCAGCGTTTATCTCCGAAATTCTTTGCCTTTTTGGGGTACTGAATTGTCCAGGAAGCGTCGGGGAGAATGAGCTTCTGTGGCAAAGTCATCCTGCGAACTTGGCGTTGTTCATGAAGTGCTGTGTGGAGGCTGGACGCAGTAACGGTCAGCTCCCGTGCAATAAGTGCCACATCGTAGAGGTCATGATATCGGGTAGATGCGTTGCCAGGAGGGATGTTGCCGTGGCGCTCGTACATCGCGCAGACCTTGTCCGCGATCTGATTGGCTACGGGATACGAATACACCCGAAATTTTGGAGGCAATAGTTCACTCGAGATGGAATAGCTCGCGGCTACAACCAAAGGTTCCACACTATCGGTTACCTCGAGGTCTCCACTGACATCTACTTTGAAAGAGGTTAAGCGGCTACCTACACCGTGAATGATCGTAACGTTAATTCTTTCACTTTCGATGGTGCCTACTGGCCCGACCTGTTCAGCTCGGGTGACGTGGAAAGTATAGGGACCGACTTTGTGGCCCTGCATGGATCTGACGAGAGAATCGGCAGCTTCTGATGAAGAGGTTGGATCATCCTGTCGATAAAGATCTAAGTCTTTCGTCTGTCGAGCGCCGGGGATGCGACAGTAGATATTGGATCCTCCCTTCAAGACCCATCCCTTGTGGTGCTCCATTAATGCATGGAGAAAGACCTCCCGGAAAAACTGGTTATATACATCATTGGTATTCTTCCCTAGTTTCTTCGCTTCCTTCTTTAGTGCGCTAGTTACCTGACCGTGTGTCTTCTGGATTTTGGGGGTCTGTTGCATTGTGAGTGTCTGAATTCTCTCGTAATCTTTGGGGAGGGACTGAAAGTCGAGATGTAGGCCTAGGTCCTGGTGAATGAAAAGTGGTCCGGGCAATTCCTGAGTTGTTCAAGAAACTTGTCTTTTGTACTAAGTGGCGGTTGAGCTGGCTCGATACATCCTGGGGCCAACTGTGGGTTGCCATAATTGAATTCATTAGTTGGCTCACCTGCTCCTGAATTGGACGCAATGCTTCATCTATGAGCAGCCTCGTTTGTCGAATGGTCTTGGCCTCAAGTGAGTATTTGCTCAATAGTTCATTGAGCCCGCTTTGGTCTCCTCTTTTGAGACCAAAAGCATCTTCACGGCCAGCGAAATAGCCGAGGAGCTCTTGTTCATCTAGTAATGACTTGCTCCCTGCATCAGCTACCAAACTCAAAAGGTGCTCTGGTTCGTAGCCAGATTGAGCGAGGTCGAAGATGGTGCGTGACACAGTAGTGATTGGGAGGCCAGCCGCCGGGTGAATTATCCACTCGGAAAGTGTGAGATCGCTGCGGTGAAACTGGACGCCGGCTTGTCTGCTCCGCCGTCGCCGTTGAACGGTGAAATGGGCACCGTCGGGCCAAAGATCGCCGATTTCCCAGAATTCAGCCGCAGTTGTGTGTGAGATTACTGCTTCTCCAGCCAGGGAAGGGGTGCTCATTCGCTCCGCGGCCATCAGGTGAGGTTTGAGAGCAAGCCATTCAGCCTTGAGTTCCAATTCGGCAGACATTGTGACCGCTGAACTTGCGTAAACACCATGTCGGACGCGGATAAGGTTGCCTTGTTTTTCCAATCGGCGTAGAGATGGCAGGTCGACTCCGCTGCTCCGGGCCTGGGCGGAGGTGACCAATCCCCATTGTTGGGAAGCGATTTCACCGAGAATTCCTGTCGCTTCAGAACTTTTCATGCTTCAAAAAATACCATATAAGTACTTTTTGAAGCACGAATGAGACAATTGGTGCTCCAAAAAGTACTGCTTGACTCTCCTTCGAGGGGTAGTGCATGGACACCTTCGCATTTATGTCCTGTGGTTGGGGAGTCAGCTTGGAATCACGCAGCGCGGTTCGATGGAAGGTTGCACTGCGTCTGGACTTCAACAGGAGTGATTCCGTGGTGTGAATCATTCACCCGGGGCTTAGCTAGGGTGGAATCCTGCATGGACTTCTCCTTCGGTTCCCCGGAGATGCCGGGTATTGGAGAAAACGGCCACGCAAACACAGCCACCAACCACAAGAAAATCCCCCATGATCCTCCGGCCAATTCTCGGCTGGCTGAGCTCATGGGGGACTCTTCAGAAACGCTAGAAGAGGTGCTTCACCAATTGGTTACGCCACTGGCTTCGGTGGCACCGGTGCGCCCGCAGGTGGACGGACTTTGGGGTACTTCTTGGAGGCAGCCGTGGCGCCGGCGGCCAACGGGGTGACGTCGGAAGTTGCAGCTGCATCAGCGCCTGGCTTGGGGCGCTGCGGGGTGGGGTCCCAGTTGCCCGCCACGAGCTTGGTTTGGGAGAACCAGCCCAATGCCAGCACCGCGAGGCCGAGGATGGCCATGAGGACCAGGCCAAATGCGCCGCCGGCCTGTGAGGACCAGCCGAGGAGGAGGCCGAACCAACCGAAGTCGGCGTCACCGAAGGTGGTGTTCGCGGAGCCGAAGGAGCCCAATACGCCCAGGAGGAATGCTGGGAGGAAGGTGATCAGCAGGCCATTGGTGAATGCGCCGAGGATCGCGCCGCGACGGCCACCGGTAGCGTTGCCGTACACACCAGCCGCGCCGCCGGTGAAGAAGTGAGGCACGAGGCCCGGCAGGATGAGTGCCACGCCGAATGCTGGGTTGAGCCATGCAGAAAGGACGGCGAGGCCAGCGAGGCCACCAACGAAGGAAGAGATGAAGCCCACGAGCACGGCGTTCTGGGCGTAGGGGAACACAATCGGGCAGTCCAGCGCGGGGATTGCACCTGGCACAACCTTTGCGGCGATGCCTTGGAAGGCCGGCACGAGTTCACCCAGGATGGTGCGCACACCGAAGAGGATTACCGCCACGGCCACACCAAACTGGAGGCCTTGGGTGAAGGATTGCATGAGGTAGTTGCCTACGTTGGTGGCGCCGCCCTCGAATGCTTGGAAGGCTTCTTCGGTACCAGCGCGTGCGATGAACAGCACGGCAAGCACCATGTACATCAGGGCCATGGAAAGGGCGGTGGCCACCATGGAGTCACGGAGGAAACGCAGGCCCTCGGGGAGCTTGAGTTCTTCGGTGGATGGGGAAATCTTGCCGCCCTTGCCGCCACTGCCGCCCTTATCGCCTTTACCGCCAACGAGCTTGCCCACTGCGCCAGCGGCCACGTAGCCGGCGGTGCCGAAGTGTCCGATGGCAATGGAGTCGTCGCCGGTGATGCGGCGAGTCCAGGGGTGTGCGATCGCAGGCAGCGAGACCATCAAGATGCCCAGCAGGGCGGCACCAAACACCACCACAACCCAGGAGGCGTAGCCCGCAGGTGCCAGCACCATGGTGAGCAGGGTTGCCATGAACAGCACGTGGTGGCCGGTGAGGAACACGTAGCTCATGGGGGTGAAGCGGGCCAGGATCAGGGAAACCACGTAGCCCAGGATCATGATCCAGGCAACTTGGCTACCAAATTGTTCCTGAGCAATACCCACGATTGCTTCATTGGTAGGCACCACGCCTTGGGCGCCGGTGGCTCCGGTGATCATTGCGCCGAGTGGTTCCAGCGAGGCCACCACGAGGCCTGCGCCGGCGCCGATGAGCAGGAAGCCGAGGGTTGCCTTGATGGCGCTCCCCAACACCTGGCCGGTGGAGCGGCCCAAAGCGGCCAAACCCACGGCGGTAATGATGCCGATGAGGAACGCCGGCACGGAAAGGATTTCATTGACGAGGAAGTTCGCCAGAGAAAGTAGAAAATCCATGATGAGTCTTTCAGTCTGTATTTAATGGGGTTTTTGCTTAGGCAGCGTTGAGGCGCAGCTACACGTCGTAGAGTTCGCGCAGCGCATGGTCTACCTCTGAAAGCGAGGTGAAGTCCTCAACCACGTGCACCGGTACTCCAACGTCACCCAAAGTCGCCGCAATTTCACCGGAAGTCAGCAGGAAGTCTGCCTCCTTTGCGCGTCCCTTGGCGGAAATGGTGTCCGTGGCTTCCACCGTGAGGTACTTGCTCCAACCCCAGGCATAGAGCACCTGGTCAACAGTGTTTTTCAAGAACAGGGAGGTGCCCAACCCGTTGCCGCACACCGTGTAAATCTTGCCCTTTGACTCCACTGAGTCAGCAGCGTAGGAATGGCCGCTGTTCGCCTGAGTGGCTGCGGATTGTTCTGCGGCAGCAGGCGTTCCGACGCCCCCACGCGCGAGCACCTCCCGCAGCTCATCCTCGGTGCTTACGGCGTCAAGCTGGGTCCTGACATGCGCATTGCCTAGCAGGGAAGCCAGCTCCTTCATCGCCTCCAGATGGGTGGAGGAATCAGTGGCCGCGAGGGCCACCACCAGTGTGACTGGATCATTTGTCTTGTGCCCGAACTCCACTGGAGTCTCAAGGCGCACCCAACTGATCTGGGTGCGGTGCACCGCCTGGCTTGGGCGCGCGTGTGCAAAAGCGAAGCCCGGAGCCACCACGATGTATGGGCCGTTCTCCACCACAGAAGCGACCATGGCTTCGGTGTATTCGGAGGTGGTGGCGTCGGCTTGCTCTAGGAGTTTGCCGGCGAGGCGTATAGCTTCTTCCCAAGTGGCTGCGTTGCCGCGCAGGTTTACTGCGCCGGGTGCAAGCAGTTGGTTCAACGTGGACATGTGTACTCCTCATGAGGAAATGAAAACGATTGCATAGATGGGTAAATATGTGAACGGAAATGTTTCGCCTGCTTGTAACCTATCGCAGGTGTAGGGGGTTTGCTAACGCCTTGTTTTTGGATGCCAGGGTTAGTGACGTCTTGTTTGGTGCGTGACTCGGTGGGGACGGTTACCGTTGAGGCTAGAGTCATTTCGAACCATGGAGGTTCTGTGGTGTGAGGGAACAGCCTTGGGAGCATATTCCCGCCAAGGGGGGCGTTTTCGAATATTTCGAATAAAGCTACTGTGGTGCCATGGTCGTCACTGGTCAAAACCAGAGGGAGGTAATTCCTCCGACGGAGCCACCAACCACACCACCAACAACTCCTCCGACCACCCCGCCGGCGAGCACCACCCCGGAGGAACCAGTGCCACCGATCCCCAGGATTCCGGTGCCTGTTCCGGTGCCATCGCCTTCGGAGCCAAGGCCTTCGGAGTCGGTGAACACGCCGAATGAAACCATGCCGCAAACTGAGCAGCCGCGTTCTGCAAAGCAGCCCAGCAACGCTGGTGCAAATGTGCTGTTGCTGGCATTACTTGCCGCCTGCCTCCTGGCGGCCAGCGTGTGGGTGAGGTTCCGCTCAACGCCGAGTAACTAACCCCCAACGCCTTTTGCTCATGAGGGGCGAGCACAGGGAGTGCACGCCCAACCGCAACGCACCGGCGGCGGTTGGGGGTGCGGCGCTTGGGTGCGTCGTGAAGCGTGTTTGTGCCGGTGAATGTGACTCGTTTGGCAGAGTCTCGCCTTTTACCGGTTGGGCAACAGAATGCTATGGTTATTGGGCGAAATAACGGATGTAATTGAGAGGGTGAAGCCGCGCGTGTAGGTACGGCGGTTGAGGTCTCGGAAAGGGCGTTGCCCGTGGCACTTGTCGTACAGAAGTATGGCGGATCCTCGCTTGAGAGCGCGGAGCGTATTCGTCGCGTTGCTGAGCGGATTGTGGCTACCAAGAAGCAAGGCAACGATGTTGTTGTGGTGTGCTCCGCGATGGGTGACACCACCGATGAGTTGTTGGACCTTGCAGCGCAGGTCAACCCCGTGCCGCCGGCGCGTGAGATGGACATGCTGCTGACTGCCGGCGAACGCATCTCCAACGCACTCGTTGCAATGGCCATTGAGTCTTTTGGCGCGAAGGCGCAGTCCTTCACCGGTTCGCAGGCTGGCGTGATCACCACGGAGCGCCACGGTAATGCGCGCATCGTGGACGTCACCCCAGGGCGCGTCCGTGAGGCGCTGGACGAAGGCAAGATCTGCCTGGTGGCCGGGTTCCAGGGCGTGAACCGCGAATCCAAGGACGTGACCACTTTGGGCCGTGGCGGCTCTGACACCACCGCGGTTGCCCTTGCGGCAGCGCTGAACGCTGATGTGTGCGAGATTTATTCAGACGTTGATGGCGTGTACACCGCGGACCCACGCATCGTCCCCAATGCGCAGAAGTTGGAAAAGCTTTCCTTTGAGGAGATGCTGGAACTTGCTGCCGTCGGCTCCAAGATTCTGGTGTTGCGCAGCGTTGAGTACGCCCGTGCATTTGGCGTGCCGCTTCGTGTTCGTTCGTCGTATAGCAATGACCCCGGCACCCTGGTTGCCGGCTCTATGGAGGATATTCCTGTGGAAGAAGCAGTATTGACCGGTGTTGCCACGGACAACTCCGAGGCCAAGATCACCGTTTTGGGCATCCCTGATTCCCCCGGCGCTGCCGCAACCGTGTTCCGCGCGCTTGCCGACGCCGAAATCAACATCGACATGGTGTTGCAGAACATCTCCTCCCTGGAGGACAACCGCACTGACATCACCTTCACCTGCCCGCGTACCGACGGCCCCCGCGCCATGGAACTCCTGCGCAACCTGCAGGCGCAGCATGAGTGGGAAAATGTGCTCTATGACGACCAGGTGGGCAAGGTCTCCCTGGTGGGCGCAGGTATGAAGTCCCACCCTGGTGTGACCGCAGTGTTCTGCGAGGCTCTGCGCGACAAGGGAATCAACATTGAGCTGATTTCCACCTCAGAGATCCGCATCTCCGTCCTCATCCGCGAGTCCAACCTCGACGAAGCCGCCCGCGCGCTGCACGAGGCATTCGAGCTTGGCGGAGACACCGAAGCCACCGTGTACGCAGGCACGGGCCGTTAATAGCGGCCTGGCTCAAGAACCCTCAATTGAAAGGAAACCCCCTTCCATGACCACCGTTGCCGTAGTTGGCGCCACAGGACAAGTTGGCCGCGTAATGCGCGATATTTTGGCGGAGCGAAAGTTCCCGTTGGACAAGCTGCGCCTGTTCGCCTCCGCACGTTCCGCAGGCCAGAAGGTGGAGTTTGAGGGCACCGAAATTGAGATTGAGGATCTGGCCCTCCAGAACGAGGAAACGCTTGCTGGCATTGACATCGCCCTGTTCTCCGCAGGTGGTAGCACCTCCAAGCAGTGGGCTCCTGTGTTCGCCGCTGCGGGTGCAACGGTTGTGGATAACTCCTCTGCGTGGCGCAAGGATGATGAAGTTCCGCTCATCGTCTCTGAGGTAAATCCTGCAGATAAGGACAATCTGCCCAAGGGCATCATCGCCAACCCGAACTGCACCACCATGGCAATCATGCCTGTGGCAAAGGTGTTGCATGACGCCGCTGGCCTGGTCAAGATGCACGTTTCCAGCTACCAAGCCGTCTCCGGTTCCGGTCTTGCCGGCGTGGAGACCCTGGCGAAGCAGGTTGCTGAAATCGGTGACCGCAACGTGGAGCTCGTTCACGACGGCTCCGTGCTGGCCCCCGAGGACCTGGGGCCATACGTTGCGCCTATTGGTTTCAACGCACTTCCTTTTGCCGGCAATCTGGTTGAGGACGGCACCGGTGAGACTGATGAGGAGCAGAAGCTGCGCAACGAGTCCCGCAAGATCCTGGGCATTCCAGACCTCAAGGTTGCCGGTACCTGCGTGCGCGTGCCAGTGTTCACCGGCCACACCATGACCGTCCACGCCGAGTTCGAGCGCCCAATCACCCCTGAGCAGGCGCGCGAGTTGCTGGAGAAGGCTCCGGGTGTAGAGGTTGTTGAGGTGCCAACTCCACTTGCCGCCGCAGGCAAGGACGACTCCCTAGTAGGTCGCATCCGCCAGGATCAGACGGTGGATGACAACAAGGGCCTGGTGTTCGTGGTTTCCGGTGACAACCTGCGCAAGGGTGCGGCGCTGAACACCATTCAGATCGCTGAACTGCTGGTTTAAACCTGACTAATTTGCCAACTAGCGGCGCTGCCTTTAGGCGGTGCCGCTTTGGCGTTCATTGCCCGGCTGTTCCTGATTCGCGGCCTGCGTTGCCGCGATGATATCCGCACGCGCGCGGGCTACCCTTGAGCGGATGGTGCCCAGGCGCACGTCGGCAATTTTTGCAGCCTCCTCATAGGAATACCCCAGCACCTGCGTGAGGATCAGGGCTTCGCGGCGTTCCTCGGGCAGGGCGTCGATGAGCATGCGCACGTCAACCCATTCACTCCAGGAGCTCGGTGCCGTGCGGGGCTCAAAATCCTCAATTTCCGCCGCCGATTTCCGCGGGCGGGCCATGTCGTGGCGGATGTTGTCCACCCACACGCGCCGAGCAAGCGAAAGCAGCCAGGTGCGTGCCGACGAACGCGCGGCGAAGCGGGGGAGTGCGCTGATCACGCGGAGATAGGTTTCCTGGGTGAGGTCGTCCGCAATTTCTTGACCTCCTAAATGGGCGAGCAGACGCCACACGTCCGACTGCGTTTCCCGAATAAAATTGTGGAGTGCTGCGCGGTCACCCCTGCCCGCTGCGAGTGCGAGTTGGGTGACGTAGGCGTCATGCTCCACACGGTTCATACTGCAAGACTGTATCAAAGGGAGTCTCAGGCGTAGCAAGGGAACAGAGAGGGGAATTGATTAGGTCTGCCTAATAGTTCGGAATCTATTGCAAGGCTTATCTTCTAGGTGTAGGTTGGATAGAGAATTGCAACCCATAGGAGAATCCTTCATGAACGCTGTAGATCCAATCTTGAGCAACGGCCAGCGCCCAGAACCAAAGGGCAACAGCACCCGCCTTGGTGGCCAGCCCGTTGCATCTGAGAACATTTCCATCACCGCGGGCCCACAGGGCCCAAACGTGCTCAATGACCTCCAGCTCATTGAGAAGCTGGCGCACTTCAACCGCGAGCGCGTGCCAGAGCGCAACCCACACGCAAAGGGTCACGGCGCATTCGGTGAGTTCCACGTCACCGAGGATGTTTCCAAGTACACCAAGGCCGCGTTGTTCCAGCCAGGCAAGGTCACTCCAATGGCCGTCCGTTTCTCCACTGTTGCCGGTGAGCAGGGCTCCCCAGATACTTGGCGTGACGTCCACGGCTTCGCACTGCGCTTCTGGACTGAAGAAGGCAACTTGGACATTGTTGGTAACAACACCCCAACCTTCTTCCTGCGTGACGGCATCAAGTTCCCAGACTTCATCCACTCCCAGAAGCGCGTTGGCCCATCCGGCCTGCGTGACGCGGATGCTCAGTGGGATTTCTGGACCCGCACCCCTGAGTCCATCCACCAGGTGACCTACCTCATGGGTGACCGCGGCACCCCGAAGACCTCCCGCCACCAGGACGGCTTTGGTTCCCACACCTTCCAGTGGGTCAATGAGGCCGGCGAGGCTTTCTGGGTGAAGTACCACTTTAAGACCCAGCAGGGCTGGGAAACCTTCACCGGCGCTGAGGCTGAGGAAATGGCTGGTAAGGACGCTGACTACCAACGCCGTGACCTTTTTGAGGCCATCGAGCGCGGTGACTTCCCACGCTGGGACGTCAAGGTACAGATCATGCCTTTCGATGAGGCTGAGAGCTACCGCTTCAACCCATTCGACCTCACCAAGGTGTGGTCCCAGAAGGACTACCCACTGATCCCGGTTGGCTACTTCGAGCTCAACCGCAACCCAGTGAACTTCCACGCGCAGATCGAGCAGATCGCCCTGGACCCATCCAACATCGTTCCCGGCACCGGCCTTTCCCCAGACCGCATGCTCATGGCTCGTGCATTCGCATACGCGGATGCGCAGCGCTACCGCATCGGTGCGAACTACCGCCACCTGCCAATCAACCGCCCAGTTTCTGAGGTGAACACCTACTCGCACCAGGGCTCCATGGCGGTGGAGTTCAATGATGCCGGCGCACCTGTGTACAGTCCGAACCGCTTTGAAAAGGGCGCAGGCTTCCTGGATGACGGTCAGACTTCCTCCTCTGGCGTGACCTACGGCCAGGCTGGCGATCTGTACGTCAACCCAGACCCACACGGCACCGACCTCGTTCGTGCGGCATACGTGAAGCACGCTGAGGACGATGACTTCGTGCAGGCACGCACCCTCTACCTGGAGGTGTTCGACGATGCCGCTCGCGAGCGCTTCATCGACAACGTGACCAACGCCATGGTTGGCGTCTCCGAGCAGGTTGAGGAGCAGGTGTACGAGTACTGGGGCAAGCTGGACCAGGACCTCGCAGCGAAGCTCCGTGAAGTGTTTGCTACCAAGAAGTAGCAGTCACTCCCTTGAGAAGGCGGCAGACCCAAGAGGCTGCCGCCTTTTGCATGCGCTGAGCTGATCTGCGGCGTCAATATGCGGCCCTACTCTGCAGGATCGGTGAGAAGCAGGCACAATATCACCAGCACACTTTGACGTGATGGTGAATCGCGATGGTGAAAAGGAAAAATCACATGGGCGTAGAACGGCAGGCGGCCACGGCACTGGCGGCGGAAATTGACGCACTGTTGGGGCACCTCGACGCAGAGCACACCAGATTTAGCGCGCAATTGGCTGCCGTGGCACCTGAACACAGCTTCGGGGCGCACAACCTGGTGGACTATGCCTACCTGCGCTCCCTCGATCTCTCCGAACTGCAAGATCGCCTTGGGGATCTTGGCGCCACCCGCCTTTCCACCACCGAACCGGATGTGCGTGCACGGTTGAAGGCCGCCCGCAATGTGCTTGGTGCCATCGCCGGCGAGGGATTTAGGTACCCCCAGGCTGAGGTGGCGGGTGCGTTTGCGGCCTCAGACCAGATACTGGAGCAACACACTACGCAGCTTTTGGGCCCGGCTCGCCCGGATGCACACTCGCGGATCATGGTCACGCTGCCGGCGGAGGCCGCAGATGACATTGCCATTGTGCGCGGCTTCATTGCCGACGGCATGCAACTGGCACGCATCAACTGCGCCCATGACGATGAATCGGTCTGGTTGCGCATGATCCACAACGTGCGAGCTGCCGCCAAAGAGGCCGGCGTGGAGATCCGTGTAAGCATGGATCTTGCCGGCCCGAAGCTGCGCACAGGAGATATTCTCCCCGGACCCCAGGTTGGACGCGCGCGCGTGCTGCGCGATGCCAGCGGTAGGGTGCTGGCGCCGTCGAAACTCTGGCTCTACCCTCAGGGGACGCAGCCGCCGATCCCAGAGGGGCTGCCTGGGCGCCCCGCGCTGCCGGTTGCCGTGGACCCGGAGTGGTTCGCAGACCTGAAAGAAGGCAGTGAGGTACGGCTGGTGGACAACCGCGGTGCGCGGAGGAAATTCATTGTCACCCAGGTTGCTGAGGGTGCGCTTGCGGAAGGCCAACGCAACGCCTACATCGCAGAGGGCACGCTGCTGGAGCATGACTACATGCGTACCCGCGCCGCAGGCATCACACCGATTGAGCGCAAACTGCGCATCTTCCCAGGGCAGGAGCTCATCCTCGACGCACACTCCACCGCCACCGATCCCGAAGTGCAAGGCCCCCTGCGCATCCCGTTCAGCCTGCCGGAGGTCCTAGGCGCGATCAAGGTGGGGGAGCAGGTGCTCTTTGACGACGGCAGGGTGGCCGCCGAAGTCACCGACGTCAGCGCCAGCGAGGTCCGCCTGCGCGTGACCCACGCGGCCCCCAACGGCACCACCTTGGCCGCCAACAAAGGAATCAACTTGCCCAATTCCGAGTTGCCGCTGCCCTCCCTGACCGAGGCCGACCTGCGGCACCTTGAGTTCGTCAAGCAGCACGCGGACATCGTTGCGGTTTCCTTCATCCGCAACGCCCAGGACGTCGCCGCGGTGATCAACGCCCTCGGGCCCAAAGCCACAGTGGGCCTGGTGCTCAAAATCGAGACGATTCCCGCATACAACAACCTGCGCGAAGTGCTCCTGGAAGGCATGCGCTACCAAAAGCTCGGACTCATGATCGCCCGCGGCGACCTCGCAGTGGAGCTGGGTTTCCGCCGCATGGCAGAAGTGCCCCGGTTTATCTCCGCGGCGGCAGAAGCCGCACACGTGCCCACGATCCTGGCAACCCAGGTCCTGGAGACGATGGCGAAAACAGGCCAGCCCTCCCGCGCAGAAATTACCGACGCCACCTATGCGCTGCGTGCCGAATGCGTGATGCTCAACAAAGGGCCCTACATCGGCGAGGCCATCAAGGTGCTCAGCTACCTCAACACCAAACTGGGGAACTCACAACGCAAAAACCGGATCCTGCTGCGCAAGATCCGGAGTTGGGCACCCCCTCATGAACAAAATTAGTGGGATTGCTCTTTCGCGGTCTGGTAGAGCGAGCGGCCCATCACAAAGGAGCCGATGGCAAGCACCACGAGCAGTGCGGTGATGGTGAGGAACACCCGCAGCAGGTTCCACCAGGTGAAGGTGCCTGCGCCGATATCGTTGATCAGGCTGGCCACGAGGATCATCGGCAGCGCGATGCTCGTGGTCAGGCCCAACAGGTTGGCGCGGGTGAGCGCGTCTGGTGCGCGCACGATGCCAATGAGCGTGAGCACCATCAGTGCCGCCGCGAGCAACACCATGAGGCTAGCTACGATGCTGAAAACAGTGGACATTTAGCGCCTCCCCTTAGAGATGATTCGGGCCAAGCTCATGGTGGGCAGCACGCCGCCCACTAGGCCCGCGAGCAGGGCAACCTCGTAGTTAATCTGTGAGTCGTTGAGCATGCACCACACCACATAGAAGCCGATCATCGGGTAGAAGGTGAGGTCCGCTACCACGGCGCGGGTGAACTGGTCTTGCTCCTTGAGGATCATGACGATGGTGCCCAAAATGGTGGCGGCGATCAACCCGAGTGCTACGTACAGCACGATTTCAAACATTTACCTCGCCTCCTTCTTTGGGTGTTGCTGCACATTTGTTGATGAGGGGGCGGGGGCTGGATCCTCCACGAACCACTGCTTCGGATGCGCCTTCCCACGCACTGAGGGCGCGAGGGTTTCCTCCATCTTGGCGATGTCTTGGAACAGCCCCTCATGGTCTTTGCCGAACACCGCGTGGACTAACAGCATGCCGTCTTTGAGGCCCAGGGATAGGGTGGCTGGGGTGACGGTGATGGAGGCCGCGAGGGCGGTGACCAGGAAGTTGGTTTCCACCCGCAGTGGGTAGTGCAGGATGACGGGGTGGGAGTCTTTGGATCCGGTGAGCGTGGCTTTTGCTACAGCCCAACCAGCGAGCCCCACTTGGTAGGTGAGCCACGCAAAGTAGCGCAGTACGTGAATGATCACCATGGTTTAGTGGCCTCCTTCTACGGCGCCGGCTGAGGGGTTGTGCAGAACTGCCTCCTGGTAGGAGTTGCCATCCACCAGGCCTTCTGCTGCGGTGCGAACGGTGTCCAGCAGGGGCCCGGCGAGTATGAACATTGCAAAGCTCATGAGGACCATTACTGCGCCGGGGGCGATGCGCCACCAGGGCACCCGCATGCTGCTCGGGATGCGTTGGGGGTTCATCCCCGGACCCCAGAATACTTCGCGCCACAGGCGCATCATTGCCAGGAAGGCGCCGAAGCTGGCGAGCACCACAACGGTGATCACGAGCCACGCCTGCCAGGTGCCGGCCTGGGCGATGCCCAGGACCACGAACACCTTGCCCCACATGCCGGAGAATGGCGGGAAGCCCACCACGGAGAATGCGCCTGCGGCGAAGACGGCGGCCACCCAGCG
This sequence comes from Corynebacterium sp. 122RC1, assembly GCF_024580955.1. Classification (GTDB taxonomy): domain Bacteria; phylum Actinomycetota; class Actinomycetes; order Mycobacteriales; family Mycobacteriaceae; genus Corynebacterium; species Corynebacterium kozikiae. The sequence continues at coordinate 6,783 of NZ_JANIKD010000016.1, read as the reverse complement.
GTCACGCTTGGCGATCCCGGAGAGTTTGGAAAGGAGGTCAGTCCCGTAGGTTTCCTCGATCGCGCCGGTGGTGAGGATCAGTGCTCCCAGGGTGATCATGTGGTGCAGCATGTAGAGGATTCCTGCGGCCAGAGCTGCCACCTCGTTGCCGCTGCTAAAGGCCAGCATTACCAGGATGAATGGCATGCCTCCCACCATTTGGTAGGCCAGTACGCGGCGCATGGAGTTTTCCCCAAGTCCCGCGAACGCACCCACGATCATCGTGACCAAAGAAATGGTGATGATGAGCCAGGCCCAGCGTGGGTCGAGGTCAAAGACCACCGCATAAATGCGGAAGATCATGTAAATGGCAACCTTGGTGTGCAGGCCGGAGAACAGGGCCATCACGCTTGCAGAGGTGGAGGGGTAGGTGCGCGGCAGCCAGGTGTGCACGGGGAACAGACCGGCTTTCACTGCGAGCGCCACCAGCACGATGCCCAGAGCGATCTGCGTGGGGCGGCCACCCGTAACGCCAGCGCCCGTCAGTGCGCCGAGGTTCACCGCGCCGAAGGTTCCGTAGAGCACGGCTACGCCGATGAGGAGCAGTGTCGACGTCGCCAGGTTCACAAGCACAAACGTCCTGCCTGCGGAAAGACGCGCCCAGGTGCCGGTCATTGCGAGCAGGCCGTAGCTCGGCAGGAGCATGACCTCGATGAACACGAAGAAGTTGAAGAGGTCGCCGGTGAGGAGGGCACCCATCACGCCGGTCAGCAGCATGAGGGAGAGCGCGGAGTAGAAGCGTGCCCGCGTTTCCCCGGCCACAATGGCAAACCAGTTGGCGCAGAACGCCACGATGGAAGTGGCCACAATCATGACCGCGGAGAAGGCATCCGCCACAAAGGGGATTGCCACCGCTCCCTCATACAGGCCCACCGCATGGGCGATGGTGCCGTGGGTGGCAACGTGTTGGAACAGGAACACGCCAGCGATCGCGGTGCCAATGGGGGTGAGCAATGCCAGGGCGTCGCGCACACTGCGCCACGGCACCATCGCGGCGATGGCAACAACGGTCAGCGGGACGCCGACGAACAAGGGAAGCATCACGTCCATTACTTTGCCTCCTCTTGTTCAGAATCTTGGTGGTCGCGTTCCGCGGAAAGCTCCGCGTTGGTGGTGGAACGCCCCAGGGTTTGCAGTGGCGAGTCTTCGTCGGCCACCTCTTCCGCCACGGTGTCATCACTTCGGCCTAGACCAGACAGTGTGAGCATGTATGTGGTGGTAGCCATTGCGATCACGATTGCCGTGAGCACAAACGCCTGCGGGAGTGGGTCTGCGGCCGCGCTGAGGTCGGTGATGCTGGGGAATGGATCCCCGCGCCAGGCCGGCACACCGGCGGCCAAGATGATGAGGTTGGCGGCATGGCTGATGAGCGTCATGCCGATCACGATGCGCAGCATGCCGCGCTGCAGCACCAAATACACGCCGCTGCCTGCAAGTAGTGCGATTGTCAGTGCCAGAATCATGAGTTCTGTGCCTCCTCTGTTGCCGCGGCAGTGCCTTGGGCCGCTGGCGCCTTGGCTGCGTCGGCAGTATGCGGTGCGCGCAGCGGCAGGTCATCGGTGTCGGTGTCAGCGGGCGCGGATTCCTGCTTGACCGGCTTCGGGGAGGGCAGGGGGGAGTCCTCGCGGGTGAAGGTGAGGTCGGCGTAATCCATGCCGGGGCGCAGGTAGGAGCCCAGGGTATTGATCGCCATGCTCAGCATGCCCAGCACCGCGAGGTAGACGCCGATGTCGAAGATCATCGACGTTGTCCAGTGCGAACCCGCGAAGCTGCCGTGGATCGCGTAGAGGAAGGACCCCTTGAGCAAGCCGATGAAGCCTGCCGCAACCGCGAAGAGGATACCCACACCGGTGAGGTAAATCGGGGTAGTGATGGTGAAAATGCGCTGGTCGCGGCCATGGGAAAGATAGCTCAGCATGAGGGCGCCGCCGGCGATCAGGGCGGCGATGAAGCCACCACCCGGCTGGTTGTGCCCCCTCATGAACACCAGGAAACTCAAAATGCCCAGGATTGGGATGAGGAAACGCAGCAGCTCCCGCATCGGGATGGCATTGAGCTGGGACTTTCCAAAAGGCTTGGGGTGCGTGCCCTCCGCGAATGGGTAGCGCGGCATGGAGGTGACCACTGCGGCGATTACCACGGCCGCCATACCCAGCACCGAAAGCTCGCCCAAGGTATCGAAGGCGCGGAACTCCACCAGGATGGTGTTCACCACGTTGTCACCGCTAGTGATCCCCGGCGCCTCCTGCAAGTACCACAGTGCGAGGTCGGGGCGTTCCCGGCGGCCCAACACGAAGTAGACCAGCGCGAACGTGAGCACGCCGACGCCCGCAGCCAAGACCGCAGCAATCCGCTTGCGGTACGCGGCGGTGTGGTGGAAGAACTCCGGCTGCTGGCGAATCACCATCATCATGATCACCACAACCAGCGCCTCCACCATGAACTGCGTGAGCGCCACGTCCGGGGCACCCAGCATGAGCACCTGCAGCGTCACACCCACGCCCACCACGCCGATAAGCACCGTGGCACTCAGACGGCGGTTGGTGCGCACGAGGGCATGCAAAGCAATAGCGACGATGGCAAGAGGCAGCAGGTCCGCAATGCGGTCCGTGCCCGGCACCCGCGGCGCAAGCTCTGCGCCCGTGAGGCGCCCCTGGGCGATCACAGCCACCGCAAAGGCGATGAGCAGAGCAAACATGGCCGCCAGGTGGCGCGTTGGGCTCAGCGAATCCGCCAGCTTGCCAAAGCGCTTGCCCATACGGGTGAGCGCGGAGACCAGTGCGTGCAGGGCTGCGTTGCCGCTGCCGGGGAACATGGTGGCGTCGGTAGTCCTTGCCCAAATCTGGGTGCGGATGAAGATACCCGCCACACCGAGGGCCAGCACGATCGCGGAAATAATCAGCGGCGTATTAATACCGTGCCACAGGGCGAGGTGCAGGTGGGGGTCCTCGGTGATGGTTGCCACGGCCTGGGAGATGGGGGAGTCCAGCGTGCCGAGGAAAAATACGAGAGGCAGGGAGAATAGCCCCGGCAGGGCCGCCGGCAACCACAGAGAGACGGGAGCTTCTTTGACGTCGGACATGTCTCGATCGCCATCGATGAAGCCGTCAAACACAATGCGCGCGGAATAGGTGAAGGTGCACAGGGCACCGATTGCTGCCGCGATGAGCAGCACAACAACACCGACGTTCCCGAGTGGCGCCTGCGTGAATGCCTCCAGCATGCCCTCCTTGGACACAAAGCCCATCAGCGGCGGCACTGAAGCCATGGATGCCGCGGCAATCACCACGGAGCCGAAGGTGAACGGCAACTGCCGCCACGAGGAACCCAGGCGCGCGGAATCGCGCGTACCCGTTTGGTGATCCACCACGCCGATCAGCATGAACAGTGAAGACTTGAACAGAGCGTGCGCCAGAGTGTGCACCAGGGCCGCGGCCAAGGCGAAAGGCGTGCCCACGCCGATGGTTGCCACGATCCAACCTAGGTGGGAGACGGTGGAGTAGGCCGTGAGCTTCTTCAAGTCCGTCTTCTGGATTGCGAACACACTGGCCATCACGGCGGTACTCATACCCACAACGATGAGCAGAATGTTCCACACGGCAACGCTGTGGAAAATGGTGCTAAACCGCAGCAGCAGGTAGATGCCCGCCTTCACCACGGCCGCCGCGTGCAGGAATGCAGAAACCGGCGTGGCCGCGGCCATCGCCTCCGGCAGCCAGAAGTGGAAGGGGAACTGCGCGGACTTGGTAAACGCACTCAGTGCTACCAGCACCGCCACCACCGCCGTCAGAGTGGGGCGCTGTTCCCATACGGGGGATGCGAGGATCTCACTGATTTGCAGTGAACCCGTCTGGCTTGCCGCCAGCATCAGCGCCACCAGCAGCGTGAGCCCGCCGATGAAGGTGAGGATCAGCGTGCGTTGCGAGCCCTGCTCGCCACCCTTGCCGCCGGAGCGAGCGATCAGCATGAAAGACGCCAGGCTCACCAACTCCCAGGCCACGAAGAGCGTGATCACGTCATTGGCCAGCACCAGAAGCAGGATGGAAGCGGTGAAGGCCGTCATGAGCGTGTAAAAGCTCGTTGCCCCCTTGCGCTTGGGCAGGTATGCCGCAGAATAGATGAATACAATTGCGCCGATCACCAGTGCCAGCAACGCAAAGAACATGGCGAGCGGGTCCGCGTTGAGGCTCAGCTCGGCGTGCGCGCCGGGACCGAGGAAGTCACGCACCCACACTGTGCTGTATGTGGTGTAGGAGCTGTAGGAATCTTCGGACAACGCGCTGGAGCCTGAGCTGGCTTGTTGCTGGAGGCGGAGCAAAAGCGCGGCTGCTGCCAGCAGGATGGCTGCTAACGGCCAACCCGCCTTTCTCCCAAGAAGCCGCACTGCTACCGGGGCGACGGCAACGGCGAGTGCCACCAGCGCCAGGATGGTTAGTAGTGTCACGGTTTTTCACACCCATCGTGATCGGGACAAATAGTTCTGAAATCGGGCTATCAAACTTTCACAACTTTACCAGTAGTCACATTTCTCCTGCATTGACGCGGTGTTTTTGCGGTGTGCCGCAACCCCCTTGAGCAGCCAAGGCGCTAGGTTGAAACGCATGAGCTCAACCCCGCGTCGCGTCTTAGCCGCAATCCTTTTGGCCGCCCCACTGGCTGTGGGCACAGCGTTGCACCCCAGCATCGCGAGCACCTGGCATTCTGCGGAGGAGGTCACGGGCGCGCCGTCGGCAAGCATCGATCCCGCGATGTTCAATGAGATTCGCCAGGCTACGGGCGAAGCGGTGGGGCAGGCGGCCATGCTGAAATCCGGCATCGACCGCGTAGCTACCGGCACCGAAGGCATCACTGAGGAGGCGCAGAGGCTTATCGACGGAGCCAAGGCCGCACAGGAAGGGTCCGCAGCGCTGGCTGAGGGGATGAAGGAACTGCAGGCCGGGACCGGGCAGTTGGGCGACGGCGCAACCGAGATTGCCAACGGCATTGAGGCGGCGCTGAGCCAGCTCGACGGCATTGAAAAGGTGCGCGTGGACATCCTCGGGGCGATCACCGAGGTGGAAAACCAGCTCCGAACCAGCCCAGATCCACGCTCGGCGCAGATGCTTCAAGAGCTCGCAGGATTCCGCGGCCAGGTGGAGGGCTTTGCCATTGACCCCGCAACAACCGAGAACCTCCAGCGGCTGCGCCAAGGCTCGCGCGACCTGGCCAACCAACTCGATGTGCCAGGCTACGGCTATCACGATGGCATCTACTCGGCCACCAAGGGAGCTGAGGAACTGGCCGCTGGCCTGCAAGAATTGGGCAGCGGTGTAGACCAGGCTGTGGGCGGGGTCACCCAGTTGGAGAACGGGGCTGCGCAGTTGGCCAAGATGGCCGAGCAAAACCAATCCAACATCACCGACGTAGCCAAGCTCATCCCCGCCGCCGAGGTAGGCACCCCCGAGGCAGAGGAAGCAGGTGTGCTGAGCTCCCTACCACCGATGTACGCCTTCCTCCTGGCGGCTGCGGCGTTGGCTGCGGCCTTGGGTTTGGGCCGCTCGCGGCACACCGCCGTGGTGGCCGTGGGAGCTGTGGCACTGGTGGCGCTAGTGGGTGTGCTGACCGCAACGCTCGGTGTGGGCGTGAGCGCCACGGCTGCCATTGGGGCTGCGTTGGTGGCATTGGGTGTTGTGGTGGCCTCCGCGGCGAGCGCCGCACTGCTGGTGCGCATATTTGGGCAGGTCACGGGCCCAGTCTTGGCCATCGCCGGGGCGGCGCTGCAAGTGGGCGTTGTGGGTTGGGTGTGGAGCCGCGCAGTAGCCGGCACCGCGAGCACCGCCCAAGAAGTGGTGGCGCACCTCATGCCGCTGCAATATCCGACGGCCGCCCTCAGCGCACTCGGCAATGGCGTGAGTGGGCAGGCGCTGTGGCTGGGCGTGGCGGTGACCGCAGCGCTGGCACTGATCAGCGCAGGGGCGTTGGGGGCCGCGCGGCGCGGGGAGTGATGTTTGGGGTGCCTGATGGTGGCGTCGGAATTGCTCGCGAGACCCGGCCGGCGCCCCATGCCACCGTTCGAGCTTAGGCTTGGAGAAGTGATGGAAGCACAACTAGAAATCACAAGTTTTGGCCATGCTGCAGTGGGGCTGCGCCTCGGCGGGGTTACTATGATCGTGGATCCCGGCGAGTTTTCTCAGTTTCCTGCCCTTGATAGCTTTGACGCCGTCTTGGTGACCCATGACCACTTTGACCATGTGGATCTCTCTGCTTTGGGCAAGGCGCAGCAGAAGAAACCTGAGCTTCGGGTGTTTTCTCCCGTGGCTTTAGAAGGGGTGAACGCTGAGCTCGTGGCCGATGGAGACGTACTTGCTGTGGGGGATTTACAGGTCAACGTGGTGGGTGAGGAGCAGGCGATTGCGAGCATTTACGATCCACCAATCCCCAACGTGGGATACCTTTTCGCGGGGCAGGCCCTGCACCCAGGCGATGCCTACCAAGAGATCCAAGATGTGGACACCTTGTTCTTGCCCATGGATGGCCCATGGGTGAAACGCGCCGACCAAGAACGCCACCTCAGCCAGTTCCCGCCCAAGCGGATCATTCCAATCCACGACGTACTCTTCACCACCACAGGCAGGGATTTTGCCCGCCACACCGCAGAGGAAATGGCCGCCCGCGTTGGCGCTGATTGCCTGGTGCTCCATGAGGGGCAGTGGGTTGGGTTGGATTGAGTGGGGGGTTGTTGGCCCTGTCTCTTATACACAACTG
>NZ_JANIKD010000015.1 GCF_024580955.1 Corynebacterium sp. 122RC1 | reverse complement strand
GGGTTGGGGTTGGGTTTGGGTTTGAGCCGGACTGGCTACCTGGGCCTGGAATCGGAATTGGAATCGGGATGATCGGCAGGCCTGGGGTTGGTGGGGTTGGATCCTCTGTGAGCGGGATCTCAACTTCATCGGTCTTTGGTGCCGGAGGCGGTACGTCGTCAGTCGAATCTTCTGGGGTTGGATCAAATGGTACTACCGATGCCTTAGCAACGTTTAGAACCTGGCCAGCGTCGAAGTCTGCCTGGGTCAGAACGTAAGTTGCGGTTGCTTCCTTGCTTTCACCAACGGCGAGGCTGCGGTCTGCTGGGTAGCTGATCTCGGAGAGACCTGGCAATGGGTCGGTGATCTCGAAGGAGGAGAGATCCATGTTGCCGGTGTTCGTCACCTTGAAGGTGTAAGTAACGGTGTCGCCTACCTCCGCGCCAGCAGCCGTGAAGTCCGTGCTCTTATCGAATTCGAAATCTGGTGCCGGTTCAGGGCATACAACAAGGTTCGCATCATCCGTTGCGGCATCGTTTGGGTTCACAACGGAGTCGTAGGCAGTGATCTTGTTAACGACGTCTGCGTTAGGGTCACACAGGCCAGTTCCAAGAGCCTTCAGATCCGCAAGGTTCTTGAGCTTTGCCTTGAAAACGTAGGTGTCTTTCGCTCCAGCATCCAAGCCACCGGTTGGAAGTTTGGTTGTGTTTGTTGGATCCTTTGGCGAAACGCGTCCAATGTTCGTGCCGTTATCGTAGTCAGGTGTGCCGGACACTGGGGCGTTACCACCGGTGATCTGGTAGTCTGCACCAACGCGGAATACGCGGAAGGTGCCATCAACAACCTCAACCTTGGTGCCTGCGGTTGCCAAAGCATATTTGCCACCCTCAGTGCCAACATAGGTGTTGGTTGCTTGGTCACCCTGCGTGGACTCAACGCGAACGAGTTCCACGGTGTCAGGATCGAGTTCATCAGGCATGTCGTCGAGAGCAACGTAGCCCCATGAGTTCATGGTGCCGGTGTTTGCTACAGAAACATTAAAGTAAACCTCACTACCTGGGGCAGCGGGCTCCGTCACAGAGGTCACGCCGTCCGATTCAGTGAAGTCCTTGAGAACGGTGTAGTCCGTACGTGGAAGATATGCGCCGTAGCGGAACTGGCGCGGATCAGAGCCTTCGGTGTTCCAGTCGAGGAGGTCCTTCAGAGGAAGGGTGATCTCAGCTCCAGCATTACCGACGGTACGGGTTACGCCTGCATTCCATTCGTCAACAACGGTTGGGTCGTTCACGAGGATCTTCGGGGTGTATTCCAAGGTAATGGACTTGACGAAGCCAGGAACACCGAACTGAGGGAACGCACTTGCATTTTCATTGCTACCCGGAGCTGCGCCAGTACCGGTGTAGCGGTTGAAGCCGGTCGCATCAGGCGCATACTTTTTGAGGTCGAGGGTATTGATGTAGTTGCCCTGAGCGTCTACACCGTCCGTAAACCATTCAGAGTAACCCCCAGTACGGTAGGTGGGGTAGAAGGGAAGGTCGCCACCATTGTATTCAGATGAAGAGCGGTCTTTGGTGCCATCGTTGATGGAAACAACCTTCATCTCTTCGAACTGAACCAGCTCGATGTTGTTCTGAGCGTCACGCAGACCAGAGGTTGTGTAGATGTTAGCGAACTTCGGGAACCACACTGGCTCGGAGAAGGTATAGGTGACAAGACGCTTCGCATCACACGTCACAACCTGACCAGCGGCGTATCCACCAGCGGAAAGGCAGTTGTCCTTGTATGAGTCGTAGTAGCCCTCCGCCATGTTTACCTGAAGAGCGGTAGGCGATGCCGAGGTACTTGCAGTTTGCCATTCAGACTCAATGGTCAGCTCTACATTTTGGTAGTTGTATGCAAATTTTGCACCGGTACCAGTTGCAACTGGGACGCCTTCTGCGTTGGTCACAGTTTGACGGTTCGTGAAACCTGAGCCTTCTGCCACCATTGAGCCGTCGGTCTGTTGGCGAGGGATGCCGATCGAGGTCCAATTGACCATTGGGGAGCTATACACGCTTCCCGACTGACCAGGCTCAATTGTCTCGGCGTTAGCCGCTTGAGGCGCCACGCCGAGAGCAAGAGCCCCGGCAGCAGTCGCAGCGAGCGCCCGCTTTAGGAACCTCTTGGAGGTTTGAATCATGATGATCCCTTTCAAGCATATGCATATGAGGGTCGGTGCTCCCCCGGAAAGCCAGACCTATGTTGTGGCTCGGTCCGTTCCTTCACAAATCGGTGCCTATTGAAAATCCGAGAGCGAAATTCCTAATCAGACCAACCGAATGTGCGGGAAAGCGCCTCGTAACCGCAGGTTGCAGCTAAGAGAAAATTTCTTGGTTCTTACTCAACACCGTTCGAAACCGCGGTTCCGAAAAGAATTTGGTGCCTAGCTGATCCTAACGCAAATTAGCATTCCCGTCAGGTTCTCACAATCTTGGGGGCAGCGAACTTGGGGTGCTTTCACCCAATACCTTTTGACCAACTACCTGCACCCCTCCGCCTGCCCCTGCCCGCATCCTCCCAAGCAAACGGGATTTACCAGCACAAACGCAACAACACCCCGCTCATCACTGAACTGGGGTGTTGCACTTTGCGGAGGCACAGGGATTTGAACCCTGGGTTGGTTTCCCAACGCTGGTTTTCAAGACCAGTACATTCGGCCGCTCTGTCATACCTCCAGGTCAGCAGCTTCACAGCGCAAAGTGGCGGGCAGTCAAATAGGACGCAAACCACCGGCGTTTGGCCGCAGCGTTCAAAGTGTACCCCAAGCGGTGGGTTTTCTTCTAACGTGGGTGGGTATGAAAGCAATTGTGATTGTTGAAGATGGAAACCTTGAGCTACAGGAGGTGCCCACACCGACGCTGCGTGAGGGCGAGGCGCTGATTCGGGTCCACGCGGCTGGCGTGAACCGCGCTGATTTGCTGCAGGCCGCGGGGCATTACCCGCCGCTACCAGGTGAGTCAGAGATTTTGGGCCTGGAGTGCGCCGGCGTTGTGGAAGATCCGGGCACCACGGATTTCCAAAAGGGTGACCGGGTAGCGGCGCTACTCGCCGGCGGCGGTTACGCAGAGTTCGTGGCCGTTCCCACAGGTCAGCTCATGCCAATCCCGGAGGGTTACTCCTTTCATGAGGCCGCGGCCGTCATAGAGGTGGCCACCACGGTGTGGTCCAACATCGGAATGCTCACCGGCCTCGAGCCAGGCCACACGTTGCTTATTCATGGCGGCGCCGGCGGGATCGGCACCTTTGCCATCCAATTAGCCAAGCACATCGGGGCCACGGTGGCGGTCACAGCGGGCAGCCAAGAGAAGCTGGATCGCTGCGCGCAGTTGGGTGCGGACATCCTCATCAACTACCGCGAACAGGACTTTTCTGAGGTCCTCAAAGATCGCTGCGACCGCATCCTGGACATCATGGGTGCGAAATACCTGGACCAAAACGTACGCGCGCTTGCCGACGGCGGGCACCAGGTCACCATCGGCATGCAAGGCGGTGTCAAGGGAGAACTCAACATCGGGCGACTGCTGGCCAAGCGCGGCACCATCTCCGCCACCGCGCTGCGCAGCCGCAGCAAAGAAGACAAGGCGCGGATTGTGCAGAGCACCATTGAAAACGTGTGGCCGCTGCTGGAATCCGGGGCGATCACCCACCAAATCCACGCAACCTACCCGCTCGCCGAGGCCGCCAAGGCCCACCAGGTGCTGAAAGCCGGCGAGGTCACCGGGAAGCTCGTGCTCGAAGTCGCCCCAGGCTAAGCGAGGCTGCCTAAGCTAGGCTGCCCAGAACACGGGCAAGCTGGTCAACGTCGGAAGGCGTGTTGTAAACCCCAAGCCCTACCGTGATGCCTTCAGCGCTGCGGCTCGGCAGCAGGGCGTGGCCAACGAGTCGCTGGTAGACCGTTTCCACAGGCACGCCGGGCAGGCGGAAGCTGACTACAGGGATGCGGTCTGCTTCACGGGCTGCCTCGGAACCAAACCCCAAGAACTCCACCTTTGGGCGCAGCGTCTCCATGAGGTAGGTGCTCAGGCCGCCGAGGTAGCTGGCAGCCGCGTCCACGCTTTGGGAAATGCGAGTCCGGCGGGTGCCCCGAGCAGCGCCACTGATGTCCGCGAGCCCAGCCAAGTGATCCACCGCCGCAGCCGCACCAGCGGCAAGCGCCGGGGAAACCTGCTGCCCAAAGGCCTCTGCGTTGATGCGGGTGAGCATGGCGCGGTCACGGAAAGCCAACGCCGCAAGCTCGCCGCCACCAAGGCCGCGGGCGGAGAGCAACACGACGTCCGCCCCCAAGGCCTCAAAAGTCACCGGGCGCACCCCTAGCATGGCGCTGACCTTTACCAACACCCACGCCCTGGAGCGTGATCGAGTGGCTTCCGCGATGCTCGCCACCTCATGAATGATGCCTGTTTCCGCATCAGCAGCCGGAACCACCGTGAGGCGGGTGGCTGCGTCGATAAGCTGGGCATACTCCCCCGCCCCAAGCACCCCACTGGCGCTACGTGGGGCATCGAGCACGGCATTACCGCGGCGCAGTTGCTGGCGCATTGCCACCTGAAGCTGCGCCAACAACTCCGCTTCGCTGGGCCCCAACATCACGGCGTCGGCGGTAGTTCCAGTAAGATCCGCGATTGCCAAACGCGCCGCCGCCAGGTGCTCCTGCGCGAACAGAGTGCCGGGGGCCACGCCGCGCGCATGCGTACCGACGTTCGGCTCCAGCGGCTGGGCCACCGCTTGATCGCGAAACGCCCGAGCCACCGCAGAAGAAACCGGTTCCGGGATCTGCGGCACCTCATGAGCATTGAGATAGGTCCACTGACCTGCAAGGGAAGTGTATTGGCCGCGGATGCGCGCAACGTCAAGGCTCAACTGCACCACTCCTATTCACATCCTGCTGCACAAATTGCGCGGGGAATCCTTCCGAACCCAACCCAGTATGCCCGCCCGTGCCGCAATCCGCACCAGCCCAGCTAAGGGGCAGGTTTTCCGATTTGCACCTGCGCGGGCGGACAGCAGGCCAGGGCGTGCGGCCGGGGAGGAGGCCCGCTGTGCAAGAATGGCTGTTGTGCAAGAACAACGCGAACCAACCCCGCACAGCGGCATCGGCGCCGAGAAGTCCAGCAATGGTGGTGCCGTGACGGCTACCGTTAGCCGCATCACCGCCGTGGACCTCCACGATCCCGAGCCTTCCCGTTCCAAGACGTTTGCCACCGCGTGGGCAGACCTTGCGCGCGGCTTTGGCCAGCATGAACTGTGGCTGCAACTGGGCTGGCAGGACATCAAGCAGCGCTACCGACGCTCCGTGCTTGGCCCCCTTTGGATCACCATCGCTACCGGTGTGATGGCTGTGGCCCTGGGCTTGCTGTACTCCGTGCTGTTCAAGATCCCCGTTGCGCAGTTTCTGCCGCACGTCACCGTGGGCCTGATCATGTGGAACTTCATCTCCGGGTGCATCAAGGAAGGCTCGGAGGTGTTCATTGCCAATGAGGGTTTAATCAAGCAGCTCCCCTCCGCGCTTTCCGTGCATGTGTACCGCCTCGTGTGGAAGCAGGCACTGTTCCTGCTGCACAACATGGTGATTTGGGCCATCCTGATGCTGGTGTTCCCCCGCCCGCTTGGCTGGGACGTTCTTCTGATGTTCCCGGCGTTGGCGCTGCTGGTGATCAACGGCGTGTGGGTGAGCATGTTCTTTGGCATCGTGGCTACCCGTTACCGCGACGTAGCCCCCCTCCTGGAGGCCGGCACCCAGTTGCTGTTCTACGTCACCCCAATTGTGTGGACTACCCAAACGCTCTACGAGCAGGGCGGTGCGGTATCTGAGCGCGCCAAACTGGCCCAACTCAACCCGCTGTACCACTATATGGAGGTGGTGCGCGCACCGATGATTGGCGTGGACTTGCCGGTGTACCACTGGTGGGTGGTGATTGCCTGCACCGTGGTGGGCATCCTGTTAGCGTTGCTGGCCATGCGCCAGTGGCGCTTCCGCGTGAGCTACTGGGTGTAACTGCAGGTTTTTAAGGAGCAAAACATGGTTTCCATTGATACTTACAACGCCTGCGTGGACTTCCCTATTTTTGACGCCAAATCGCGTTCCATGAAGAAGGCCTTCCTGGGTGCCGCCGGCGGGGCAATTGGGCGCAACAAAGATAACACCGTGGTGGTGGAGGCGCTGCGTGACATCAACCTCCACCTGCGCGAAGGCGACCGCGTAGGCCTAGTAGGCCACAACGGCGCCGGCAAGTCCACGCTGCTGCGATTGCTTTCTGGGATTTACGAACCCACCAGAGGCTCCGCGCACGTCCGCGGACGTGTGGCCCCCGTATTCGACCTCGGCGTGGGCATGGACCCAGAGATTTCCGGCTATGAAAACATCATCATCCGCGGCCTGTTCCTTGGGCAGACCCGCAAGCAGATGAAGCAGAAGATGGATGAGATCGCGGAGTTTTCCGAGCTCGGGGAATACCTCTCCATGCCGCTGCGCACCTACTCCACCGGTATGCGCATCCGCCTGGCCCTGGGTGTGGTCACTTCCATCGAGCCGGAAATCCTGCTGTTGGATGAGGGTATCGGCGCTGTGGATGCCGCCTTTATGGCGAAGGCCCGCAAACGCCTGCAGGAGCTTGTGCAACGCTCCGGCATCCTGGTGTTTGCCTCCCACTCCAATGACTTCCTGGCACAGCTTTGCGATTCCGCCCTCTGGGTAGACCATGGCACCATTCGTCAGGCGGGAGCGGTGGATGACATCGTGGAAGCATACGAGGGCAAGGGTGCCGCCGACCACGTCCGGCGCCTCATGGCACGCATCGAGGCCGGCGAGCAGTAGCACCCAAACGGGCGGCTAGGATATTGCTCATGAGTCTTCGCCCCACGGATCAAGTTGCCGCAGTGATCGTTACACACAAACGCGCGGAGCTACTTCGCGCTTCACTGGAGGTGGTGGCCACACAAACCACGCCCGTGAAGTGGATCATCGTGGTTGATAACGGCGCTGAGCAGCAAGTTGGTGACGTCGTGAAAGAAATCGCCGGCGAGCGCGGCGTGTACCTACCCTCCAAACACAACCTGGGCGGCGCGGGGGGCTTTGCGTTGGGCTTTCTCACGGCGCTCTCGCTCGGCGCGGATGCAGTGTGGTGTGCCGACGACGACGGCCGCCCCGAAGGGCCGGAGGTGCTTGCTACGTTGCAGGCCACAGCCGCTAAGCACGCTCTTGATGAGGTATCCCCCGTGGTCTGTAACCTGGAAGACCCCGACCGCCTCGCATTCCCACTGCGCCGCGGAGTCCAATGGCGCCGCCTGCGCTCTGAGCTGCAAGCAACCCCTGAAGACGATTTCCTCCCCGGCATCGCCTCCCTCTTCAACGGCGCGCTGCTTTCCACCCATGCACTTGAGCGCATTGGCGTGCCAGACTTGCGTTTGTTTATCCGCGGCGACGAAGTGGAGTACCACCGCCGCTTAGTGCGCTCCGGGCTGAAGTTTGGCACCTGCCTCACCACTGCCTACCTGCACCCGGACGGCTCCGAGGAATTCAAGCCAATCCTGGGCGGGCGGATGCACACCCAATACCCGGATAACGAGTCCAAGCGCTTTTTCACCTATCGCAACCGCGGCTACCTCATGAACCAGCCCGGCATGCGCCGTCTCCTACCGCAGGAATACGCCCGCTTTGGGTGGTTTTTCCTGGTACAGCAGCGCGACCCGAAGGGTTTCATCGAGTGGTTCAAGCTGCACCGCATGGGCCGCCGCGAGCACTTCGAGCGCCCCTAGCCGTGAGCTCTTAGTGCTTAGCACCGAGCCTCTCGCCCTTAGCGCTTAGCCGCGGAAGATGAACAGCCGCTGCACAAAGAAGTTGATCACGGTGGCGGTTCCCTGGGCGATCACAAACGCCACCACCACGGCTGCTTGTTGCGCCATGTTGTAGTGAGTGAACAGATCAAAGAGCAGGTTGTAACCACCTACGTTCACAAAGTAGGTGATGCTGTAGAGCACCGCCACTTGAAGAAGGCGCTTGTTGGAGTGCTCAGCCTGGAAGGTCCACCTGCGGTTGATGAGGTAGGCAGTGAGCGTGCCAAAGATGAAGCCGACTGTACGCGAACCAGCCGCCGAGAACCCGAACACCACCTGCATGAGGTAGGTCAAACCCAGGTCCACCACCGCGGAGATGCCGCCGGACACAATAAACTTGGCACCCTGAGTGCCTATGCTCTTTCCGCTACTACTCGCCACAACCAGGTACTCTACTGGCCCCGGAGCAGATCGCGGTACAACGCAATGCGCTCTACAGGGGAAAGCAGCCGCTGCCCCACTCCCCCAAGCTCCTCCAGGTGCGCCACTGACTCCGGGCAAGCGGCCAAAAGCTCAGCAAAAGTCCAACCTTTTTGCCCCGTGGCCTGCTCCATTGTGCTCACCGCAACGTGCTCACTGAACTCATTCATGCACACCAGCCCGAGGAGCAACGCCCACCAGGCAAGCCGCGCGGTGTGATCTTTCTCAACCGGCAGCCCAAACCCCTCATGGGCATCCTGCGTCCGCAAATCTAGTGCGTGCAGCAGCGGAATGAAGTCCCACATTTCGGTGCCTTCCACCAGCGCGCGCACCTCGGGGTGGGCAGCTGCGAGCACCTGATCCACCACAGCCCCCGAAAGCGCCACGTTGATTTTCCCAGTGGAAAACGCTGATCCATCCAGCCCGTTGCCGTCTCCACCAATGCACACGGCCTCGGGAGTGGCGGCGTCGCGTGGATACGTTTCCACGCACTTGACCTCTATGCGCCACAGCCCCCAGCGAAACTCCACGGCCTCATCCCCGCCGTGCAGGAACGTGTGCACGCAGGCGTCCTTGGGCAGCCGCTGCTCCCCCAGCAGAAACGTGGTGGGGTGCGCGCCTTGGAGCCCAAAGCAGGTTTCCAGCACATGCTCCAGCTCACTGAGGCTTTGCCCATCCGCCACCCCGATGAGGCGATCCACCTCTGTTTGCTGCAGGTGCGCGTGAAGTAGAGCGGTTCGCTGCTCTCGGACCGGCAACTGGTGCCTTGCTGGCCGCAGTTGGCTCACGCTTGCGAAGGAATGCACAACCTCAAGGGTAGCCATTTCTCCCGCACCACGTTGCGCCCCTACTTGGACAGCGCGTACACACCGCCCGCAGCAACAATGCCCAGCAGCGTGTTGGGCAGCTTGATACCAGCCTTACGCATGACTGCGGTGGCTTTGCGTGTGACGGCGGCGTCGATACGCAATCCCAGCGCCGTCAGCCCCGCTGCACCAGCGATCAAACCCCAGGTCAGCGCCGCGTTGCCCTCGAAATTAGGGCGGAGCTCGGCGGAGAGTATGTCATTGTCCGGGTTGTCATCTTGGGCGTTTGCATAGGCGACGACGCCGGCAGCGCCCGCAATTATCGCCGCGTTCACGGCCGCGCGGAGGGCACGGTTTGGGATGAAGTCTGGCAGCGCATAGTAGGCGCCAACAGCGACGGCCTGGGCGATACGGCCGGCCTCGGTGTCATTGATTGGGTAGACGTCTGCTTGACTCATACCTGCCAAGCGTAGCGGAGGTGCACAAGTCTATGCTTTGGGCCTTATGCTGGGGGCATGTTTGGAATGTTCAAGAAGCGCGGCGCAGAACCAGCCCCGCACATGGCGGCGGAAATCACCAACACCCCGCTCAGCAATGAAATGACGCTCATGATCGCCCAGGAGTTGCCGCTGCTGGATAGTGCCGACCGCGTGCGCGTGTACGAAATTCTTGAGAACTACACCGGGCCGCAGATCACTACCCAAGAGGAGCTGCCGCAGGAAATCCGGGACATGTTGGACCTTTAGAAGTTGGCCGCGTGAGTGTGGCAACGCAAAAGCCGGAGCCCACCGTGCATATTGGTGGGCTCCGGCGTTGTGCAATTACACGGTGATTTTGCGGTGACTACATCGAAGAGTAGAGAATTGCGGAACCGGTCCACAAAATGGAATCAAAGATGAAGATAACGGCCTGATAGAGCAGGTCAACCAGTGCAAACATAGAACACCCCTTTTGGGAATCGGGAATACAACATCTTGCGCGCCTTGTGGAACGCTCACCTCCATACAAACAAGGATGTTGCTGCCCCTCAAGGTTTTTGAGGAAAAACTTTTTGGCGGGGGTGATTGAGTGAATGGCGTGGGTATGGCTGTTTGCGTTGAGGAGGGTTTCTGGGGCCTTTTGGGCGTTGTTCGAAAGGAAAAATTCGAAAGGACGCGAAGCTGTTCGAAAGGACGTGCGATTTTGAGGAAATTTGCGCCCTTTCGAACAACTCCTTTCGAACAATGCGCCCTTTCGAACAATGCAGCGCACCAAACCAACGCCCAGCACACAAATCCAACCCGCCCCGCGCGTCGCCTAGCCTGCGGCCAACAGCCAACAGCCAACCTTAAAGAGCGCGCAAAAAAGCCCCACCGAAGCGGGGCTTTCACAGAAAGTCTCTAAGACTTACTTGCCTGCGTTCCAGATAGCCTTCACGAAGGAAGAACCGGTAGCCTCTGCACCAGCGAACAGAGCCTTAACAGCAGCGAAAACGTCAGAGAAGAGAACGTCGAGGAATGCGAACATTTGAATGTCCCTTTCACGATTAGGTTAAGGGACGCGGTCGCGCCCCGTTTGCATGGATTACTTTCGCAGCAATTCTTTTCCCCCGCAACCCCTAGCGCATGCGCGCCACCTGCCACCATCGCAGTGCAAGCCACCATCTTCACCCGCTTCTTAAGGTTTAGCAGCCATACACAAATCTACAAAAGCCCTCATAGAAGCTAATTTCACAGCTATCAATCTAAGAATTGTTTAAGCAAATTACAATCCCGTAACTGCCACTCCAACCGGTTCGAAAATTACCCTATTGTGGGGGTAAATCTTTGAGCGGTGGAACCTAAGTCGAGCCCCCCATGCCCACCGAATCGCTCAGAAAATCCACACCTATTTTTCACGCCACACGCCCCTCAGCGAGCCCCCAAGTCGGCACCAAAATCACCTGACCATGTTCTTTATGTCTTCACGGCTTTATCGCTACAAATCAGACAAACGTTTCACTTGACACAAAAATTCATGGTGCATATCACCAATCAGGAAAAAGTCAAGCCCGAAACTCCAACCACCCTCCCCCGAAGTCTCAACTGCCACTTAAGACTCACTAAGTAGCTCTTCCCTCAACAGCCTAAACACATAACTGTAATTTACTCAAACCTCACTAAGCCACATACATCACACCTACCCCATCCAGCCCTTTCGACACGCCGGAGCGCCCAGACCCACAGGAAAAATGCAGCCAAACCAACAAGTCCACAGGTGTGACGTGAGAAAAACCACCTAATCGGACAGCCGAAACACATAAAACACGGGTAGCGTGGATACACGATGACGAGCGATAAGGGCACGTCCAGCACCGCAGCTTCGAACGGTGCCTCCGGGGCCCTCCACACAGAAGCAAAGAAGCTCACCGGTTGGGGCCGCACCGCCCCCACTACCGCAGAGGTCCTTTCCACCCCTGACGTTGAGGTGATCATCAACGCCGTCCGCCAGGTGGCGGAACAGAATGATTCCAAGCCCGCGCACCTGCGCCGCGGCGTGATTGCCCGCGGCATGGGCCGCTCCTACGGCGACCCCGCCCAGAACGCCGGCGGCCTGGTAATCGATATGCAGGCTTTGAACCAGATCCACTCCATCGATCAGGCAACCGCAATCGTGGATGTAGACGGCGGCGTGACCTTGGACCAGCTCATGAAGGCAGCTCTGCCTTACGGCCTGTGGGTCCCGGTGCTACCCGGCACCCGCCAGGTGACCATCGGCGGCGCCATTGGCCCTGATATTCACGGCAAGAACCACCACTCCGCTGGTTCCTTTGGTAACCATGTGGTTTCCATGGAACTGCTCGTTGCCGATGGCCGCGTGCTCCACCTCGAGCCAGAGGGCTCCGAGGATGACCCAAGCGGTGACCTGTTCTGGGCAACCGTCGGCGGCATGGGCCTGACCGGCATCATCCTGCGCGCACGCATCAAGATGACCCGCACGGAAACCGCCTACTTCATTGCCGACGGCGACCTCACCGCCAACCTCGACGAGACGGTGGAGTTCCACTCAGACGGCTCCGAGCACAACTTCACCTATTCTTCTGCATGGTTTGACGCCATTTCGCCCGAGCCAAAACTCGGCCGCGCCGCAATTTCGCGCGGTTCCCTTGCCACGTTGGCTCAGTTGGAGGAGCTCGCACCGAAGCTGGCTAAGGACCCACTGAAGTTCAACGCCCCGCAGTTGGTTACCGTGCCAGACATCTTCCCTTCCTTCACCATGAACAAGCTCTCCATGATTGCCATTGGTGAGCTGTGGTGGCTGAAGTCCGGCACCTATAGGAATAAGGTGCAAAATCTCACGCAGTTCTACCAGCCACTGGACCTCATTGGTGAGTGGAACCGCGGCTACGGCTCCAAGGGCTTCCTGCAGTACCAGTTCGTGGTTCCGCGTGAGGCAGTGGAACCGTTCAAGGAGATCGTGCGCGATATCCAGCGCTCCGGCCACTACTCCGCACTCAACGTGTTCAAGTTGTTTGGCAAGGGCAACCGCGCGCCCCTTTCCTACCCGATGGAAGGCTGGAATGTGTGCGTGGACTTCCCAATCAAGCCGGGCTTGGGTGACTTCTTGGATGACCTGGATCGACGCGTGATGGAGTTCGGCGGCCGCCTTTACCTGGCCAAGGAATCTCGTACTTCGGCGGAGAACTTCCACAAGATGTACCCAGGTATGGAGGGTTGGCTCAAGACTCGCAATGAGATTGACCCAACCGGTGTGTTTGCCTCCGATATGTCTCGCCGCCTCGAGCTGCACTAACCCAAGAAAGGACTCCGTACTGATGTTGAATGCAGTTGGACAAGCCCAGAACATCGTGCTGTTGGGCGGCACCTCGGAGATCGGCCTGGCCATCGTCAGCGAGTTCCTCAAGAAGGGCCCCGCAAAGGTCACGCTGGCAGCGCGCGAGGATTCCCCGCGCATCGAGGCAGCCCGGGAAGAAATCACCGCCGCCGGTGCGTCAGAGGTCAAGGTTGTGCCTTTCGACGCCACCAACTTTGCCTCCCACCAAGAGGCTGTCGATGAGGCCTTTGCTGACGGCGACGTAGACGTTGCCATCGTGGCCTTCGGCTCCCTGGGGGATCAGGAGCAGTTGTGGCAGGACCAGCAGGCCGCAGTGGCCAGCGCGGAGACCAACTTCACCGCGCCTGTGTCCGTGGGTGTGCTCCTGGGCCAGAAGTTCAAGGAGCAGGGTCACGGCAGCATCGTGGCGCTTTCCTCCGTGGCAGGCCAGCGAGTGCGTCGCTCCAACTTTGTCTACGGCGCGGCAAAGGCCGGCATGGATGCGTTCTACCTGAACCTCGGCGAGGCTCTACGCGAGCACGGCGTAAACGTGCTGGTGGTACGCCCAGGCCAGGTGCGCACCAAGATGACTGAGGGTATGAGCGAGGCCCCACTGACGGTGAACCGGGAGGACGTGGCCAAAGCCACCGTCCAGGCGGTGCTGGACAAGCGAGGCGCGATCTTTGTCCACCCACTGTTTGAATATGTGAGCCTGGCGTTCAAGTTCATCCCGCAGGCGATCTTCCGCAAGCTGCCGTTCTAAAGCAGCACGCTCTTAGCCCCACACACCAGTGGGGCTAATGTGATTTTTGGGGCCTGTGTGGAAAACTGTTCCCCATGAGCACACCCGTCACCTTGCTGGATCGTAGTTACGCCCCTGACCGCATGGACAGGCGCCTTACCCTTGGGGGCGTCGTTTTTGCTGCCCTTGGCGCTGCTGTGTTCACCTTGGCTGGCTGGTTTGCATTGAAGCAGACTTCCCTTCCTGCGTTCGGGCCTTCCATGGTCACGCGCGGGCTGGCTACTGCTGTGTCCGGGTTGCTGATGGTGGCCGTGATTGTGCTGCTGGTGTGGTGGCTCCAGGATGAGAAACTGCAGCGTGAGCGGCCCCAGTGGCGGCGCTGGCTCACGGTGTTGGTGAGCTATTTTTCACCTGCCGCGCTGGTGGTGGCGCTCATCGGCATTCCGCTTTCCGCAACCAGACTGTACCTCGAGGGCGTGACAGTAGACCAGGGGTTCCGCACGCAATACCTCACCAGACTGGCGGATTCTTGGCAGCTCAGTGACATGAACTATGCCGACCTCCCCGCCTACTACCCTGCCGGCTGGTTCTGGCTCGGAGGCCGCCTGGCCAACCTGCTGGGTATGCCTGGGTGGGAGGCTTTCCAGCCGTGGAGCCTGATTACCCTCGCGGTGGCCGGCTCGGTGCTGGTGCCGGTGTGGCAACGTCTGGTGGGCTCCCTGCCAGTTGCCACCGCGATCGCACTGGTCAGCACCGCCGCTGTGCTGGTGACAAGCGGTGAAGAGCCCTACGCGGCGATCATCGCCCTAGGGATCCCGGCGGCGGCGGTGATGAGCTCCCACGCGCTGCGCGGCGGTAACTTCGCCGCGGCCGGCGTGGCCTTCTACCTTGGTGTTTCCGCCACCTTCTACACCCTCTACACGGCAATCGCTGCGCTGAGCGTTGTGGTGATCGCCTTCGCGGTTGCCCTGCTCACGCGGGACTTTATCCGCCCGATCCTGCGCCTGGCCATCATTGGCCTTTCCTCCATGGCAATCGCAGCCATCGTTTGGGCACCGTACCTGCTCACCAGGCTCTCGGGGGCGCACGCCTCCAACGCCACCGCGCAACACTACCTGCCGCTGGTGGGCACACAAATCCCAATGCCGATGTTCAGCGCTAGCTTTGTAGGCCTTTTGTGCATGGCCGGCCTGCTGTACGTGTTGGTGCGAATCCGTGTGCCGGAGGTCCTCGCTCTAGGCCTGGCCCTGGCGGTGAGCTACCTGTGGGTGATCGGATCTATGCTGGCCACACTGTTTGGCACCACACTGTTGGGTTTCCGCCTCAACGGCGTGATCACCCAACTGCTGCTCACCCTGGGTGTGCTGGCGGTGGCGGAGCTGCGCAAGTACGGCTACCACCGCCTGATCCCGCAGGGGCTGAGCACTAAGGCCTCCAAGGCCGTCACCCTGTGCATGGCGGCAGTGCTGGGCTTTGGCTTGATGCATCTGCTCCAGCAGGTGCCCAACAAGCTCGAGCACAGTATTGACCTGGCATACACGGACACCGACGGCTATGGCGAACGGGCCGACCGTTACCCGCCGGACTCCGCCCAGTACTACGCACAGGTGGCCGCGGAAATTGGCGGAGATCCGGGCAACACCGTGGTAATGACCGATGAGAAGAACTTCCTCTCCTTCAACCCCTACCGCGGTTTCCAGGCCTTTACCTCGCACTACGCCAACCCGCTAGGTGAGTTTGAACTGCGCAACCAGGCGATTGAGCAGTGGGCGCAACGCAGTTGGGAGGATCTGGATACCCCCGCCGCCTTCCTGGCTGCATTGGAGGCAACGCAGGCAGAACACGGCTGGCGGATGCCGGATGCCTTTGTGTTCCGCGCGGATCTGGAAGCGGCCCAACTGGAATCGGCCCAGGAGGACGCCACCGACGGCTGGAACTATGACATCGCAGAAGACATCTACCCCAACAACCCAAACGTGCGCTTCCATGGGGTACGTTTCAACCCCGAGGTGTTCCTTGGCCAAGGCAGCGTGTGGAACGCAACGCAAATCGGGCCGTTTGTGGTGGTGACCCGTGGATAAGCGGGCAAAGGCAGTAAAATCTAGCGGCGTGTCAACCCAACCTGCCCCAAGCATCCCTGCAGCCGCTGTGCCTGACCGCCGTGGGAACGTCGGAAGGCTCAAGCTGTGGGCAACCATCACCGGTCTTTTAGGGTTCGTGCTCTTCCTGGCAACGCCCTTCATGCCAGTGATTCAAACGCAGTCCTGGCTGAACTGGCCACAGGGACAAGACTCAAACTCTGCTGCTTCAGTGGCATCTGTAAACGCGCCTCTGGTGAGCTACTCTCCGCGCAACATTGAGGTTTCGGTGCCCATCTCCGCGGTTGATAACCTGCGCGAGGGCCAAACGATGATCGTGGGTACACTGCCACCCACCGGCCCAAATGCGCTCAATCGCGGGTTGTTTGTGCGTTCCTTCGACGGCGGCATCGACGTCCTCGTGCGCGAAAACCTCCTGCTGGAGTTCAGCGCGGAGGAACTCGCTGCGCTGCCTCGCGATGCGGTGCTCGAAGTGCGCTCCACTGAGCAGGAAACCACGGCGAGCTTGGGCTCGGAGTCAGCACAGGAGCTTGGCGACGCCCGCCCTCAGCTCACCGGCGTGTACTCCGAACTTGAGCAGTCGGTGCCAGGGCTCGCGCTGCGCGCGGAGATTGAATCGCGATTCACCTCCAGCCCTTCGGCGCTGAAATACGCCTCCATGATTCTGGGCACGTTGTCCATGCTGGCCTCGTTGATCCTGCTCGCGCGCATGGACGCGCTGGACCGCAACCCGCACCACAGCTTCCGCCCGCTGGGTTCCTGGCGTCCGCGCCCACTTGATGGCGTGGTGGCGTTCGTGCTGGGCTTCTGGCACATCTTCGGCGCCAATACCAGTGATGATGGATTCATCCTCACCATGGCCAAGGCGGCCCAAGAGTCCACCTACATGGCCAACTACTACCGCTGGTTTGGGGTGCCGGAATCCCCCTTCGGCGCGCCGTACTACAACCTTTTGGGCTGGATGACGGAAGTTTCCTCCGCCTCTACCTGGATGCGCCTGCCGGCCCTGCTTTCCGGTTTGCTGATCTGGTTCGTGCTTTCCCGCGAGGTGTTGCCGCGCCTGGGCGAGAAGATCGACGGCCGCCAGGTGGCTCACTGGAGCGCGGCGTTTTTGTTCCTTGCGTTCTGGATGGCGTACAACAACGGACTGCGCCCAGAGCCGATTATCGCGGCCGGTGCGCTGCTGGCGTGGGTGTCTTTCGAGCGCGCCATTGCCACCTCACGCCTGCTTCCCGCTGCGGTGGGAACGATCATCGCGGCGTTCACCCTGGCCTGCGGCCCAACGGGCCTGATGGCCGTGGCCGCGCTGCTCGCCAGCCTTTCCGGCATCATCCGAATCATTTACCACCGCCTGCCGCTGCTCAACACCCACAAGGCCTCCTCCGAAGAACGCTCGCCCGGCCTCGGCGCAACCCTTTACAGCGTGACGGCCATGGTGGCGCCGTTCTTGGCAGCGGGCACTTCGGTGTTCGTGGCGGTGTTTGGTGATCAGACTCTACGCACCGTGTTGGAATCCATCGCGGTGCGTGACGCCAAGGGCCCATCACTGAGCTGGTACAACGAACCGGTGCGCTATGAGGTGCTCATGCAGCAGACGGTGGATGGCTCGTTTTCTCGCCGATTCGCCGTGATCTTTGCCTTTGCGTGCATTGCGCTGGTGGTGGCGTCGATGCTGCGCAACGGCAAGGTGCCGGGCTCCAACAAGGGCCCCGCGCTGCGCTTGCTGCTGATGATGCTGGGCACACTGTTCTTCATGATGTTCACCCCAACCAAGTGGACGCACCACTTCGGTGTGTGGGCAGGCATCGCCGGAGCTCTTGCGGCGCTGGCCGCGGTGGCGCTTTCTCACATCGCGCTGCGCTCACCACGGGCCCGCACGCTGCTCATCGGCGGATCGCTTTTCCTGTTTGCCTTTGCCCTTTCCGGCACAAACGGCTGGTGGTACGTCTCCAGCTACGGCATCCCGTGGTTTGATAAGACAATCCAGATCAACGCCATCGAGGCCTCCAGCGTCATGCTGCTGATTTCCCTGGTGGTGCTGGCGTTGGGCGCACTGCAGTCTTTCAAACAGGACGTGCAGATGGCCCAAGCGGAGGAACGCGGCGAAAACCCCGAAACCGTAGTAGAACAGGCAGCAAAACGGAGCAGGAAGTCCTGGCTCACCGGTTTGGCCTCCGCGCCGATCACGGTGCTGTGCATACTTTCCGTGGCCTTCTACATGGCATCCTTTGCTAAAGCCTTTGCTGACCAGGCCCCGGCCTACTCAGTGGGTATGGGCAACCTGCGCACCTTCACGGGCAACACCTGTGGCTTGGCCAATGACATCCTGGTGGAAGTAGACACCAACGAGTCCCTGCTCACGCCGGTGAACTCAACACTCGGCGACTCCCTAGAGGCAGACACCGTCCGCGGCTTTGAAGCCAATCGGGTACCAAACGTGATTACCCAGGACTTTGTGGCCTCCACGCTGGACAGTGCCATGACAGATGCAGTCAATGATGAGGAAGCATCCGAGGAAACTACCGACGCCGACCAGACCGCAAGCTCGGACACTTCCGGCGGGGTGCGGAGTTCCGAGGGCATCAATGGTTCCAACGTGACTCTGCCCTTTGGCCTGGACTACCGCGAAGTACCGGTACTTGGCTCTTGGACCGCGGGCGAGCAGTTCACCTCCGAGGTGACTACCGACTGGTACCGCCTGCCGGAACGCCGCGCTGACCAGCCACTGATCACCCTTTCCGCCGCCGGCCGTATTGAGCACGTGGACATCAATGGCGTGACCAGCCCTGGCCAAAAGCTCGTTCTGGAGTACGGCAATCTTGGCGCCTCCGGTGAAGTGGAAGTGCTTGGTGAGGCGATGATGAGCGACGCCGGCCCACAGCCCACCTGGCGGAACCTGCGCCTGCCAATCGCCGATCTGCCAAAGGAAGCCAACGTGGTGCGCATCCAAGCGGCGGATACTTCCCTTGACCCAGACCAGTGGTTGGCCTTCACTCCACCACGCGTACCCACGATGCAGACCATCAACGAGTTCGTTGGCTCCGAGGCTCCTGTGCTGCTGGACTGGGCGGTACCCCTCCAGTTCCCGTGCCAGCGGCCCTTCAGCCACTACGCCGGCGTAGCCGAAAACCCAGAGTTCCGCATCTCCCCGGACACCGGTGGGAAAGCCACCGGCACGCCATTCCAAGATTGGGCTGGCGGCGGCGTGATGGGTCCCGCGCAGGCGATCAATGATTTCTTTGAGCTGCCAAGTTACGCCAACCACGACTGGAAGCGAGACTGGGGCTCCATCGAGGTGCTCGTCCCGCGCGCCAATTCGGTGGGCGAACGCCCCGAGGCCGCCGAACTCGAGTTGGAGGAAATCACCCGCTCCGGCCTGTGGAACCCAGGCCACATGAACATCACCACCAAATAACCAAGCATCCCTGCTCACGAGGAAACCCGATCCGCCCCTGCTGTGGCCGCGTTGTGCGGCGCGTGGGGGCGTCGGTAATTCTGGGCGCGAAACTGAGAAGTGGTGCCAAATTGGCAGCAGACGCCCGTGGGAAATTCAGGGATTTGCCAGCTTTGTGCACCAAAGTAGCAGGAGTACTTTGCCGGAACGCACTCGGCGGAATTTCAGGATTGGAGGCTGCGGTGCCCACTGCGATAGGCGCTGATACGAGGGGGCGGAAGGCTCGCTCGCTTGTGGTGGTCTGCGCGGCATCCCTCGGCTGCGCATCCTGTGCAGGCAGCTTAACGGCGGAAAGCAGCCCAGTTGCGGCGTACATCAACCAGGAATCCACGGCGGTGGAGCTCTCGCCGCAGGAAAGCGTGAATATCACCGAACCCGGCACCTATGTGGCCTACGGGCGGGCGATTGTGGTGGACACCACCGAGCCCATCACGCTGATCGTGAACAACGCTCAGATCGACTCCATCACCGGCAGCGGCGACATCACTCTCGCCCTCACCGGCCGCTCCATGGTGCAGACGCTGAACACCGCGGGCACGGTGACCATCGGTGGCCCGGGCAGCCTCCTGATCACGCAGACGCTGGACGCCAAGCAGGCGGTGGTCAATTCCGGCGAGCTCCTTACGGATGCCACCACCGAGGTACTCTGCGAGGTCCTTACCACCCAAGGTCACTACAGCGCCGCCTAGCCCTGCGTGTAGCATGGCGCCATGACTCGCATCGAAAACCTCAATCAGTTCATCAACGGCCCCTGGCTGAGCACCCATGAAATCCCCGCCGACCGCGGCGTGGACGGTGCCTTCCACAAGCTGCGTGACGACGCTCAACAGGCAGTGCGTGAGATCCTTGAGCAGGAGCGCGGCACGCGAGCAGGCAAGCTGTACGCCTCTTTTATGGATACCGAAGGCATTGAGCGCCAGGGCATCGCCGCTATAGACGCGGACCTCGCACTGCTGGACGTGGACTCGGTGGAGGCCTACGTTGCGGCGCTCGGCGCATTGGATCGCGTAGGCGTGCCTGGGCTTCTGGGCTTCTGGGTGGAAAAGGACTCCGCAGGTGAAGACGCCCTGCTGTACCTCTACCAAGGAGGGCTGGGCCTGCCTGACGAGGCCTACTACCGCGAGCCAGCCCATGAGGAGACGCTGCGCGCCTACCAGGAGCATGTTGCAACGATGCTCGCCTACCTCCCGGAGGCCCAGCTTCTGGGCCTGAGCCCCGCCAAGGCCGCAGAGGCGATCGTGGAATTGGAGAAAGCCATCGCGGCTGGTCACTGGGATGTGGTGGCCTCACGGGATGCCGTTGCCACCTACAACCCCACCGAGTTTGCCGAGCTCCCCGAATACGTGCGCAACCTCCTTCAAGCCGCGGGCGCCCCAGAGCACAAAGTGGTGGTGATGATGCCGAGCTTCTTCACCCACCTCGGCGAGCTGCTTGACCAGAAGGAGCTGCGCGACTTCCGCCTGCTGAGCACCTGGCGGGTGCTGCACTCCCGAGCCGGCCTGCTCCCTCATGAGATCAGCCTGGCCGATTTTGCGTTCTACGGCACCAAGCTCACCGGCGCCACCGAGCAGAAAGACCGCTGGAAGCGAGGCGTTGAGCTGGCAGAGCGCCTGGTTGGTGAGGAAATTGGCCAAGAGTACGTGGAGCGCCACTTCCCCGCCTCCTCCAAGGCGGAGATGGAGGAGCTGGTGGGTTACCTCACCCGCGCCTACGAGGAGCGAATCAGCAACCTGGAGTGGATGACCCCCGCCACCCGCGAACGCGCCCTGGAGAAGCTTTCCAAATTCCGGGCAAAGATCGGCTACCCCGATACCTGGCGCGACTACGGCGAGCTCACCTTTGACACCTCCGGCGAGAACCTGGTGGAGAACGTGCGCCGTGGCGCCACCGCGGCCCACGACCGCGAGCTTGCCAAGGTGGGCAAGCCTGTGGACCGCAACGAGTGGGTGTGCACCCCACAAACCGTGAACGCCTTCTACCACCCCGTGGTCAATGACATCACCTTCCCCGCTGCCATCCTGCGCAGCCCCTTCTACAGCCCGGACAACGACGCCGCACAGAACTTTGGCGCAATCGGCGCCGTGATTGGCCACGAGATCAGCCACGGCTTTGATGACCAAGGCTCGCAGTACGACGGCGAAGGCAACCTCAAATCCTGGTGGACCGACGAGGACCGCGCCGCCTTCAGCCAGCTCACCGACAAGTTGGTGGCGCAGTTCGAGGGCCTCGTGCCCCAAGTCCTGCGCGAGCAGGAAAACGCACCGGGCGTGAATGGCAAGTTCACCCTTGGGGAAAACATCGGCGACCTCGGCGGGTTGGGCATCGCCGTGGTGGCCTACCGCAACTACCTTGCGGATCAGGGCTTGAGCTTGGACGCCTCCCCCATGGGCTCCTTCCCCGCCGAAGGCTCTGACCCCGCGGTGGCGCAGCAGGAGTGGAGTGGCCTGCAGCGGCTGTTCTTTGCCTGGGCCTTGGTGTGGCGCACGGCCATCCGCCCAGAACTCGCCGCGCAATACCTGGCCATGGATCCACACTCACCTGCGGAATTCCGCTGCAATGTGATTGCCGCGAACATCGCTGAGTTCTACCAAGCCTTTGAGGTGCCGGAGGACAGCGAGATGTTTATTGAGCCGAAGGAGCGCATTACCATTTGGTAGCGTCGTTCGCGCTGCGCATCGACCGCGCACCGTGTTTGCCGCGAGCCTTCTAGGATGGTGTGCATGGATGAACAAACCATGCGCGAACAATTCCAAGTAGGCGGCCAGGACCGCGAGCTCAGCGAGCCTGAACAGCTTGAGCAACTGGCCTCCTACTTCCACGCCACCTACGAGGCGCCGGCAAAGAACCCGCCGTGGTCTGCAGAACCCAGCGACCCGCTGCCCGCAGACACCTTTGACGCCCGCATGCCGGACCGGCTCACGCACGCCGCAATGCTCATGCTGGGCTCCGGGCTGGACCACTCCATGCCCGGCGTGGCCTTCATTGAGGGTGTGACCACCTCCAATGCAGATGGGATCAACGCGCAGGTGTTCCACCCGCGCACCCCAAACGGCACCTACGCCATTTCCTTGCACCCAGGTGGTTGGTGGAAAGGCGGCGGCGTGGCCATGGAAAACGCCTGGCGCCCTGAGGTTGCTGCGGTGGCCAACCTCTCCGGCACCACCATGGTGGACCTGGACTACCCGCTGCTGCCCGGCGCAACCGTTGCTGAGGTGATGCGGGCGGTGGAGCAGGCAGCGCAGTGGGCACGTGCCCAGGGCGCGAGCAAAGTGTTTGCGTGGGGCTACTCCTCCGGTGGCGCGCTCGCGGTGCTGTGCAGCGAACTGTTTGACGCCCAGGCGCTCACCTTCCCCCACCTGGATCTGTCCATGCTGCCCGCCGAGCTCCGCGAAGGCGTGGACTTTCCCGGCGCGGACACCTTCCCGCCAACGCTGATGCAGCTTGCCAGCAATGACGCCATCGCGGGCACCTACGAATGGGCGCAGGCAGGGGCGGACGTTGAAGTGCGCGATTACTGCTCAGAGCACCGCGTGAGCACCCCGGCGGTGGCGCGGCAGCGGGTGGAGGATGTGGCGGAGTTTTTCCGCGCACAGGCCTCCGCTTAGGAAGGGGCGTTGGGTTTAGGAGGGGGCGGTGAAGTCGGTGAGGTCGATGCCCTCCAAGGGGTCGGACTCCCGGCCTTCCTCCACTGGGGGCTCTACCTCGCAGAACACCACGGTGGCGCCGGTAGAGTCGGCAAGCAGCACCATGCGCCCAAATGGGGAATCCCACGGCTCGCGGATCAGCTCACCACCCAACTCCACTGCTTTTTGTGCTGCCTCATCAACGTTGGCCACACCGATGTAGGTTTGCCAGAAGCTCGGCACCTGCGGCGGGAACTGGCCCGCGGCGTTGAAGATGCCGGCAAATGGGGCGCCCTCTGCCAACGCGGTGGTGTATTCAAAGTCTGTGTCTGAATCCATGGTGGAGGTCATCCAACCGAACACCTGCGGGTAGAACTCGCGGGCCTCACGGTAGCCGTTTGCGGTGGTGCAGGTCAGCTCGTGCCATACCGGTGTACCGGGTTCCCCTGCCGCGATGAAAGCCTCCTCCCCCGCGGGTTCGATCAGCCCGAAGATCGCCCCGGCGGCGTCGACAAGCAACGCCATCCTGCCCAGCCGTGCCTCCATCGGCTGCGCCAGCACGCGCCCGCCTGCCTGTTCGGCCTCGGTGATGGTGGCTTCCATGGACTCGGTGAGGAAATAGGTGGCCCAAGTGTCTGGGTAGGGTTGCTCCTCGGGGCGCGCCACGAAACCTGCCACGGGCAGGCCCTGGATGCGGGCGATGTGGTAGCCGGAGCCGAGTTCCTCGATCTCCCAGCCGGCCACCTGGGCGTAGAAGTGCGTTGATTTACGCAGGTCAGAGCTTGCCAGGTCTACCCAGTAAGGCATGCCGGGCAGTGCTTGGAACGCGGGCATTACATGTTCCTCCAAACTTCTGGATCAAAGTCATCGTTTGCGGTGGCCTCGTCAAAGAAGTCATCCTCCTCATGAGCACCCACCACCACGCGGGCGCACACACCGCCAACGCAGACCACCTCGCCGCCGCGCAGGGTCTTGCCGCGGCGGGTGTCCACCTCTCCATTGACCGTAACCTCGCCCTGGGCAATGGCCTCTTTCGCGGCGCCGCCGGTTTCCACGAGGTTAGCCAGCTTGATGAACTGGCCGAGCTTAATTTCTTGGTCCCTTATGTGGACATCTTGGGGTTGCATGCGTGCCAGTCTATCCGCTTGCACCGCAGGCACTCACGCTCCCTCAAATCGAGTTGAGCACGGCGCGCTAAATCACTTGGTCGCGCGGGGTGATCACAATGCGATCAATGTTCATGTGCTCTGGCAGGCTGGCTACCCAGCGCACGCTCTCTGCGATGTCCTGTGCAGTGAGGTTGAGCTTGCCCTCATAGACGGCGTTCGCGGCGGCTTCATCCCCGCGGAACCTGATGAGGGAGAAGTCCGTTTGTACGCGCCCTGGGTTGATTTCCGTGATGCGCACAGGGCGGTCTTGGAACTCGATGCGCATCACCTTGTTGATCGCAGTCACGCCGAACTTTGCAGCGTTGTAGCCCGCGCCTCCAGCGTAGGCGTTGAAGCCAGCCACGGAGCTCATGTTGATGATCTGCCCCTGATCGCGCACCAGCATGTCCAACAGCGCTTTGGTAACGCGTAGAGTGCCCAGCACGTTGGTGTCATACATCCACTGCCAGTCCTCCACGTTTGACTGTTCAATTGGGTCCAGCCCGTGGGCGCCGCCGGCGTTGTTCACCAGGAGGTGGCAGTGCCCGAGTTCGCGTTCGATGGTCTGGGCGAATGCGGCCACTGAGGTGTCGTCGGTAACGTCCAGCTCCACGGCAAGGCCGCCGATTTCCTTTGCGATCACCTCAAGGCGATCCATCCGCCTTGCCGCAACCACAACCTTCCAGCCGTCCTGTGCCAGTGCCCGGGCGCTTGCCTCACCGATCCCCGAAGAACCTCCTGTGACCACCGCAATTTTCTGCTCACTCATGTGCTTAAGCCTCCACTGGTTTCTTGCCGCCGGATGTAAGTGTGTACCTGCAAGATCCTAGGGCGCGGCTTAGGATGAGTCCATGAATCACACACCTTCGGTGCTGTTTGTGTGCGTGAAGAACGCAGGCAAAAGCCAAATGGCCGCAGCACTCGCCCGGATGGAAGTAGCCAAGCTGGAAGCAGCGGGTGGCCCACACACGGAGATTTACTCCGCCGGAACCACCCCAGGTAAAGCGCTCAACGAGGACTCCCGAAACGCCGTGGAGAAGCTCGGCGCCACGTTTGCAGGCGAGCACCCCAAGGCCATTGATCCTGGGCTACTCCTGAACGCCGACCGAGTGATCCTCATTGGCCCTGAGGCACAGCTTGAGCCGGTGGAAGGCATGCGTGCCACTATCGAACGGTGGCTTCCCGACGAGCCCTCCCTCCGCGGCATCGAAGGCTCCGAGCGCATGGAGCTGCTCTCCGCCGACCTGCACGAGCGGGTCAAGGCGCTGCTTCGCGAACTGCACCACAGCTAGCGCTTAAGACTCAGACACCAGCCCGGCGGCGCCAAGCGGGCGATCATCAACCATACCCACCGCCTGCATGAGGGCATAGCAGGTGGTGGGTCCCACAAAGCGAAAGCCCAACTTCTTGAGCTGCTTGGCCATGGCGTGGGATTCCTCCGAGGTGCTCGAGGTTTGTTCCACATGCGCCGGGCGGCTGTGCTGCTCCGGGGCAAAGCTCCACAGCAGCTCACTCAAACCGCCGTGCTCCCCACCGTGTTCCCCACCCCGTTCCCCACCGTGTTCTCGCAGCGCCACCGTGGCGCGGGCATTGCTGAGCACGGCCTCGATCTTGCGGCGGTTGCGCAGGATTTTTGGGTTTTCCATCAGGCTTTGCACCTCTTGCTCACCCCACTGCGCCAGGGTGTCTGGGGAGAATCCCGCAAAGGCTTCCCGCAGCGCTTCACGGCGGGTCAGCACGATTTTCCAGCTCAGCCCGGCTTGAAAACCCTCCAAGCAGAGGCGTTCAAACAGGCCGTGTTCGTCTCGGATTTCCGCGCCCCACTCGTGGTCATAGTACTGCCTGAGCAGCTCATCTTCCGCCGCCCATTTGGGCCGCGCGCGGCCATCGGGGCCAATGATTAACCCAGTGGTGTCAGCCGCAGCCTGCACCGGCGCCTGTGCGGTTTCCTGGTGTTGTGCAATCTGTTGTGAGTTCATACCTTCTTTAGACTCCAATTCTCCCTGCCTGGTTCCCTAGCCTCCCCGAGCTGCGGTGATGGGATCGGGGCTTGGGGGCGTCGGCAGCCGCTCCTCTTGTTCTCCGCTCCTTATGCTCAGCGCTGCTCCTGCATTTCCGGGCGCAGTTCCACCTGCCGCACTGTGATGTTGATGCGGCCTTCGCGCAGGTCAAGGCCCTCGGGGCTGGTGTCGGGGAGGATTTCCATGACGCCGTGGAAGATGTCGCGGGCGGGGCCGCCGAAGATGAGGACGTCGCCGCTGCACAGCACGATGTCTTGCCAAGGTTTGCCGCGGTGTTCGGTGTTGCCCACGCGAAACCTGGTGGCGTTGCCCAGGGAAATGCTCACCACCGGTGCTTTTGAGGCCTCAAAGAGGTCTTGGTGCATGCCCATGCCGGCGGTGTCGCTGTAGTAATTGATGAGTGCGGTTTGCGGCACAAACGCGCCTTCGCCCGCCCACGGATGCAGGTCTGGGCACAGCTCCGCGGCTTCGCGTACCGACGTCACCGCCAGACCACGCAGCACCTCCGGCAGCGGCGGAACCGCTTGGCCTTCAAGTTCGCGGACGTACCCTCGGGTGCGCGGGTCCCAGTGCATGCCCACGCTCATCATGAACGCGCTCATCGTGCCGCCCGCCCACCGCGGCTGATGCATCCTCAGCGGTGTACCCGCCAAGCGCCGCGCCTGTTCACGGGCACCAGTGAGCAACTCCGCCTGTTCGCGGAGCCCAATCCTGTGTGCAAGCAGCACAATTCCCGGCGCGATCCGCTGGCTTTCGCGCTCGGGGAGGATCTCGGATGCGGGGAACAGGGCGGCCATAGGTCCGCCAGTATAATCGGGCGGCATGAGCCAAGCAGAGCACACTTCGAGGATTACCGACGAGCCCAGCGCCCACACCGAACCGCGCAGCACGGCCACGGAACATGCAACCATGGCCGACCAGCGCGCTGGCAAGTGGCACATCCCGATGACTGAGGAGATTTCTCAGCAGATCAGCACCAATTTGGACAAGGTGCATGCCTACAATCAGCTTGCGCCGAGTGAGCGGGAGGCTCGAACTGCCCTGCTCAAGGAGATTTTGAACCCCGCATCTGGCGAGTGCGTGGTGCAGCAGCCATTCATGGTGGAATACGGGATCAACACCACGATTGGGCAGGGTTCGTTCCTGAACTTTGGTGCCACTATTTTGGATACGGCTGAGGTGCGCATTGGTGAACGAGTGTTGATCGGGCCAAACTGCCAGCTCATCACGGTGGGCCACCCCGTGGATTCGGTGGAGATGCGCGCTGCATGGTGGGAGATTGCCAAGCCGATCACCATTGAGCAGGACGTGTGGCTCGGCGCTGGGGTAACGGTGTTGCCCGGCGTGACTATCGGTGAAGGCGCCGTGGTGGGCTCAGGCGCGGTGGTAAGCAGGGACATCCCGCCGCGCACCCTTGCCCTGGGTGTGCCTGCGAAGGTAGTGCGTGCGCTCGATGAACAGCGCGCACAGGAGGAACTGGCACAGCTTGGCGATGTTCCGCTGCACCCGCAGCAGGGCTAACCGTGCGCTTTGATATTGAGCGCATAGGACACGGCCTGCCCGTTTTGGCGCAGGCCGATGCGTGGGCTGCCGCCTTGCAGGAACGAGGCTGCCTGGTGATTGAGGCCCCGCCGGGCACGGGCAAAACCACCTTGGCACCGGCGGTAGTTGCCAACCAGGTGCGGGGCACCACTGTGGTGGTTGCGCCTAGGCGGGTTGCGGTGCGCGCCGCCGCCAGGCGGCTGCGGCAGCTCAGCGGTGCCCCTGAGGCTGTGGGTGTGAGTATCCGCGGCGAGCACACCCCAGGCAGTGAGGTGGAGTTTGTCACCCCAGGGGTGCTGCTGCGTAGGTTGCTCACGGACCCCGAGCTCGCCGGCGTGGATGCGGTAATTGTTGATGAGGTGCACGAACGCCAAGTGGACACCGACCTCCTGCTGGGCATGCTCATCGAACTGCGCGAACTGCGCCCCGAGCTGCTATTGGTTGCCATGAGTGCAACGGTGGACACTGTCCGCTTCGCGGAACTGCTTGGTGGCGGTGGCGAATCCCCAGACCAAATTCCGGCGCCGGTGGTGCGCACCGAGGCCGCCTTGCACCCACTGAACATTCATTATGAGCCGCTGGCTGGCCGCTTCCCGCTCACCCGGGATTACGCGGCAGGCCTTGCCCGTATTGCCAAGCGTGAACTCGCGGCACTACCGGAAGGCCAGGCGGTGTTGGTGTTTGTGCCTGGTGTGCGCGATGTGGAGGTATTGAGCCAACTCATTGGCGCAGACGCCCGTCCGCTGCACGGCAGGTTGGCAAGCTCCATACAAGACGAGGCGTTTCAGGGTGGTTCCCGGATTGTGGTGGCCACGGCGATTGCGGAGAGCTCGCTTACCGTCCCTGGAGTGCGCGTGGTGGTGGATGCAGGTTTAGCACGCACCCCCAAACGGGATGTTGCCCGCGGTGTGCAAGGTTTGGTCACGGTATCTGCCAGCAAAGCCGCCGCAGATCAGCGCGCCGGACGCGCGGGACGTGAAGGCCCAGGCAAAGTGGTGCGTTGTTACCGCGAGGAGGAATACCAGCACTTTCAGGCGGACATCACCCCGGAGATCGCCTCCGCGGACCTCACGTTTGCGGCGTTGGCTCTGAGTTGCTGGGGCACGCCCTGGGCCAAAGGCTTCCCGCTGCTTTCACCGCCAAACACCGCGGCGTTGCACCAGGCATACACCACCTTGCTCACCCTCGGGGCCTGCACTGATTCGGGTGAGGCTACCGCTTTTGGCCGCGAGCTCGTGACGTTGCCGGTGGATCCTCGCCTGGGGGCGGCGTTACTCCGCTGCGGAGCGCAGGCCGCATGGATGGTTGCCGCACTCAGTGAGGAGGTGCCAGGAACCCTCACTAATACACGCTCTGGAACTTCCGGCGCTGGATCTCCCGGCGCGCCAGGCACTCAGGGCCAGGCTGCCCACGCCAACCGCGCAGACCTTAACAAACAAGCTCGCAGGCTCGCAGCATTGGTAGATGACCTCGGCCCGGTGTCCGCGGGCGTAGTGGTAGGCAGCGCCTACCCAGATTTTATTGCGCGCAATGTTTCCAAAGATGCCAAGCAGCACATCTACCTCAGTGCTTCGGGCACGAGGATTGAGGTGCCTTTTTCCCACGGTGAACCATGGTATGCAGTCGGCGCAGCGCGGAACAGTGGCAACGCCACCGGCGGCGGAGGGGGCTCGGCGCACACCATCCGCGCGATCAATGGCGCGCCCATCAGTGAGTCCGAGGCGCTGGAACTCATAGGGGTGCATGAAACCCATGAGGCGTGGGTGGAGGAAGGCAAGATGCGCGCGGTGCGCGTGAAGAGGGCTGGGCACATTGAGCTCTCCCGAACCCCAACGTCAGTTTCTGCCACAGACATGGGGCTTTCTGAGGACGAGCTCACTCGGGCACTCATGGAACACCAACGCAACAACCCCAGCACTCCCCTGCTCACCCCGGAGCCCGAGGCCCGCCACCTTTTGGAACGCCTGGCGTTTCTGAATAAGCATGTGGGTGAACCCTGGCCGAATACCAGCCCTAGGAAACTGGCACAACAATTGGACTGGCTGGAGCCGGAGTTTCGCCAGCTTGCGCGGGGCGAGAAGGCTGCAGGGATCGCCTTGTTGCCAGCGGTGCAGCGCCTGCTGCCGTGGCCGGAGGCCGCGCGCCTGGACAACCTCGCCCCGCCAAGCATCACCGTGCCCAGTGGGCGCGCTGTGCGCGTCGATTATTCCGGGGAGCAACCCACCCTCGCAGTGAAGCTGCAGGAGTGCTTTGGGCTTGCTGCCTCGCCGGAAATTGTTGGTGTGCCGGTGCTGTTTCATCTGCTCTCCCCCGCTGGGCGCCCGCTTGCGGTGACCGCGGACCTCGCCAGTTTTTGGGCCAACGGTTACCAGGCGGTGCGGGCGGAAATGCGCGGGCGCTACCCTAAGCACCCGTGGCCGGAGGACCCCACCACCGCGCAGGCCACGGCGCGCACAAACACCCGCCGCGCTTAGGCAAATCTCTTAGGCAAATTGCTGAATGCTGAGGTAGATACTCATCACCACCACCAGTGTGAGCAGGGCAAAGCGCAGGAACTTGGTGCCGCCGGCGAGCACCGTGCGCGCCCCCAACTGCGCCCCGGCAACGTTGGCCAGCGCCAACACGATTCCAAGCAGCCACAGCACATGCCCACCGGCGATGAACATCGCGAGCGCACCAAGGTTCGTGGAGGTGTTCACCACCTTCGTCAGCGCCGAGGCCCGCAGCAGATCCTCGCTGAGCAGCGCGGTGAACGCCATGATCAAAAACATGCCGGTACCTGGGCCAAAGATGCCGTCGTAGAACGCGATGAGCGCCACTGCCAGCAGTGCCAACAGCTTCCTGCGCGGCGCCCCCGGCCGAGCTTGCTGCCCGAATTGCGGCCGCAGAGCCACAAACGTACCAGCGGTGAGCAGCAGCACAATCACCGCCGGGCGCATCACATCTTTACTTAACGACGCCGCCAGCACCGCACCCACTCCAGAACACAGCGCGGCAACAGGCACGAAGCGCACGGCGAGGCTCATATCCACCCCAATCTTGCGGATGAGCGCCCACGCCGCAGACGCCGTCCCGGAGACCGCGGCGAGTTTGTTGGTGGCGAGCACGCTCGCCGGACTCAGCCCGGGAGCCACGGCCATGAGCACAGGGATCAGGATGAGTCCGCCTCCGCCGATTACGGCATCCACCCAGCCAGCAAGCATCGCCGCCCCAACCAGCAGGGCCCAGCCTGTACCCGCGATGTCTACGCCGAACAACTCACTGAACAACTCAGCCATGCGTGCTAGCGTACCGTAGGCATATCGGCATCTCGCCCCGTCAGCATCGCGTCCAAGGAGAAGCCCTCGTGCCCACGATTCCCGCTCCCGCTGTACCTGACACCCCGCAGTGGCGGAGGTGGGCTGTGGTGCTGCCGGCGTCGGTACTCCTGGGCTGGGGCTTGAGCCTGCTTGGGGTGCCTGCGGCGTGGATTGTGGGGGCGATTTTGGCTTCGGGTGCGGTGGCGCTTTCCAGTGGCCGCGAGCTGGAGGTGAACCGTCATGTGTTCAACCTGGGCCGCGGGCTGATTGGTGTCATTGCCGCGCTGCCGCTACTGAACTCAGACGTGAGAACGCTGAGCCACTTTCTGCTGCCGGGGCTGGCAGTGAGCGTGTGGACACTGGCGATTTGCCTGGCGGGCGGTCTGGCGCTGGCGCGGACCAGGCGGGAGATTTCCACGGAGACGGGCGTACTTTCGCTACTTGCCGGCGGGGCCTCAATGATGCCTGCGCTGGCAAAAGATTTGGGTGCGGATTATTCCTACGTTGCGCTGAGTCAATACCTGCGCCTACTCGCGGTGAGTGTGAGTTTGCCGCTGCTCACACACCTTTTTGCCCCGCCCGGCATGGGTGAGCACCCGAGCCTCGCACCGACGGAGATTCACTGGTGGGCGGTGGTACTTCTGGTGGCGATCGTACTCGTCGCGCCACGGGTTGCTACCTTCTTGCGGATTCCCGTTGCGCAGGTGTTTGGGCCGATGCTCACCACGGTAGGCGTAGGCCTGCTGCTGCCCGACCCACAGGTGCTCATTCCGCCCACGGGCATGCAGGTGTTCGCTTTTTTGTGCATCGGCTGGATGTGCGGCGGCGCCCTGAGTGTGCCCGCGCTTCGGCGTTTTGCGGCGCAACTTCCTGCGACCATCACCTTCATCGTGGTGCTGATCGGCGGCTGCGCACTCAGTGCCTGGCCTCTTACGGCTTGGCTTGGGATTTCCTACTTCGAGGCCTATCTTGCCACCACCCCAGGCGCATTGGAAACCGTGCTGGCGCTTGCTTCTGAGGGCAACGCGGGGCCCTCAGTGGTGGCCATCCAACTGGTGCGCTTGGTGTGCATCCTGCTCACCGCGGGACTGCTGCCCAAGTTCCTACAGCGGATACGGGGCTAGCTGGTGAGCTAGGAGGTGGGCTAGCTGGTGAGCTTTGCCATGATGCGCTCGAGTGATTCCAGATCTTCGGCGGCGAGTCCCAGCTCATGCTTGAGGGTTTCCTGCATCACCAGGGCCTTGGGGCGCAGCTCAGCACCCTTGTCTGTGAGGAAAACGTGGACCTTGCGGAAGTCGCTATCCACGTGCTCTTTGCGCACAAAGCCGCGCTCCTCCATGCGCTTGAGCAGTGGCGAGAGGGTGCCGGAGTCCAGGTCTAAGGGGTCTGCGAGCTCGCCGACGCTGAGACCGTCGCGCTGCCAGAGGCACACCAGCACGAGGTACTGGGGGTAGGTGATGCCCCACTGCTCAAAATACGGCCGGTAGATGCGCTGCATCAGCCGCGAGCCCGTATAAAGCTTGAAGCAGAGGTGGTGTTGAAGTTGCAAACGCTCAGACATGCGCGTAATTATATTGCACACAATGTAAATGACTCAAGCGGTGGCACAGGCTTGCTTCCAGCATGAGCGTGCCGCACTGCTGTTCGCTCACTGCTTTCCATCACCGCCCGACCGAAGGGACATCCATCATGCTCACAGCCGCCTACCTGGCAGCAGCCGCGGCAGCTGCGCTTCACGTATTCATCTTCTACCTGGAATCTTTTGCCTGGACCACCCGCGCCCGCAAGGTGTTCGGCACAACTGAACAAGAAGCCGCAAACACCAAGGAAATGGCATTCAACCAGGGTTTTTACAACTTGTTTTTGGCGATCATCGCCGCTGTGGGCATCGCGTTACACAACCATGCGTTGATCTACGCGGGCACCGGCTCCATGCTCGCGGCAGCGCTGGTGCTTGCGCTCACCTCCCCCGACAAGCGCGGCGCGGCAGCCAAGCAGGGAGTATTCCCCCTACTCAGCGTGCTGCTGCTTGCCTTGAGCTAGCCCTCAAGCACCTGCTCGCGCAGGATTGACATAGGAATGGAACCCAACGCCAGCGCCTTTGAATGGAACTGCTTGGTGCTCATGCCGCGCTCGGCGGCTTCTGCACGCAGATTCTGCCACAGGCGCTGCCCCAGCGCGTAGGAAGGCGCCTGGCCAGGCCACCCGAGGTAGCGGGTGAGCTCGAAGGAAAGATTGGCGTCATCCATCGCAGAGTTTTCCCGCAGGAAGTGGCGCGCGTAGCCAGCATCCCACACACCGGTTCCCTCGGGAACCGTCTTGCCCAGGTGAACACCGATGTCCAACACCACGCGGGCCGCGCGCAGCCGCTGCGCGTCCAGCATGCCCATACGAGTGCCAAGGTCCTCGTGGTAGCCCAGCTCATCCATGAGCTGTTCGGCATACAACGCCCAACCCTCGCCGTGCCCGGAGTTCCAACACACCGAGCGGCGCCACAGATTCAGATTGCCGCGCTCACAGGTGGCCTGGCCGCACTGCAGATGGTGCCCCGGCACGGACTCGTGGTACACGGTGGTGAGTTCTTGCCAGGTGTGGAAAGTCTCCTGGCCTGCAGGAACAGACCACCACATGCGCCCTGGGCGGCTGAAATCATCAGATGGTGGCGTGTAAAAGATCCCACCGCTGCCGGCTGGGTCAATCTTGGCTTCGATGGTTTGTACCGGGGTGGGGATGTCAAAGTGCGTGCCATTGAGGTCTGCGATCGCCTCATCGGCCTTGGTCTGCATCCACTCGCGCAGCGCGTCCACACCCTTGATGGTGTAGCGCTCC
Organism: Corynebacterium sp. 122RC1; assembly: GCF_024580955.1. GTDB lineage: Bacteria > Actinomycetota > Actinomycetes > Mycobacteriales > Mycobacteriaceae > Corynebacterium > Corynebacterium kozikiae. The sequence goes on along the minus strand of NZ_JANIKD010000015.1, from coordinate 26,289 downwards.
TCATTATTGAGCTTGCGCATGGCGTCACGCACGTTGGTGCCCTCGCCGTACAGTTTCGAAGCGATCACCTGCTGCTGCGCAACGATCTCCTGGAGTTGCTCGAGGCCCCAGGCGTAGGCGTCGTCAAGATCAACGATGTCACCCACAAATAGGTGGCTAAAACGCTGGTAGCGTTCGCGGCCCACGGCGTCTGCGTCGGGAGCGTGCGGCGCGAGCTGGTCCGTCAGCCACTCTGACATCGCACCGAACGCGGCCTTTGCCTCCTGGACAGGTGCGGACTCCGGGTCCACACCCAGGTTTTCTAGGAGTGAGTCAGACTGAGCAAGCTCCTCACATTGACGCGAGACCGCGTCTACCTGGCGAATGGGGGCTACGCGGCCGTGCGACGCGGCCAAGGCCAAAGACTCTCGATATCCCGCGAGTGCGGCTCCCACCTGAGAAAGGCGTGATGCGATGGCATCGCGTTGCTCAGCGGTGTCCTGCGGCATCAGCAGGAACGTATCGCGGATTTCCTGAACCGGGGAGGCCAGGTTGTTGAGCTGGCCCGTGAACTCATCGTGGTGGTGCAGTGCGAGGTCCAGGCAGAGGCGGTCACGGAGCACCTCTGCGGTGACGATGTCTACGTCGTCGAAGTCCTCTTCGTCATCGTTGTCATCGGTGCCATCGTCAAAGGCGTCTACGTCGGCAAGCAGCTCACGGTGGCGGTCCATCAATTCCTCCCAGTATGCGGGGGAAAAGTCTTGGAGTTCGCCTTCAAAGCCCTCGATGCCCCACGCAGTTGCGTTGGTGGGCGAGATCCGCGCGAGGTCATACACGTAGTCCTCACAGGATGCGTCGAGCAAAGAGGGGGTACGAGATTCAGGATTGACTGAAGTCATAGCCCGCTAGTCTAGCCACTTGCACGCACCACCACCACCTTTGCCCCTCTCCTGGGATTCTCCGCTGAGATTCGGCGGCGCGGCGAGTAGCCTCAAGCGGCACTACCTGGTATTTTCTTTAAGCCCCGCACCTTGGGATGCTGCAACTGAATGCCATTTCAACCCTGGGTAGGTCCACCGATCAAAGGAGGTAAACAGCGAGTCGATATCCTCACTCACGATGATCGAGTCCAAATACCGCTGATCAATGAAGCCCTCCTCACTCATATGTTCCAGGGTGCGCACCAAGGGAGTCCAGTATTTATCCGTGTTCAGCAGTGCCACCGGGCCGGTGTAAGGACCAAGCTGCTGGCGCACCAGCACCTCAAACAGCTCCTCTAAGGTGCCCATTCCGCCGGGCAGTGCGATGAACGCATCCGCGAGCTCCTCCATTTTGGCCTTGCGCTGTGCCATGCCTTCGGTCACAATCAGCTCGCTCAGCCCCGGCTGCGCCAACTCCAAGTCCACGAGGGAACGCGGGATGACGCCCACCACTTCCCCACCCGCCGCAAGGCAGGCTGAGGCAAGCTCCCCCATCAAACCGACGCTGCCACCGCCGTAGACAAGCCGGATTCCGCGCGCGGCGAGCTGCTCACCGAGGGCCCTGGCTGCGTCGGAAAACGCGCGGCGATCACCAAAGGTGGAGCCGCAGTACACCGCGACCGAGCTGATGGTTGGGCTGAGGCCGCGCACCATCACCGTGCCCTGGCTGGCGCCCACTTCCACCGGCGGGCGCGGTTGGGTCACGAACCCGTGGCGAGCGTAAAGCCTGCGGGCAGGGTTGGCGTCTTCCACCAGCAATGAAATGCCGCTCCAACCGTGGCGCGAGCCATAGCCGGCGAGCTCCTCGATGAGCCAGCCGCCAATACCCTTGCCCTGCCACTGCGCATCCACGTTCATCACCAGTTCTGGGGCTTGCGGCGCCACAAAGCCGAGAGCCTGGGCAAACACCACCCACGCAACGCCCACTGGCTGGCCCTGGGGTGTTTCTAGGACCAAGCCAACGTCGCCGCGGGCCGGATCAAAACCCATGTAGGCGTTGTATGGCGGCGTTTCCAACCCTTCCGGGCTGAGCACCTGGGCAAAGCGGTTCGTGTTGGTGAGCATGGCATGTGCGCGCAGCGGCAGGTCATCGGCGCGCATGAGGCGGTATTGGAGGCCCTCCACCGGAAATGGGGTGCGGGCTGGGAAATGCGTGTGGCTAGGAGCCGCGGTGTGCTGCTTGTTCATGATGTGTGTGATCCTATACAGCTTTGGTGATTGCTCAGAGTTGGTTGGGGTCTTGGGGTTTTGGTGTTGTGTTCTGGGAACAATTGGGGTGTGCGGATGAAATAATTCTGTACCGTTCTGTCTATAGAAATATATAATATATGACGCGGTTATTTTTTTTATTAGACAATGCGGTCTATCTGTGTGTATGGTGTTGCGCATGGAAAGCTCGGCACGCTTACGCACCGCCCCGTCATTTACCAGACCCTCCTCACCCGCGGCAGCATGTTTGCACCTCATCCGACATTTCCAACCCGTCATGCGCTCCACCCTCATCGAGGGCACCGGCCGCTCCCAACCCACCGTGACCAGGGCCGTCTCCGCGCTCATCGGTGCTGACCTGGTCCGCGAACGCCCAGACCTCTCCACCCCCACCGGCCCCGGGCGCCCCACGATCCCACTTGAGTTGGCCACCTCCCCATGGATCCAAATCGGCGTGGCCGTAGGCACCAAGGCCACCTACATCGGCGCGGTAAATTCGCGCGGCGCAGTGCTGCGCGAGCAGATGATCGACGTCACCCCGTCTGCCATTTCCGTGGATGAATTCATTGAAATCGTGGCCACCCACACCAACAACTTGGCTAAGTTCAGCGAGCTGCCCATTGCCAACTTTGGCATGACCACCTCCGGCGTAGTCACGGATACCGGTATGGTCACCGCACCCAACCTCGGCTGGGAAAACACTGACGTGGTGAGCAGGCTGCGCCGCCGCATCTACGTTCCCATCACCGTGACCAGCGTGATCACCGCGATTGCCGGTGCGGAACAGCAGGCCCAATCCCCGGCGCGCCCCGCCCGAGTGCTGGTGTTCTACGCCGACGACTCCATCGGTGCCGCCGTGGCCTCCCCCGAGGGCGTGCAATTGCTCCCGGTGCGCCACCTGCGCAGCCTGGAGGATTCCGCCACCAACCTGGCCGCCAAGGTAAATCCCGCCGAGATCGTGCTTGCTGGCAGCGCTTTTGAGGTCCCCACCACTGCCCGTGCGGTGGGTCGAGCGCTGCGCCAGGTGGCCGCCGATGCCGAAATCCGCGTGATCCCCACCCACTTAGACAATGCGCGTGCCGCCGCGAGGGCCGTGGCGTTGGATCGCCTCATCGATGATCCCCTCGGCCTGGCAAAGCGCCTGGCCAGCGCGGCTTCTGCTCCCGCAGCGAGCGCGGTTTCTGGGCTAGGAACGGGAGCAAAACGCCGCCCCCAGCCTGGGTTCGGGCGCTAACTGAAACGCACGGACTCCAAACTGACCTGCTCCGCGGTATCCTTGTGCGCCTGTGCAGTCTGCACATAGCGCCCGGCGTGCGGGATGAACGCGGCCGATTGTTCGTCGGAAAGCTCCCGGCGCACCTTCGCCGGCACGCCTGCGGCCAGAGACTTCGCGGGGATTTCCTGCCCTTCCAGCACCACGGCACCAGCGGCGATGAGACTGCCAGCGCCCACCGTGGAGCGAGACAGCAGCGCAGACTGCATGCCCACCAGCGTGCCATCGCCCACTGTGGACCCATGCACTAGGGCCTGGTGTCCCACGGTGACGTCGTTGCCTAGGGTGCAGGGGGCGTCGGCATCCACATGCAGCACCGCGTTGTCCTGGATGTTTGTGCGCTCGCCCACGGTGATGGTGTTGATGTCGCCGCGCAGGACGCAGCCATAAAACACTGAGGAGTGTGCGCCGATTGTGACGTCGCCGATGATCGTTGCACCGGGAGCGATGAATGCCGTTTCGTGGATTCGCGGGGTCTTGCCGTTAATAGCGATGATCGTTGGTGTGTTCATGAGGGGCTCCTAGAAGGGTTCGAGTTGGCTGATGGAGGTGAACAACCTCGCATCAAACCCCAAGCGCTCGGCGGCGGCGACGTTGATCGGGCTGTCGTCAAAAAACACAATGTTTTCAGGGGGCTCACCCAAGGCTTGTGCGGCGTACTCAAAGGCGCGCGGATCGGGCTTGACCAAACCGATTTCCGCAGACATGCACACCGTATGGAATCGCTCCAACACTGGCAGCTTGGCACGCGCAGGCGCCATGAAGTCCTTTGGGATGTTGCTCAGCAGACCAACTTTGGTCCCCTCATCAATAAGCTCCCCCACGCGGGCCGCCATTTCCTGATCGGGCGTCATGGCAATGGAGATATCTATTTGGTGCAGGTCAGCCCAGTCCAACTCACCAGTACCCATTTCCCCCAAGCCCAGGGCCGCCTGCATTTGGTGCCAGAATGAGTGGGGGCTCATCAGGCCCGCATCAAAATCCGGGCGCAGGCGGGTGTAGGCCTCAAGGAAGCTGCGTGAGTCCGTGGCCCCGGCAGCCCCCTGCAGACGCGCTAAGTCCTTGTCTGAGGGCACTTTCATAATCACGCCATAGAGGTCAAAGAGTATCGCTGCCATGATGCGAGTCTAGTCCCCCCTGGCGCTGGGGTGCGAATGTTTAGTAGCGGTCGTTTACGCGACGATTTGCCTCACGGCCCGGGTGCGATGGGTGCTCACCTGGGTAGCCGGCAGCAACAACCAACGCCACTGCATGGCGCTCACCACCTGGCAGGCCCACTGCCTTGAGCACCAATTCCTCATCCCAGCCAGTGGTCGGGGAGGTGGCCAAACCCTCACCCTGGGCTGCGAGCAGCAGGAAGCCAGCCACCAAGGTGGCATCCTTAATAGCCGACTCACGCAATTTCGCCGCATCGAGGCCAGCGAAGAAGTTCTCCACCCACTCGCCGCGCTCATCGCCAAGAATGTCCTTGAGGTCAGTGGGTACGTCGGTACGCGCGACGGCCACGAACACTACGGGTGCGTCACGCAGTTGGGCCTGGCCTGAGGCCTCAAACAGGGCATCCTTGACCTCCTGATCACGAACCACCACCAGGTCGGCGCGCTGCGCGTTGAACGCGGTGGGCGCTTCCAGGGCCTGGGCTACCACGCGGTCCAGGACCTCGTTGGTGACCTCTTGGTCGGAGTACTGCCTGGTTGCGCGGCGGGTTGCGATTGCTTCAGCAACAGTCAAAGACATTGCGATTCCCTTCTTCTTGGTTTAAGCACATGCGGATAAAGTTGATGTAACAACAAATACTCTTTTGGTGGGAGTCTTGCAACTGCTATTTGAGTTCGCGGCTGGCCTCCCTGCGAACAAGCTCCTCCAGCACCTCCAGGGAAATGTCCTCCAACTTGTTCACATACACGCAGCTCACCCCAGTGGAATGCTTGCCCATTTTCTCCAACAGGTCGGGAAAATCCTTCAGCCCGTAGAGCGAAATCTTGGCCTTGGCCAGCCGGAACCCCACCAGGAACCAGTCGCCGTGGCGCCCCGACGTGGACTCATAGTGCGTCGCCCCAAAACCCACCATCCCGGTGCCCCACATCACAGCCGGTTCCCCGGTGGCGCGCTCAAACAATTCCAGCAGCATCTTCCCCTCATGGACTCTGCGCTCCCAAGGCAGTGCAGCCACATGATCCGCCGGGGATTCCTCAGTGGGGCGGGTTTTGATGTCTTTTGCCACCTCGCCCGTATGCCCGCGGGTGACTTTGTGCCCCAACGGCTCCGGCTTGGGGACCTCACCGGCGAGCCCCATTCCGCGCTCCCCCAGTGCAGCGTGCAAACGTTCCAGACCACGCTTTCCGACGCCATGCAGTGCCAACAATTGTTCGTACTGCACACCGTCGAGCTGCTCCAGACAGGTGTAGCCCGCGGCGACGAGCGCGCCGCGGGCTGGCGCGCCTACGCCCTTAATCGAATCCAGCGCAGTGCGGCTTTCAATGCTCATGTCGGAGAGTGTATAGACCTTTCTATAAACTGGGTGCCCTGAAGCGAGAGGGAGGAAGGTGCAATGGAGGAAAACCGCTCGCAAGGCGACCCACTTCCAGCCGAGGCCTTGGAATACACAGTGATCAACAAGCTGGCCGAACTACCGCTTTCAGCACGCATTCCTTCCAGGAGAATTTTTGAGGACGACTGGCGCGTGCGCCCCACGAAAGCACACCCCCACCCTGTGATCCTGATTCACGGCACAGGGGTGACCAAAGGCGACTGGATGGAATTGGGCGCAGACCTACGCACCGCGGGCTACGCCGTGTTTGCCCCTGACTTTGGGCTGCGTGCAACGGCCCCCGTGGTGGAGTCTGCCAACCAAATCAGCGCCTACATCCACGCCGTGCTCACCGTCACCGGCGCAGAGAAGGTGGTGTTGGTTGGCCATTCCCAGGGTGGGGTGTTGGCGCGTTATTGGATGCAACTGCTCGGCGGAGGAGACAAAACCCATCAATTGATCTGCCTTTCCACGCCAAACCATGGCACTACCAGCGGCGGCGTGGCGGCGTCTTTACTGCGTACCCAACGCGCACAGGCGTTGATGGGGAACATGATCCAGGGATTTTTCGGGCCTGCGGGACCGGACATGTTGGAGGAATCCTCCGTGATTGCTCAGCTCAACGAGCACGGAGAGACGCTGCCCGGGGTGTATTACACCTGCATTGCCACCCATGCCGACTCCCTCATTTCCCCGGTGGAATCCTGCTTTTTGGAGGGCGAGGGCGTGCGCAACATGTTCATCCAGGACATCGACCGCCGCGCCCTGGTTCTCCACGAAGACATGCCCCGCGACAAACGCGTGCGCGCTCTCGTACTGGAGGAAATTGACCGAGTGAATCCTGGGCTGCCTCCTATTGATAGCTCACAAACCACGGACGAGGAGTGACTTCGCTGTAGGTTTGCGCCGGGCTGAAGGTAGGCGTGTCCTCATCAATAAAGTTCTTCCACGCGAGGAAGAACCCCGGCTGAAGGTCTTGACGCAAGGTGTCCCAGGTGCCCAGCTTGTCGCCGGGATTGCCGTGGCCGTCCGCGTGCAGCACCCACGCCAGTTCAGGGCGTGAGGTGTCAATGGCTTCGCGGCGCTCCAGCATGCCCAGTTGGAATTGGTGTACCACCAGCACTTTCTGAGGCAGGTTGTGCTCTTTTGTGAAGTCCGCGAGCCACGTTGCTACCTCATTGACCTCTGCGGCATCCACGCTACCGATGCGCTGCATGGGTTTTTCGTGCGGCTGGATCCTCCACTCAGGGTCCAAGGCCAAGCCGACGTGCGGCAGCGCCAGCAGCTCCTCATAACGCTTCGCTTGGTCAAGGAACCTTGCCTGGCCAGGCTGCAAATCCAAGATGGCGTAACCCCCGGCGCGACCGATAGCGTCCACATACGGGCGCAGGTCCTCCACGGCAGTTTCATTGGAGTAGTCCCCGTCAGGCCCGGCGCCTGCGGTAGCAACGGTGGCAATGATTTCAAAAGCCGGCAAGATATGTTCCTCGGGGGCCGCGTCCTTGTACTGTTCCACCAGTTCTTGGACTCTTTGCACCGCCTCTTGCGGACCCTGCTCGCCTAGTACGCCCAGCGCTGGTCCGGAAGGGTGGCCATAAAGGGCCACCATCCGCCGTCCCGGGAATACCACGCCTCCGCCACCAGGCACCTCGCCTGCTCCGGCTAGCGCCAAGGCTTGCGCAAAGGTGCCCTGTGCTTGGTCGGTGAGCACCAGTGCAGGTGCCTCAGGATTGGCCATCACCCGCTGGCTTTCCCTTGGGTCATTCACCACCTCCACATCGAGGCCCAGTGCCCGGACGCTAGCGAGCTGCTCCAGCGGGGTCTCCGGCGTAGCGAGCACCGCGAAGTCCTGTTCCTGCCGGAAGGAAGGGGTGACGGTGAGCGGGTCCGGATCGGGATCCGGCTGGTTGGTGGTCTGGCCCGTGTTTTCGGAGTATGTTTCCAGGCTTACCCCAAGTTCAGCTGCAAGCGCCTGTGCATCTTCCGGGGTTGGATCCACGAGCAAAGGCATCCCCTCAGCAATTGCCTGGGCCGCGGCAGCTACCGCCCGGTCTTGCTGCGCAACCAGCACTGCGGAGGGTTTATGTTCCTTCGGCAACATGCTGGAAGCCAACGTGATCAGAGCAGGGGTTTCTTGAGGGCTAAAGAATTGGGTGTGCTCGAGCGCGGCCTGTGGCTCATCGCTTCCCGAGGGGGTGCAGGCGGCGAGGGCAGCGGTAAAAGCAGCAACCAGCGTGCAGGCGATGCCACGCGGCAGTGCAGTGCTGAACATATGTGGGTCCTTTTTGTGGAGGGGCTTGCGTGCACGGACACTACCGAGACCCCCGGACACGCCTACTCTTCCCTACCCCCAATAAGGGCTACTCGTACTGCTTTGCCTGCAGTTCTTTTGCCACATCAGAGAATCTGAAGCGATCCACTGTCTTGTGCTGCTGTGAGGTCATGGCTGATGTTCGCGCCTACGCTGTGGAACGTTCCATCAACCAGAAAGATGAGGCAAATGGCTGGGAAAATTCGCGTAGCAATCGCAGGCGTGGGCAACTGCGCCAGCTCACTGGTGCAAGGCGTGCACTATTACAAGGACGCAAGCCCGGAAACCTTAGTGCCGGGACTCATGCATGTGCAGTTCGGTGACTACCATGTGGGCGACATCGAGTTTGTTGCTGCCTTTGACGTAGACGCCGCCAAAGTGGGCTTGGATCTTTCTGAGGCCATTAACGCCTCTGAAAACAACACCATCAAGATCTGCGACGTCCCCACCACCGGGGTGAGCGTACAGCGAGGCCCCACGCTGGATGGGCTGGGCAAGTACTACCTGCAGACCATTGAGGAGTCTTCCGCCGAGCCGGTGGACGTCGTGAAAGCACTCAAAGATGCGCAGGTAGATGTACTCATTTCCTACCTTCCTGTGGGATCTGAGGAAGCAGACAAGTTCTATGCTCAGTGCGCGATCGATGCCGGTGTGGCATTCGTCAACGCCCTGCCAGTGTTCATCGCTTCCGACCCCGAGTGGGCCGCCAAGTTTGAAGCTGCGGGCGTGCCCATTGTTGGCGACGACATCAAGAGCCAAGTAGGCGCCACCATCACCCACCGCGTGCTCGCCAAGTTGTTTGAGGACCGCGGGGTCACCGTGGACCGCACGATGCAGCTCAATGTGGGCGGCAACATGGATTTCAAGAACATGCTTGAGCGCGAGCGTCTTGAATCAAAGAAGATCTCCAAGACGCAGGCCGTGACCTCCAACTTGGACCAGGAAATTGAGGACCGCAACGTTCACATTGGCCCCTCCGACTACGTCGGCTGGCTCGACGACCGCAAATGGGCCTACGTCCGCCTCGAAGGGCGCGCATTCGGCGATGTCCCGCTCAACCTGGAGTACAAGCTCGAGGTGTGGGACTCCCCCAACTCCGCAGGCATCATTATCGACGCGCTCAGGGCGGCAAAGATCGCACTCGATCGCGGGCTCGGCGGCCCAGTGCTTCCGGCCTCGGCCTATCTGATGAAATCACCGCCGCAGCAAATGCGGGATGAGGCGGCACGGGCGGCACTGGAGGAATTTATCCAGGGGTAATTCTGGGCATTTGGGCGATGTTTCACGTGAAACATCGCCTTTTTACTTGGGGTGGAAAAATACTTTTATAAAACAAACCATTGCGGAACAATTTCATGTAACCTGCATCACAATTGCTACCTACGTTTCCATAAGGAGCCACATGTCTGAGCAATGGTTACAGGACTTCAGCGCACTCACCCAAACCTCGGATCCAACAGCCGAACAGATCGAAGCAGTGTTTGAGGCCGGCGGTTTTTGGCGGGATTTCCTCACCCAAACGTGGAATCTGCACACTGCGGAGGGAACACAGGAAATCGCGGAGCTGCTCGCTCACATGGATGCACCCATCCAACACTCGGTGATCACGGATACCGCGGAGGAGCCAGGTGGCGTCACCCGCGTCCATTTTGACTTCACCACCCCGGTCTTCAACGCCAAGGCGATCGCACGCCTGCGCAATGGCAAGTGCTGGACCCTACTCACCTCTGCACGCGACCTTGTGGACTTCCCGGAGCCAAGCGGCAGGAATCGTCCACGCGGCGCAATCCACGGCCAAGCAGGCGACGGCGAAAATTGGGCAGACCGCCGTGCGAAGCGGCGCGCCGCACTCGGCATTACCGAGCAGCCATATGTGCTGATCATCGGCGGTGGCCAGGGTGGCATCGCACTCGCCGCGCGCCTCAAGCGCCAAGGCGTGCCAACTCTGGTGATCGACAAGGCCGAGCGTCCCGGCGACCAATGGCGCGGCCGCTACCACTCCCTGTGCCTCCACGACCCCGTCTGGTACGACCACCTCCCCTACCTGCCATTCCCCGACCACTGGCCCGTGTTCACCCCGAAGGACCAAATGGGCGACTGGCTCGAGCACTACGTAGGCATCATGGACCTGGACTACTGGACCCAGACCGAGTGCCTCAACGCGCGCTTCACCGACGGCACCTGGGAAGTACGCGTGAATCGCGCGGGCGAAGAGCTCACGCTCCGCCCCACCCAACTCGTCTTTGCAACCGGCATGAGCGGCGTTCCCAACAAACCCACGCTCCCCGGCCAAGACACCTTCGCAGGCGAGATCCGCCATTCCAGCGAGCACCCAGGAGGCAGTGCCGACGCAGGCAAGCACGTGGTCATCCTCGGTGCGAACAACTCGGCACACGACATTGCGGCGGACCTGTATGCAAATGGTGCAAAGCCCGTGATGGTGCAGCGTTCCTCCACCCATATTGTCCAATCAGACACCCTCATGGAAGAGGTCTTTGGGCCGCTGTACTCCGAGGACGCCGTGGAGGCGGGCCTCGACACCGACTCCGCCGATCTCCTGTTTGCCTCCATCCCCTACAAAGTGCTCCCTGAGGTGCAGAAGGAGGTTTTTGATCGCATCAGGGTCCGCGACAAAGACTTCTACGACAAGCTGGAAGAAGCGGGCTTCCTCCTGGACTTCGGTGACGACGATTCCGGTCTCTTCATGAAGTATCTGCGCCGTGGCTCTGGCTACTACATCAACGTTGGCGCCTCGGAACTGGTAGCAGATGGCTCCATCCCCGTGTACTCCAACGTGAGCATCCAGGAGGTCAAGGAGCGTTCGGTGATTCTCACGGATGGAACCGAGATTCCCGCAGAAACGATCATTTTGGCCACCGGCTATGGCTCCATGAGCGGCTGGGTTGCGCAACTCATCAACCCTGAAACTGCCGCGACCTTGGGCCTGGTCTGGGGCTTGGGCTCAGACACCACCAAAGACCCCGGCCCGTGGGAGGGCGAGCTACGCAACATGTGGAAGCCAACGCAGGTGGAGCAATTGTGGCTGCATGGCGGAAACCTACACCAATCCCGCCACTACTCACGCTACCTCGCGCTCCAGCTCAAAGCTCGCTATGAGGGCTTGGACACACCAGTACACAAGCTCGCTGAAGTGCACCACCAGGGCTAACAAAAGGGCGATGTTTCACGTGAAACATCGCCCTTTATTAGCCCGCCCGAACCCCTGCCGCCTTGGGCGTCGGTACGCTCATTCAAACACGAAGGTGTCCAAGAAGGATTGAGCTCGGGCGGAGCTGGGGTTTGTGAAGAATTGCTGCGGCGGAGCAACCTCCACAATGCGGCCCGCGTCCATGAACACCACGCGATCAGCTACCGCACGTGCAAAAGGCATTTCGTGGGTCACCACAAGCATGGTCATGCCCTCCTTGGCCAGGTTCATCACCACATCCAAGACCTCGCGCACAATCTCGGGGTCCAAGCTCGCGGTGATCTCATCGAAGAGCAACGCCTTTGGCTGCATCATCAACGCCCGCACAATGGCTACCCGCTGTTTCTGTCCACCAGAGAGCTCACGGGGCTTCGCTTGTGCCTTGTGCCCCAAACCCACCCGTTCGAGCAGTGCCAAGGCGCGTTGTTCCGCTTCCTTCATGTTCGCCCCTTGAACAACCTTGGGGCCAAGCAGAAGATTTTTCAGGACGCTGAGGTGAGGAAAAAGCTCGTAGTTTTGGAATACCATGCCCACCTGCGTGCGCACGTCCTTCCACTTGGTCTTCACTGCCTTCGGGTCACCGGCGGAAATCACCGTGCCGTCAAGCAAAATCTGGCCGCCCTGGATGCTTTCCAAACCGTTCACCGTTTTCAGCAGCGTGGACTTGCCGCAACCGGAAGGTCCGACAATCGCGATCACCTCCCCTGGTGCCACGTCAAGGTCAATACCGTGAAGGGCCTGGAACCCACCTGGGTAGATCTTTTCCACACCGCGAAGGGAAATGAGCGGCGTGCCTTGTGCGTGGACGTCGGTAGGGATATGTGCCACATCAGTGAGGTCACTCATTATGCTTGCCACCTTTGTTCGAGTTTGCGGGACGCCAGGGAAATTGGGAAACACACCAGGAAATACAGCAAGAACACCACACCATAAATCCACAACGCGGCACCTGGATAGTCAAAACGGTTTGCATCAATAATCTGCTGTGCTACCTTCAGGACCTCCACCACACCAATCAGCACCACCAAAGAAGTGGTCATGATCATGCGGTTTGTGAGATTGATGGTCAGCGGAATCAGGCCGCGCACAGCCTGGGGCAACACAACATAGCGATACAGATTTACGCCCTCAATGCCCAGGGCCGCGGCGCTTTGGTATTGATGCTGCGGAGTGGCCTTTATTGCGCCACGAACTAGGTCTCCCATTTCCGCGGTGCCCCAGATGGTGAACACAATGACCGCAGCCACCTTGGAATCCAAATTGATGCCGAAACCCCGAGTCAGATCAAAGTACACCAAGAAGAGCAGCACCAACTGCGGCATGATACGGACAAACTGCAGATAAGCCTGCGTGAGTACAGTAATCACGCGGTTGCTGGAGGTCATTATTACCCCCAGGATCGTGCCGAAGACGATGGAGAGCACCATCGAGGAAAGCGCGATCTGCACAGAGACCCAAAGCCCCTCCAACAGGCGAATGAAGTTTCGCCCTTGGAACAAAATCTCAAGATCCGAAAACACTGCTTCGCACCTTCCTCTCCAGCCAACCCGCACCCAGAGAAACTGGCAACAGGATAATCAGATAGAAGGTGACCAGGAGGAACAGGGCTTCCCTCGTCTCATAGCTCTGGCCGATCTGTTCCTTTGCCGCATACACCAAGTCCGGTAGAGCAACCACGCTCACCACCGAGGTTTCCTTGATCAAAAAGATCACGTTCGCTGTGATGGCGGGAAGCGCGATGGTAAATGCCTGCGGCAAAATCACGTGACGCAACGCTTCCCCACGAGACATTCCCAAAGAAACGGCAGACTGCATCTGAATTGGCTCCACTGCTTCCAAACCCGTGCGAATCGCCTCCGCCATGTAGCTGCCGCCAAGAAACGCAAGGCCCACCACCGCGCAGGTTTCCGAACTCATGGTCAAACCAATTTTGGGCAGACCGAAATAAAGGAAGAACAACTGCACCAACAGCGGCGTATTGCGGGAGAGCTCAATGTAGGCAGCAACGATCTGGCGTAGCACTGGAATACGGAACAGTTTGATTGTGGCGCACACGAGGCCCACAAGAAACGCAACCAGAATGCCTTTGGCGGCAACTCTCACAGTGAGAACTGCCGCCTCAGCGTAGACCGGAAGGTTGTCTACAACAACCGATGTGTCCATAGGGGGATTTAGCGCTCTTCAGCGGAGAACACGAGCTCCTCCGGTGCAATGTCGTCGCCGTAGACAGGGCGCAGGGTCTTCTCAAAGTCGTCGAAGAAGAACTTCTCTGCATCCAAGGTAACCAGCTGCTCATTGAGCCAATCCAACAGGGTGGTGTTGCCCTTTGCCACAGCGGCGGCAATGGTATCTGGATTACCAAGAGAGGTGATGGTTGCGCTGAAGCCTTCGGTCTGTGCCGCCCACGCAAGGGCTTCGGTGTTGTCGGTGACCCATGCGGCGCCACGGCCGTCGATCAGCGCGTTGGTAACCTCGGTGTACTGCTCGTATTTCTGCAGCTCCAGCTCTGGGTGCTCCTGCTCCAGGTATGCCTCGGCGGTGGTGCCCTTCACCACGAGCACGGTGTTGCCCTCGAGGTCGGCCTCAGCGTTGATTGGTGCATTGTCCGGAGAAACTACACCCAGAGAAACCTTGAGGTAAGGATTTGCAAAATCAACCTTTTGGGCGCGCTCTTCAGTGACGGTGAAGTTTGCCAGAATGAGGTCTACTTTGCCGGTATCTACAAATTCCACGCGGGCCGCGGCCTCAACGGGAACAAACTCAACTTCAACGCCAAGATCCTGGGCGATTCGGTGAGCGTATTCGATGTCGTAGCCAGCATATTCTCCGTTCGCATCCACTGAACCAAACGGTGCCTTATCAGAGAACACACCGATCTTGATCACGCCGGACTCCTTGATCTCATCAAGGGTGCGGAAGGTCGCTGCGGAGTCAGTGGCCTCACCGGAAGCCGCGGTGGATTCAGAAGAGCTGCTGGAGCACGCCGAAAGCAGAAGCAAACTGAGAACGGAAAGCAATGCGATGATAAAGACTGAGATCCGCGAGTCGCGGCGGGACAATGCGCTAAGCATATTTCTAATCCTTTGTTCTGGGACAGCGGAGGTGTTCATGGGACATGTGAACACCACTTTTACAGCCAAGCCGTACTAGCCTGTTCGCTCAGCATATACAGCTCTGTCTACTTTTTAATACTTTTCTTGAATGAAATGCATCACGTCGAACCCACACGTAAGAAAGGGCGATGTTTCACGTGAAACATCGCCCTTTTCTCTAGCTCGCCTTCCCCTGCCGCCAGTAGCCCATAAAGGACACCTGCGACCTCGGTACTTCCCGCTCACGCACTAAAACCCTGCGGATGCCAGTGACCATCTTGGACTCCCCGGCGATCCAGTAATACATCTGCGCGTTCGGGTCGCGGTCTTCCAGTTCAGCCCCCTCGGTGGAAAAAGTCGGCGTTTCCCACACAAGCGTTTCCGGCTCATCCCCAACCTCCACGCTCTCCCCCAGCATTTCCTGGGTGAGCAACTCGCCATGTGTGGCGCCTTCGCGCGCCAGCCACCGCACCTCAAAGTTCGGGTGGCGCACGTCGGAAAGCACATCTTGCGCTGTAGGAACCTCAATAAATGCACGGCCACTAAACTCTTCACCCAATCCGCTCAGGATGGAGGCGATGGCGGGGAGGGCGGTTTCGTCGCCGGCAAGCACCACATTGCGCGCCGCACCGGGAAGAAAATCCACGCCCCAGTCACCAGGGATAGTGGGGCCCACAAACAAAAGTTCATCACCGACGGCAACCTCTTGCGCCCACTGCGCCGCGGGCCCACCCGGGTGCAACACAAAATCCACCGCAATCTGCTGTTCCCCGTTGCGCCAGCTCACCTCGCGGATGGTGTAAGTGCGCATCACACCTTGTCCTAGCTCCTGCCACCCGGCGTACCAGTCCGCACCCAGATCCGTGCGGGGGTCCAGGCCAAAGATGAACTTAATCCGCTGGTCAAACACCGGGTCAGCGGGCGTGCACTGCTGCAAAGCTTCACCGCCGAACACAACGCGGACAAGGTGTGGACTCAGAGATTCAACTTCTCGGACTTCAGCGAGCATTGGGAGATACATGATGCCTTCCATAAGGGTGAACAACCGGCGAAGCGGTCACAGGATCTATTTCAACACGGCAACGAATACCAAACACTTCCCCCATGATGGCCTCCGTGACCACCGCTTCGGGCGAGCCTTGGGCAACGATCGCACCGTTTTTCATAGCGATGATGTGGCTGCTGTAGCGGGCAGCCAGGTTCATATCATGCAGCACCATGGCAATCGTGGTGCCCTCCAGCTCAACGAGTAGATCCAGCACCTCGAGCTGGTTTGCCACATCCAAATAGGTGGTGGGCTCATCCAACAGCAACGTGCCCGCACGCTGCGCCAATGCCATGGCCACCCACACGCGTTGGCGCTGCCCACCTGAAAGTTCATCAACCACACGCTCAGCAAGCCCGCTGAGCTGCGTCACCTCCAGTGCGTGCGCCACGGCCTCGTAATCCTCTTGCGCCCAGCGCCCGAACATCCCCTGGTGCGGATAACGCCCGCGGCCCACAAGATCGGCAACGGTAATCCCTGCAGGTGCAATTGGAGTCTGCGGCAATAGGCCCACCTGGGTTGCAAAACGCTTCCTTGGAATACGCTTCAAGGGCACGCCACCAAACGTGACCTCGCCCTCCGTTGGCTCCAGCAGTCCGGATAGCGCCCGCAGCAACGTGGATTTCCCGCAGCCATTGGGCCCGATAATGGAGGTGATCTCCCCTTCGGGGATCGCCACGCTGAGGTCGCGAGCTATCACGCGTTGCTCATAGGCAAGCGTGACCTTGTGCGCCGCCAAACCTTGATTCATTTATGCCGCCCCTTTCTGAGCACGGACAAGCAAGTACAGCAAAAATGGTGCGCCAAGCATGCCTGTGACCACACCCACCGGGTAGCGCGTACCCAAAAGATGCTGGCCAGCAAAGTCAGCGAGCAGCATAATCAGCGCGCCCACCAACGCAGCGGTGAGCATCGGCCACCGCCTTCCCAGACGCATGGCAATGGGTCCAGACATGAAAGCCACAAAACTCACCGGGCCGCACGCGGCAGTTGCAGCAGCAATCAACGTCACGGAGGCCGCGATCAACACCACCCGTGCTCGGCCCGTGTGCACGCCAAGGCCCGCCGCTAGATCCTGCCCGAGCTGCAGCATGGCCAACTCACGGCGCGCGAGCAGCAACACCGGCACACCCACCGCCCAGGTGGCCACCAGTGGTAGCACGCGATCCCATGAGGCACCGTTGATCGAGCCGGTAAGCCAGCGTGAAGCCGCAGCCAAATCCCACGCCGCGGCCTGGGAAAGCACGTAGGTCACCACGCTCATGAGCATGGAAGAAATACCAATGCCGATGAGGATCAGCCGCGTACCAGAGAAGGTGCCGCGTATGGCGAGCAGGTAAATCGCCGCCGCGGTGATGAGAGCCCCCGCGAGCGCCGCAAGAGAAGTGGCGGTCTGGCCCGCACCAAACGTCACCAAAGCCACCACGCCAAACGCGCTGGCGCCTGAGGAAATACCCACGATGTCCGGCGAGGCCAATTGATTCCGCAGCAGCGTCTGAAACGTCAGCCCCGCAATACCAAAGCAACTGCCGCCTACAACAGCAAGGATTGCGCGAGGTAGCCGCAGCTCCCCCACCGCATAGCTGGCTGATTTCACCTGCTCACCAGCAAGCACCCGCAGCACTTCCATGAGGGAGTAGGTGCGCTCGCCAACCATCAACGAAGCCGCTAAGCACACCAATAGCAGGAGCAGAAGCGTACCGACGATGCTGACGTTCCTTCGCACAGCCGCCGCCTGCAATGATCGAAGATTCCGAAGAGTCACAGCTCACGCACCCTTTGACGCCGCACAATCCAAATAAATACCGGAGCACCGATCAGCGGGAGCAGCACACCTACAGCCACTTCCTCGGGTCTTGCCACGAGGCGTCCTACCACGTCGGCAGCTGCGAGCAACGCCGCCCCGTAGAGTGCACATGCGGGCAGCAGCCAGCGATGATCAATCCCCATCAGCAGACGTAGCACGTGGGGAACGATCAGCCCCACAAACGCCACGGGCCCAGCCACACTGGTAGCAGCACCGGCCAGGATCACAGCAGAGGCCGCGATGAGGGCGCGCTGCGCGCTCACGCTCGCGCCGAGCCCTGCCGCCAGGTCGTCGCCAAGCGCGAGGAGGTTCATGCCCATCACCGTCGCCGCCGCAAGGACCATGCCCACGGCGACAGCAGGTGCAGCCCAACGCAGTTGTTCCCATGAGGTGCCGCCTACACTGCCAATCTGCCAGAAGCGGAACACATCCATCACCTCTACTCTGGGCAGCAATACGGCGCTGACCATGGAACTCAAGGCCGCGGCGGTTGCTGCACCTGCGAGCGCGAGCTTTAACGGTGTGGCGCCGCCGATGGAACCAACCGCGTAGACAAACAGGGCGGCTGTGGTTGAGCCGCAGATCGCAACGAGCATTGTGGTGAGCGTGCCGGAAAGGTCAAAGAAGGCTATCCCCACCACCACGAATAGGCTCGCGCCGGCGAGCACGCCGAAAATTCCGGGCTCTGCCAGCGGGTTGCGCGTCACGGCCTGCATTCCGAGCCCAGATACGGCGAGTGCCGCGCCCACCAGCAGCGCGGCAAGTGTGCGCGGGATGCGCGTGAGCACTGCGGCTTGGTCCGTGGTCTCGCCGTGTCCGCTGAGCGCCTGCCACACTGCTTCCGGCGGCACTGAGCGCGCACCGAACATCAGCGAGGCCAGCGCCGCTGCCAGCATGAGCAGCAACCCGACGAGCAGGACCGCCTGCTTCGCCCCCAGCCCGGGACTAGTTGAGCGCTTCTGCAAGCTGGTCAAAGTAGTCATTGATGCCCCACGGGATGGAAAGTGGGGTTGGGTTGGTGCTTGCTGCGAGCGGGCCATTGCCCAGGAACGCCACGTTGCCCTCTGCGATGGCTGGGATCTTGCTCCACAGTGGGTCTTCCTGCAGCTTCTTCAGCAGGGCTTCGTTTTCGGCGGGGTCATCGGAGCCGTAGGTCACGATCAAATCCACGTCATCGAACAGCTCTGGCTGCTCCGCGGAGACCTCTTCCCAGAAGGATTCAGAGGTTTCGCTGTACTGCGCCACGGTCTTGGGCACGCCGAAGCCCGCCTGCTGGAGAAAGCCCGCGCGTGGATCGGCGGTGGTGTAGAAGCCGATCTTGGAAAGGTCGCTCTCCCCGCCGAATGCCGTGAACAGCACGTTGGTGCCTTCAAACTCCGGGTGCGCGGCAAAAGCGCTGGCAACCTGGGCATTGAGGTCCTCAACCAGGGCCTTGCCTTCCGCTTCCTTGCCCATTGCCTGAGAGATGATCTCAATGTTTTCCGCCAGCGGCGTGGACCAGGCTTGCTCTGGGTAGGCGATGGTCGGGGCGATCTTGCTCAACTGATCGTAGTCCTCCTGCGTGATGCCGGAGTAGGAAGCAAAAATCACGTCTGGCTCGGTGGCGGCAACGGCCTCAAAGTCGATGGAGTCGGTCTCATCAAACAGCGCTACCTCGCCCGCGCCGAGCTCTTCGAGCTTTTCGGAAACCCAGGGCAGCAAGCCGTCGGAATCGTCATCGCCCCAGGTCACCTTGGCCATGCCCACCGGCACTACGCCAAGCGCCAGCGGCACCTCGTGGTTCGCCCAAGCCACAGTCGCAATGCGCTCCGGCTGTTCGGTAATGGTGGTCTCGCCGTACACATGCTCGATGGTCACGGGCTGGAAAGAGGCATCGCTTGCCGACGTTCCCGCGGCGGCAGGTTCTTGGGGAGCATCGGTGGTGCAGGCTGCCAAGCTCAAGGCGAGGGCGGCCGCCAGTGCGCCGGTACGAAGTTTCATTGGGGTCCTTTCAAGTTCTGCAAACGTTGGAAACGCTATCACCCCAGGGCTTAGGGAACCCTAATTTTTTGGCGATGTTGTCAGCTCACGCGCATGGGAATAAGCCCTGCGGCATCCTTGTTGCACCACTCATGAACATTTCTAGACAAACTGGTCTATGTTATCCGCACCACCAGAGTTGAATAATTCCTTGACCTTGGTGTTTAATTGGCCGAACAACAATAAGGCAAACAAGGGCAAAATAGACTGATCGGTCTTGCAATTGTTTGCATCCTCATGAACAAGGAGCAACATGTCCACCAACACCTCCACCACGAGGCGCCTGCCTGGCTGGGCCACCGGCTTCGGCGCGCAAGTGACGCTGGGCCTCATCGTGGGTCTCATCCTGGGCTTGATCGCCCGGAGCCTCGACACCGCCGAGGAGACAAGCTGGCTCACGAACATCCTGAGCTGGGTTGGTTCCACCTATGTCCAATTGCTGAAAGTGATGATCCCGCCGCTGATCCTCGCCGCGGTGATTACTTCCGTTGCCAACCTGCGCAAGGTCACTGGCGCAGCAAAGCTTGCTGTGAGCACCCTGGTGTGGTTCGCAATCACGGCGTTCTTCTCCGTGATCGCCGGCATCGTGGTGGCGCTCGTGATGCGCCCAGGTGAGAACACCAGCATCGACCCATCCACCGCAGCGGAGCCCTCCACCACTGGTTCTTGGCTGGGCTTCATCAACTCGATCGTGCCCCAAAACATTTTGGGTCTCGGAGCTTCCACCAGCCAGAGCGGCAGCATCTCCTTGAGCTTCAACGTGCTGCAACTGCTGGTGATCGCCTTTGCTCTCGGCATCGCGGCGGTCAAGGCCGGCAAGTCCGCCGAGCCGTTCATCACTTTCGCCGAATCTGTTTTGAAGGTGGTGCAGGTGATCCTGTGGTGGATCATCCGCCTGGCCCCAATCGGCACTGCAGCGCTCATCGGCCGCGCCGTTTCCACCTATGGTTGGGAGGCTTTGGGCAGCTTGGGCAAGTTTGTGCTCGCTATTTACGTTGGCCTCGCGATTGTGGTTGGCCTCATCTACCCCGCCGTGCTCGCCGCACACAAGATCCCAGTGCTTGGTTTCTACAAGCGCGTTTGGCCAGTGACCTCCCTGGGCTTCGTGACCCGCTCCTCCATGGGCGTCATGCCGGTGAACCAGCGCGTCACGGAATCCATGGGTGTTCCACGTGAATACGCTTCCTTTGCCATCCCGCTCGGTGCAACCACCAAGATGGATGGCTGCGCAGCGGTGTACCCCGCGATCGCCGCGATCTTCGTTGCACAGTTCTACGGAATCGACCTCAGTTTCACCCACTACCTGCTGATCATCTTCGTTTCCGTGATCGGCTCCGCAGCAACAGCCGGTACTACTGGCGCAACCGTGATGCTCACGCTCACGCTTTCCACCCTTGGTTTGCCACTCGCGGGTGTAGGCCTGCTACTTGCCATCGAGCCAATCATCGACATGGGCCGCACCGCCGTGAACGTCACCGGCCAGTCGCTCAGTGCCCTGATCGTGGCAAAGCGCGCAGGTATTTGGGACGCCTCAGTGTGGGAGGCCAACGAACGCCCCTTGGATGAATCCGCCGAGGTAGCCACAGTAAGCGAGCGCACCTCCGTTCGCGTATAACAGCAACAGGAAGAAGGCACCCACTCGCGGTGCCTTTTTTCGTACCGACGTCCACCGCTCCCACCGCCGGTCACAGGGCTACCATTGCCACTATGCGCCTCAGGTTTTCCCAAGTTGATGTGTTTCACACTGGCCCCTGTACCGGTAATCCGCTAGCCGTTGTGCACAACGCCGATGGATTGAGCGATGAACAGATGCAGTCTTTTGCCAACTGGACCAACCTCAGCGAAACAACATTCCTCTTGAACCCCACGCACCCAGACGCGGACTATCGGGTGCGGATCTTTACACCGCATGAAGAACTGCCCTTCGCAGGACACCCCACCCTTGGGTCCGCATACGCACACCAGCAAGAGACGGGTATCAACGCCGAGCGTCTTGTTCAAGAATGTGAAATCGGGCTGGTAGAAGTCCGCGTTGATTCCGCCAATGAAGAACCTGTATTTGCGTTCAAAGCCCCCGAACTCATTGAAGAGCGGGATCCTACGGCGGACGAGCTTCGGCAAGCACTGCGTGGACTAGGGCTTCATCGTTCGCAGGTGCACGATGCCCACTGGCTCGTCAACGGTCCAAAGTTCTTAGGCATCCTTCTTGACGGCGTGGATACCCTGCGCACGGTGAAGCCGGATTACGGCCTGTTGGCCGAGGTGGCGGGCACGGGAATTGGCCTATTCTCCTTTGCTCAAGATGAGGCGTTCGATGCCGAAGTCCGTGCGCTTATCCCCGGCCTCGGGGAAGACCCGGTGACGGGCTCATTGAACGCTGGTTTTGCGAAGTGGTTGGGCGGCACAGGCCGGCTTCCTGACACCATGACTGTGCGCCAGGGGACCATGGTGGGACGCCGGGGTGAAGTGCGGGTGAGCAGTGAAGATGGTGAGTATTGGATCGGGGGTCGTTGCCAGAAGCTGATCGAAGGCAGTGTTGCCTTCTAGCCACGCAGAAAAATCAATGTTTCACGTGAAACATAGGCGTTTCTAGCGGAAGGGTACCTCGCCGATGGTGCGGCGCAACTTCCTGGTGCGCAGCTTTTCCGGGTCGAGGGCCAGTTCCTCCACCGCTCGTACCGCACACATCACATGCGCTTCCTTTGAATTGGCATAAAAGGTTTGCGCCGCTGCCGGGAGCTTAGGGACCGCGTGCAGCGGCAGGTCAGACACGCTCAGCAAGGTACCGTATGGAATGCGATAGCGATATCCGTTGGCAGCGAGGGTTGCCGATTCCATGTCACACGCAGCGGCGGTGGAACCGCGCAGTAACTCCCAGAGTTTCTTCGGGGTGTGCCATTCCCAGTTCCGGTCATCGGTGGAGAGCACCGTGCCGGTGCGCATGAGCTGCAGGTCCTCGCCGTAGATGGTGCGCACGGACTTCTCCAGCGCCTTTTGCACTTCGGGCACGGCAGGAATCGGCAGCTCCAGGGGGATGTGCCCATCCAGGAGGTGGTCTTCCCGCTGGTAGGCGTTGCCCAGGATGAGATCGCCGATTCGCATGCGTCCGTCCAAGCCCGCGCAGTGGCCAATCATCACCCACGCCTCCGGGCGAAGCACCGCCAGGCAGTCAGTGATAGTTTTCGCGTTCGAAGGGCCAACACCAATGTTGATCATGGTGATCCCCATGTTGTCCTCTGCCAACAGATCCAAACGCGGCATCTGGTGGCCGGTTGTGAGGTCAATCGCGTCTGCTGCCGATGCGGCGTTGCGGTCAATGCGGTGGCCGTCGGAAAGCATGAGTCCCTGATACCTGGAGCCTTCGCGGGACAGCTCGGCGAGAGCGAAGCGGAGGAACTCGCGAGTGTGCATAGCGTAGTTGGTGAACAGGATGTAGCGCTGGACTGAGTCGGGAGCGATGCCGGTGTAATGGCTGATGCGAGCGCAGGCGATGTCGAAGCGCTGTGGAGTGAAGTGGAAGAGGGGTTTTTCGGGGCCGTGGAAGGCTTCCCAGTCGCCGTCGATGATGGCGTCGTCCACGTCGTCGAGCGTGGGCCTGGGCACGAACTCGCCCGTATCACCTGCCCGGCGCGCCTCGGTGAGGCCCTCAATGCCATCAATGTATTCCGGCGGGATGCGCACATCCGAGCGCACAACCTCAATTTCACAGTCATAGTTGCTGCTCAGGCGCTCAAGTTGGGAGAAGAGGTACTGGCGCATCAGCTTGGGGCGGGAAAGCACCGCCGAGTAGACGCCGGCCTCATCCACATAGCCGTAGGCCTGGGTGCGGTCGATGGGGTGCCAGCTTTTCACCGTAACGATCAACTTTGGGTAGACCACCTCGGCGTAGCGCGCGTAGTCGCCGTTCTCAAAGACCTCGCGGGCGATCTGGGTGGATTCCTCGTAGATCTCCACCAATCGTTCTACTGCGGTTCCAACGTCCATGATTCCTCCCTCACCCCGCGCGTTCACTTTCTCCTCGAGCTTAATGGTGCTGCGTGGATCCCGCCCGGTGGCGGCTCCGCGGCCTCGTACCAGGGGTACGGCGACGCTAATGCAACGCCGCGAGCGGAACCACCCAAATGCCATCGGCTCGACGATACAACTGCTTCCCGGCGTGCACTACTACCCCAGCCGCGAACTTTGGCCCAATTGTTTCCTTCAGCCAGAGCAGGTGCTTCACGTCGTCATCTTTGACCACAGGAGAGACCTTCACCTCGATGCCGACAATCCGCTGGTTTTCATCTTCCACAACGACGTCTACTTCCCTGTCTCCCTTTTGCGTGCGCAGGTGCCAACACTTGGCATTGAGCGCTTCAGCAGCCACTCGTACGCTCAGCACCACTAAGGATTCAAATAGTTGCGCAAACAATTGCGCTTGCTTTGGATCCCCACTCAGCAGGCTGCGCGGATTTTCGCCAAGGAGGCGGGCGGCCAACGCTGGATCGCAGAGATGGTGTTTCGGGGATTTTATGGTCCTTGGAAACTTTGCCTGCACAGGTGACCAAGCCGGAAGTGGTTCCAAAATCATGAGCTGCTCGAGCAGGTTGCGGTACGCCTCTGCAGCTCCGCGCGAAGGCTTCTCCGACTCACCAGGGGTGGCAGAATCCAGAATCTCCGTGTAGCTGGTTGTTTGAGAGGTCGCCATTGCGTATGCCCGCAACCAGCGGGTTAGCGCGCCTGGGTTGCGCACATTGAGACCCAGCTGTGGAAATTCATGGGTCGCAAGCAACTGAATATAAGAATCCAGCCTCCGGGTGCGGAGCATTTCCGGCAGGTCCATGATCCCTGGCAGTCCTGATCTGCAGACCTCGGTTGCATAATCCTCGATAGAGGCATCGATTTCTTGGGCTTGCACTGAATCCGTGTTGCCAGAAAAGAAATCAATCAAGCCGACCAACCGTTGGGCGATGGATCGTTCTTGGACGGCAAACGGCCGCATCCGAATTGTATCGATGCGCGCCGCACCTGAATGGATTTGGCTTCCCAACGGTGGAAACGCACTACCTGTGAGAAGGTACGAGCCAGGCTTTGCCCCATCATCTACAGCGCGCCGCACCAAATCCCATGAGGGGGTATATCGCTGCAATTCATCCAGCAGCAGCGTCCCTTCGCTCTCACTGATGAGTTCCGGCCTTGCCTCCAGTAGTTCTTTGACGCCAGGGTTATCAAGGCGAAAATCGGCAGCAGCCCGCTGTAAAGCCGTTGCCGTCTTGCCAACACCTTTTGGCCCTTCAATGGCAATTGCAGGGAGGTGCTCAATGTAGTTATCAAGCAAGTCATCTATCACTCGACGCACGTAGATTCCAGACACACTTTGCAGCATACTTAAAAATGGCTATCTAGATGCGCTAATGGGCAAATAACACCCTTTTTAATGTACAAATCCCACCCTTTTTAATGTACAAATCCCACCCTCAGCTCACCCATAGGAACCGCTAACCCAACCAAAGGTACTCCCCCGGTACGGCACGGATACCAGGCCTCGCTCGGTCTACTGCGGCAGGCTTCAGGGCGTCGGAGCGTCGGCCTTCGGGCAGGCGCAAGGGCGCGTCGAAGCGCTACAGTTGCGCGTCGATGGCTTCGAGCGCTGGGCGAAGCTGGGTGCGCCACACGGTGCCCACGCGATCGTCGGCACGCCCTGGCCCTCCGTTGATCACCGCAACCTCTTTGCCCTGCTTTATCGCATCCAATACGATGCGCATGCCGCTCATCACCGCCAACGAACTGCCCGCCACCAACACGGATTGCGATTGTTCTAGCAATTCCGCTACCTGGGCTTTGCGTGCGGCTGGCACTGGCTCGCCAAAGTAGACCACGTCGGGTTTGAGCAGGGGTGAGCCGCAGCTGAGGCAACCGAGAAGGTTGAATCGGAAGACGTCGGATTCGTTCAAGGTCACGTCGCCGTCCGGGTTCACCATGTCCGCTTCAACGCGAATCGACTCGAGGTAGCCAGGATTAACCGCTTCCAGGCGTGCATCAAACGCGTGCCGATCCTCCCTCCGCCCGCAATTCAAGCACACCACGGTAGCCAGATCGCCGTGGAGCGCTACCACGTTGCGGGACCCGGCGGCTTGATGCAACCCATCGACATTCTGTGTAACAACCCCGCTGACCAGGCCATTTACCTCCCACTTGGCAAACAGCTCATGCACACGGTTCGGGGCAGCGGCATCCATGTGACGCCAACCGACGAAGCTGCGTGCCCAATAGCGGTGCAACGCCGCCGGATCGTGGCGAAACTCCTGGTAGGTCATCGGCCGATGCCGCGAAAGCGAACCGCGCGGACCACGGTAATCCGGGATGCCTGAGTCAGTGGATACCCCCGCCCCAGAAAGCACCAGCACATTGCCTCGCGCTACTTGCTCGGTGATGCGGGCCTTGGCGACGTCGGCAGGCGTTGGGTCCACCTTTTCCTCCACCACACGCGCAATCGAGCGCAGCGCAGAGGCATGCGCCATAGCAACGGCCGGATCTTCCATGCTGGCCATTGTTTACCCGGGGTGAGCAAAGCGCAAGTGGGCGCATGCCGAAGCTGTGTGTCCGTGCTCAGGGGTTTGGCCCGGTTCGCAGGGGCGTTTTGGGCGTTGGTCGATGGCTTAAAGTCGATAGGACGGCGCGTTGGTCGATAGGGGACCGGGATTTGGGGAAAAACGCGTCCTATCGACTTTGAATCGGCCTGAGTTTTTCGGAGACTACAGGTAAAAGCCTTACTGGGCTTTTCGGGTGGTGTTGAATTCCTCGTAGTCCTGCTCGTATTCGATCGGGGGAACGTCACCGATCGACGAGTGCAGACG